>DAOUJA010000061.1:0-94020 GCA_034423175.1 Dehalococcoidia bacterium
GGTGCCCTGCACCCGAAATCCGCTTCAGCGGGGTTGAACTCCTCTCTAGAGGGCCGGTCTCGCCGTCTCTGGCCCGGAAACGGACGTTGAGAGCCAGACCCTGCGCGACGGAGTCCTGTGAACCGCGTCAGGTCCGGAAGGAAGCAGCGCTAAGCGGAGTGCTCCGAGTGCCGCAGACCAGTCTGGTTCGAGTGCGGTTCCACGGCCAAGCGCGCGGGCTCCCGGTTCGACGAGAGGTGCACGGCCTCTCTTCTCCAGGTCCAGCGCGCCGGAGGCACCGAACCGTCCTCCGGCGCACCTGTTTCCGAGGCCCACCATGGCACACGGCGCTCCCAGAAAGAGCCTGGGGCAGCATTTCCTCACCGACCGCAACATCCTCGGCTCGATAGCCGACGCCGCGGATGTCGGCTCCGGCGATACGGTCATCGAGGTGGGGCCGGGGCGCGGCTCCCTCACGGCGGTACTGGCGGAACGGGCGCGACGAGTCATCGCGGTGGAGCTGGACGGCTCGCTCGCTCGCTCACTCGCGGCATCAGCGCCGCCCAACGTGGAGGTTGTCGAAGCCGATGCGCGCGCCCTCCGCCCGGGCGCGCTGCTTGGAGGCTGCACACCGTACAAAATGCTCGGCAACCTGCCGTACTATGCGGCGATGCCCATCCTCCGGCGGTTCATCGAGTCGGACTGCCGTCCGGAGCGGGCGGCGGTGCTGGTGCAACGGGAGGTGGCCGAGCAGATGTGCGCCAAACCGGGAGCGATGTCGCTGGTGTCGCTGGCCGTGCAGTTCTATGGGAGCGCGCGCATCGCACGCGTCGTACGTCCAGGGTCGTTCACACCGCAACCAAGGGTGACCTCGGCCGTGGTTGGCATTGTGCTGCACGAAGGATTGGCAGAAGGGGTGGACGACGCGGAACGGTTCTTCATGCTGGCGCGTGCGGGGTTCAGCGCGCCGCGCAAGCAGTTGCGGAACGCACTGGCAGGCGGCCTGGGCGTTCCGCCGGATGCGGCGGAGCGGCTGCTCGCAGCTGCGGGGATCCTGGCGTCACGGCGAGCGCAGACGCTCACGATGGCGGAGTGGGCATCGCTGTACCGTGCGTGGCGGAGCGCGACGGAATGAGCGGGGTAACGATAAGCGGGGAAGGTGGGCTGCGCATGGAGCCGCCATGCGAGCACTGCGGGGCCACGCGCGTGCGGGAAGTGCCGTATTCGGAACGCGGGATGCCGCTGCTGCCGAACGAACTCGACGAACTGGCGTGGACGGACTACCTGTGCGACTGCGGCGTGGTCCGGCTGCGCATCGGCAAGCGCCCTGAGTAGAGGCGCCTGCAGTGGACGAGTAGACTGACCGACAGAGCAACTACCGGAGAAGCAAGGAGGTCGTCATGAGTGAGCTGGTTCTGGGGACAGAAGACGGTGTGTTCGCGTTCCACCTCGACAGCGGCAAATTCCATGCGGAAGACGGCCCCGGAGCACGGCCGTTGCTCGCGGGCGCCGGCGACACGGTGTACGCAGCCACGGACGATGCAGCGGTGTGGCGCCGGAGCGGACACAACCGATGGGAGCTGATGAACCCCAGTGCGGTGGATGTCCAGCCCTGGACCTTAGGGGCCGACGCTCGAGTGCCTGGGCTCGTGTGGTTGGGCGTATCGCCCGCGATGGTGTACCGGAGTGGCGACGGCGGAGCGAGTTGGGTTGGCTGCGACTCGTTCAACGACATCCCCGGCCGCGAGGCGTGGACGTTCCCCCCGCCCCCGCACATCCCGCACGTGCGCTCGATCTTCCCTGATCCCGCGCATGCAGGCGGCGTCTACGTCGGTGTCGAGGAAGGCGGCGTGTTCCGCAGCATCGACGACGGCGTTACGTGGGAGAGCCTGAACGAGGGGCTTTTCTTCGACGTCCACGAGGTGATGGCGGACCCCGACGCGCAGCACATGTATGCGACCACGGGATGTGGGTTCCACCGCAGCGATGACGGCGGTCAGAGTTGGACGCTGGTGCAGGAGGGACTGGACCGACCGTACACGATGCCGCTGGTTGCAGCGCCAGAGGACTCCGGGCTGCTGTTCACGGCCGCTGCTGCGACGCCTCCGCCAGGATGGCGCGCGAACGGCACGGCGAACGCCGCTCTCTACCGCAGCGAGGACGGTGGAGCCCACTGGCTCCGGCTCGAGAACGGCTTGCCCGATTCCTTCGATGCGATGGTCAGAACGATGGTAGCGGGCCCCGGCGGCGCGCTGGTTGCGGCAGCGGCCAACGACCTCTACGTGAGCGAGGACCACGGCGAGCACTGGAGCCTCGCGAAGTCCGGCATACCCACGGTGCGGTCGATGGTGCTGGTATAGACCATTCGCTGCGCACCGGCCAGCGTTCCGGAACAGACTGGGGACGTGAAGAGGGGCGGCTACAAGAGCCGCCCCTCTTGTCTCTGCTGCAAACAGGTGGCGCTAGCGGCTGTTCTGAAGGCCGAGCACAGCACCTTGTTCCTCGTCCGCGCGGTAGCCCCACTTGAAGTCGGGGTTCGTGTATGCCTCCTCCGGCATGAGGCTCTCCAGTCCGCGCTTGCCGAGTTCCTCCTCGAACTTCTCGCGGATCCAAGCCTCTTCGTAGGGGTACTCGATCTGGTCGCGCCTGCGGTCCTCCACCTTTTCGCTGTGACCACTGAACTGCGGCAGCGGGGCGAGGGCGAGGTAGCGGGCGGGTTCTACGCTGACGTTGAAGTGCTGGTGGAACCAGCGGTCGGGCGGGGTGAACATGCTGCCCTCGTGCCACGGCGCGATGATCTTCTCACCGCCCTCCGGCCACAGGATGGAGTAGCCCTCACCCGCCGGAATCACGATGACCCGTCCGGGGCCGTGCCGGTGGCCCTTCTTGTAGGTGCCGGGCGGGAAGACGGACATGTGTCCTCCCATCTGGGAGTTGGGGAAGGAGACATCCACGACGTGGCCGCCGCCACCGCGCTGGCGGTGCGGGACGAGGTCGTTCCAGGCGGCCATGTCGGTGAAGTAGTTGCCGTACCACGTAGCGCCGCGGCCCATGTCCGGCGCGCGCTTGGCGACGGCGTAGAGCTCGTCCTCCCGCGGCTGCAGGAGTTCGGGATGCGGGTAGGAATTGTTGAAGTAGAAGTCCGGGTCCGGTTCCAGCGACATGGCGACGGGGAGGTAGTTGTTGTGCACCATGCGCAGGGGCTGGTCGCCGCGGGCGTTGGCAAACTGCCGGTGCGCGCCGCGCGGGATGAGGAAGAGGCTTCGCGGGCCGAACTCGAAGCTGTGCTTGGGCACGCCGTCCGTCCAGACCGTGGCGATGCCGTGCCCCGAGAGGGTGTAGACGACCTCATCCAGCGCGAACTTGAGCGGGGGAGCGCTCGCGCCGGGCGGGAGTTCCGTGATGCGTGCCTCAGCGACGCCTTCCATTCCGGAAACCTGGATGAAGGCGCCGTTGCACTCGCGCTCGTGCCACGGGGCGACCTCCACGGTACGGAGGTCTTCGATGAAGTAGCCGCGGTGAATGGGGAGGCCCTGCGCCTCCATCCACCTGTCGTAGGCGAACCTGCCGTCGCCGCCTCCGCGCGCGATCGAGTCCTTCTGGGCGCCGTTCTGAGTCATGCTGCGTTCCTCCGGTGATGTTGAATGCGTGCTGTGCGGATGGTACCTGATTTGCGGGACTCGCGTGCAGGAATGAAGGACAGGAGTGACCGGCTGGCGTGGATGCGGGCCGTTTGACGTAGAATCGGCGCGGCGATATGCCGCCGGAGGGTAGCGATGGCGGACGTTTTCGGATTCGAAGGTTTCCAGTATGAGTACGTTCCGGGATGGCCCGCTATCCCCGAAGGTTACACGCTGCTCGAGTGTCCTGGCGTTGCGGTGGACTCCCAGGACAACGTCTACCTGCTGACGCGGGGCGAGCACCCACTGGTGCAGTTCGACAAGGACGGCAACTTCATCAAGTCGTTCGGCGAGGGCTACTTCAGTAACCGCACGCACGGGTTGTACATCGCTCACGACGACACGCTGCTCGTGGCGGACGACGGCATCCATACCATCCAGCAGTTCAGCAGCGCGGGCGAGCAGCTGTTCGAGCTGGGGAACCGCAACAACCCGTCGCCGAAATGGGGCGGCGAACCGTTCAACCGTCCGACGTCTGCGGCTATCCGTCCGTCCAACGGCGACTGGTACGTGTCCGACGGCTACGGTAATGCGCGGATCCACGTGTACAGCGACGCGGGCGACTACAGGTTTTCCTGGGGCAGCCCTGGCATAGACCCCGGGGAGTTCATGCGGCCGCACAACATCGCCATAGACAGTGAGGACAGGGTCTACGTTGTGGACCGGGAGGCGCACCGCATCCAGATATTCGACGCTGAGGGCGGGTTCATCACGATGTGGAACAATATCCACCGTCCCGACGCGATGGTGCTCTGGCAGGACCACATCTACGTAGGCGAACTGAACGGGATAGGCGGCTTCGACTCGCCGAACATGGGGCACCGCGTCGAGGTGTTCGACCTGACCGGCAAACTGGTCTGCCGGTTCGGCGCTCCGATGGAGGGCGAGGGGGCGGGCGAGTTCGTCGCTCCGCACGGCATAGCCGTGGACTCGGAGGGCAGCCTTTACGTTGCCGAGGTCTCGTACACCATCATGGGCCGCCAACTGGACCCGCCGCGCGAGATGCGGAGCATCTCCAAGTACAAGCGCCGCTGGTAGTAAGCCGTGCTGCGCCTGCTGGCTCCCGCGAAGGCCAACCTGACGTTCGAGGTGCTCGGGCGGCGCGCCGATGGCTACCACGAGGTACGGACCATCCTGCAGGCGCTCAGCCTCACAGACGAGTTGACCTTCCAGGAGTCGGACAGTCTCACGCTGACGGTCGAACCGAAGGACGCGGCGCCGGTGGAGGAGAACCTCGTCCTGGCGGCTGCGCGCCTGCTGCAAAGGGAGAGTGGTGTCTCGGCGGGTGCGACGGTTCACCTGAGGAAGCACATCCCCACCGCGGGTGGGCTGGGCGGCGGGAGCAGCGACGCTGCGGCTGCGCTGCTGGGCCTGCGGCGACTGTGGGGACTCGAACTCGATGCCGATGGATTGCGCGACATCGCGGCGCAACTGGGGAGCGACGTGCCGTTCTTCGTCTCCGGGGGCACAGCACTGGGCGAGGGCAGGGGCGAGCGGCTCACGCCGTTGCCGTCACCGCAGGGCGAGGCGGTCGTTGCCGTACCGGAGGTGTCCAGGCCTCGCGACAAGACCGGGCAGATGTACGGACTGCTGAGACCGGAGCAGTACTCGGGCGGGAGCGTTACAGCAGCAGTTGAGCATCGTCTGCGCGCAGGCGAACCGCTCGGTGCGCAGGTGGTTAACGCATTCGACGCCGTTGCGGGGGAGGCGTACCCGTTCTACACGGCGCTGCGTGAGGCGTTCAAAGTCGTGGGGTTACGCCCGGCGCTTTGCGGCGCGGGCCCGTGCATGTTCGCGCTCACGGATACGGGAGATGCGCCCGCGCTGGCGGAACAAGTCGCCGCTCACGCGGGTTGCGCAACTCTTCCCGTGTCGTTCAGAGCAGCGTGGGGGCTGGAGGGTCTGACGGCGGAATAAGGGGGGCTAGAGGAGCAGCCTCACCCCGGCGATGAGCAGCCCCGTGCCAATGACTCCGAGCACGAGCCGTCCGCTGACCTTCGGAGCGAGCCGCACGCCGATCTGTGCGCCAATCATGGCGCCCAGGCCTGCGATGCCCGCACGCAGCCAGAGGCCCGGTTCGTCGCCGCCGAGTGTGAGGTGGATGGCGAGGGCGGCTGTCGCAGCGGCGGTGAGTTCGAGCTGAGAAGTGGCGACGGCCACGGCCTTGGGGATGCGGATGAGGAGCATCATGACGGGGACGTTGATGATGCCGCCCCCGATGCCAAAGAACCCCGCGACAAAGCCAGCCACAGGAGCTATGGCAGCGGTGAGCGGTTCGTTGACGCGGTATCCGTAGATGCGGCCGGTCTTCTCCACGATCCTGCGGGGCCGTCCACGCGTGGACGGTTCCTCGGGTCGGGACTCGAGTGCGCTGCGGCCGATGAGGTAGGCAGCCCCCAGAAGGAGGGCCACACCGAAGATCGTCTCGAACGCGCCCCGACCGGTCACTCGGTTGATGAGCGCGCCCCCCGCCGCGGCGGGGACTGCGAAAGCGATGAGGATGGCGGCTGTCCGGAAATCCTGCAGACGCCATAGGCGGTAACCGACGCTTGCTGAGGCGGCATTGAAAAAGACGGCAGTGAGGGAGATGGCGGTTACCGAGGCAGGATCGGCGTCGGGAAAGATGAAGAGGAGCGCAGGGACGAGGAGGAACCCACCGCCGACGCCGGCAAGCGCCCCGACTGCGCCCACGGAGAGTCCGAGCATTGCGAGGACGAGGGCCTGGGCGACGGTTAGCTCCGGGAACATGGGACGACCCGCGTCCTATCCCGTCTCCGGGTCAGCACTCCGAGGGGAGAGTGCCAGGCCGAGTTGGTCCAACTGGGCCTGGTCAACCGGCGACGGCGCACCGAACAGGGGGTCTGCGCCGACCTGGGTCTTGGGAAAAGCGATGGTGTCGCGGATCGACGCGGCGTTGTCTGAGAGCAGCATGACGAGCCGGTCTATGCCACCCGCAAAGCCGCCGTGCGGAGGTGCACCGTACTCGAAGGCTTCGAGCAGGTGCCCGAACTGCGCTTCGACGTTCTCCGGCGAGTGGCCGAGGGTGCGGAAGACGGCCTCCTGCTTGTCGCGCTGGTGGATTCGGATGCTGCCGCCGGCGAGTTCATAGCCGTTCGCGGCGAGGTCGTAGGCCTTTGCGAGCATATTGCCGGTGTCGCTGTCGATCCGGTCCCAATGGTCGTCGAAGGGCGCGGTGAACGGGTGGTGCACCGAGTCCCATCGCTGCTCGTTCTCGTTCCACTCGAAGAGGGGGAATTCGGTTATCACGCATAGGGCGATGGTGTTCGGGTCGGTGAGGCCGAGTCGCTCGCCCATGTGGAGGCGGAGCTGGCCGAGTGTTGAGGAGGACTGCGGCCCCTCGCCCGCGACAATGAGGATGAGGTCGCCGGGCGCTGCGCCGCAGGCGATTGCCATCGCCTTGATCTCGTCAAGCGCCAATGCTCGGGCAGGCGTACGGACGTGGTCCATCGTGAGCGCTTCGAGTGAGCCTGCGGTCTCGTCCAGAGCAATCGTGACGAGGCCGCGCGCGCCGTAGCGCTTGGCGAGTTCGATCAATTCGTCGGCTTGGCGTCGGGGGATCGAGGCGAGGCCGGGAGCGGCGAAGCCCTTCACCACGCCGCCGCCTGCGACGACGCCGGAGAAAACCTTGAACTCGCTGTTCGTGACGATGGGAGAGAAGTCGGCTATCTCCAGTCCGAATCGGATATCAGGCTTGTCGCTGCCGTAGCGCGCCATGGCTTCCTCGTAGGTGAAACGGGGTATGGGCAGAGGGACGCTCTTGTCCGGCCGTATGATCTTGATGAGTTCGGTGTACAGGTCTGACATGAGCGCGATGATGTCGCCGGTGTCGACGAAGGCCATCTCGAGGTCGAGTTGCGTGAACTCAGGGAGACGGTCAGCGCGGGGATCCTCGTCACGGAAGCAGCGAGCGATCTGGAAGTAGCGGTCGGCCCCCGCGACCATCAGGAGTTGCTTCAACTGCTGGGGCGACTGGGGGAGGGCGTAGAAGCTGCCTTGGTGGATGCGGCTGGGGACGAGGTAGTCCCGTGCCCCCTCGGGCGTGCTCTTGATGAGGATCGGCGTCTCGATCTCCACGAAGCCGCGCTCGTCGAGGTAGTCACGTATGAACTTGACGGTCCGGTGGCGCATGCGGATGTTCTCGCGCATGAAAGGGCGGCGCAGGTCAAGGTAGCGGTAGCGCATGCGGAGCAACTCGTCAACCGGAGCGTCCTGGCTCACGTCGAAAGGCGGAGTGCGCGCGGGGTTCAGGACGACGGCTGCGTCCGCCAGGACCTCGACGTCTCCGGTGTCGAGGTTGGGGTTTGCGGTCCCTTCAGGGCGCGGCCGGACGGAGCCCGTTATCTGCGCGACCCACTCGGCACGGAAACGCTCTGCGACGCTGAACGCGTCCGGTGCTTCCTCCGGGTGAAAGACAACCTGTACGATCCCGGTGCTGTCGCGCAGGTCAATGAAGACGAGGCCGCCGTGGTCGCGGCGGCGGTGCACCCAACCAGCGAGGGAGACGGCCTGTTCGGCATGTTCGAGACGGAGGCTTCCACAGCCAAGGGATTTCAGCAAGGTTCACGAACCCCAGTCGGTTGATAAGGCGGCCAAGGGAGCGCATAGTGGGGTAGCCGCTGCCCGATTACCTTATCGCAAGGGTGCGCGATGGCGCTATCGGCACGGGGGCGAGAGGAGCGCTGACCGGATGTTGTTCCGGGCGTTGGATGGCTGTTCCAATGGGACGCGCTCTTTCTCCGGAGGGGCCATCCATGATAAAGTTACTGAGTACACACCCATGCCTGTCGGCCTCCAACCGGGGGCGCGAGCCAAATGTGTGAAGATATCCACTGAGCAACGCGAGCCGCGTGAAGCGGTTCTTACCGTAGAGTTGGACAACGCCGACATCGAGCCTTATCTCGACCAGGCGTACCGTCGAGCGGTTCGGCGTCTCTCCATCCCCGGGTTCCGGAAGGGCAAGGCTCCGCGACGTATCGTGGAGCAGATGTTTGGTCGAGGCTACCTGCTCAACGAGGCCCTGGACACAGTCATTCAGGAGTTCACTTCAAGGGCCGTAGAGGAAGAAGGTCTGGACATCGGCGGCATTCCTTCGGTGTCGTTGGACGAGTTCGACCCTCCGCAATTCACGGCCACCGTTCCCCTGCAGCCCCTCGTGGACCTGGCGGGTATCGACACGGTGCGTCACCCGAAAGGCGAAGTTGACCTCCCGGACGAGCGCGTCGACGAGACCCTGGAGCAGATGCGGATGCAACTGGCGGTCTGGGAGCCGGTTGACGACGTCGTGCAGATGGACGACCTCATCAACCTCACGATCACCGGATGGGTGGAAGAAGAAGGCGAACGGCGGGAGATCGTTCACTCCGAAGAGACGGACTACATCCCGCGGCCCGGCTCCACATTCCCGGTACCGGGGCTCGACGAGGGGCTCGTGGGACTACCGGTGGGAGAGCAGCGCACGTTCGACGTCGACGTGCCGGACGACGCCCCGAACGCCGACGCCGCCGGCAAGAAGGCGCACTTCGAGACAACGATCCACTCGGTCAAGCGACGGAGCCTCCCTGAGCTGGATGACGAGTTTGCAAAGAGCGTTGGCGACGACTACGAGTCGCTGCACGCCTTGCGAGAAAAGATCCATGAGAACCTGCTGGAGCGCGAGAAGCGTCTCGTGGAGCTGAAGCACCAGGAAGAGACGCTGGCCAAGGTGGCCGAGGCGGCAACCATCGCGATATCCCCGCTCATCATCGAGCACGAGGTCGAACACTACGTGCACGGCCGGGAGGACGACATCAAGGCGGGCCGGGTCGGGTTCGAGGAGTATCGCGAATATCTGTCGTGGCAGGGTATGTCCGACGAAGAGGTGCACGAGCAGGCCCGCCCGAAGGTCGAGGACCGCCTGAAGCGCGCGCACGTGATACGCGCGGTTGCCCAGCGGGAGAGCATCCTGGCCACGGACGAGGACGTAGCCGAGGAGATCGAGAACCTGCTGGCTGACTCCGGCGAACTTGCAGATGAACACCGGAAGCAGTTGGACGACGCGGACAGCCGCGAGTCCATCCGTCGCATGCTGGTGCAACGGCGGACCCTGGAGCACCTGAGCAACCTTGCGCTGAGAGATGCGCCAGCGGCGGCGAAACCCAGGGCAAGAGCAGCGGCAGGCAAGAGTGAACCCAAACCCCGACAGACCAAGACCCCCGCCTCAAGGACGCGGGCCAGGCGACAGCAGGGAGGAGCGAAAGATGCGTGATTGGCCTATCCACGGTTCGCTGAACGCGGGTGCGATGCAGCCACCGGAAAACGTGTACATCCCGACGGTAGTCGAGCGAACGGGTGGTGTCGAACGCGGGTACGACATTTATTCGATGCTGTTGAAGGAACGCATCGTCTACTTGGGCACGCCCATCAATGACGTCGTGTCCAACCTGATCGTTGCGCAGTTGCTCTACCTGGAGCGCGAGGACCCGGACAAGGACATCAACCTATACGTGAACAGCCCCGGCGGAGTCATCACGTCCGGGCTGGCCATCTACGACACGATGCAGTTGATCAAGCCGGACGTCTCGACTATCTGCGTGGGGATGGCCGCGAGCATGGGCACGGTGCTGCTGTGCGCCGGGGCGAAGGGCAAGCGGTTCGCTTTGCCCAACTCCACCATCCACATGCACCAGGCACTGGGCGGCGCCCAGGGGCAGGCTGCGGACATCGAGATCGCAGCGCGGGAGATCCTGCGGATGCAGGACAAGATACGGACGATCCTATCGACGCACACGGGCCAGCCGTACGAGAAGGTAGCCCGCGACAGCGACCGGGACTTCTACCTTCCTGCCGAGGAAGCGAAGGAGTACGGCCTGGTGGACGAAGTGTTGGGGGTACCGCTGGGTTCAACGAACGGCGCGATTCATAACTAGGACGGGTACAGCCGATGCCGAGCAACTCCGGAACGTTACCGCCTCACGGCGAGCATGTGTGCAGCTTCTGTGGGAAGGCGCAGAACGGAGTAAAACGCCTTATCGCTGGCCCCGGCCGGGTGTTCATCTGCGATGAGTGTGTGCGCCTCTGCCAGCAGATCATCACCGAGGAGACGACTTCCGGCGGTGAAGAGCATGCAAGCCTGCCCGGCAGCCCCTCGCCCAAGGAGATGGCGCAGCGCCTTGACGAGTACGTCATCGGACAGGACCGGGCCAAGCGGGTGCTCAGCGTTGCGGTGTACAACCACTACAAGCGGGTCCGCTCAAACTCCGCGGCCAACGACGTAGAGATAGAGAAGAGCAACATCCTGCTGGTGGGCCCAACGGGCTCCGGCAAGACGCTGTTGGCTCAGACACTTGCGCGCATCCTGGACGTGCCATTCGCCATCGTCGACGCGACCTCGCTCACCGAGGCAGGGTACGTCGGCGAGGACGTGGAGAACATCCTTCTCCGCCTCATCCAGGCCGCGGACTACGACGTCGCGAAGGCAGAGCGCGGCATCATCTACATAGACGAGATCGACAAGATCGCGCGCAAGAGCGCGAACCCCTCCATCACGCGGGACGTTTCGGGCGAGGGCGTGCAGCAGGCACTGCTGAAGCTCATAGAAGGTTCTATGGCCAACGTCCCGCCACAGGGCGGAAGGAAGCATCCTCAGCAGGAGTTCCTGCAACTGAATACCGCGAACATCCTGTTCATCTGCGGTGGGGCATTCGATGGGCTGGAGAAGGTCATCGCGCACCGGGTAATGTCGAACCATCGCATCGGCTTCCACGCCGCGGGGACCGGGACCGGCACCGAGGACGAGATACGCCAGGCAGTGGAACCGGAAGACCTGCTGGATTACGGGTTCATCCCTGAACTGATCGGCAGGCTGCCCGTAGTGGTGGGCCTCCAAGGACTGGATAGAGATGCCCTGGTGCGTGTGCTGACCGAGCCGAAGAACGCGGTAGTCAAACAGTTCCAGCACCTGTTCGAGCTCGATGGCGTAGAGTTGAGCTTTACGCAGGCGGCGCTTGGGGCTGCGGCGGAGCAGGCGCTGGGACGACAGACCGGCGCTCGAGGCCTGCGCTCCATCATCGAAGAGGCTCTGCTCGACGTGATGTACGAGTTGCCGTCACTCGACTTCGCAGCGCGGTGCGTTATAGATGCAGATGGTGAGGGCGGCGTTGGCCGCCCCGTTCTGTATTCCAAGGCAGGCCAAGTCATCACCCTCCAGAGCATAGAAGCGCTCAAGACGGCGTAGCGTGACCTCTTCGGTCCGTTTCTTTTTCCCGATCGCTCGCTAGGCGCGGGGCTTGCGAACGCGCCGGACGAGCTTGTTGAGCGTCGTGTAGACGTGAACGAACGCGCTCGCCGGAGTCTCTGTGAGCGTGGCCTCAGCCAGCGCCCGCCTGAACCCATCGGGTGTGCCGTCGAACTCCGGAAGCTCGGTGAACGTGCTGCCCAGTTCGCTGGTTGTGTGCGCGTCACTCACGGCGGTGATGGGGAGGCCGTGTTCGGAAGCGAAGCGCCGCGCCTCGTTGTTGTCTCTGGCGCGCATGGTGCGGGCGTTGAAGCCCTCCACAATGTCGATGTAGGGCAGCAGATCGGTCGCACTTGCTCTATCCAGCGCGGAGCGGCCCATGCCGGTGAAGGGGTGAGGTACCGAGACGAGCGCGCCCTGCTCCTTGATGCGGCGCGCGGTCTCGACGGGGTCCAGCCCGGCAGGGATGTCTTCCCGCAGGAAGAGGCCGGTTATCTCACCGGCGGTCGACCTGATCTCCGCACCTACGATGACGGTGAATGGGGCGATCCCCTGCGCCGCCCGCCCGCCTTCCAGCGAGTTGTGATCGGTCACTGCGATGCAGTTGAGTCCGACGCGCAGGCACCGCTTCACGAGTGCCTCGGGGGTGGTGAGGCAGTCGTGGGAGAAGTGGGTGTGCATGTGGAAGTCACCGCGGAGCGTCATCGAACATCCCGAAGTCTTGCTGAGGTGAAGTGACGGCCTGCTGGGGTTCCTCGCCCGCGTCAGGTTGCCCCTGGAAGTTCCGCCGTATGCGGCTCACCTGCAGCTCGGCCTTAGCCAGCAGGTCGTTGCACGTCCTGGCGAGCTCCGCGCCGCGCGCCAGCAGGCGCGTCGCCTCGTCCAGAGAGACGTTGCCCTCTTCCAGCGTCTGCACGGTCTCCCGGAGCTGGGCGAGCGCCTCCTCGAAAGAAGGTCCGCGCTCGGTCTGTTGCGGTTGCTGTTCCATCCGCCTCACTTCTTCGTGGTTACCATGGCTTCGAGCTCCCCGCGGTGGAGTGTGGCGCGGATGAGGTCTCCGGGCGAAACGTTGTCGGCAGCGGTCACCGCCTTCCCGTCGCGCACTGAGGTTACCATCGCGTAGCCTCGCCGGAGGATGGCGGACGGGTCGAGGGCAGCGAGCGTGGTGCGAAGGCTGTCGGTCTGCTCCCGACGCAGTCGGATGAGCGTGTCCAACGCGGTGTAGGCGCGCTCCATCAGTTCGTCCACACGTTGCCTGTAAGTGGCGGTGTCGGGGAAGTGGCGCTGCATGAGACCGGCCAGCGTTCGGACCTCCTGTGCCCGCTGCGCAGAATAGTAGGCGACGGCGTTACCAGAGCGTGCCGCGAGGCTTGCAACCTCTGCACTGAGGACGTGCACGTCCGGCGCGATGGTTGCCGCTGCCGCGGATGGAGTCGGGGCGCGGAGGTCGGCGGCAAAGTCGGCTATGGTGTAGTCGGACTCGTGGCCGACCGCGCTGACGATGGGGATGCGGCTGGCGTAGATGGCGCGGGCAACCTCCTCCGAGTTGAAGGCCCTGAGGTCTTCCAGCGACCCACCGCCTCTGGCGACGATGATGACGTCCACTTCCGGCAACCTGTTGAGCGCGCGGATGGCGCTCGTCAGTTCGGCGGGCGCTTCCTCGCCCTGCACGCTGGCGTCGCAGAGGACGAGTCGACCCAGCGGGTAGCGGGCGCGCAGGACCGTTTCGATGTCGTGGATGACGGCGCCCTGTGCTGAGGTGACGACGCCGATGCTGCGCGGGAATGGAGGGAGCGCACGCTTGCGGGATGGGTTGAACAGCCCCTCGGCCTCGAGTTGGGCGCGCAGGCGTTCGACCTCGGAGGCGAGCGCCCCCTCCCCTGCGGGCACGACGGAGTCAGCGTAGAGCTGTGTCTCACCCCGGCTGGAATAGAACGACACGCGACCGTGGGCGATGACCTGTGCGCCGTTCACGACGTACTCGGCGCCGTAGTGGCCGCTGAAATGCACGGCCTTGAGCTGATGCTCCGCGTTTTTCAGCGTGAAGTAGCGGTGGCCCGCGCTGGATGCGAACAGGTTGGAGACCTCTCCCGTGATCCAGACGTTGCCGAGATGCACATCGCGGTCGAGTACCGCTCTGATGTACTCGGTGATCTGGCTGACGCTGTAGACCTGCATGGAGTGCTCCCGGGCCGTGTGGCGGACGGGGCGCCAGGCGTTCACACGCGGGTGACGTACTCGCCGGAGCGGGTGTCCACGCGCACTTTGTCGCCGATAGCGATGAACATGGGCACGGTGACCCTGATACCGGTCTCCAACGTGGCGGGCTTGCCGCCGCCGGACGCGGTGTCGCCCTTGTAACCTGGCGGGGTCTCGCTGACGACGAGGTCGACCGTGGTCGGCATCTCCACCATGATGGGCTTGTCGCGGTAGAAGACCAGTTCACAGTCGGTCTGGTCCACGAGGTAATCCGTGGTGTCGCCGACCACGTCCTTTCCAACTTCGTACTGGTCGTAGGACGTCGTGTCCATGAAGTTATAGACGCCATCGGCCTCGTAGAGGAAGGTGCACTCGCGGTTCTCGACGGGTGCCTTGGTCAGCTTTATGCCGTAACCGGAGAAGGACTTGTCGAGCAACTGGCCGGTAAGCAGGTTGCGCATCTTAATGTGGTAGACGGGCGCGCGCTGCTGCATCTTCTGCTGGTAGTACTCCTCCACCTTGAAGGGCACGCCGTCCATCTCGATCGTTGTACCTCGGCGGAGGTCTCCGAACTCCATAACCATAAGCAGAGCTCCTTCTTATACGGGGATCACGTCGCGTTTGTGAGCCCTCGTGAGCACGCGGGGCTTGCCATTCTCCATCACCACGAGGTCCTCGATGCGAACCCCTCCCCATCCGGTGAGGTAGACCCCGGGCTCCACACTGAAGACCATGCCGTCCTCTATCGGGTCGTCCGAAGTGGGGCCGACGCGGGGCAGTTCGTGCACGGCGATGCCGATGCCGTGGCCGAGGCTATGGCCGAAATCGTCGCCGTAGCCGGCATCCGCGATGACCGCCCGTGCTATGCCATCGATCTCCCCGCCGGTCATGCCGGCGGTGGCCTTCGCCTCGGCTGTCTCCTGGGCCTTCAGGACGAGGTCGTAGATCTCGCGGAACTTCGGGCTTGCCTCGCCAAGGACGAAGGCGCGGGTGATGTCGCTGCAGTAGCCTTCGTAGAGAGCGCCGGTGTCGATGTAGACGCCGTCGCCGTACTCGAGGACGCGGTCGGTGGGGCTGTGGTGGGCCTTCGCGCCGTTGGGGCCCGAGGCAACGATAGTGGGGAAGGAGAGGCCGTCCGCGCCCAGGCTGCGCATCGTGCGCTCGATGTCCCAGGCGATCTGGCGTTCCGTCATGCCGGGCCGGATCCCCGCTGCAACGGTTTCGACGGCCTCGTCCGCAATCTCGATAGCACGGGTGAGCGTTTCCAGCTCCGATGCGTCCTTCACGGCGCGGAGCTGGTCGGCCATGCCCTCGGTGGGCACGAGGTCCGGCGTGGGGTCGAGCTTCTGCAGCTTCTCGGTCAGCACCCTGTGGACGGCGACCGTCACCGACTCGTCCTCGATGCCGATGTTTCTGGCGCCGGAGGCCGAGACGACCTCCGAGAACCAGTCGTAGCCGACCGCCATGCGTATCAAGCGGAAGTCGGGCGCTTGTTGCTCCGCCTGCTCGGTGTAGCGGAAGTCCGTGGCCAGTGCGGCGTCGTCAGACGTTATCCAGAGCCAGCCGTGCGTCCCGCGGAACCCGGAATAGTAGGCGACGTTCTTGCTGAGAGAGCGCTCCGTGTTGAAGATGAGCATCGCGTCGAGCCCATCCTTTGCCATGCGGGTGCGGAGCCGGGAGATGCGATCGGCCGTACTCATGCTGCGTTCTCCTCCGCGATGAGATATTCCAGCGCAAGGATATAACCGCGCGGTCCGAGTCCGCTGATTATGCCGCGCGCTACCGGGGCGGTGAGCGAAGTGCGGCGGAACTCTTCCCGCGCGTGGATGTTGGACAGGTGGACCTCAACAACCGGAAGGCTGATGCCAGCGATGCAGTCCCGCAGCGCGACGCTCGTGTGCGTGAACCCGCCCCCATTGAGGACCACGCCGGACGCGGACGCGGCGTTGGCCTGCAGGTAGTCGATCAGCCCGCCTTCTGAGTTGGACTGGAAGAAATCGACGGATGCTCCGAGTTCGGCGGCCCGCTCGCGCACGGCGCGCTCTATGTCGGAGAGGGTCGCGCTGCCGTAGATGGCGGGTTCGCGTTGCCCGAGGAGGTTCAGGTTCGGGCCGTTCACGACGAGTATGGTCATTCGGAGTCCTGGTGCTCAGGGACGGGCGCGTGTGCCAGCGGATGGGCTGCAAGATACACGCGGCGCGCTTCCTGTTGACTAACGTGAGTGTACACCTGTGTCGCGCTGGGCGTTGAATGGCCGAGCAGTTCCTGAACGATGCGCAGGTCGGCGCCGCCATTGAGCAGGTGAGTGGCGTAGCTGTGGCGCAGTGTGTGTGGATGCACGTCCTCCCGCAGTCCGCTGCGCCTGGCGTAATTCCGGACGATGCGCTGGATCGAGCGTGGGCCCAGCCGTCGGCCGCGCGCGTTGCGGAAGACCGGGGCGTTCTTGTCGACGGGGACGGTATCGGCGTCGAGGTATGCACGGAGCGCGTTCCACGCTTTCGTTCCGAGCGGCGTCTGGCGCTCCTTCGAGCCCTTGCCCCAAACGCGCACGACGCGCTGTTCCAGTGAGACGTTCTCCCGGTCGAGATTGGCCGCCTCGCTGACGCGGAGACCGCAGCCATAGAGCAGTTCCAGGAGGGCGGCGTCCCGGAGCTTGTTGCCATCATCGTCGTCGGAACCCGAAGGCGCTTCAACGAGCCGGGCCGCCTCGCTGGCAGAAACGAGGTCAGGGAGCCGGCGCTCCAGTTTGGGCGTGAGCCTCCCCATGAGCGTGGACCTGGCGTGCCAGAGCGGCGCGTCAGGTAGAAGGCCGCGTTCGATGAGGAAGCGTATGAACGACCGCAGCGACGCGAGCATCCGGTGAACGCTTGCGCGGGCGTGGCCACGCCGTTCAGCGCCGCTGCCGCTCGTCAAGGGACGCCTCTCCAGCAGCCATGCGACGTAGTCGCGCACGAGACTGCGGTAGACCCTCGGGACAGCCGTGTCTCCCTGCTTCCGCACGAACTCATCGAGCGCCTTCGCGTCTGCCCCTGGCGAGCATTCCTGCTCGTCCAGGTATTGCAGGAAGGGACCTACGTCGGCGACGTAGTTGCGGATGGTGGAGTCCGAGAGTGCGCGGGTGGAGCGAAGGTTGCGCTCGTACTCAGCGATGAGCCGCTGCGCTTCGGAGCGGGGCTGGTCTGTGTTCGGATTCTGCATGGCTGCCCCTGCTAAGCGACGCCTGTGGGTTCCCCGACGGGGAGAGGCCCCTTCCACGCGCAGTTCGTGCAGTTCGCCTGCTCGCGGGCGCCCAGCACCATCAGGCCGTCGCACTCCGGGCACGGCTGCGGCAGTGGTTTGCGGTTCACCAGGAAGTTGCAGGTGGGGTAGTTGGAGCAGCCGTAGAAGGGGCCGCGCCTGCCTCGGCGTTCCACGAGGTTGCCGCCACAGCGCGGGCAGGCCACGCCCGTGTCGGCAGGCCCTTCCCTGGTCAGACGCCTCGTGTTCTTGCATTCGGGGTAGCCCGTGCAAGCATAGAAGGGTCCGAAACGTCCGCGCCTCAAGGCCATCGGCTTCCCACAGAGGTTACAGGTCTCCTGGCTCTCAGCGTCCGCTTGCTCGCCGTAGTCGTCTGCGGTCTTCGGAAGGTCCCTGCTGTTCTTGCAATCGGGATACCCCGTGCACGAGAGGAACGGTCCGAAGCGCCCAAGCTTGACAATCATGGGCTTGCCGCAGGCATCGCACGGCTCGTTGGTCGACTCGCTTGCGGCCTCCTGGGCTGCTGCCTTGATGGCTTCCCTCGCGTTGGCGAGGTCCTGGCTGAACGGCCCATAGAAATCGTGGAGGAAGGCCACCCATTCCTGCTGTCCGTTGGCGACCTCGTCCAACTGGTCTTCCATACGCCCGGTGAAGCTGATGTCCATGATGTCCGGGAAGTGGGAGATCAACTGTCCGCAGACGAGCTGGCCGAGGTTGGTCGACCTCAGCACGCGTCTCTCACGGGTGACGTATTTGCGGTTGACGAGCGTGTTGATGATGGCGGCGTAGGTACTCGGACGGCCGATGCCCTGCTCTTCGAGCGCGCGCACGAGGCTGGCTTCCGTGAACCGCGGTGGAGGCTGTGTGAAGTGCTGATCGGGAGTAAGCCCGGTGCAGTCCAGCGGCTGGCCCTGTTGCAACGGCGGCAACGTGCGGGCGTCGTCATCTTCTCCATCACGCTGGGCGCCTTCGTCGCGTTGCTCCGTGTAGAGGGCCCGGAAACCAAGGAAACGTACGACGGAGCCTGACGCTCGGAACAGGTAAGTGGGATTGCCTGATGCCGCCGCGTGCACGTCCACCCGGGTCGAGTCCAACACCGCGTCAGCCATCTGGCTGGCGACCATCCGGTTCCAGATCAGTTCGTACAGACGCGCCTGCTCGGAAGTGAGGTGCTGCCGGATGGACTGAGGGGTACGCCTGATGACCGTCGGCCTGATTGCCTCGTGCGCCTCCTGTGCCACCTTGGAGCGGGATGTGTAACGCCTCGGTGCGCGCGGCACGTACTCTCTCCCCCATCGCTCTTCGATGTAGCGGCGCGTCTCCTGGATGGCGCCCGGCGTCACCTGCGGCGAATCCGTCCGCATGTAGGTGATGAGTCCCTGTCGGCCCTCCGAACCGATCGCTATGCCTTCGTAGAGCTGCTGGGCGACGGTCATGGTTCTCGTGGCCGAAAAGCCGAGCCGCCGTGACGCTTCCTGCTGTAGCGTGCTCGTGATGAACGGCGGAGCGGGCCGCCGGTTCACCTGACGCGTGGTAACCGAGTCCACGCGGTAAGCCGCGCCTTCCAGACTACTAAGGACTGCGTTGGCGGCGGCTTCGTCCGGCAGAGGGATCTCGTCCTTCTGGTCGACGAGACTGCGCAGAGAGGCGGTGAACGACGCCTTATCTCCGGTGAGGAGAGCAGCCTCGATCGACCAGTACTCCACTGGAAGGAATGCATCGATCTCCTTATCCCGCTCTGCGACGAGGCGCAGGGCGACGGACTGGACTCGTCCCGCCGAAAGGGCGCTCCCGGAGTCGAGGTCCTGGGCGTTCAGCATGTTCCGGCTGCTCAGGCGGTTGAGCTCCTGCCCCACGAGCGGTTTGAGGAGCGGGCTGAGCTTGAAGCCGACGAGGCGGTCCTCGATCCGGCGCGCCTGCTGCGCGTTGACGAGTTCCATGTCGATATCGCGCTCGTGGGCGAATGCCTCTTTGATCGCGTCTTCCGTGATGGAGTGGAAGACGACGCGACGCACGGGTTTGCCCCGCCAGCCTGCGGCTTCCAGCACGTGCCAGGCTATGGCTTCTCCTTCGCGGTCGGGGTCGGTTGCCAGGTAGACGTCATCCGCGCCTTCTCCGGCAACGCGGATCTCCTCGACCACCTTCCGCTTGTCCTCCGGGACCTCGTACCAGGGCGTGAAACCGCGGTCAGGGTTAACGCCGAGTTTGCGCTTCGGCAGATCCCTGACGTGCCCCATGGACGCTTTCACGGTGTAATCGCGTCCGAGGAAGCGGCCTATGGTCGCCGCCTTGGCGGGAGACTCTACTATGACGAGATGGCGGGACGCTGCGCGGCGTGTGTCTGCGCGCGAGGTCCGTGCTCCGCTCGTGCCGGAGCGTTTGCTGCTGGATGATGTTCTTCGAGTGGTGGGTGCTTTTGCCATGTTTCCAACATACGGGCTCAGGAGATGTCCTTGTCAAGTGAGTTAGCGCACGGATGCGGCCCTGGCGCGGATGTAGTTCATCCGCCCGACCTGGAGAACGGAGCCCTTGATCTCCATGACGGCGAGCGTGCTGCTGGCTTCCGTGATAGGTATGCCGGTAGTCCGGCTAAGTTCGTCAATGTGCTGCGGTTCATGGGTCAGAGCTTCGAGCAGCCGCGTTTCTTCATCCGTTTCTGGGGAGAATTCCGGCAGCGCCTGCTGACGAGGCGCGCCACCGATGTGCAACTCCTCCAGCACATCCTCTACCCGCATCACGAGCTTCGCGCCCTGCTGGATGAGCCAGTTCGTGAGTTCGCTTGCGGGGGAATGGATGCTCCCAGGGACGCAGAGCACGTCCCGGTTTTGTTCCAGGGCGAACTCGACCGTCGACCGCGCGCCGCTGTCCCGAGGCGCTTCCACCACCAGTACACCGACCGCCAACCCGCTCAGCAGCCGGTTGCGACGGGGGAAGTGCCGTGCCTCCGGCTTGGAGCCAAGGGGGTATTCGGAGAGCACGGCGCCGTTCTCCACGATGTGCTCGAACAGCGATCGGTGCTCAGGCGGATAGACGACGTCCAGCCCTGAGCCGATTACCGCTATCGTCCGGCCCCCTGCCTTGAGAGCGGCATCGTGCGCGATGCCGTCTATGCCGCGCGCAAGTCCACTGACGACGGTCACCCCGGATTCCGCTAACTCACGCGTGAGTTGCCGAGTTACCTCCTTGCCATACACCGTGGGGTTGCGCGTGCCGACGACGGTGACTCTGACCTCGTCGTCTGGCTGCAGCGTTCCCTTGACGTAGAGGATGGGAGGCGGGTCGTCTATGTTGCGGAAAGCGCGCGGGTAGTCGGAGTCGTGCCACGTAAGCACCGTCACGTCGGCGTTGCGGACCTGTTCAAGTTCGCGTTCCGGCTCAACGACGCGGCGCACCTGTTCGATAGCGCTGACGACGGCGGAGGTGAGTCCGGAAGCGCCGAGTTCGCTGCCGGACGCTTCCCATGCGGCCTTGAGCGACCCGAACCGCTCTTCCAGCAGACCGATACGGACGCGCCCGACGGTGGGTACGCGGGAGAAGGCTATCCAATACGGGAGGTCGTGCTCGGGAGGGGTCACTGCGTCATCTGCCATCGGATGCCTGCATTCGCCTGATCCGCCGCATACGGCGGTCCGCATGTTGTCTCTGGGCGAGGGGCAGGTCTTGCACCGCCAGCACCCGCTCGACGTCTCCAACGGATACGTCCTCCGCGTGGCGAACGTCGCTCAACATCCGGATAGAAACGCGGGCCGGGTGCGGTTCCACCAGCATTGCCTCGTCGCCCGCTTGCACTGGCCCCTCCTCCAGCACGCGGTTGTAGAAGCCAACGCGTCCGCTGCGCCGGAAGCGCGCCGCGAAGTAGCGGATACCCATCTTGTGGTCCAACTTGTAGCAGGGAGAGCGTGGCTCCGTAACCTGAAGCAGCGCTCCGCCAACGCGCCAGACGTCGCCGAAGCACATCACGTCGGAAGACGCTCCCCGAACGGTGAGGTTCTCGCCGAACCAGCCAAACGAAGCGGGCTCACGCTTCAGTTGCGCCGCCCAGAAAGCGTAGTCCTCGAAGGCGTAGACGTAGACCGCGGCGTCCGGTCCTCCATGGACGGTCGGGTCGCCCTGAGCATCGCCGTCCACGTTGAGGCGTCGCACCATCACCGGCCCCTGGACGGGCTGCTTGTGGATGGCCGAAATCACGTCGCCCCTGGCGGTCCCTTTCACGAGTTGGGGTTTGGCGACGTTGACCGATATGAGTTGCATGCGGCGTCTCGCTGTAGTTGATGAAGTGCGCGGCCATTCTGGCGGATGCCGAGTCCGAAGGATAGGGGCTGGTGT
Organism: Dehalococcoidia bacterium; assembly: GCA_034423175.1. GTDB lineage: Bacteria > Chloroflexota > Dehalococcoidia > Lucifugimonadales > Australimonadaceae > Bin16. The sequence goes on from DAOUJA010000061.1 coordinate 21,655, forward strand.
CGCATGCTGGCGGAGAGGGCGGGATTCGAACCCGCGAGAGACTTGCGGCCCCTACACGATTTCCAGTCGTGCCCGTTCGGCCACTCCGGCACCTCTCCGCGCTGCGTGAACCTCACCGGACAGGGGAACTGGCTGTCCGGCGTGTGGCATGTGCGACTTGTGGCGGAGAGAGTGGGATTCGAACCCACGGTGGAGGAAGCCCCCACAACGGTTTTCGAGACCGCCGCCTTAAACCGCTCAGCCATCTCTCCGTATCCGTTCATTCTAGCATGGGCAGTAGCGACCGATGGCGGGAGGCCGGTCATCGCTTCCTTGACACTCCATTAATCTCGTCCGTACCATCGCATGGCTTGGTGAAGCTTACCCGGCAGCGGCTCCCGGGCGCCTTGTGGAGTCGTTGCGCGGTGGAGCGACTGGAAGAGTCCGTTCCTAGGGGAGTGAAGAGGGCTCGCGACCGGGGTCGGTCGCCGATGCACACAGAGATGGGTTCTTGGACAGCCATCGTGCTGGCAGCGGGCAGGGGCACGCGTATGCGGTCGTCCCGGCCTAAGGTTCTGCACACGGTAGCGGGCGTTCCGATGGTCTCCTACGCCGCCGATGCGGCCCGCGTGGCGGATACGAACGAAGTTATCGTCGTGACACGGCCCAAGGACCGTTCCGAGGTTTCGTTGGCGGTCGGTGAGGATGCGGAAGTTGTCGAGCAGCCCGACCCTCTCGGTACAGGCCACGCACTGACCACGGCGCTCATCGCCGTTTCCCCCGCATCCCAGCACGTGCTCGTGATCAACGGCGACGTTCCCCTCGTGCGAAGGGAGACAGTGCAGGCATTGGCCGCCTTGCACGAACGACGGAAGGCGACGGCAACGCTGCTCAGCTGCATGATGGATGCCGCGTCCGTTCAGCAGGTCGGACGTCTGCAGCGGGGCGCTAGGGGAAAGCCGATAGGCGTGCTCGAGGCTGGGGATGCTCCGATGCCTCGCAAGGGCGACGTGGAAGTGAACGTGGGGGTCTACGCGTTTGACGCTCGCTGGCTCCGGCGGGCCCTGTGCGAAGTGAAACCCCGGTCCAACAGCGAGTACTACCTGACCGACCTCTTCCCTCGCGCTGTTGCAGACGGCAAGCGTATCGAGGCCTACGTCACGCAGGACGGGAACGAAGCGCTGAGCGTGAACACCCGGCAGGACCTGGCGCGCGTGGAAGCCGCCGCGCAGGACCGCCTGCGAGACGCGGCGATGGCAAACGGAGCGACGCTCGTGGACCCCGCGACGGTGTACCTCGATGCGACCGTGCAACTGGGCCCGGATGTCACCGTTCACCCGAATACGGCCATACGGGGCAGCTCGAAAGTGGAACGCGGGGCGTCGCTGGGGCCGAATGCGCAGTTGCTGGACTCCGACGTTGGACCCGATGCGCGTGTGGCATCCGCAGTAGTGGAGGGCTCCGTGCTTGGGCCGCTGGTCCATGTTGGCCCGTTCTCGCATATCCGTTCAGGGTGCGTGTTGGAGGAATCCGCGTATGTGGGGTCACACGTGGAGATAAAGGCGAGTCGCATCTGTTCGGGAGCTCACGTTGGCCATTTCAGCTACATAGGCGACGCGGTGGTCGGCGCTGGGGCAAACATCGGAGCCGGAACGGTAACGTGCAACTTCGATGGCGAGTCCAAGCACGAGACGCAGATAGGAGAAGGCGCCTTCATCGGCAGCGACAGCCTGTTGATTGCACCGGTGAAGGTGGGAGCTGGCGCCCTTACGGGAGCGGGCGCGGTGGTCAACAAGGACGTGCCGCCCGGAGGCAAGGTAGTGGGCGTTCCCGCGAGACCGCTGGGGACGAAGAACGGAAGGGCGCCTGTACAGAAGGAGGAGGGAGTATCCCTTGGATAGTGGCGATACTGCATTAGGAATCCTGTTGGTATTGTCGATAGTGGTATTCATGGGGCTGCACGCCGGAGTAGCGCTGCTGCCTCTGCTGAGGCGCGCAGCCGTGCGCGACGCCCTGCCGCAATGGGGGGCCAGCGCTTCCGCCGTGCGCAATCTCCGTATAAGGCGCCAGGCGTATGAGGAGTTGATCTCCCTGCTGTTGCTCATGAGCGCGGCGGCCATCTCCGCGTCCGCGTTGGCCCTCGTAATCAGAGCGTTGTCGCTTCCGTGGGTGGCACTGGCCGGAGTGCTGATAGGACTCTGGCTGCTGTTGCTGCTGCTGGTCCCGCTGGTCAAGTACATGGTGGAGCGCCTGCCGGTGGCGCAGCTGCTCATGCTGTGGGTAGTGGGCCAGGCGTTGCTGTGGCCGCTGTTGCCCATCCCGCGGTTCTTCCGCTCCGGCCTCCGCTTCGCCGGGGCCGAGCAAGAGCAGGAGCCGGTATCGGGCAACGGGCACGAGAACGGGAACGCGGTGCGGGACGTGCACGAGGAGATAGCAGAGGAGCAGCTCGCCCACCACGAGCAGCGGATGATCCGTGCGATCCTCCACCTGGACGAGACGCTCGTACGCGAGCTCATGGCGCCCCGCGTCGACATCGTGAGCGTGGAAGCGGGCACGTCAGTAGAACGTGCCGCGACACGGATGCTGGACAGTGGACACAGCCGTTTGCCTGTGTACGAGGACGTGCCGGACAACATCATCGGCATCCTCTACAGCCGCGACCTGCTCGCCGCCGCATTGACCGGAGTGCCGGATCAGCAGCTGCGCGACCTCATGCGGCCCGCCTTCTTCGTTCCGGAGAGCAAGCGCGTTGACGAGATGCTCACCGAGTTCCAGGCGCGTCGCATCCACATGGCCGTCGTCGTCGACGAATACGGCAGCACCACCGGTATCGTCACAGTGGAGGACCTCATCGAAGAGATCGTCGGGGAGATTGAAGACGAGTTCGACAAGGGCCAACCAGACGTCCAGTGGATATCGGACGAAGCAGCGCTCGTCGAGGCCAAGATGCCTGTCGATGATTTCAGCGAGACGTTCGGGATCGCAGTGGAGGCTGACGGCTTCGACACCGTCGGTGGCTTGCTGTTCAGCCGCTTGGGGAAGGTCCCCGCAGTGGGGGAGACGGTGGTAGAGAGCGGCTTGGAGCTGCGGGTAGTGACGACGATAGGCCGCCGCGTGAAACGCGTAAAGGTCTCGCGGGCTTCCGCCGATCTCCCCGCCTTGGGAGCGAACTAGGCCAGCACCCCCGGTCTGCGGTCGCATCGAACCACAACTACCCGGACGAATCCGACCGAGGCCGCCACGGCGAGTGCGCCGCAGGCTACAATACCCCCATGGCCGTGGAGATCAGCGGAAGCCTGGACGCGCAGGGGTTGCGCCTCGGCATCATCGTCGCGCAGTTCAACGAGGCGCTCACCTCCCGCCTGCTCCGCGGCGCGAGGGAAGCTGCCGCCCGGCATGGGGTGAAGGAAGACGCACTCACCGTCGTCCACGTTCCCGGATCGTTCGAGCTGCCGCAGGCCGCGCGGCGCATGGCGGACAGCGGACGATGGGATGCGCTCGTAGCGCTGGGTTGCGTCATACGCGGTGAAACCGCCCATTTCGACCTCGTCGCGGGCGAGGCTGCGCGCGGCATCGCAAACGTGGCACGCGAGACCGGAGTGCCTGTCGCCTTCGGCGTGCTGACAACCAACAACACGGAGCAGGCCCTCGCCCGTTCCGGCGGAGCGCAGGGCAACCGCGGCTTCGATGCCGTCGAGGCCGCCATCAAGATGGTGAGCGTGCACCGACAGTTGAACGCGGCAGAATCCTCCGGGGAGAAGGACTGAGGCCATGTCCATCACGGAACAACTCGTTGAAGACCTCAAGAGCGCCATGAAGGCGCAGGACGAGGTGACGAAAGGCGCCATACGCATGATCCGCGCCGCCGTCAAGAACGCCGAGATCGAAAAGGGCAGCGAGCTTGATGACGAGGCTACGCTGAACGTGCTCGCCCGCATGGCAAAGCAGCACCGAGACAGTATCGCCGCCTACCGCCAGCACGGACGCGAGGACCTAGCCACCCAGGAGGAAGCTGAGCTTGCCGTGGTGTCCCGCTACTTGCCGGAGCAGATGAGCGAGGATGAGATACGCGCGCTCGCGCAGCAGGTCGTGGCCGACCTCGGCGCGTCCGGCCCAGGTGAGCGCGGCAAGGTGATGGGCAGACTCATGCCCCAGCTCAAGGGACGCGCCGACGGGAACGCCGTCAACCGCATCGTCGGCGAACTGCTCGGGCAGGGGGCGTGATGACCGCTTCCTACGGCGTGATCGTCTTCCCCGGTACCTGGTCCGACACCGACTGGCGCGATGCCATCGAGGATGTGCTCGGCGCTCATGCCGAGTACGTATTCCACAAGGAGACGGACATCTTCCGCTTCGACTGCATCGTCGTGCCCGGCGGCTTCTCCTACGGCGACTACCTCCGCCCTGGTGCTATCGCCCGCTTTTCCCCCGTTATGCGCGCCCTCACCGACTTCGCCTCGGCGGGCGGGCCCGTGATTGGCAGTTGCAACGGTTTCCAGGTGCTCTGCGAGTCCGGCCTGCTCCCCGGCGCGCTCATGCGCAATGCCAGCCTTGAGTTTCGCTGCCAGCCGCAGCGCCTGCGCGTTGAGCGCGCCGCGGCCCCATTCACTTCCCTCATGCGCGAGGGTGACGTAATCTCGGTCCCCGTCTCCCACGGCGACGGCAACTACTTCGTCGACGCTGAGACGCTGGCCCGCATGGAAGCGAATGGTCAGATCGTTTTCCGCTACTGCGACGAAACCGGAACCGTGACGCCGGAGGCCAACCCGAACGGCTCGCTCGACAACATCGCGGGCGTCACGAACGAGGCCGGGAACGTGCTCGGGCTCATGCCGCATCCCGAACGCGTGGTGGAGGCGGCGCTTGGCGGCACGGATGGCCTGCTCCTCCTGCGGTCGCTCGACGAGGCGCTCCACGAGCGCGCCAGGAGCGTCAACGCGTAGATGGGCGTCGGTATCCTGCTCGCCATCGTGGCCACGCTTGCATGGGGCGCGGGCGACGTGTTTGTGCGCAGGGCGATGTTCGCCGTATCTGCTGAGCTGGTGGTTGTAGTGGTGGTGGGGATGGTGGCGACGGTACTGGGTGTCGTGGCCGTCTCAACCGGGGGGATTGCGGCGTTCGGCGGTATCGATCTGTCGTCTTTGGGCATCATCGCTGTGATGGGCGTATTGGCCTGGGTCACCGGCAACCTCTTCTACTTCCATGGCCTGAGGCGTGCGGGCGTAACCCTCGCCGCGCCCATCCTGGGAGCTGGCCCGCTGTTCGCCATCGCGCTTGCCGTGGTCTTTGCAGGAGAACGTCCGAACCTGCCGACGCTGATAGGGGCCTTCGCGGTGGTGATCGGGGTAGCTGTCATCCTCACGGACCGCAACCGGGTGCTGCGATGAACGCCATGGCTGGGAGTGCGGATGCTCGTCGCATCACCATCGGCCTCGTGTTCGCAACGCTCGCAATGCTGTCGTTCGTTACGGTCGGCCTCTTTGCCAACCACCTCGTGGACCGAGGAGCCACTCCCGTGGTCGTCGCGTTCTACGAGGCGCTGTTCGGTCTTGCGTTCACCTTGGGGATCAGGGCGCGCGGGTTGCGTTTGGGCCGTTCGCCGGTGAGGTCCGGCGTGTGGTGGATGCTGGCGGCCGGTGTCCTGTTCGCGCTGGCATCAGGCAGCTTCTATACGGCGCTCGCTCGGATAGACTACAGCGTTGCCGCCCCCGTTACCGGGGCCGTGCCGCTGGTCTCGTACCTGTTCGTACTGATACTGCTGCGCGGCTATGAGCGATTGACGCTGCGAGTGGTGGGCGGCGCAACGCTGGTGGTCGCCGGAGTAGGTGTGATCGGAGTTGCCAACTGATGCCCGTTTCGCAGGAAACGCTGGACGAGATTGCGCTGACGCGTGAGGAGTACGACCTCATCGTCAGCAAGATCAAGCGTGAACCCAACGGTGTCGAGTTGGGTCTATTCGGCGCGCTCTGGAGTGAGCACTGCGGTTACAAGCACTCCAAGCCTCTGCTGCGTGGCTTTCCAACTACCGGCGAGGCCGTGCGCGTGAAGGCCGGGGAGGAGAACGCAGGCGTCGTCGACATCGGCGGCGGGCTGGCCGTCGTCTTCAAGATCGAGTCGCACAACCATCCCTCCGCTGTCGAGCCCTACCAGGGCGCAGCCACCGGCGTTGGCGGCATCGTCCGCGACATCCTCGCTATGGGCGCGCGCCCCATCGCTCTGCTGAACTCGCTTCGTTTCGGCCCGCTGGACAGCGCGCGCAACCGCTACCTCTTCCAGGGAGTCGTCGCCGGCATCTCCGGCTATGGCAACTGCATCGGCGTGCCGGACGTCGGCGGGGAGACGATGTTCGCTCCCACCTACAGCGGCAACCCGCTCGTCAATGCCATGTGTGTTGGCCTGCTTCCGTACGGAGCGCTCATGCGCGCCGCCGCCGCGAACCCGGGCTCGCTCTTTCTGCTCGCGGGCTCGGCGACTGGAAGGGACGGTATCCACGGCGCCTCAGGCCTCGCCTCCCGGACGTTCGAGGAGGAGCGCGAGATGCGCCCGACCGTGCAGGTCGGCGACCCGTTCCTGGAGAAGGTGCTCATCGAGGCTTGCCTGGAGGCCGCCGGGAGCGGCCTGCTCGAAGGGATGCAGGACCTCGGCGCGGCGGGACTTACGAGTTCCGTCATGGAGTGCGCAGCGCGAGGTGGGACCGGCGTCGAGATAGACGTCGCCCGCGTACCGCGCCGCGAGGACGGCATGACTCCCTACGAGGTCATGCTCTCCGAGTCCCAGGAGCGCATGCTCCTTATCGTCAGGCCGGAGAACGAGGAGGGCGTCCGCCGCATCTTCGACCGGTGGGACGTGCCACTCACCGCCATCGGGATCGTCACCGGCGACGGCATCGCCCGGGTCTACGACGGCCCCGAACTTGCCGCCGAGGTCAACATAGCAACGCTCGTGGAAGCGCCCCAGTACCGGCCCGGCGGGACGCGCCCCTCGTACCTGGATGCACTGCATGCCGCTGCGATGCCTCCCGCCCCCGACCCGGTGCAGGCGGGCCGCATCCTGCGAGACCTGCTCGCATCGCCCAATGTCGCGAGCAAGCGCGTCGTCTACCGGCGCTATGACCACGAGGTGCAGACGCGCACGATGGTAAAGCCCGGCGCTGGCGACGCCGCCGTCCTTCGTCTGCGGGAGATACCGAAGGCGCTCGCCCTGGCCGTAGACGGCAACGGGCGAGCCGCCTGGCTCGACCCCTACACCGGCGGAGCGATGGCAGTCGCCGAGGCGTGCCGCAACGTCGCTGCCTCGGGCGCGACCCCGTTGGCCATCACCGACTGCCTCAACTTCGGCAACCCCCAGAAACCGGATGTCTACTACCAGATGGAGGAGTGCATCCGGGGCATGGCCGACGCCTGCCGCGCGCTGGACGTCCCGGTGGTGAGCGGCAACGTCTCGCTCTACAACGAAACGCAGGGAGAGGCCATCTATCCTACCCCCATCGTCGGGGCGGTCGGCCTGCTGGACGACGCCCGCGACGCCCTTGGCGCAGCGTTCGCCGGTGAAGGCGATGCCGTTCTCCTGCTTGGTGCGTCCCCCGCGGACGACGGCGCGCTCGCGGGCAGCGAATACCTCGCTGTCGAGCATGGAACTGTCGCGGGCAGGCCTGCTATCGATCTCCACGCCGAGGCGCGACTGCAGCGCCTCCTCGTCGACCTCGCCAGCGAATGCCTGCTCCACTCCGCCCACGACTGCTCTGACGGCGGACTCGCCGTAGCGGTGGCAGAGAGCGCCGTCCTGGGTAACGTCGGTTTCGCGGGTGCAGCCGGCTGGCCCGGTGGCCGGTGGGACGCTGCGCTCTTCGGTGAGGCGCCCTCGCGCGCCGTCGTCAGCTGCGCCCGAACGGACACTGCCCGGGTCGAGGCCGCAGCGCGAGAGGCGGGCGTGCCGTGCACGACGCTTGGCGTCGCCGGAGGCCCACGGTTCACGATCCCCGGCCTCGTCGACGAGTCACTCGCGGACCTCGCCGACGCCTACCTCGGCGGCCTCGAGCTTGCGCTGGGGGCCTAGCACCCAATCCCCGCACGGCGCAAGCGAATGGTTCATCGGATTTCGATGGACTCCGTGCGTGGGGCCCGACGGGACGTTGTGCCACAATCCTGGCGGCGCACTTGGTGACATCAGGCCGTTGCGCGATGCGCGCGCGGAGGAGGAGCCTGTTCGGTGGTATGATGTAGCGTGCGGCCAGTCCACTGGCCGTATCGTTGTTATCGTGCGACCGCGCTTGGCGCGAACAGCGCGACTCATACCCCACAGTGCGAGGGATGCGAGATGAAGGTCATCTTTCTTGAAGACGTGCCCGGCGCAGCCGACGCCGGCGAGGTGAAAGAGGTCAAGAACGGGTTCGCCCGCAACTACCTGCTGCCCAAGGGGCTCGCCGCACCGGCGACGCCCGGCCAACTCCAGCGGATACGGGCCATCGAGGCTGCCGCCCGCCAGAAGCGCCTCCAGTTCTCCGAGGAGTGGGGGCAGGTTGCCGAGATGATCCAGGGCATGGAGGTGCCGGTCGAGGTGCGCGTCGGCCCCAACGGACGCCTCTTCGGCTCCGTAACCGGGCGCCACATTGCCGAGCGGCTCACCGCCGCCACCGGTCGCGCTATCGACCATCGACAGGTGCTGCTCGGCAGCACGATCCACGAGCCCGGCGACTACCCCGTCAGCATCCGCCTGTACCGCGAGGTCACCGCCGAGGTGACCGTATCTGTCGTGCCCGAAGGCTATGAAGCCGCTCGGATCGAAACCGCCGACATGGAGGATGATGCGGCGGGAGCGGACGAGACCGCCTATGAAGACGAAGACCAGTCCCCAGACGATGACTATGAAGACGACGAAGACGAGGCTGGGGACGGCTTGACCGGAGACGAAGAGGAGCCGTAGGAACGAGGCAGGATGTATGCGGAGAAGCTCCCCCCACATGACGCGGACGCGGAAGAATCGGTCATAGGCTCACTCCTCATTGACGGGGAGGTCATCAACCGCATCGCTCCGCTTGTCAGAGTGGAGGACTTCTACCGCGAGCGGAACCGCTGGTGCTACGAGGCCTGCCAGTCGCTCTACCACCGTGGCGAGCCCATAGACCAGATCAGTGTCGCACGTGAACTCTCGCTCAGGGAGCGGCTGGAAGAGGTCGGTGGCCCCGGCTACCTCAGCCACGTCATCGCTGCTGTCCCCACCTCCGTCCATGCGGAACACTTCGCCCGAATCGTCAACCGCACCGCCACGATGCGGAGGCTCATCCAGGCCGCGGGCGACATCGCCGCTATCGGGTACGAGGATGCGCCTGATACGGACCAGGCGCTCGAACGGGCGGAGGACATCCTCTTCCGCGTCCGCAACACCCACGTCACCCGCGACTTCGTGACGATTCGAGAGGTACTGGACCAGTACCTCGAAGAGGCATCCGACACCGCCCCGCTCGATCACGGAGTCGCTCCGATACCCACTGGGTTCATCGACCTCGACAATGCCCTCGGGCGTCTGCAGCGCGGCGACTTATTCATCCTCGCGGCCCGCCCCGCGCTCGGCAAGTCGACCCTCGCTATGAACATCGCCCGGAACGCGGCGGGGCAGGGCGCCGTCGCCGCTGTCGTCAGCCTTGAGATGAGCCGCGAGCAGCTTGCGCTTCGCCTTCTCTCCGCCGAGGCCGAAGTGGACAGCCATCTTCTGCGCATCGGCCTCCTGGGCGACACTGCCCAGGCCCGTGTCATTCACGGTATCGGTGAGCTGTCTGACCTCGCCATCTACATGGACGACTCCCCTGCGCAGACCGTCCTGGAGATGCGCTCCAAGCTCCGCCGCCTCCATACCGGCAGGAGCATCGACATCGTTATCGTCGACTACCTCCAGCTCATCTCCGGTCGGGAGAACCGCGGTGAGAACCGCGTGCAGGAGTTGAGCGACATCACCCGGCAACTCAAGGCCATCGCCCGCGACCTCAACGTGCCGGTCATCGCCATCTCCCAACTCTCCCGGGCCATCGAGCAGCGCCCCGACCACCACCCGCAGCTCTCCGACTTGCGCGAGTCCGGCAGCATCGAGCAAGACGCCGACGTCGTCGCCTTCATCCATCGCGACGATAAGTACCTGACGCCGGAGCAATGGGAGCAGCGCCATCCGACGGACCCGTACCCGGAGAACCTCGCGCAGCTGGTCATCGCCAAGAACCGCCACGGCCCCACGCGGACGATCCACCTCTTCTTCGACGGCAAGTTCTCGCGCTTCCAGAACCTCCAGACCGAAGCGGCGACGCCATGACCACCGCGGCATTCTCCGGGTTCGACGCCAGGACCAAACGGTTGCCTGTCCCGGCGCCGCTGTTGTCGTCTCTCCTCGTCGAAATCGACGACTGTGCCGAGTTGAAGTGCACGTTGCGCTTTCTCTGGCACGAGGCCCAGCAGAGCGGCGCGCCGAAACGCGTGCCCGTTTCCGCGCTGCGGGCGGACACGGTACTTCTGGATGCACTGACCTCTGTGGAAGAGATCGAGCACGGCATTGCGCTCGCGGTGCAGCGGGGGACGCTCATCGAGTCCGAGGGGTGGCTGCTGCTGCGCACGCCTCAGAATGAGCGAGCGGCGGGGCAGACCGGCCCGGCACCCGGACAGGTTGTGGGCCGTCGTCCGTCCGAACGTCCGAACGTTTTTCAGTTGTACGAAGAGAACATTGGTATGCTGACCCCGTTGGTCGCGGACGAGTTGCGCGCTGCCGAGGAGGAGTACTCCTCCGACTGGCTGGAGGCGGCCATACGCGAGACTGCTGCGGCCAACGTCCGGAGTTGGCGTTACATAGAAGCGGTGCTTGAGCGCTGGAAGCGCGATGGGAGGGGAGCGAGGCAGAGTGGAAAGCCTGGGAGACATACTGAGGCGCTTACAGCAGCGGAACTTCTCGAACGTCGTCGCCGCTCCTGATTGGGTGCAGCAACTCGACACAGAACCCGCGGCTGTCGACGTGTGCCCCACGTGCGGGGGGCAGGGCTGGGTGCGCCGCGATGTGCCCGTCGGCCACCCGGACTTCGGACGAGCCTTCCCGTGCCTCTGCCAGGTGCGCCGCAGCGAGATCGACCGCCTCGCGCGGCTCCAGCGCTACAGCAACCTTGGCGTGCTGCACGCCGTTACGTTTGAGACTCTGGCACCAGGTGGCCCTGGCGTTGGCCCCGAAGCGAACGCCCGTTACGATGCCGCCCTTCGCGCAGCACAGTCCTTCGCCGAACAGCCCATGGGTTCGCTATTGCTCACGGGAGGCCATGGCACTGGCAAGACCTGCCTTGCCGCCGCCGCTGCCAACCGCCTCATGCATCAGGGCCACCCCGTCCTCTTCACGTTCGTTCCGGACCTTCTGGACCAGCTCCGGGGTGGATATGCCGACGATGCTGAACTCTCTCACGATGAACTGTTCGAGCAGGTCAAGAACATCCCGGTCCTCATCCTGGACGACATCGGCGCACACAACGGCACACCCTGGGCTGAGGAGAAACTCTTCCAGGTAGTCAATCACCGCTACCTGAACGGCCTTCCGACTATCCTCACATCCTCCGTCCCGCTTGAGCGGTTGGACGGACGCCTGCAGAGCAAGCTGACTGACCCGCGCAACGCACTCGTCATCGACATGGGCGGCGCCACCACCGCGAGGACCGTGAGCCTTGGAGGCATCCCCCACGCGATGCTCCGGGAGATGACGTTTGACTCTTTCGAGCCGGAAGGGCGCGCCCGTTCCAGGGTGGACAAGGAGACACTCGCTGCTGCACTCCATGCCTCGCGCGCCTTCTCACAGGGGCCAGAGGGCTGGCTCGTCCTGGTGGGAGGCCCGGGCTGCGGCAAGACACATCTCGCCGTCGCGGTCGCCAACCGGCACCTCGAACAGGGTGGCGATGTCTTCTTCGCTTTCGTGCCGGACCTGCTGGACCACCTTCGCTACACCTTCAGTCCGGACAGCCGCGTTACCTATGACGAATTGTTCGACCGCATCAAGCAGGCGCCCCTGCTCATCATGGACGACCTCGGCTCGGAAAGCTCCACGGCGTGGGCGGACGAGAAGCTCTACCAGATCATCGTGCACCGGCACAATGCCCGGCTTCCTACCATCATCACCATGCGCACCCTCCCGTCCGGCCCTTCTGACCCCGTCGCTTCGCGCCTCAACGACGCCCGGATGGTCACGGAGGTCCCCATCACCGCGCCGGACTACCGCCAGACCGGACGCATCCGACAGGAGCGCCGCCGCGATGTCTGAGGCAGACGATGCCCGCGCCCCCCGCGCGGACGCAGCGTACTCCCTGGACACAACTCGTGAGTGCGCGTTCTGCGGCATCGCATCTGGGGCGCTCCCCCGGCGAATCCGCTATCAGGACGACGAACTCGTCGCATTCCAGAACGCGTTGGACTGGGCGCCGGTTATGTACCTCGTCGCGCCCGTTATGCATATGAGCCAACGCGAATTCTGGTATTCGCCGCTCTTCCCCCGCGCGGCCCAACTCGCCGTGGAACTCGGTGAGTCCGACGCGCCCGGCGGTTTCCGCATCGTCTCCAACTTTGGCGCGGACGCGATGCAGTCCCAGCGGCATGGCCACCTACACGTCCTCGGGGGCGCGCACCTCGGCCTCTACATGGACTTTCCGGGGAAGAGCGACTTCTGGCTCCGTTTCTACGGCAGCGAGCAGCACGATCCGCTCACGTTCCGCAGGACCCAACACCACGCCCATGACTGACCTCTTCCTCGTGGGTCTGGGCGGCTTCATCGGCGCTGCGACACGTTACGGCGTCATCCTCGGCGTGTCGCGCCTTGCCGGCCAGCCGTCCTTCCCCTGGGGTGTGCTTACCGTCAACGTGGTTGGCTCGCTGCTCATCGGCGTCCTCGCGGGGCTCGCGGAGACGCGCCAGTTCCTTGGACCGGGCGCGCGACTCTTTCTCTTCGTTGGTCTGCTCGGCGGGTTTACCACGTTCTCCGCCATAACCAACGACACGCTCACGCTTCTGCGCAACGCCGCATACCTTTCGGCTGCCGCGAACGTTCTCCTCACCGTTGCCCTCGGCCTCGCGGCGGTTGCAGTCGGCTATGCAACTGCCCGAGCCTTTTGAGGCTGCCCGGCGAGGCGACTGCCGACGTAGTCTTCTCGGCGCCTTCCCGAGCAGTTGGTAGCTTCGGAGCCTCGCCGACGCTCGGGCGAACCGAATGGCATGGCCTGCGTGACGGGCCTGCATTGACCACAACAAGAAGAGGCCTCGGACGTATCCGGGGCCTCTTCCCTGTCGTTACCTTCTGGTTGGGGGTTACTTGACGAAGATCGCGGCGCTCGCCTTGCCGCCGCCGTCGCCGGCAGCCTCGACCGCGTACGTGCCTGCAGCCAAGCCGTCGTGCCTGACATCGACGTCTGCAATGCCACCGTCATTGGCGGTTGCTGTACCGAGCGATGTCGAACTGCCGTCTCCGGCCATAAGGGTTACTGCGATGCTCTCGCCGGGCTCGAAGCCGGTTAGCACTGCAGTCGTGCTGACGGGCAGGTCAGCCGAGAAGTTGTTGCGCATGAGCTCAACGCCCGCAGTGGACGAGTCGCCATCAACGCCCGGCACGCCAGGGATACCGGGAGCGCCAGGAGCGCCGGGAGCACCGTCAGCGCCATCCGCACCATCCGAGCCAGTAGCACCATCTGAACCGGCAGGGCCGGCAGGGCCTTGCGGACCAGCAGAGCCGGCGGGGCCAGCAGCGCCGGCGGGGCCAGCGGGGCCTTCAGGGCCCGTGCATGCGGCCAACACCAGGCCGAAGATTGCCACGAGGAGTACCAGGGACATGCTCTTGAGGCTGAAGCGGTTCATCGAACCCCCTTTCCGAATCGTACGAGGTGGCCATCCGGGGGTCAGCTTCTCTCCTGTGAAGCCCACCACCATCAAGTCCTTTACGAACAACCGCCATGAATCATAGTGAGGCGGCAAACGCAGGTCAATAGTTTTCGACGCGCTTGTGAGCCGCTTCCATGCATGGCCGAGTCCGGCGCTGTCGTGGAGCGCACGGTGTAAGCATACACCATGTCGCGCTGTTGGGCGATACGCCGGCATCGCCGAGGCGCCTTGCGCGCGGGATGGGGGGCCTACTCGGTGCAGTTCCTTAAGGGTTGAAGCAGGTGTCCGATGCGCTCAGACGTTCTCATGTACGCTATACTGACCGCATGCCCCCGTAGCTCAGTGGATAGAGCACCGGCCTCCGGAGCCGGTGGCGGGAGTTCGAGTCTCCCCGGGGGTGCCACGTGCACCGCTTCACACTCCCGGTTCAAGGCGACCTCTGCGATGCCAACAGAGACGGAGTGCGCCACGTGACTCGAGCTTGCGCGTCCATCGGCGCTAAGGCGGGGAAATGATTCACCTGGCAGCAACCGTCCGGCGCTACGTGTCTCGGGCGGTAGGTTCGGGTTCTTCGCGGGATGAGGCCGTCTTACCACCGCAGCCGGCAGGACGTGCCCCGGCGCGCCGCCGTTTCAGGCCCTCCGACACCTCGCGTCCAGCCAGCCGCTTCTGGGTCGGTCTGCTGGTACTGGCGTTATTGTTTGCGATCGTTGCTGTTCCAGCCGTTGCCTACTACCGCGTCTACGTACAGCCGACGCAAGTGTGGGTGGGACGGATTGGCGGAGAGCCGGTTCTGACGATCGGCGAGGTGGCAGACCGCATGCAGGCAGTGGCTCGCCTCAATCTCGCCGAGACGGGCACAGCCACGGTTGGCGGCAATCCCCTGGACGTACTTCGGACTATGTTGGAAGACGAACTGATACGGCGTGCTGCCGCTCGGTTCAGCACCCAGGTCTCCGAAGCACACGTCGACGACGCTCTTCATCGACGCTTCGTCGCGGGTTACACCACGGCAGATGCGAGCGACGAGCGGGTCGAGCAGGAGTTTCAGGAGGAATATGGCAGGTTCCTCACCAGAGGACGGATAGGCGACGAGGAGTATCGGGACCTCGTGCGAGTCCAGATACTGCGTGAAGGGATGAAGAATGAACTAGGGAACCGTATAGCCAGGGTGGCCGAACAGATTGAGATTGCGTGGATCGTTCTGCCGGCGGACTTCGAGGAAGTAGGGAGCGTACTCGCCCTCCTTGAGGCGGGAGAGCCGTTCGAAAGCGTGGCCGCATCGCTGAACTCGGACCTGTTATTCACAAGTCCCGATCGGCCCGGCTACGTTGGATGGGTGCCTCGTGGTGCATTCCCTCAGCTTGACCAACACCTCTTCGACGAGGGAGCGGTGCCGGGCGAATTGCTGGCGCCGGTCTATCTGCGGACCGGCGTCTACCTGATAGGTATCATCAGCGGTCCGGCAGTCCGTGAGATCGACAACGAAAAAATGATCGAGCAACTGAGGGGCCGGGCGCTCCAGACATGGATAGACGAAGAATGGGACCGGCAGAGCGTGGAGCTTAGCTTTGATTCGGAAGACTACCGGTGGGTTGTTGACCACGTGCGGGATAACCTACCTGCCTCAACCGAGTAGACTTGTTCGAGTTCTTCGCCGCAAAGACTGATCAGGGAGAAGGGAGTGCCGATGGCACGTTTGCTCGAGGTTGACGACCTGCGCGTCGAGTTCTCGACCGATTCAGGCATCGTGAGAGCTGTGGACGGCGTGTCGTACGGAGTTGACTTGGGCGAGACGCTCGCGATCGTTGGCGAGTCTGGCTGCGGCAAGAGCGTTAGCGCACTCTCAATCATGGGCCTCTTGCCATCGGCGGGCAGGGTTCGCAGCGGTCGTGTGCTCTTCAATGGCACCAACCTGCTCGGGCTGTCCAACTCGGGGATGCGCCAGATCCGCGGCAAGCAGATTTCCATGGTCTTCCAGGAGCCTATGACTTCTCTCAATCCCCTGTTGACAGTGGGACGGCAACTCTCGGAGATCCTCGAATTGCACATGGGCATGAACGCGCGGCAGGCCAAGGCCAGGGTCATCGAACTGTTGGAGATGGTGGAGATCACGGATGCGGAACGGCGATTCAGTCAGTATCCCCATCATCTCAGCGGAGGGATGCGCCAGCGCGTGATGCTTGCGCTTGCGCTCTCCTGCCAGCCGAAGGTGGTGATAGCAGACGAGCCCACCACGGCCCTGGACGTAACGATACAGGCCCAGATCCTCGAACTCATGAAGAACCTGACCCGCGAGTTCGGCATGGCGCTCATCATCATTACCCACAACCTTGGCGTGGTTGCGCGATACGCGGACTCAGTGAACATCATGTACGCGGGGCGGGTGGTGGAGAGCGGAACGGCAGAGCAAGTCTACGTCGTTCCTAGTCATCCTTACACCCAGGGCTTGATGAACTCCGTCCCGCGTCCCGACCAGGCGCGCACCGCCAAATTGCAGCCGATCGAGGGACAACCCCCCGATCTGAGCAACCTCCCCGATGGATGTGCCTTCCGTCCGCGCTGTCCCTTCGCTGTGGAACGTTGCAGTACGGAGGCGCCCCCGCTGGTCGATGCCGGCGACGGACACTCTTCCGCTTGTTGGGTGAGCGATCAACTGGCGCCGGCGTCGTCCCACAGCTCCTGAGAGGAGACATCATGCAAGCTCAAGCTGACAGAACAGGTGGAGCAGCCATCGATGCTAGGGAGGATGTCCTGCTCGATGTGCGCGGGCTCAAGATGTACTTCCCCGTTACGGCAGGCGCGTTGTTCCCAAAGACGATCGGACACATCAAGGCAATCGACGATGTGAGTTTCTACGTGAAACGTGGCGAGACACTGGGCCTGGTGGGTGAGTCCGGCTGCGGGAAGACCACTACCGGCAGGGCCATCCTCCAGTTCTACAAGCCTACCGGAGGTCATGTTGTCTTCGAGGGCACCGATCTGACGATGCTGCACGCGGAAGAAATGCGAAGGATGCGGGAGCGGATGCAGATCGTCTTTCAAGACCCGTACAGCTCGCTCAATCCGCGCATGACGGCAGGCCAGATCATTGGTGAACCAATGGTGGTGCACCGCTCGGTGGCAGGCAAGGCGGAGAGACAAGAACGCGTCGCAGAGCTGTTCAACGTGGTTGGACTCAATCCCTCCATGGCCAATCGCTTCCCCCATGAGTTCAGCGGAGGCCAGCGACAACGGATCGGCATCGCTCGCGCACTGGCGCTCAATCCTTCCTTCATCGTCTGCGACGAGCCGGTGTCGGCGCTGGACGTCTCGATACAAGCACAGGTCATCAACCTCTTCGAGGAACTCCAGGACGAATTCAACCTCACCTACCTCTTCATCGCCCATGACCTGTCGGTCGTCAGGCATATCGCGGATCGCATTGCGGTGATGTACCTGGGGCACATAGTCGAGATCGCGCCGAGCGAAGAACTCTACCAGAACCCGTTGCACCCCTACACGCAGGCGCTGCTCTCCGCCGTACCGATCCCCGACCCGCGCATCGAAGCAACACGCAAGCGGACGCTCGTAAAGGGAGAGATTCCCAGCCCGTTGAACCCTCCCGCCGGTTGTGTCTTCCACCCTCGTTGTCCTCTGATGACGGAAGAATGCCGGGCGGCCATGCCCGAGTTGCGAGAGGTGACTGCGGGGCACTGGGCGGCTTGCATCAAGGTATAGGAGCGAACGGCGGGACTGTCACCAGCCTTGCCAACACGTTGTGCCAGCTCCGGTCGACGAGGACGACCTGCGGTGAACCTTCTCGCAGGACATAGTCGTTCTCGCCGTCAGGAGTCGGTATTCCGACGTGGACTGTCAGCAGTAGGCCGTCCGACAGGCCGAGCGTGATTGTCGTCATGGGGTTGTCGAGTCCGTAGCGCCAGAGGTCCGCCTGGTCCACGGAGAGCACCCGTTGCACACGAGGCCCGGAAAGCAGTAGCGGGATGCCACCCCACCGGGCCTGCGCCACCGGCGAGCGTTCTACATCGTCGAACACCCATCCACTTGCCCCCTCGTCCCATACGAATCGCTGTGTATCCCCGTGGTGGGTGATCTCCACGCTGGTTATGTCTCTTTCATTGATCGAGTAGATGAACGTCTCTGTGGGGACCGGTGCCGGGTCCTCGCGCAGCACCTGTACGAGCACGTACCCGCCTATGACGGCCAGCCCGATCAGCAGCGAGACCGCGCCCCTGGCCATGCCGCTAGCGCCGTACCCACCACACGACAGAGCCGAGGAACGCTACCAGTAGCGGGAGCAGGAACCAGCCGACATAGCGAACGACTTCCAGCTCGCGAGGAGTCATGGCCATCTCTCGAAACACCGTTGGCTTGGGCCGTATCGAGACCAGCGCGTCATCCCCAGCCATGTGGTTGACGGAATTGAGGAACAGGTCACTGTTGGAGAAAGCGTAGAAATAGCGGTTGGAGATGAAGTCGGCATCACCGAACACGCCCACAGTAGTGACCGGCGCGGATGCGGGGACAGGCCGGTCCACGGGCCCGCGCACCCGCGCGATGACTCCCACCATGAACGGGCCGCGGACGTCGATGGACAGCCTCCGTACGCGCTCGGCGGTGTCAGACGCGAAGCTGTTCCCTGAGGTGAGTGCTATGGGTTTCAGGTCCACCAAGGTGGGCATATTCTCCGGTGCGCGGACCACCCAGAGGGGGGCGAGGCTCGGGAAGAAAGTGGTGCTCACCTCGGCAGAAACGTCTGTGGACACGTATCCGTCGTTCCCCACGAGCGGCACCCACTCGGAGCCTGCGACGTGGCTGTCCGGGTCGATGACGTAACCCTCCAGGGCATCGATCCCCCATCGTGCGATAAGCGCTCGCCATGAATCAGGGGGGTCCGGTTGCAGAAGAGCCAGCAGCCTCCCTCCTCCTTCCAGGTAAGCGTTCAGGGCCATGCCGTCGTCGGTCCCTAACTCGTGGTCCGGCGCAACAGCGATGATCAGCGATGCATCCTCGGGGATGCGAGGATTCTCAATGAGGTTGAGGAACCCCACGCTGTAGCTGTCGCTTTCCAGACCTCGGAGCGCGAACCCCAAGGCCTGCGGGGCATCGGGGTTGTTCTGATCGGTCAGGTCCCAAGATGAATAGCCGTCCAGAACATAGACGGACTTCTGGGCGAGCCCCAGGACAACCAGCAGGGAGGTAAGGAAGGCCTGTTCAGGGTTGGACGCGGCTATGACCGTCTGGCTCGCTCCTGACCGCGTGTTCTCGAACACTACGGAGGGCCATCGCGTCACCCCCTTGCCGTAGGCGATGTCCGGGAATCGTTCCGGGTCTATGACGTGGTAGGAGAACTGTCCGGCAGACCGTCGTTCGAACTCACGCAGATAGTCCACCATTCTCTCGGCTACCAGCGCCTCAAGGGGTGTCACCGCATCAGAGTCGTCGACGATGAACGCCGTCGCTTCTACTGGAGCGTCAATCCGTTCCGTGAGGATGTCCAATGTCTGAGGGGCCAACGTGTACTGCTCGCTTGCGGTCAGGTCTGCCACCACCTCGCCGCGCACGATGACGTAATTGAAGAGCGCCACGATCCCGGTGAAGGCCAGCACCGATACGAGCAACACCAGTTCGTACCGCTGTGTACGACGCGCCACCTTGTGGCGGGGGCGGATCGATGCCGCCATCGCAAGGAAGGTCAACGCCGCGGCACCGCCTGCAAGTACCCCCAGTCCAAGGGTCCTCAGTTCAGGCAGCATGGTGGCAGTCGCCAGTCCGACCGCCACGGCGAAGATGCCAACCGTCACCAGTGCTCCTCGCACCGTTCCCAGGTACGAGAGCACCCCTCGAACACCTTGCGGCGGTCGCGTGCCCATGCCGCGAGCCGAAGGGTCTTCGGGGTTGGGTCGGCGCGGAGGGGTACCCATACTTCGCGCCTAGCGCCAGCGCCCGATTTCGAGGGTTCGGGTGGTGAGGTACAGTAGGACGACCACGACGCTCAAGTAGTAGGCGACGTGGCGCAGGTCGAGCACGCCCCGTAGGAAGTCTTCAAAGTGGGCCACCATTGACAGCTCGCGGAGGAGCGTCGCGGGCGCTCCGCCGACGTGGTCTGCTGCGAGGTGGATGACCGACAGCAGGGCGAGGATGCCGTAAGACAACACTGCCGCAATGATCTGGTTGCCGGTGAGGGAAGATGTGAACAGCCCAATGGCGAGGGCCGCCCCGGCAAAGAGCACGAGGCCGATGTAGGCAGTGACGATCGGGCCAGGGTCCGGGTTCCCGTACAGAAACAGCAGGCCCACGTAGACCGACGTGAGCGCAATGGCTGATGCAGCCACTACCAACGCTCCTGCGAATTTGCCGATGACTACTTCCCAGTCCTGGACAGGGGAAGTCATAAGCAGTTCCAGCGTTCCGAGTTTCCGTTCCTCGGCGAGCAGCCGCATGGTAAGCAACGGACCCAGTAGTGCCAGGATGAACGTTGCGCGCCCCACGTACGATTCGACTGTTGCCTCGGGGAACGCCGAAGCCGACATCGCGTCCACGAAGAAGTACCCGGTCAGCGATACGAATACCAGGGCGACGACGTAGGCGACAGGGGATACGAAATACGCACGCGTCTCGCGGTAGGTGATGGCCAGTACCCTACGCATGGGCAGCAGGGTCTTCCTCGGTGAGTTGCACGAAGACGTCCTCCAACGTTATCGGAACGCGCTCCAGGCGCAGGAGGACCCAACCCGCTGCCACTACGACCTGTGCGATCGATTCGTGGACAGGCGAACCGGGTTGCGCCTCGATGCGATAGGTGCCGACGTCGTCGCCTACATCGCTCGAAACGCTCAACACACCAGGGATCCGGGCGAGGGCTGCTGAGACAGGCTCAGCAGGGCCTCTTATCTCGGACTCGATGACTATGGTGCCGGCGAGGCTGTCCGCCAGCTCTGCCGGCTTGCCATCGGCTACCAGGCGACCCTCATGGATGATGATCACCCGGTCGCACACCATGCTCACCTCGGGCAGTATGTGCGTGCTCAGAAGCACCGTGTGCTCGGTCCCGAGGCTCTGGATGAGGCGTCTGGTCTCGACCACCTGCAGGGGGTCTATGCCGACCGTTGGCTCGTCGAGGATGACCACTGGAGGTTCGTGCAGGATGGCTTGTGCGATGCCCACGCGCTGGCGGTAGCCCTTGGACAACTTGCCTATGGCAGAATCGATGTACTCTGTGGCCTGGACAGTTTCGATCGCTTCGTCGATGCGCTCCTTAAGTCGCCGTCCCGTCATCCCGCGCAGCGTTCCCATGTAGCCGAGATAACCTCGAATTGTGAGGTCGTTGTAGAGCGGCACCGACTCGGGAAGGTACCCAACCCGCCGACGGGCCTCCTGCGAGGCCTCGACGGTGTCGAATCCTGCGATGCGGGCCTCGCCGGCGGACGGCGGCATGTATCCGGAAAGGATACGCATCGCGGTGGTCTTTCCAGCTCCATTCGGGCCCAGAAAGCCCACCACCTCACCTTGAGAGACCGTGAAGCTGACGCCTTCTATGGCCGCGAAGCCCTGGTAGTACTTTGAGAGTGCATCCGCCACTATCAGCGGCTGTGCATCCGACAGGTTGGGTGCGGTATCAACAGACATTTGTCCGGGCGCGATCCCGACTCTCCCCCCGTTCCTCTTGCGAGTGGAAGGATTGTAGGGAGAAGAAGGAAGCGGCGCAATCGAGAATCGGGCCTTGCGCGCCGGAGGCTTTCCTGTCTGCGTTCTTGTTGACACCCTTCGGGGGTTGGAGTAAAACGACTGTATGTCCGATGACACTTGGGCTCCCCTCAGGAGGTCGGGGCTCAGGTTGTCGAGTGTTCTGTCCCGTTCGGATGTCCGTCTGTCATCCGTTGCCCGCAGGTCGAATTCCCGTCCAAGACAACCGTGAGGTGGAAGATGCGCTCCCTGACTTCGCTGACCGTGGCGCTGGTAGTAGCAACACTGCTTGCGGCGATTGCTGCATGCTCGTCTGACGAACCGACTGCGACTCCTACGTCGCCTCCTGAAGCCCCGGCGGCAACTCCGACTCCTACGACTCCACCGGATAGCGGTTCCATGGCGCCGACCCCAACGACAGAGGCGATGGAGCCGAAGGAGACACCGACTGCGGCCCCCGACCCGGTCGACCAGCCGAAGTATGGCGGAGTGCTCCGGATAGGGCATCGAGCCGACCCGCCCGCCGCTTGGGACACCATGCGTAGCACCAACTACAACCTCACGCCCATCACCGCGGCCATTGCTGGTGAAGGAAACTTCGTTCAGGCGTGTTTCGAAGACGAGACTACGATCTGCTCGGGGTTCGCGGAGAGCTGGGACGTCAACGACGACTTTACTGAATGGACCTTCAAGATCCGTGATGGGTTGACCTGGCACGACGGCGCTCCGATGAACAACGAGGACTTCCGGTGGTGGGTTGAGTTGTTTATCTCCGGGTACCAGGTCGGCGACCAGGAGCGTCTGCCGGGCGTTGCGAGGAGCCAATTCGGCGACATCGCTTCGGTCGAGGCGGTCGACGGGAACCGCGTGCGCATAACCTTGAACTCCCCCGACGCCTTTTACCTGGAAAGCCTCGGGATGCACCGGATACCCATATTCCATCCGAAGCATGTCTTCGAACCCGCTTTCCAGGCGGGGAACCTCGAAGCGGCCCCGCTTGAACTTGGCAACATCGGCGCAGGGCCGTTCAAGTTCGTGAGTTACGAACGCGGTGTCGACGTCGTCCTCGAACGATTCGACGACTTCTACGGAACGGACGACGCGGGTAACTCGCTGCCGTTCCTCGACGGCCTCGAATACTTCATCATGTCGGACCCGGCGGCCTTCCATGCCGCGTTCAGGACCGGACAGCTCGATGTCGGCGCCAGGGGCGCTCGCTACTACGTCACGCCGGAAGAGGTGCCGCTCTACCAGCAGAGTCTCGGTGAGGACGTCTACTTCATGGAGATAGCGGGCGGCGGCGGCGCCGGCATGGGTTTCAACACCGTTGAAGGACCCTTTGCCGACAAGCGCCTGCGCCAGGCAATCGCGCTGTACGTCGACCGACAGACCGCCGTCGACACACTGCTGCAGGGTAACGGCCGCGTTCGCGCCGGATTCTCGGACGTCCGCTCGTCCACCCCGGACTTCATGGAGTGGCCGGGTTTCAACCCCGACACGAAGGAAGCCGACCGTGCCACGGCTCGACAGCTCGTGGCTGACGCCGGCGCGGAGGGGCTCGAGTTCGCGATCATCCTGCCTGACACACAGGTACAGCAGATGGAATGGTGGGTCGGAGCGATGGATGGCCTGGGCCTGAACCCCAAACTCCAGGTGATGGACGTGACCGCTTTCGACTCGACGAAGGCTGGCACGGACTGGGAAGTCTCGTGGGGTGGCGGAACCCTGGACCTCGGCACACCTTCGTCGATCAACTTCCAGTACGGCAGGAAGTCGGAGAGTCCTTACGCCAGCATCGTGCATGAGGACACCAGGATCGATGAGTTCGCAGCTGAACTTGGCACGGTGACGAACAACGAGGACCGGTTGCGGATACTCCACGAACTCGAGCAGTACATATACCGCGACGAGGTCTTGATGGTGCACTCGGTCGTGGGCCTCAACCTGGTGCCCGCCAGGGGTTACGTTAAGGATGCAAAGACTGCATTCGTGCTGAACCCGCCCACGTACGCTTCCTACCAGTACACTTGGCTGGATCAGTAGGGGCCAAGAACGAATTTGAAGAAGAGCGGGGGGGCGAATGAAGGCTTACGTTGCCAAACGGCTCCTGCTGTTCGTCCCAACGCTCTTCTTCGCTTCCCTGTTGATCTTCGGCGCCATGCGCGTCCTGCCAGGGGACGTCGCCGCACGGATCCTTTCGGATGAGGACCAGGCCTACGTTACCCAGGAGCAGTACGAGCAGCTAAGGACCAGTCTGGGCCTCAACGACCCGCTCGCCGTTCAGTACGGTACATGGATATGGAGCATGCTGAACGGCGAGTTCGGCGGCGAGTCTCTCGCCACGAAGGAGCCGATCTCGGAGATGGTCTCCCGGCGGCTGAGAGTGACAGCCCTGCTGGCTCTGTACACCATCATCATCACGATGATCGTTTCGATCCCCTTAGGCATCCTCGCCGCGATCTATCAAGATAGATGGCCTGACTACGTCATCCGCATCTTTACCATCACTGGCAATTCGATACCCAACTTCTGGCTGGCCCTCATGCTACTGCTCTTCATGGTGCTCGTGCTGCAGTGGAGCCCACCCCTGCGGTACAGGCCGGTATGGGATGACCCCACCGCGCACTTTCTGAAGATTATCTGGCCTGTGCTGATCCTGGCTTGGGGTTATACCGCGTTCATGACGCGGATAACCCGGTCGAACGTGCTGGAGGTGCTGCGCCAAGACTACGTCCGGACCGCGCGCAGTAAGGGCCTCCACGAGGTCGTTGTCCTGGGGAGGCACGTCCTGCGCAATGCGCTCATCCCCGTTATCACCGTCGCGGGCTTCTACCTGAGCTTCCTGTTGAGCGGGAGCTTGATACTGGAGAACATCTTCGGCATCCCCGGCATCGGCCAGGGGATTATTGCCGGGGCCAGGGAGCGGGACTACCCGGTCATCCAGAGCTTGACGCTTCTGCTTGTCTTCTTCCTCCTGGCCATCAACCTGATTGTCGATCTCTTGTACAAGATCATCGACCCTCGGATCGACTTTGCCAGATAGTGCTGACATCCAGATGAAAGGAAGGATGATTTGAGCACGGTATCTCCAACAGCCGAACTCCTGGCTCCCGGCCTTGCCCGGAGCCGGATGAGGATGTTCTCCGTCCTCATCGGCATTCTCCGGTTTGCGCGCAAGAAGCCTCTGGGTGCCTTCGGCGGGGCTGTCGTCGTCTTCATGATTACCATTGCCATCCTGGCGCCCGTGATTGTTCCGGCAGACCCTTACACGCATAACCCCAGTGCAAGCTACGAGCCGCCCAGCTGGCAGTACCTTGCAGGAACGGACGTCTTCGGTCGAGACCAATTGAGCCGGATCATCTACGGCTCTCGGATATCCCTCTTTGTGGGCTTTGCTTCCGTGGTAATCGGCACCACGATCGGCGTGCTGATCGGGGTTACGTCGGCCTACGTCGGCGGCAAGTTCGACCTCGTCGTGCAACGATTCATCGACACGATGATGGGTTTCCCGGGGCTGGTCGTGGTGCTGGTCATGGTCGTCGCGCTGGGGCCGTCGCTTCTGAATGTCACCCTTGCCATCGCCTTCAACTATTTCGACAAGGTGATACGCCTATCCCGTTCCTCCGCCCTGAGCGTCAAGGAAGAGCCCTACGTCCTGGCGGCGGTCGCCATCGGCGCAAGGACGTGGCGGATACTCACGCGGTACATGGTCCCCAATTGCCTGGCTCCGGTATTCGTGCTTGCGACGCAGCAGTTGGGGGCCGCGATCGTGATTGAAGCGAGCCTCAGCTTCCTCGGGTTGGGAGTGCAGCCGCCTACACCCTCCTGGGGCAACATGCTGCAGTCCGCTGCGAAAACGAACATGGAACTCGCACCCTGGCTTTCCATCTTCCCCGGTGTGGCCCTCGCCTTGCTCACCTTTTCATTCGCCGTATTCGGTGACGCGTTGCGGGACGTGCTGGACCCCAGGATGCGTGGGACCTGATTCGACAGAACAGGGTGGACTGGGTCTCCCAGTCTCAACTGGGATCGTTGAAATACGATGAGGCGGGCTGGACAGTGTCATCCTCCGATGCGAGCCAGCCGGTCCGGAAGGAGACGAATCGATGGTGTTGCCTCTCGAAGGGTACCGTATGGTTGATGTAACACGCCTGGTGCCTGGGCCAACAGCCACTTGGATGCTTGCTGACCTGGGCATGGACATACTCAAGGTAGAGGACGTTGCCGACAGGAACGCATATCGCAATCAAGCTGCAGCCCGTGAATCGCGTGAACGGATAGGGATCGACCCCAAGGTTGCCGAGGAAGAGTTCAGAAGCAACGCCTGGGACCACATGCACCGCAACAAGCGGAGTATCGCCATCAACCTGCAGAAGCCGGAGGGACAGGCGATCCTCCACAGGCTGATCGAGGTCGTAGACGTATTCTTCGGCTCCTTCCGGTTGCCCGTGTATAAGCGGCTCGGCGCGGACTACGAGACGCTGAGCGCGATCAACCCCAGGCTCATCTACGCCACGTTGAGCGGATGGGGCTTCGGAAACAGCTACTCCCACTGGCCGGGGAACGAGCGCAACTCTCAGGGGTATTCTGGTTTCACCGCCATGACCACCGGACAGGACGCAGAGCCCGCGGACATGCTCTTCACACCGGTGGACAGCTACTCAGCCGCACTCGCCGTGATATCGATCCAGGCAGCGCTGATGGCACGAGAACGGACGGGCAAGGGGCAGCAGGTGGACATAGCGCTTGTCGAGGGTGGGACGGCTATCCTCAACGGTACCGCACCCGGCTACTTCCGTGAGCAGACCTATCGCCACCGCGGCTGGCCGAGCATAGGGAACATCCGCTGCAAGGACGGCAAGTACATCAGCAACGCGGCTGCCTACCAGAACCACTTCTGGGCCCCCTTCTGCGACGCCGTCGGCCTTCCCGAGATGCGGGAGACCCGCCCCGACCGCGACCCCGAGGCGATTCGAAAAGTGCGGGAGTACATGCTCACCAAGACCCGTGACGAGTGGATGGCTTTGATCCCCGAGGAGATCGCCGTCGTGCCGGTCCTCGAGTTGAACGAAGTGCTGGAGGGCAGGTACGCTCAGGAGCGCGAGATGGTTTGGGAGTTGGACCACCCGATGGAAGGGAAGGTGAGGCAGCTTGCCACGCCGTTCCACCTCTCCGATACGCCGGTACAGTTCCGAAACTTCGCTCCGCTGCTCGGAGAGAACACCCTCGAGGTGCTTCATGGGATTGGGTATGACGATTCCATGATCGAATCGCTAGAAGCGGACGGCGTCGTCCGTGTGAACCGCTGGGAACCCGACACTGCGAACTAGACGTGAGGAGGACCACCGATGGCCACCGCAACAACCCTTACGACGATAGACGCCGATACACACATTGACGAGACCGAGGACACATGGGAATACATGGCCTCCAGCGAGGCCCAGTTCAAACCCGTCGTCGGCTACCCCAGCAATCCCAGTCCCGGTAGAGCGACGCAGCGGTTCTGGGTCATCGACGGCGATCGCCAACCACGGCTGCACCGCGAAGACTCGAGGACGATGACCACCGTCGAAACACGGGAACTGATCGACGTGGGAGCCCGGCTCACGGACATGGACGGACTCAGCGTCCGCGCCCAGGTCATCTATCCCACGCTCTTTCTCGTTCAGCCCACTACCAAGGTCGAGGGCGACGTGGCCCTCAAGCGTGCGTACAACCGGTGGTTGGGGGACAGGTGCGGGGAGTCCGACGGCAGGCTGGGGTGGCTGTGCCTCCCGCCGTTGATGGACATGGACGAGGCGATCAAGGAGGTGCGGTGGGCCAAGGACCATGGGGCGGTCGGCATCTTCAAGAAGGGCAACCGTGAAGCCGACCACAACTTCACGGAGGAATACTTCGACCCGTTGTGGGAGGTGGCCAACGAGTTGGAGATGCCGGTCTGCATGCACATCGGCAGCGGCATCCCCAACACCCGCGAGAACCGGACGGACGGCGACTTCCGGGGGCCCCGGGTGCCGTTTGCCTACCTGCCGGAGACGTTCACGTCGCTGGTACTGAGCAAGTTGCCACACAGGTATCCGAACATCCGCTGGGGGTTCATCGAGGCCGCATCAGGCTGGATACCGCACGAGCTCTACCAGATCAGGCGGCGCATGGACCACCCGGGTTCCTTGGGGCCATCTTCAAGGACGCTCACGTACTCTGACCTTCCGGACGGGTTCGACACCCTGCATGACACACTGCGGGAGTTGAACATCTTCGTCACCTGCCTGGTGGACGAAGACCTGCCCTACATCCTCAAGTTCGCCGGGGAAGACAACATCCTGGTGGGCTCGGACTACACGCACGCAGACCAGTCCCAGGAGCGCCACTTCCAGGAAGCGCTCCAGGCGCGTGTTGACGCCGGCGAAATCTCGCAGCAGGCTGTCGACAAGATTCTGTGCGACAACCCGAAGCGTCTCTACGGCCTGTAGTGCTTCGGCGCCAGACCGGAAGGGATATCGCTGCCAGGCGTTGTGCCTATGGGGAGGAGGTATGCCTCACGCACTGGATGGAATAAGGGTCATTGACCTCACGACCGGTATCGCCGGGCCTGGCACGGCTGTGTACCTGGCCGATCAGGGCGCCGAGGTCATCAGGGTTGAGCCCCCGCCTCAGTCTGCTTCTGCCGACCCGGCGTCCGACGGAGGCACGGGTTACGTCGTGCAGAACCGGAACAAGCAGAGCATGACGTTGAACCTCGCCGCCCCGGAGGGCAGAGAGGTCTTCAGGAGACTTGCTGAGTCCTCTGACATTCTCATCGGCAACATGCGCCTCGCTGCAGCGCAGAAGCTCGGGGTCGACTACGAGTCCGTGCAGAAGATCAACCCACGGCTGATCTACGCATCGATCAGCGCATACGGAAGCAAGGGACCGTATGCGGGCAAACCTGGCTACGACCGGCTGACCCAGGGGTTCTCAGGGGCCCAGTACCGGCGGTGGGAGAACGGAGTGCCGGTGAGTACGGGCGTGTTCCTCTCGGACCCATCGATACCCATGCTGCTGGGCTATGCGATAACGCTGGCCCTCCTCCAGCGCGAAAAGACCGGCCGTGGACAGTTGGTAGAGACCTCGCTCCTGCACGCCGCGATAGCAATGCAGATGACCAACCTGCTCAAATTCGAAAACTCGGACAAGCCCGTTCGCGAACTTGAGATGCCTGCCTACGGCATCTACCGGTGCGCTGACGATGTCTACGTCAACGTGACCGCCCTCCGCCCGGCGCAGTTCTACCGCCTGTGCGTGGTGCTGGACCTGCCGCACATCGCTGAAGATCCCCGCGCAAAGCTGCCCAACAACAGCACCAGGGAGTTCCGTGAGGAGATATATCCGATCATCGAGGCGGTATTCGAGACCAGGCCCTCGAAAGAATGGCTCAAGTTGCTCGATGAGGCGGACGTTCCTGTCGCTCCTGTGCTCGATCGTGATGAGGTCTTCTACGAACCCCAGATGGTGGAGAACAACATGTTCGTGAGGGTCAACCATCCCGAGAAGGGCCCGGTGCTCTCGTTCGCTCCTCCCTTCACCCTGTCCGCTGTTGACCCTGTGGACCACCGGCCGCCTCCCCTGTTGGGCGAGCACACGGACCAGGTGCTGAATGTTCTGGGTTACTCATCCGAAGAGATTGAAGGGCTGCGCGCTGCGGGCGTGGTCTAGCCTCGACTCCGGGTACGCCGACCGACGAAAGCAGGTGCCTTGATGGCCGAAGTCCACTACGAGAAGCACGGCTACGTGGCGCTCCTCACCATGAAGGGAGACAACGACCTCAATCTGGGGATGACCACGGACCTGCTCTACGATCGCCTCGCAGACTACGCTGCGGACGACGATCTCCGTTGCGCCATCATCACCGGCGCCGGGAAGCGGGCCTTCTCCGCCGGGGGGAACCTCAAGAGCGCCGCTCGTTCCGGCCGTATCGGAGGACCGAGTTCCGTCTGGGACCCGAGTCCCCTGACCATCATCAATGGACTGGAACTGCGAAAGCCCATCGTCGCAGCCGTCAACGGCTATGCCATAGGTGGCGGCTGCATGCTGGCGCTCGCCTGCGACATACGCATCGCCTCGGAGAATGCGGAGTTTGGCATCCCTGAGATCAAGTATGGCTTCCCTCCTGGCATGGGCGCTCCGCAGCGCCTCCCCGGCCTTATTCCGCTGGGTGCCGCATTGGAGATGCTCCTCACCGGCGACCGGGTCAAGGCCGACCAGGCGCTGCAGTGGGGCCTGGTGAACCGTGTGGTGCCGCAGGACGAGTTGCTGGAGGCCGCATTCGATCTCGCCCACCGTATTGCGGCCAGCCCTCCCCTTGCTGTGAAGGCGGTCAAGGAAATCGTCTACAGGTCGCGTGAGATGTCCTTCAGGGACGCAGTCCGCATGTCGGAATTGCTGGGACACATAGGCCGCGGCACTGAAGACGCACAGGAAGGGCTGCAGGCGTTCGCTGAGAAACGAAAGCCGGAATTCAAGGGACGCTGAAACCGGGGCCACGGGACACGACTGGCTGGAGGACAAATTGACAATACGTAACGAACTGTCCCTGCATGAAGCGGCAGCCACGGTGGGGATCACCATCGCGGACCCAAGGTTGCCGACCAGCCGCTACGCGGACATCGGCATTGGCCTCCACTACCTGGACTGGGGGAGCGAGGACAGACTCTGGCTCCTCTGCCTGCATGGCGCCGCCCAGAACGCTCACATGTGGGACTTCACCGCGCTGGCGCTGTGCACCCGCTACCGCGTCATCGCTGTCGATCAGCGCGGCCACGGCGACAGCGCGTGGGCGCCGAACGCGGAGTACGACCGGGCGTCCTACGTCGGGGACGTGGCGAACTTCGTCGACCACCTCGGCATGGAGAAACTTGTCCTCGTCGGCCTTTCCATGGGAGGCAGCAACTCGGTGGCCTATGCGGCCACCCATCCGGACAGGGTCAAGGCACTGGTCGTGGTCGATGTGGGGCCGGAACCGGCCCGCGCCGGCGGACGGGCGGTCAATAACTTCGTCATCCAGAAGGATGTCCTGGACACGTACGAGGAATTCGTGCAGCGTGTCATCGAGTACAGCCCCTTCCGTCCGGAATGGCAGATCAGGAGCTCCCTGCGGCACAGTCTCATGCAGCGCCCAGATGGGAGATGGACGTGGAAGTACGACCCGGTCCTCCGGGACCCGGCCCGCCGTACTCAACGACAGAACGCGCGAGAGGACCCTGCGTCCCGCTGGGAGCTTTGGGAGCGTATCGCCTGTCCCACGCTCATCGTCCGCGGGCAACAGAGCGACGTGCTGAGCAGCGAGGTCGCGGAGCGGATGCTGGAGCGCAACGCGAACAGCCGGCTCGTGGAAGTCGCGAACGCGGGCCATCGCGTTCCCGGTGACAACCCGGTGGCGTTCGAGGAAGCCGTTCTCGCCTTCCTGGATGACGTTGACGCACCTTAGTCTGAGGAGAGGCGGTTGTCATGGAACCACAGGTGTTTCGCTACGAGGCGCCGGACAACGACCGGTCAAAGAACCTCACCGTACTCTGCAAGACAGACCGTCTGGCGGCGGACATGCAGTTGGTGAAGGAAGGCGGAGAGAACAGGCTGCACAGCCATACGTCCAGTGACGGCTTCTTCCTGGTGCTGGAGGGCAGGGTCACGTTCTACGGCGAGGGCGACGTCGTCCTGGCGGAGCTCGGCAGGGACGAGGGTGTCGTCATGCCACACGGGTACAAGTACTGGTTCGCGAGTTCGAGCGACGAGCCGCTGCGGATACTGCACGTCGCCGCGAGCGACCCTAACGTCAAGGACGTCCGCCTCGGCCCGAGCCGCGCGGAGCGTACGGACTGAAGCGAGCCTCCCCCGTGCCGTGGCCTCACGCCACGCGATAGCGTTCGAGAACGTCCAGGTCCGGGTCGACGCCGAGGCCGGGGCCGCTGGGCACCGGCAGGCGCCCGTCCTTCGCCACCACTGCATCCCCCAGCGGACTGGCCAGCAGGTCGCAGTAGCGATGCTCGCAGGGGACGTCGGTCTGCATGGCAGCGACGATGTGGATCGTCGCCAGCAGGCCGGGCCCGACGAATGGACAGTGCGGCACGGCTCTCATGCCTGCGTTCTCAGCGATTTCAACCATCCTCATCACGTCGGCGATGCCTCCGTGTTTCACGACCGACGGTTGAACGATGTCGACGGCTTCACGCGCGGCCATCCACCTCACGTCGTAGGGGTTTCCGATGTTCTCCCCGTTGGCGACAGGAACTCCTCCCTCGCGGCGAACGCGAGCAAGTCCGTCGTAGTCGTCGGGGGGAGAGACCGGCTCTTCCAACCAGGTGAGGTTGTACGGCCGCATCTGTTTCGCCATCTCTACTGCCTCGTCGGGGTACCACGCGCAGTTCGTGTCCACCATCAACGGCACGTCCGGCCCCAATGCGTCGCGAGCAGCGGCGACGGCCTCGACGGTGCGTTCGTGCAGCTTCACCTGCCGGTACCCGCGTTCATGCGCCCTTGACGTGATGCGGCGCACGGTCGCGGGTTCATGCAGGCGGAACAGGCTGGCGTACGCCTCAACGCTGTCCTTCGGCGTTCCGCCCAGCATCTGCCACACCGGCTTGTTGTTCACCTTGCCCAGTATGTCCCACATGGCGATCTCGATGCTCGACAGTGCGAAGCGGGCTGGTCCGCCCCGCATCATGTTCTGGCAGCGCCGCTTGATGTCCTCGCTGACCCTCTCGATGTCGGTCGGGTCCTGTCCCAGTGCGAGAGGTCCTATGGCTCGCTCGATTGCCGGAATCGTCACGGGGACCGTTGCAAAGCTGAATGCTTCCCCCCAACCTGTGATCCCCTCGTCCGTTTCGACCTTCACGAAGAGTGCGTCCTGCATCTCTCGGCGTTGTCCGGTCCCGCCCATGTCGGGCTTGGGAGCGCCGTGCTCGTAGGGCAGTGCAACAAGGATGGGCTCGACGCTGGTGATCTTCATGAAGGTTCCCCCTTGGCTCCTGCCCCTTGGTTGGACGCGGGAGATCAGGCAATGGCCTCGCCCTCTTCGAGCCGTCGCCTCTCCTCCGGAGACAGCTTGAGCAGGGTGTCGAAAACGTAGTCGTTCGCTCCCCCGAAGACCGGGCGTCCGTCCATCTCTTGCCGTCCGGGGGTTTCCGTCAGGTGTATGGAGAGGCCGGTGACGTCCATGCGGCCTGATTCGGGGTCGTCAACCGGTACGACGAATCCGCGCTCGCGGAGGTGAACGTCGAAGTACACATCCTCGCCGGTCTGCACTACGGCGGCAGGTACGCCTGCCTTCTGGAGCAGGTACATGACCTGCCGGGGAGTCAGGTCGCTCGTCCACGCCGTGATGATCTCGTCCAGCGTGTCTGCATTCTCAGCCCGGTCCTCCAGGGTTGCGAAGCGCGCGTCGTTCGCCAGGTGAGCACGGCCCAGGGCGTAGCAGAGGGCTTTCCATTGCTCGTTGGTAACGCACGTGATGGCGCAGTAGGCGTCGCGCCCGCGGCAGGCGTACACGTCGTAGGGCGCGGCGTCGGCCTTCCTGTTGCCGGAGGGTTCCCAGTCGCGGCTGTTGACTGACGAATCGAGCAGCCCCACGCCGAGCGCAGCCACGAGCGCTTCCAGCTGAGCGATTTCGATCTCCTGCCCTGACCCGATCGCGTCTCTGGCATGGAGTGCGGCGGTCACGGCCAGAGCGCCCTGGGCGCCTCCGAGAAAATCGGGGATGGCTGCCCGTCCTCGCCGTTCCACGGGCGTATCGGGCTGGCCCCAGATGTAGTACATGCCTGAATCGGCCATGAGCTGTGCCCCGTGGGAAGCGTACAGCCTCCCCGGCCCTGTGCTGCCGTAGCCCGGCATGCTGAGGACGATGATGTTCGGATTGACCTCGCGGAGCTCCTCGTAGCCGAGGTTAAACCGTTCCAGTGTCCCTGGGCGATAGTTGTTCACCAGAACGTCGCTCTGCTCAGCCAGGCGTTTGACAAGTGCCTGCCCATCCGGCTGGTGGAGGTCGATGGTGATGCTCATCTTGTTGCGGTTGAGCTCCGTGTACGTCCCGGCACGTCCTTCGCGTTGGGTGTCAAACTTCCCGGACTCGATCTTGATGACCTCGGCTCCGTAATCGGCAAGCAATCGAGTGCAGAAGGGGCCTGCCCATGCTCGGGTCAGGTCGATAACGCGGATCCCTTTCAGAGGAGGGCCGTCCTGTGTCCCCCCTTCCTGTATCGGCTGATGCCCGTCGGCTCCCGCCGACTGCAGCGCTCCCTCGGTATGCTCACCGATGAGCGGGGCCGAGCGAGAGTACCTTGGAGGCGTAGCGCTCATCGTCCACGGGAAACCGGGCATGTTGATTTCCCCCAGTTCCGGGTGGGCGACCTCCTGGAACCAGTTGCGGCCCAGCAGGACAGGGCTGCGCCGAACGTCCGAGAACGTATTCACTGGAGCGACCGGTAGCCCGCGGTGTCGTGCACCGCTCACGAACTCCTCGGTGGTCATCGAAGCGGTGAACTCCTTGATGATCTCTTCGGCTACCTCGGCGCTTTCGCTACGGGCCTCTATGCTGAGCCAGTAGGGGTCCTGCAGCACGGGATGGTCTATCCACTCGACGAGCTTCTGCCACAGCTGCGCGAAGTGGATGTTCATCTGTGCGTATCCGTCTGAACACGGATAGCAGTTGACACCCGCGGCGTTGGTGTCGGAACCCATCCTTCGCATGATCTGGGTGGCAGCCGAGAAGCGTCCGATGGGGAAAGAAGATGCCGATGCAGTCATGGCCTCCTGGACCGATACGTCCACGTGCTGCCCCTTGCCCGATCGTCGGCGGGCGTAGAGGGCCAGGAGTGTGCCAAGCGCACCGTGGGTGCCGCCGATGTGCATGCTGGGGTCGCCAGGTGCGGCGCAGGGATGGTCCCCCTCGTCGCCGACGTTCCACAACCAGTCCGACATCGCCTGTGCGATCAGGTCGCTTCCCTGCATCTTCGCGTGGGGCCCTGCCTGTCCGAACGGCGTAACCGAGGTAAAGACGATCGCCGGGTTCGCTGCTCGCGTCCGCGCGTAACCGAGCCCCAACCCTTCGAGGTAGCCTGGAAGGAAGTCTTCCACCAACGCGTCCGAACCGGATGCAAGCTGGAATAATCTCGCGTGGTTTCCCTCGTCTTCCAGGTCGAGGACTACGCTCCTCTTATTGGCATTGAGGTGCAGGAAGGCGAGACTCCGGTTGGGACCTGGTCGGTCGCTCCCGAAGGGCGATGCTCTTCGCGCCGCTCCACCGTCGGGGGGCTCGATGCGGATCACGTCCGCGCCGAGGTCTGCGAGGAGCCGGGTCGCGTACTGGCCCAGGCCTTGTGTCAGGTCGAGGATCCGAAAGGCTCCCAGGGCGGTCTGTTCCAGCGCCATACGCCAACTCCTGTCCGTGATCCTGCTTGACGAGAATTCCCTGCTTTCGTCGCTCGCCTGCTTGGTC
Source organism: Dehalococcoidia bacterium (assembly GCA_034423175.1). Classification (GTDB taxonomy): domain Bacteria; phylum Chloroflexota; class Dehalococcoidia; order Lucifugimonadales; family Australimonadaceae; genus Bin16. The sequence continues at coordinate 56,662 of DAOUJA010000061.1, forward strand.
GGCAGTTACCCGGCGAGTTGGAACTTGGGCAGCGTGAACTCCGGCGTAACGTCGTCCCAGACCACCTCAACGCGCGCGCCGACCTCGATGCTCTCGTGGTCGCAGTTGACGATGTTCGTGTTCATTCGCCATCCCTCGTCCAGTTCCACGATGGCCAGCACGTAGGGGACGTCGTCAGCGAACCCCGGGTGCGCCGGTTGATAGGAGACTGTGTAGGAGTAGACCCATCCCTTCCCGGTGGACTCCACCCATTCCAGCGTGCCGACGCCGAAGCACTGTGGGCCCGGACAGATGTCGCGCGGGTAGAACACCCGGGTGCCGCATGACTGGCAGCGTTGATACAGCAACCGGTGCTCCCTGGCGGCATCCCAGAAAGGCTGGCTGACCGCGCTGGGGGTGGGCAGCGGCTTGTTGTATGCGGGGTCCGTAGTCATGGCATTCCCTAATTCGCCTCGGTTACACCGCTGCTTCGCTGCCGAGTAGCATCGCGGACTGCTGGGAGAACGCGCCACCGGAACCGGTGACGTATACGAGGTCGGTTGGCCCCGGCACCTGGTGCTCGCCGCCGTCTCGCCGGATCTGCCTGACTGCCTCGGTAACCTGGGCACAGCCTCCCGCGGTCGAAGCCTGGCCATAGGACAACTGGCCTCCGTGCGTGTTCATGGGTTTGTCGCCCTTGAACGTCAGGTCATGCGCCTGTATCCAGTCCGCGGCCTCACCCTTCTTGCAGAAGCCGGACTCCTCCAACTCGCACATCACCGTGATGGTGAACGAGTCGTATATCTCCATCACCTGCACGTCGGATGGCCCGTAGCCCGCCATGGAGAACGCCTTCCTGGCTCCGCGTCCTACCGGGCTGACCGTTATCTCTCCGACATGCGTCAGGTTGCCTCTCAGTATCCCAAGACCGCCGCCAAGGATGTAGGCAGGCTTGTGCGGCAGGCTCTGCGCGAGGTCCGCACTTGTGACCACAAAGGCACATCCCCCTGCACAGGGCATGACGCACTCCAGCAGATGCAGCGGGTCTGCCACGATGCGGGAGTTCACTACGTCATCTATCGATATGGGAACGTCCCGGAAGATGGCCATGGGGTTGTGGTTGGCGTTGTAGCGGAAGTCGACGGATACCTTCGCGCGCTTCTCCACGGTGGCACCGTAGAGCGCCTCGTACCGCTTGGCAATCATGGCGTACCAGCCGTTCGCCCCGACCGTCGGACCGAAGGGCACCTGGAATTCCGTAGTCGCGGTCTCGGTCCGTCCCCCGGCTGCTGGCCTGCGGCGCGCTGCGGGGTCTACAGCCGCACCCATGCCGCATAGGACGTATCTGGCCAACCCAGCGTTGATGTAGGCGGCAGCCTGCAACGCCATCGCAACACCTGCCGCGCCTTGCGCGTCGCAGCCTGTTGCCCAGGTGGGAAAGATGCCCATGTACTCGGCCATGCGGGGCGCGTAGCCTCCGCCGCTCCCCACGGCCAGCTCCGGGTCAAAGATCATTCCGTCGATGTCGGCCTTGGTAAGGCCCGCGTCCTGGATCGCCAGGTACGCGGCTTCGGCCAGCAGGCTCATCGCGTCTCTGCCAGGGCGGGTCCGCTCCGGCTTCAGTTCTCCTATTCCTACAATCGCAGCGGCGCCACGCATGCTGTCGTCCATCGGGATGGCCTTCGCTCGCTCCACTGCCCGATACGCACCGCCGGGACCAGACGCGTCCTGCACGTTGCCCGGCTCTTTCGGCAGTATCGGCCGCAGGGTGATGTCGGCAATCTATATTGAGGTCTTGGGAGAGTCAAACCGCGTTCATCGTTCAGCGAAAGCCATGTCAGCAGCATTGAAGAGGGGGACCGTGGGAGTGCTCATCGACTCCGATGAATGTGTGAGCTCAGTGCCTGTCCATGGGAAGGCGGAGCTCAGCGTGGCCTCTGCCGCCGCATAAGCGCGCTTGACGTGCGGGCTGGCGGAGTAGATGTTGTCATGTGCTGAGGCCCAGCCGCTCGCTGGAGACTACGGTACCGACAGGCACTTCCCGATGGCCACCGAAGTAGTTATGCCCCGTATGGGGTATGAAATGGAGGAGGGGACGGTTGTCTCCTGGCTGAAGCACGAGGGTGACGCCGTCGCCCGGGGCGAAGCGATCGCTGAGATCGAAACGGACAAGGCGGTCTTCGAGTTTGAGGCTCCCGCCAGTGGTTCGCTTCTCCGAATCGTTGTGGATGAAGGCGCCACGGTTCTCGTAGGCAAGGCCATCGCGTACATCGGCGAGCCTGGCGAGGTGGTCCCGGAAACTGCGGAAGCGCAGCCCGGCGTGCCGTCCGGGCCTCAGCTGTCAGCGCCGTCCCCATCTCCAACCGGGGCCCCGGACTCTAGGCGATTCGTGTCTCCCCTCGCGCGACGCCTGGCTTCGGAGTTGGGGGTGGACCTGTCGCTGGTGCATGGAACGGGTCCTGGAGCCCGGGTCACCAGGGATGACGTACTGGCGTTTCATGGCGGCGGCGTAGAGGATGAGCCGTGGCGCGCGCAGGCTTCTGGCGCTTCAGCCGCTGACCCGACCGTACGGGGAGTGCTGATGCCTCGACAGCCTGACGCTCATGGCCGGATCCCCATCGGCAAGATGGGCCAGGCTGTCGCCCGCAGGACGCAGTACACGTTCAATGAGGTGCCGCACTTCTACGTTACCGTTCGTGTGGACATGACGGACGCCATGGCTTGGCGGGACGCGTTGAACCTGCAGCTCGCCGCCGACCGGCGCGTCAGCGTGAACGACCTGCTGATGAAAGCGTGTGCGGTCGCGTTGAAACGTCACCCCGCGTTCAACGCAACCTTCAAGGGGGACCATCTCCTGGTGCATCCTCACGTGAACATGGGTGTGGCAGTCGCCTTGCAGGAAGGTTTGATCGTGCCGGCGGTACCCTCTTGCGAGGAGAAATCCGTGGCCGACATCGCCGCGGCTGCGAAAGACCTCGCCGCGCGCGCCAGGGCTGGGTCGCTGCGCCAGGAGGAATATACGGGCACCTTCTCGGTGAGCAACCTCGGTATGTTCGGCGTCTCGGAGCTCACCGCCATCATCGTATCCCCGCAGGTGGCAGTGCTGGCTGTCGGCGCGGTGGAGGATGCGGCGATGCCACGCGACGGCGTCATCCGGATACGCAAGATGATGAGCGCGACGCTGTCGGCAGACCACCGCGCGGTGAGCGGCGCCGAGGCGGCGCTGTTCGCCGCCGAGGTCAAGAGGGTATTGGAGTATCCGGTTGAGCTCGAATGAAGAGGCGACCCGTGAGAGGCGCCGTTCAGGTACGACTGTGGACATGACCAACGAGAACAAGATTGGCCTGCTCCGCCGCATGGCGCTCATGCGGGCGTTCGAGGAGCGCGTCATCGATCTCTATCACAGGGGGGAGATCGCCGGACTCGTGCACGTTGGGATCGGCCAGGAGGCGGTGGCTGCAGCAGTGGCGGCGTCCCTGTCCGAGGACGACTATCTGTACGGGACCCACAGGTCCCATGGCCATTTCATTGCTCGAGGCGCAGACATCAACAGGATGATGGCGGAGCTCGCCGGCAGGGCGAACGGCTACTGCGAGGGCCTTGGCGGCTCGATGCACCTGGTGGCCGCTGAGGTCAACGTGATGGGCGCAACGGGCATTGTGGGAGGCACTATCCCGTTGGCGTTGGGAACCGCCCTTGCGCAGCGGGACGTGGGCAGGGTCGTAGCGGTGTACTTCGGCGACGGGGCCGCCAACACGGGTGGGTTCCACGAGAGCCTGAACATCGCACGGCTGTGGAAGCTCCCTGTGGTACTCGTCTGCGAGAACAATGGCTACGCTGAATTCACGCCGATGTCCGAGCACACGGTCGTAGAGCGGGTGTCGGAACACTGCAAGCCGTATGGCATCCCTGCCCGGATAGTTGACGGCAACAACGTCTTCGAGGTCATCGGGGCGATGTCAGAAGCCGTCGAGCGCGCAAGGAAGGGGGAAGGACCGACGATGGTCGAGTGCCTGACCTACCGGCTTCGTGGACACTACATCGGCGACCCTGCCCGGTATCGCCAGGCGCAGGAGGTCGAGGAGTGGCGCAGGAAGGACCCCATCGAGAGGCTGACGAAGCACCTGATGACGGAGGGCGCCCTTGGCGAGGTCGCCGCTTCCACGATCAGGCGTGAAGCCGTAGAGCGGATCGAGGAGGCGGTCCGCTTCGCTGCGCAGGGCGACTACCTTTCGGTCGACGCGATGACGGCGAGGGTCTTCAAGTCGTGACGGCGACGCAGCGGTTCGTGGATGCGCTTCGCGAAGGTATCGCCGAGGAGATGCGCGCCGACCCCCGGATTATGATCTTCGGTGAGGACGTGGCAGTTGGCGGGGCTTTCGGCGTGACGCAGGGTCTCGCGAAGGAGTTCGGCGACAAGCGCGTCATCAATACTCCGATCAGTGAAGACACGATCATGGGCATGGCCGTAGGCGCTGCGGTCGCCGGCAAGCGGCCCATCGTCGAGATCATGTTCATGGACTTCATGACGCTGGCCATGAGCCAGCTCGTCAACCACGCGGCGAAGCTGCATTTCATGTCGGGCGGGCAACTCGCGGTGCCGATGGTGGTCCGTGTTCAGCAGGGCGCTCAGGGAGGCTGGGGTTCGCAGCACTCCCAGAGTCTCGAAGCATGGTTCGCTCACGTTCCGGGGCTCAAAGTTGTCGCTCCCGGGTTCGCGGCGGATGCCTACCGCCTGATCCGCGCCTCCATCCGTGACGATTCCCCGGTCATCTTCATCGAGCACCGGGGGATCTACTTCCGCCAGGACCCCGAGGGCCTCGAGCCGGGCGAGTCCGCGTTGGGCAGGGCGCAGGTCGTGAGGGAAGGCTCGGACGTCACGTTGGTATCCTACTCACGGATGCTGACGGAGTGCCTTGCGGTGGCTGAGGATATGGCCGGGAAGGGCATTTCGGTAGAGGTAATAGACCTGCGCAGCCTCGTTCCATTGGACATCGACACGATTATCGAGTCCGTTCGCAAGACCGACCGGCTGGCGGTGGCTCACGAGGCTGTCGTGCAGGGCGGCCTCGGGGCGGAGATAGCGGCTCGCGTGCAGGAGATGGCGATGGACTATCTCGACGCGCCTATCCTGCGCATCGGCGCGCCGCACGCCCCGCCTCCTGCGAGCCCGGAACTTGAACGCAGGTTCGTTCCAGGCAGGGCAGCCGTCGCGGCCCGGATCGGCGAGATGCTCAACCACGGTGAGAGGTGAAGCCCTGGAAGGAGAGTGCCATGGCAACTACGGAAACGGCGATGGATACCCTGAAGGACATGCTGCACCGGATGATGCTCATCCGGCGCGCGGAAGAGCAGGTCATTGACCTTGCTACGAGCTTCGAGGACCTCATCAGGGGCCACTATCACGTTTACATCGGGCAGGAGGCCTCGGGCGTCGGCGCGTGCATGGCTCTGGGGCCCGACGACTACATGTTCACGACCCACCGGAACCACGGGCACGTGATTGCCCGAGGTGGAGAGCCGGGCCCGGTGATCGCGGAGATCATCGGACGCACGACGGGCTACAACAAGGGCCGTGGCGGCACATTCCACGTCATCGCCAAACACCTGGGCGTGCTCCAGACGTCCGCTATCGTGGCGGGATGCGTTCCCATGGCGGCCGGAGCAGCGTTCTCCATCAAGAAGCGTGGGACCGACCAGGTGTCGCTCGTGTTCTTCGGTGATGGCGTGCTCGAAGAAGGCGCATTCCACGAAGCCCTCAACATGTCGTCACTGTGGAAACTGCCACTGATCATGATGTGCGAGAACAACAGCGTGCCCCCGGAGGGCCGTCGTCAGGGCGAGTACCCGTCGTCCTCGTTCGCCGCCACGCAGTTGGCGGACGTCGCCAAGGCGATGAACGTCGAGACCCATGTGGTCGACGGCGGCGACGTGAGGGAGGTCGCGGCGTTGCTGACTGAGCTCGTCAGCCGGACGCGCGCCGGGGAAGGACCGTTCTTCATCGAATCGCGCATGACCCGCTGGCCGGGCAACCGGGGTCAGTTCCCGCAGCTGTTCGGCGGCCCGCACAGGATGGAGTGGACCTGGGACCCCGGCACGGCTGACGCGCGCTTGCAGGACTGGCTGGCCAACTCCGATCCCATCTCGCTTCTCTCCAGAAGCCTCGTGGAGGAAGGGACTATGACCAGAGAGGAGATCGAAGAGATCGACGACGCAGCCCGACGGGAGGCCAAGGAAGCCCGCGAGTTCGCGCTGTCAAGCCCGGCCCCATCGCCGGACGGCGCGATGGACTACATATTTGCATAGGGGGAGTCGCCATGAGGCAAATGACCTACTCGGAAGCGATGGCCATCGGCATACAGGAGGCGCTGGCAGAGGACGAGAGTGTTGTGCTGATGGGGGCGGGATTCGGCGGAATGCAGGGGGACCCGGTGGTGTGGTCGGCCCTGCGCGAGAGGTTCGCAGACCGCATAACCAATCCGCCGATAGCCGAACTCGGTTACTGCGGCATCGCCGTTGGTGCAGCGCTCACGGGGCTGCGGCCCATCGTAGCCATCGGTACCGGGTCGTTCTCATTTGAAGCGTTCCCGCAGATCGCCAATGAGGCTCCCCAGGCGTACTACGGTACTCGGGGGCAGGTGACGTGTCCGGTAGTATTCCACATGCGCGCCGGCATCCGTGGCGCCGGTGCGCTCCAGCATTCGATCGCGCCGCAGGCCATGTACTGGAACACTCCAGGGTTGGAGATCTGTGTACCCGGGAGCCCGGCAGACGTTCGTGGCCTCATCAAGGCGGCTGTCCGCAGTAACAACCCGACCATCTTCATCGACCACGAGCGGTTACACCCGTTGACAGGCGAGGTCGACGAGACGTCGAGCGGCGACATACCTCTCGGAATGGCCGAAGTGAAGCGGGAGGGCTCGGACGTCACCATTGTGGCGACGTCCATCATGGTCCACCGCGCGCTGGAAGCCGCGGAGACGTTGGCGAGCCTGGGGATAGATGCCGAGGTCGTTGACCCGCGGACCCTGGTGCCGCTCGACAAGGAAGCCATCCTGCGCTCCGTTGCCAGGACCGGACGCGTGGTCGTCGCGGACGAGACGCAGCGGAGCTGTGGCGTCGCATCCGAGATCGCGGCCACCATCGCGGAAGAGGCTTTCGAGTCTTTGCGAGCCCCCATCAAGCGGGTCGCCATCCCCAACGTGCCCATCCCTTATCACCAGGTGGAAGAGGACTACATCACTCCGACGGCGCACCGCATCGTCGAGGCTGTGCAATTCATCTGCTCTTGAACACGGTGACGCGAAGAGATTGGCGAACCGCGCCGTCCGGGCAGAGTCGGGGAGAGCGGCACGCGATGCCCGGCTGGCTGGTTCGACCGACTCGGAATGGATTAGAATGCCGCTTCCCGTTGGTTCGCTCGCGATGAAATCTCCCCGGGGGTGCCACCCTTCCGCTTCCACCTCGCCGGGACCGCATGAGGCTCTTCCATGACCACGACACAGTCCACTCGCCTGCCTGAGAACGTTCGTCCGGTGCACTATCGCTTGACCTTGGAGCCTGACCTCGATTCGTTCACGTTCGCGGGGCGCGAAGAGATAGAGGTGATGATCGACACGCCCACCGCCGAGGTGGTCCTGAACGCGTCCGAACTGAACGTTGCACACGCCTCAGCGGCGACCGTTCAGGGCGAGACACTGGAGGTTGGGGCCATTGAGCACGACGAGGAGCGGGAGCGCGTGACACTGCGCTTCACGTCCCCACTCCCAGCGGGTACCGCCGTGCTGCGCATGGACTTCACGGGTGAACTGAACGACCAGCTTCGTGGCTTCTACCGCAGCACTTACGTGGACGGTAGCGGCGCGGAGAAGCGCCTCGCGACCACGCAATTCGAGGCGACTGACGCGCGCCGCGCGTTCCCGTGCTGGGACGAACCTCAGGTGAAGGCGACGTTCGACGTTACGCTCGTGGTGCCGGAGGAGTTGGAGGCGATCTCCAACATGCCCATAGCGTTGACAGTGCCTGCAGCGGACGGGCGCAAGGCCGTCACGTTCGAGCCAACTCCCGCGATGTCCACCTACCTGCTCGCGTTCATAGTGGGCGATATGGCCTGTGTTGAAGGAAACGCGGACGACGGCACGCTCGTGCGCGTGTGGGCCACGCGCGGCAAGGAAGAGTTGGGCCGCTTCGCGCTGGAGAACAGCATCGCCGCGCTCCGCTACATGAACGACTACTTTGGCATCCCCTATCCCCTCGCCAAGATGGACCACATCGCTGTCCCCGACTTTGCGGCGGGCGCGATGGAGAACTGGGGCGCCATCACCTACCGCGAAACGGCGCTCCTCTACGATCCTCAGAACTCCGCCCCACAAGCGAAGCAGCGCATTCTGGAGGTCGTCGCCCACGAAATGGCGCACATGTGGTTCGGTGACCTTGTCACCATGGAATGGTGGGACGACCTCTGGCTCAACGAGTCGTTCGCGTCGTGGATGGGCGATAAGACGGTCGATCACCTGTACCCGGAGTGGGAGATGTGGACACAGTTCGTCTCTCACGACACCAATGCCGCGCTCGGGCTGGACGGTCTGCGTAACTCCCACCCTATCGAGGCCAACGTCAAGGACCCTGCGGAGATACGTGAACTGTTCGACGCGATCAGCTACAGCAAGGGAGGCTCCGTCCTCCGTATGCTGGAGGACTACGTGGGGCCTGAGACGTTCCGCAGTGGCCTGCACGCTTACCTGAGCGGCCACGCATACGGCAATGCACGCGGAGAGCACCTGTGGGCCGCGATCAACACGGCTGCGGAGAAAGCAGGCCTGGGCCTCGGCGTGCCGGTCGTCCCGCTCATGGAGGCGTGGATCAAGCAGACCGGCTACCCGGTGCTGACAACCGAGATCTCGCGCGGTGCGGGGAACGCGGAAGCGGCCGTCACGCAGTCGCGATTCCTCTATGATCGCCTGCTTGGCGAGGCCGCGGACGCGGCACTCTGGCCCGTTCCGGTCTCGATAGCGCACGGCGGGAACGGGACCCCGTCCAAGCATGTTCTGTCCGGTCAGCGCGCGCTTCTTGCCACTGGCACGGGCGACGAGTGGGTAAAGCTCAATGCCGGACAGACCGGGTTCTTCCGCGTCGCGTATACAGAGAGAGAGTGGCGGAGACTCGGTGAAGCGATTGCTGCGGGTGCGCTGCCGCCCGTCGATCGGCTCGGCCTGCAGAACGACGCCTATGCGCTGGTGAAGTCCGGCCACCTTCCGGCGACTGTGTTCCTGGAGTTAGCCGAGTCTTTCGTAGGCGAAACGGACGCTATCGTGTGGGGCGACCTGGCGGCGAACCTGCGGGGGCTGGAGAGCCTGCTCTCCTCCACGCCGCACTTGGATGCCTTCCGCGCCTACGCACGTTCGTTGTTCGGGCGTATCGCCGTGCAGGTGGGATGGGACGCCTTGCCCGGAGACGGACACCTCGAATCGCTGCGGCGCAGCATCGTCATCAACCAGTTCGGAGGCTACGGTGACGAAGGGACACTCGCCGAAGCGTTGACCCGGTTCCGCAAGCACGCCAACGGTGAGCAGACGCTGGTGCCTGACATGCGGGCTGCCGCGTTCGGGTTGTCGTCGCAGCAGTCGGGACGGGATGTCGCTGATGCGCTTTGGGACCTGTACGAGGCCGCAGACCTGCACGAGGAGAAGGTCCGCATCCTTGGCGCGCTGACGCGCACGCGGGACCGCGCGCTTCTTGCTGACCTGCTCGACCGGTCGCTCAGCGACCAGGTGCGCTCGCAGGACACGCCAATCGTTCTCATACAGGCCGGGGCCAACCCGGACGGACGCGATCAGACGTGGCGGTTCGTGCAGGACAATTGGGCCGAGCTGGACCGGCGCTACGGCAAGGGCGGGTTCGCCATCATGCGCCTCGTTGGCATCGCGGCTGGTTTCGCCAGTGCGGAACGCGAGGCCGAGACGCGCGAATTCTTTGAGAAGAACCCCGCACCGTCCGCCGCGCGCTCGATCCAGCAGTCACTGGAGAGCATACGCCTCAACACGAAATGGCTTGAGCTTAACGCGGACACGGCTGGCGCCTGGCTCGCTTCGCGGGGCGCATGAGCGGAGGGACTTCGATATCCCCAGTGACTCCTGCGGCAGCGTTCGGGCTGAGCGTCCTCGCTGTTCGCGGAACGCCACCTTTGGTATAGTCGTTAGGATGTTCCGAGAATCCCGAGGCAGGTGAAGACAGTATCCATGGTTGACCATGATGTTCTGGTTGTGGGGGCGGGGCTGGCAGGAATGAGGGCTGCGATCGCGGCGCACCGGGCGGGTGCGAACGTGGCGATGATGAGCAAGGTACACCCGGTGCGGAGCCACTCCAATGCTGCTCAGGGCGGCATCAACGCAGCGCTCCGCGGCGAAGACGACTCAGTAGACTCCCACGTATTCGACACGGTGAAAGGGTCCGACTACCTCGGAGACCAGGACGCCATCGAGTACATGTGCATCGAAGCCCCCGGCGAGATTATCGCCCTGGAGCACATGGGAGTGATCTTCAACCGCGACGACGAAGGCCGGTTGGGAACGCGCGCCTTTGGCGGCGCAAGCTACGCGCGGACCTTCTTCGTTGCAGACATCACGGGGCAGGCCATTCTGCACGTGATGTACGAGCAGATCATGAAGGCCGGGGTCCGCTCCTATGAAGAGTGGTTCGTCACCGACCTCATCGTGGAGGATGGTCAGTGCCGCGGCGTCATCGCCATCGAGATGCTTACGGGCAAACTTCGGGCGATTACAGCCAAGGCGGTCATTCTCGCGGCGGGCGGCGTTGGCAGGGCGTTCGAGCCGAGCACTAACGCCCTCATTTGCACCGGCGACGGCATGGCCCTCGCGTACCGCGCGGGCGCGACGCTGCTGGATATGGAGATGGTGCAGTATCACCCTACGACGCTGGCCGGAAACGGAGTGCTGCTCTCTGAAGCCGCCCGTGGCGAAGGCGCCTATCTGCTCAACTCCAAGGGTGAGCGCTTCATGGAGCACTACGCTCCCAAAATGAAGGAGCTGGCCTCCCGGGACGTTGTCTCCCGCTCCGAGCAGACGGAGATAGAAGAGGGTCGTGGAGTGGACGGCTGCGTCTTGCTGGACCTCCGCCACCTGGGACGCGAGTTGATCCTGACGAAGCTGAAGTACATCTACGAGGCTGCGCGGGACTACGCCGGCGTGGACATGGTGGAAGCGCCGGTCCCCATCCGTCCCGGACAGCACTACATCATGGGCGGCATCAAGACTGATGTGGACGCTCGGGCATGGGACATCACCGGCAGCGGCGGTTGGGATGGCCCGCGCGGGCTGTTCGCAGCGGGCGAAACGGCCTGCGTCAGCGTTCATGGCGGGAACCGCCTCGGTGCGAACTCGCTCCTGGAGACGGTCGTCTTCGGGAAGCGCGCAGGGGAAGTCGCTACGGTCTACGCCCAGGAGACGGCAGACTTCGCCGTCTCTGACGCCCATCTGAGGGAGGCCGAGGGGCGCATCAAGGCGCTCATGGATCGCTCTGACAATGGTGAAATGACGGGGGCGTTGCGTCTCCAGATGGGCCGCGTGATGAACGAGCATCTTGCAGTCTTCCGCACGGAGGAGGGGATGCAGACCGCGCTCAGCAACATCCATCTGCTCAAGGAGCGGTTCGCTTCCCTGCCGGTCAAGCACAAGGGCAGCGTTTATAACACGGACCTCATCTTCCATATGGAGCTCGGCTACATGCTGGACGTTTCGGAGACGATCGCGGCGTCCGGCCTGCTGCGCAGTGAGAGCCGAGGCGCGCACTTCCGGCGGGACATTCCGGAGCGCAATGACACGGATTGGCTGAAGCACACCACAGCGCGCCTCGGGGACGGCGGCGGTCCGGATGTGGGGACACTCCCCGTAACGGTTACGCGGTGGGAACCGCAGGCGCGGGTCTACTAGGTGCGAATGGTTCGATTCCCGGTAGACCCCGTCCCCTGCCTACGATAGAGGGAGGAAACGAGACCACATGCAGGCGAAGATAAGAGTTCGGCGCTACGACCCCGAAACCTCCGATCAACCCCATCTGCAGGACTACGACGTTGACGTTCCTGAGCACTTTTCGGTGCTCGACGCGCTCGTGAAGGTGCGCGAGGAGATAGACCCCAGTCTGGCCCTCCGCTGCTCCTGCCGGGCGGCGATCTGCGGCTCCTGCGCGATGCGCGTGAACGACCGCGCGCGCCTCGCCTGCAACACCCGCCTCAGCTCGGTCGTCGACGATGGCGGCGAGGTGAAGGTCGAGCCGATGGGCAACCAGCGGGTCGTGAAGGACCTCGTGATAGACCTGCAGCTGTTCTGGGGCAAGGTGCGCGCGGTCGAACCGTACCTCCAGCCCGACCAGGAGCCGGAAGAAGAGTTCATCGCCTCCAACGAGTCTATGCTCAACCTCCTCACCCCCATGGGCTGCATCATGTGCGGCGCGTGCGTGTCGGACTGCACCGCACTCGAAGTCGACTCGAACTTCCTGGGTCCCGCCGCGTTGGCGAAGTCCTATCGGTTCGTCGCCGATCCTCGGGATGACAAAGGCAAGGAGCGGTTGAGCACCCTGAACGAGTACGGCGGCGTATGGGACTGCACTCGCTGTTACATGTGCGTTGAGGTCTGCCCGAAGGGCGTCGCCCCGATGGACCGCATCATGGAACTGCGGGAGTCGGTCATGGGGTCGGGGGCCCCCAGCACACCGGGAGCGCGCCACGTCGAATCCTTCGCGCGCTCGGTTGCGCGGTCAGGCTGGCTGGACGAGACGATGCTCGCGGTGGACTCATGGGGCAAACTCAACGTGCCTAAGCTGTTGGGCGAGGCGCCGCTGGGGATCCGTGCGCTGCGCAGGCGCAAGTTCCCACTGCCTGCGCTTCTGCACCACAAGCGGCCCGGGCATGAGAACGTCCGCCGCATATTCGAACGCGCGGAAGCTGCGACAACCAAGGAGTGATGGATGAAGTACGCTTTCTATCCCGGATGTGTATCGCGCGGGGGAACGCCCGAACTGTACACCTCCACCATGGCCATCGCAGGAAGCCTTGGCTTGGAACTGGAAGAGGTCCACGGAGCATCCTGTACGGGCGCCGGCGTTCTGCAGGAGAAGGGCCAGAAACTCGGCGACACGCTCAACGCCCGTACATTTGCGATGGCGGAGAGGATGGGGCTTACCACCATTCTTAACATCTGCTCCACCTGTCAGGGCGTCATGGCGCAGGCCAACCACCGGCTGCTGGAAGACCCGGACTATCTCGCCGAGGTCAATAGAGAGCTGAAATACGAGGGCCTTGAATACACGGGGCGCGTTGTCATCAAGCACCTCGCCTGGGTCATTGTGGAAGAGGTGGGGCTGGACGCGCTGCGCGGCCTCGTGCGCAACCCGCTCAGCGAACTGAAGGTTGCGCCGTTCTACGGCTGCTACATCCTCCGTCCGTCCTGGGCGCTCGGCTTCGGTGAGAACCCCGGCCGCGAGTACTATCTGGAGCAGATCATCGAGGCGTGCGGCGCGGAGCCGGTGAACTTCCCCGGACGCACCAAGTGCTGCGGGTTCCCCATCATGCTCATCAACGAGCGTAATTCCATGCGGATGGTCGCGAACCACACGACGAGCGCCCGCGAGCACGGGGCCGACACGATGGTGACGCCGTGCCCGCTCTGTCACTTGAACCTGGACGGCCAGCAACCCAAGGCTGCGGCTCAGAGCGGCGAGAAGATCAACATGCCCATCCTCCACCTGCCGCAGATGATAGGGCTGGCGATGGGCCTCTCGCCCAAACAACTTGGCATGGGCCAGCACATGATCAGCACGAAGCCCTTGTTGGAGAAGGCCAGCGTCCACGCATAGCGCGACCCGGCCCACTTACCTGTAATCCCAGAGGAGGGGTGGTAGGCGATGTTGAAGGCTATTGCGGGTATCGCCGTCGTTGTGGCTGTCGTTGCCCTTGGAATGACGGTACTCGTGCTGACGAGCCGGGAATCCGGACAACCCGCCCCGACCAAGGCTGACCGGCCGGCCTACACAGTGGCGTACGTGGACGAAATTGTTCGACGCTATGAGGAGGATGGCCTCGACGCCGCCATCGCGTACTACAACTCTCGGGAGAGCGTTGACGGCCCGTGGTACGGCGTCATCATCGACGAGAACGGCTACACCGTCGGCCATCCGCGTGAGGAGATCCGTGGGCGCGACCCGAGTCTGCGCGTCGACGCCACCGGCTACTTCTACGGCGACGACCTGCTGGGTGTAGACGAGGACGGCGGCTGGGTGGACTACGTCTTCCTGAACCTGTCGACCGGCAAGCAGGAGATGAAGCACACGTGGGCTGTGAGGCGAGACGGCCTCATCTTTGCATCCGGCTGGTACGAGCGGTACATCGGTGCGCCGTTGAGCAAGTCTGACCCTGCGGCCTACACGATCGCGTACGTAGACGATGCACTGCGCCGCTATGAGGCGAACGGGCTCGACGCCACCATCGCGTACTACAACTCGCAGGAGAGCGTGGACGGCCCGTGGTACGGCTTCATCATCGACGAGGGCGGCTACACCATAGGCCATCCGCGCGAGGAAATCCGCGGCCGCGACCCGAACCTGCGTGTCGACGCGACAGGCTACTTCTACGGCGACGACCTGCTGGGCGCGGATGAGAACGGGCGTTGGGTGAGCTACGTCTTCCTGAACCCATCGACGGGACAGGAGGAGATGAAACACACGTGGGCGGTGAAGCGCGACGGCCTCATCTTCGCCTCCGGCTGGTACGAGCGCTACGTCGGCGCGCCGCTGAACAGGTCAGACCCGGCTGCGTACACGGTAGCGTTCGTGGAGCAGGCGATAGACCGGTACGAACGGGAGGGGCGCGAGGCATCCTTCGCCTGGTTCGACAGCGAGGACAGCGAGGATGGGCAGTGGTACGTTTCCGTACTCGAAGACGGGCGTATCGCCACACACCCGACAGAGAGCCTGCGTGGCAGTGAGGTAGCACCGCTGACAGACGTCAACGGGTACAACTTCGGGCCGGACCTCCTTGCGGCTCCAGAGGAAGGCGCTTGGGTCACGTACGTCTTTCGGAACCGGGAGAGCGGCCGGGACGAGCGCAAGCACTCCTGGGTGGTGCGCCACGACGGGCTGTTGTTCGTGTCTGGCTGGTACGAGCGCGACTACTAGGGGCCCGTTGGCTCAGGCGCTGGCGAAGCCGATGTCGGCCTCGTAGGCGGCCATGATCTCCGCCGCGAACTCCTGCAGCGTCTCGAAAGGGGCGGGATCGGGAGGCACATCCTCCTCGTCCGGCTCTTCTTCATCGAGGTCCAGCACGGCCTCTTCCTGCGCGCGGTTGAATGCATTCCGCAGCACGAGCGCGGCTGAGCGCCGGACGTGCGCCAGGATGAGCCCGTACTCGAAGCTCATGCTCAACGCGTTCTGAGAGGTCTCGATATCGGCGTGCTCGGCCTCTTCGAGCGCCTGCAGCAGTCCGTCGATGAAGTCTTCCGGCTCCAGGGGTTCCGTGGAGCGGCGCGCCGCGTCGGCCTGCTGCTCCAGCGGCTCGCGGCACTCGGCGATGATGTGCTCCACCGCGTCCAGGTGCGTCTGTTCGAGGATCTGCTCGATGCGTTCGGGGAAGTCGACGCCCACGGCGCAGCCGAGCGCGAACGCCGCGACTACGGCCTCGGTGAGCGGACCGCTGTCGAAGAACGGCTCGCCGTCATGCTCGTGGCGGGGCAGGCCTTCCAGGTAGAAGACGACGATGACGTCCGTGAAGGCGGCAGGCCCTTCGGAGCCGCCGCTTTCGACGGGCTCCAGGGGGATGATGCGGTCGGACACGAGTCCTCTAGCTTGCGGGGGCGTTGGCCATTACGTCCACGAGTTCGCGGACCGCGTCGGCGGACTTGTCCAGCAGCGCCTTCTCGTCGGCGGTGAGGTCCAGTTCGATGACACGCTCGACGCCGCCCGCGCCGAGGATGACCGGCACGCCCATGTAGATGCCGTCGATGCCGTACTCGCCCTCGAGCAGCGCTGCGCACGGCAGCAGCCGCTTCTGGTCCAACAGGATGGCGTCCACCATCTCTGCCGATGCGGCAGAGGGTGCGTAGTAGGCGCTCCCGGTCTTGAGCAGCGCGACTATCTCGCCGCCGCCGCCCTGCGTACGCTTGATGATGCGCTCCAGCGCTTTCGCATCCAAAAGCTTGCTGATGGACACGCCACCGACGGTCGTGTACTCCGTGAGCGGCACCATCTGGTCGCCGTGACCGCCCAGAACGTACGCCTGCACGTCCTTCACGGAGACGCCCAGTTCCCACGCGAGGAACGTGCGGAAGCGGGCCGTGTCCAGCACGCCGGCCATGCCGACGACGCGGTTCTTTGGGAACCCCATACCGGAAGCGATGGAGTAGGCGTGCTGCACCATCGCGTCCAGCGGGTTGGAAACGACGACGATAACCGCGTTGGGAGAGCGCGGCGCCACTTCTGACACCACCGACCCGACGATCTTCATGTTGGTGAAGAGCAGGTCGTCTCTGCTCATACCCGGCTTGCGGGCGATGCCTGCCGTGATGACGACCACGTCCGAGTCTGCGGTTGCCTCATAGCCGTTCGTGCCCGTGATCGTGGCGTCGACGCCCAGCACGGGGCCGGACTGCGCAATATCCAGCGCCTTCCCCTGCGGCATGTCTTCGACAACGTCAACGAGGACGACGTCGAGGTAGCCGCGCTCGAAGAGCCGCTGGGCGGTGGTTGCGCCGACGTTACCCGCGCCGACGACTGTTACTTTCTTGCGTGCCATGTTCCTTCCTGTTCCCCGGTGTCTGGTCCCCGTCGTTCCTGCGGAGGCAGGAACCTCGCTCCCTTCCCGTCATTCCCGCGAAGGCGGGAATCCAGCGCGCGGAGTGTCCATATCTCAGGCGTAGACGTAGCCTTCCCACTTGCTCTTGAGGTCGGAGTCGCTGACCGTCGCGACGACGTAGTCGCCGAAATCGCCGGTCGTTGCGCCGGTGTTGCGGCCTGTGGTGAGCACCTTCCGTTCGTACTGCCCGCAGACGTCCAGCGCCATGTTCACCTTCTCGGCGACTGCGGGGAAGCCGATGTGCTCCAGGAGCATCGCGCCTGCGCGGATCATGGAACTCGGGTCGGCGTACTGGGCGCGGCCCTCCGTCACCATGCGGGGAGCGCTGCCGTGGATGGCCTCGAACATCGCGCTGATCGTGCCGATGTTGGCCGAGCCCGCGGTGCCGACGCCGCCCTGGATCTGCGCGGCCTCGTCCGTAAGGATGTCGCCGTACATGTTGGGGAGGGCGAGCACCTGGAAGTCACTGCGGCGCGCGGTGTCGATGAGTTTCGCGGTCATGATGTCGATGTACCAGGCGTCCCAGGAGATGCCGGGGTAGTTCTCGGCAACCTCGCGGGCGATGTCCAGGAACTTGCCGTCCGTCGTCTTGACGATGTTCGCCTTCGTGACGATGGTGACGCGCTCCTTGCCCGTTTTCTTCGCGTGGGCGAACGCCGCGTCGATGATGCGGCGGGAGCCCTGCGAAGTGATGACCCTGAAGTCCATCGCGAGGTCGTCCGTGATGTTGATGCCGTTGGAGCCGAGGGCGTACATGTCCTCAGTGTTCTCGCGGAAGAAGGTCCAGTCGATGTTCTCCGCAGGGATGCGGACCGGGCGGACATTGGCGAATAGGTCCAGCGCCTTGCGCATGGAGACGTTCGCACTCTCGATGTTCGGCCAGCCGTCGCCCTTCTCCGGAGTGTGCGTCGGGCCCTTGAGCGTAACGTGGCACTCCTTGATCTCTTCGAGCACGTCGTCCGGAATGGACTGGAGCTTGGCGGCGCGGTTCTCGATGGTGAGCCCCTCGATGTTTCGGAACTGCACCTTGCCGCTCTTCACCTCGTTGTCCAGCAGCTGTTCGAGGACGCGCTGCGACTCGTAGGTGATGGTAGGGCCGATGCCGTCGCCCCCCAGCATGCCGATGACGATAGGGCTGATTTTCGAGTAGTCGGTTGGCGCAGGGGCCTGCTTCAGGCGTTCGACCCGCTCCAACTGTTGCTCGACCAACCCTCCGAAATGCTCCTTCGCCCTTTCGATAACACTGTTGTCGGCCAAACCGCCACCTCTTTCTCTGGTTACGGATGGGCTGCAGCCCGCGCGCTGCCGCACGTGCGAACACTCTCTGGAGCGCGGGGGGCCGCTGCATACGCCTGCCGTCCAACTGCGCGCCTTCGCGGCAGGCGCGGCGATTATACGGAGAGGCAGGCGTGCCGGGCAAGCGCGAGGCGGCAGACCGGTATGCCCTCCGGAACAAGGCGCCGCTCAATGCCGCAAGCCTACGAGGAGCGAGGGGCGTTTTCTACCATTGAACGGTTGATCGACGAGGCCGTGACTTGCTTCCGTGTTCAGTCTGAAGTCTGACGGGGCGTAAGACACTATCGGCATGAGCGGGTCGGTCAGGGCGGTGGTCTTTGGTCAGCCCCCGGCCATGGGGTTCAGGGGGGACTCCTCCAGTGGGACCACGTCCTCGCGCGTGACGGTGCTGCTGTCCCACTCCTCGTAAGGTAGGCCTTCGGCAGCGTCGGCGGCCTCCTTCTCGTTGGAGGCTTCGACGGTGGTCCGGTAGAGGACCTCATGGCTGACGAGGTATTTCATGCTGCCAGACCGGAGGGTTCGCTCAACGGGGGCTTAGAGCGGGATGTTGCCGTGCTTCTTGGGCGGCAGGGTGTCGCGCTTGTTCTGGAGGGCGTCGAGCGCATGGATGAGTCGTGGCCGCGTCTGCGCCGGGTCTATCACGTCGTCGATGAAGCCGCGCTCGGCGGCCTGGTAGGGGTTGGCGAAGTTGGAGCGGTACTCCTCGATGAGCTCGGTGCGGACGGACTCCGGGTCCTTGGCGTCGGCGAGCTGTCGGCGGTGGATGATGTTGACCGCGGCGTCCGGCCCCATGACGGCGATCTCGGCAGTGGGCCACGCGAGATTGATGTCTGTGCGGAGGTGCTTGCTGCCCATGACGACGTATGCGCCGCCGTACGCCTTGCGGGTGATCACGGTGATCTTGGGGACGGTGGCCTCCGCGTAAGCGTAGAGGAGCTTCGCGCCCTGGCGGATGATGCCCCGATGCTCCTGGTCTTGGCCCGGCATGTAGCCAGGCACGTCCGCGAAGGTGACGATGGGGATGTTGAATGCGTCGCAGAATCGGACGAATCGCGCGGCCTTGACGGAGGCATGGATGTCTATGACGCCGGCGAGATAGGCGGGCTGTTGGGCGACGATGCCGACGCTGCGTCCGTTGAGCCGTCCGAAACCGACGATCATGTTGGGCGCAAATTCATGCTGGACGTTGAGGAACTCGCCGTGGTCTACCACGCGCTCGATGACCTCCAGCATGTCGTAGGAACGGGTCGACTCCTGCGGGACGATGTCGCGCAACTCGTCGTCACCCCGGTCCACCGGGTCGTCCGTGTCGCCCATCGGCGGGTCGTCCATGTTGTTCAGAGGGATGAAGCTGAGGAGGATGCGGATGGTCTCCATGCACTCCTCCTCCGATTCCAGAGTGAAGTGCGAGACACCGGAGAGGGTCGCGTGGGTGTCCGCGCCACCGAGGGCCTCGTGTGTGATCTCCTCGCCGGTGACGGCCTTTATGACGTCCGGTCCGGTGATGAACATCTGGGAGATGCCGCGCACCATGAGGGTGAAGTCCGTGATGGCCGGCGAATAGACAGCGCCTCCTGCGGACGGCCCGAGGATAGCCGATATCTGCGGCACGACGCCGGACGCGAGCGTGTTGCGCATGAAGATCTCGCCGTACCCCGCAAGGCTGACGACGCCCTCCTGGATGCGCGCTCCGCCGGAGTCCGATATGCCGATGACGGGCGCGCCATTCCGCATGGCGAGGTCCATCACCTTGCAGATCTTTTCAGCAGCGACCTCGGACAGCGAGCCGCCGAACACGGTGAAGTCCTGCGAGTAGATGTAGACCGTGCGTCCGCTGATCTTGCCGTAGCCGGTGATAACGGAGTCCCCCGGGAACTTCTTGTCCGCGGCGCCGAATTCGCTGGAGCGGTGGGTCACGAACAGGCCGATCTCCTCGAACGAGCCGGGGTCGACCAGCAGGTCGATACGCTCGCGGGCAGTGAGCTTGCCGCGCGCATGCTGCTGCTCCGCGCGGGCATCGCGCTCCGACTCGCTGATCATGGACTTTCGGCGCCGGAGCTCTTCTAGTGCCCTGTTGGTTGTCTTCTCGGCAGTCATGGCCCCTTCCCGGTTGCGGACGCTGCCGCATCTGGGAATCCTATCATCGGCCCGTGTCCGGCGAAAGCCACGGCGGCCCCTGTGAGAGCCTCCGGGCAGCACCTGCAGGAGCCGCAGAAGGGCCTGTGAGAGCTGTGCCGGAGCCCTCAAGTAACCCGGAAATGGCTGTGGAACGTCGAGTCGAGACCTGTGAAGGAGCCGGCCGTGCCGCCGTTTCAGGCCTTAGGCGCACAGTTCAGGGGTGGCGGCACGAGGCCTGCGGTAGTAGAATCACTGTTTGGAGTAAGATATAGCGGATAGTGTTCACAGGGCGGGATTCGCATGACCAGCCACTACTACCAGTCCGACGAGGAGATCATCCGGCGTCTCCAGGTGATCCTCCACGAACAAGGAGACGGCCCACAGGACCGCACGCGCCGCGAGAACGGCGTCCGTGAAGTGCGGAACCTGACCGCTGAACTGGCGGAGCGTATCTACCGGGAGCCTGATACCTGGGGGATTGAAGAGATTCCTGTGGAGTACCGCGCGGACGCGGCAGCAGACACGCTGCTGCAGATGCTCACACGCGTTTCCACGATGGGTAGCCCCCGGAACATCCGTGAGTGGTATGTGAACGCGGTTGAGGCCCGTTTCAAGGAACTGTGGAGTTCCGCGGACAAGGAGAACAGGGCGCGCGAGACCGAAGAGGAGACCGCGCGCTCCAGGGAGGAAGCCGCGGGTACCCCGCACGGGGCCTCGATCGTCTTCGAAGAGAACGCCGAGCTGTGGCAGCGGTTCGAGAGCGAGTTCCCCCGCGACGCCTTTGCGCTCCGCTTGCGCTACCAGCTGAACCGCACTCCGGACGAGATGGCGGTGATGCTGGATGCACCGAGTGAGCGCGCCATCACGATTCGCCTGAATCGCGCTCAGGAGCGATTCCGCATGTACTGTGAGCAAGCGGGGTTGAGCCAGCGCGAGACAGCCGGGATACTCGCGCAGTTCTCCGAGGAGCGGTCCTCGTGACACAACGTCCATCTTCCACCACGTTCCGCTCCGGGAGAGGCCCGTGGGTGCGCTTCGCCATGGGGGCAGGCGAGCGCTGGTTCAATCTCTCCGGCCGGATCACGACGGAGATGCGCCAGTTCGGTGCGTACCTCCGGCAGATGCGCTACCGGCAGGGCTACAGCATCCGCGAGCTGTCGGACGAGCTGGACCTGCCGTACGAAGACCTGCTCCTGCTGGAGGTAGGTCTCCTGAAGCCGTCGGAAGTGGCTTCGCCAACGTGGGTGCGCCTGATGCGCCTGCTGGAAGGCCGGGAGGTGCTGGTCCGGCGTGAAGCCCCGGAAGAGGACGGATTTGACGAACTCGACCCGGATGAGGCGTGGGCGGCGGCCGAAGACGACGACGGGACGTTCACCGGAACGGCGCTGGGCCTCGGCCAGGCGCTCGGTGTCGCCAGCATCAAGGTGGTCGGTGTAGGCGGAGGCGGCTCGAACGCGGTGCGAAGGATGTACCAGCAACGCGTGCCGGGAGTCGAGTACATCGCGGTCAATACGGACGCCCAGCACCTGATACGGCTGGACGTGCCGCGCAAGGTGCGCATCGGCGACCGACTCACCCGCGGGCTTGGTGTCGGCGGAAACCCGGAACTGGGCCGGGAAGCGGCGGAGGAATCGCGGGAGGATCTGTACGATCTGCTCAGTGGGACAGACCTCGTGTTCGTGGCCGCGGGCATGGGCGGCGGAACGGGGACCGGCGCCGCGCCGGTGATCGCCGAGATCGCCAAGGAAGTCGGTGCGCTCACCATCGCCGTCGTCACCAAGCCCTTCGGATTCGAAGGGCAGACACGCTCCATGCAGGCGGACGAAGGCATCACTCGGCTGCGGGACCACGTCGACACGATGATCCTGATCCCGAACGACCGGCTCTACGCGGTATCGGACGAGCGGATGACCGCAGAGAATGCCTTCCGCATCGCGGACGACGTGCTGCGCCAGGGAGTGCAGTCCATCGCCGAGCTTGTGATGGTGGCGGGCGACATCAACCTGGACTTTGCGGACATCCGAGCAGTGATGGCCGGCGCAGGCTCAGCCTGGATGGCGATAGGCCACGGCCGGGGCAAGGACCGGGCCTACGAGGCCGCCCGCGCGGCGATGGCCAGCCCGCTGCTCCACGTTCCCGTGGAGGGCGCGACCCGGGTGCTGCTGAACATCACCTACGGTCCGGACGTGACGCTGCAGGAGGTGTACGAGGCGTCCGACATCATCAAGGGCCTCGTGGACCCGCACGCAAACATCATCTTCGGCATGATCACCGACCCGAGCATGGAGGACGAGGTCCGCGTGACCGTGGTGGCGACGGGCCTCACCGGCGGCGAGAGCGTCGTTTCGCAGTCTCTCGACCAGATACTGCAGGGCGCGCTGGACTCTGACGAGCCCACCACTTCCATGCCGGGGTTCCTGCAGCGTATCGCGCGGTTCTTCAGCAACCTGTTCGGAGGGCGGGGCTAGCCGCCGTCCTCCAGGCTGCTTCCCCAGGCCCCCCTCGCTCAGCTGCGGCCGTAGACCGTCGTGTGCGGTTTGAAGGCGGCCCATGCGAACCAGAGGTGGTCCTGCGCCTGCACCCGTTCGAGTTGCCGCCCCGCCAACGGACCGCTCACCGCTCTCCCCAGCACGTTCCACGTGCTGCCTGTGCCCTCGTCCGCGATGGCGTCTCCATCGAGAGCGAACCTGAGGTGCCCGCCGTCGAGCATGGGGCGGAAGACGCCCGTTGCACCCACGTCCTCCGCGTCCCGGATGGAGCGACGGCCGAGCGCCGAGGTCGTGCCGAACTCGAAGAAAACGACGACCTCCTCGCCGCCGACCTCGTAGTGGACGACTCGCTCTTCCGCCAGCACCGAATACGGGAAGGCGACGGCGTCGCCGTTGATCTCCACTGCGGCGACGCGCAGCTTCGGCGGCAGTCGCGGGTCGGTGTCCTGCCGGAAGAGGAAGGGCTGCGAGTCCGGGATGTCGTAGTTCACGTAGGGGTTGTCCCCGTAGGGGCGCCCGAACCCCGGCCGGTCCAGGGTCAGGCCGTCCGGGTATTCCTCGGCGAACGTGCCCCAGGACACGAGCTGCGCTGGAACGAAACGCAGTTGCGCTCCCGCAAGCTCTCCGGCGATGGCCTCGCCGGTGAGCTGCTGCCACCAGCTCTGCGTCTGCCTGTCCCACATGATGAGGTCGCTGTTGCGCAGGAACCCGGAGACGCCGAAGTCGTAGACCGTTCCGTCCAGCGTGCGCTCGAAAACGATGGCTGAGTTGCAGAGTGGGCAGTAGGTTGCGGTAACGGGAACGCCGGCAAGCTCGTCGTTGACGATCTCATGCCAGGTGAGGACCTGCAGCGGGTAGGCCTTCGCTTCGCCGTTCAGGTCCAGGGCGATGACAGGCTCCGTGTCGCCCAGCCATCCGCCCGCCTGCGCCACGGAGACGAACGAGGGGTTGTCTATGGGCGGGATGCCGTCGCGCCCGACACCGCCCGAGATGATCTCCTCATACGGAACGGTGTGGAACCGGAAGTCAGTCTCCCAGACCCGTGTGGAAACGGAGCTGCCGAGGGTGCTGGCGTAGTCGGCGTCGATCGCGACGCCGTAGCCGTTGCGGTCGGAACTGGAGGGGACTGGGGTCGCCGGGAGGAGCGCCGACACCGCGGCCGTCGGCGTCGCCGACGCCGACGGGACCAGGGCGGAGACGGCGGCTGTCGGTGTCGGGGATTCCGAGGGAACGAGCGCCGAGACTGCGGCGGTTGGTGTGGGCCCCGCGTCAGCGGCGGGTGTGGGGATACGCGCTTCGGCGGGTGTCGGTATCGTGTCGGTCGGGACGCACGCGCCGAGCGACACGACGAGCGCGAGGCACAAGAGGAAGGACACGGGCGCGGTCGCCCGCGGGCGAAACACCACGAAGTGCTGCATAGGGCTATGGGACCTGCGCGGGACGGCCGCCGGTGGGCCAGGGATTGTGGAACGTGATGCCGGATGTGACGTACGCACCTTCTTCGTCCGCGCCGGTGAAATCCTTGAGGATCTGCGTGATCCTCACATCCATTGTAGCGAAGTACTCGGACGAACCTGTCAGGTGCGGCGGTATCTCCTGGGCCGTGCCCTTCACATAGTAGGTGAACCGCTCGTCAACGAACGCGAGCGTGATCCTGCCGTTCTCGCGCATGTTCCGGGTGGTGGTGCTGCCGTTGTAGGTGACGACGCGGATGGTGTTCGGGTCCCGCGCTCCGACCTCCCGGAAGGAGAGCAACGCGGGGTGCGGCCAGCCGCTCTCGTCCGCGGTCACGATGAGGATGGCGCGTCCGCGCTCCCCGGTCACGTCCTCGTTCCAGAGGGCGTCGAATAAGTCCGGGGGAAGCTCCCTGCCGATATCGTCCGACACGCCTCGCTGCCCTTCCCCCTACTCGTAGTCGCCGGAAGGGTCCTTGCCCTCCCAGCGTTTGAACTGGGTGTTCTCGATCCCGAGCAGGTCCAGCACCTTGCCGACGGTGTGGTTCACGATGTCGTCTATCGTCTGCGGGCCGGAGTAGAAGCCGGGAGTGGGGGGCAGGACGACGCCGCCCATGTCCGTAACGGCGAGCATGTTGAGCAGGTGCCCGCGATGGAGGGGCGTTTCCCGAGCGACCACCACGAGGCGGCGGCGCTCCTTGAGGCAGACGTCTGCGGCGCGGGTGATGAGGTCGTTGTTGTAGGAGTGCGCGATGCCCGCGAGCGTCTTCATGGAGCATGGTACAACGACCATGCCATCCGTCTTGAACGAGCCGCTGGAGACGCTGGCGGCCATGTTGCGCGGGTCGTGGACGACGTCTGCCATCGCCTTGATGTCGTCGATCGACCACTGCGGCGCTTCGTACCTGATTGAGACGTGCGCGCCCTCGGAAAGAATGAGGTGTGTCTCGATGTCCGGCGTGCTGCTGAGCGCGCGCAGCGTGTAGATACCGTAGATGGGAGCGGACGACCCGCTGATGCCGACGATGATCCTTCGCATGTTCTTCCGCGGTGCTTCCTGCATGCCGACGGGACGCCCTTACCGGGGCGCCCCGTCGGCATTTCAGGCTAGGGCAGCCCGAACTCGTCCCAGCGTTCGCCGACCTTGTCGAGGATCTCCATCGTCGGCTTGGAGGGCGGTGGAACGGGGAACTCGGTCGTCTTGTGCTCGCGTGTGGCGTCGATGCCCATGCCCTGTGAGGGTGGGATGAAGTCCATCTCGCCGGGGCGTCCCAGCGGCCGCGGCAGGTGAGCGCCCATGTGGACATGCTGCGTCGGCTCGGCGAACGAAACGATGCGCCACCACACGTCGTTCCAGTCCCGCACGTCGCAGTCCTCGTCCACGACGACGACCCAGCGGTAACGCAGGTGGGAGTAGGCCGCGTCGATGATCTCCTTGGCCTGCCCCTCCTTCTCGATAGCGGCGCGGATGATGATGACTCCTCCCGCGCCGGCATCCGGGAAGTGGACTTCCTTGATGTTCGTGAGGCCGGACTTGCTGACCAGTGTGTTGAGGATGGAGCCGGAGCGCATGAGCGGGCGGGGGTAGTCCTCGATGCGCCCGCAGATGAGGCCGAAGTTGATGGGGCTCTTCCGGTGGGTGATGGCGTCCACGCGGAACACGAACACCTCGTAGTTCTTGTTGTAGAAGCCGGAGGACTCCCCGTGCGGGCCGTCGTAGTAGCGCTCACCCGCGACGATCTCGCCCTCCAGGATGTACTCGGCCTGCGCCGGCACCAGGATGTCGCTGGTCTCGCATTTGACGAGGTCCACCGGCCGTCCCGCCCAGGCGCCTGCAGCCTCGTACTCGGAGAGTCCATTCTCGTTCTCGGGAACGGCCGTGCCTGCCGCGAGGACGAGCAGTGGGTCCATGCCTATGGCGATGGCGCAGGGCGTGCTCTTGCCCTCCGCCTCGTTCTCCAGGACGTGGACGGCGCCGTTGCGGTCGCCCGCGCCTCCGTAAGAGGAGCCCCGCGGCGGGGCTGCGCCCACCTTGAAGTCTCCCTGGATCTTCACGGTGGTGTGGTTGCGGTCGATGATCATGGAGCGGTATTGCCCCATGTTGTGCGCGCCGGTCTTCGGGTCGACGGTAATGACGCCGGCTGTGGTGGCGATGTAGCGTCCCCCGTCCAGCTCGTGCCAGAGGGGCGTGGGGATCTCACTGAGGTCCACGTCCTCCCCGAAGACCTTCACCTCCTTGACCGGGCCGTCGTCCACCTTCACGCACGGGAGCCGGTCGGCCATACCCTGCTTGACGATGTCGTGCAGCTTCACCCAGTCCCGCGGGCCGTTGAAGGCGATGGACAGTTGGTCAAGTGAGTACATGATGTTGGTAACGAGCTGCTTGTCCGGGTTGTCCTTGATGTTCTCGAACAGCAGGCCGGGGCCGGTGCGAACGAGGTCCCGGTAGCTGATCGCGCCGACCTCGTAGTCGAGGTCGACCTCGGCGGTGATGCGCTGGAGCAGCCCGCGCTCTTCGAGGATCATCATGTACTCGCGCATGCTCTTGTACGAGACGGGGTCTCTCTGCGGTGTTGTGGTCACCTTTCTCCTCCTGTGCTGCGATGTTCAGCGGCCTAGCTGAGGCCGAGCTCCTTCCAGCGGCCCGCGACGTGCTCCATCATCTTCATGCTGGGCTGCGCCACGCCGGGTCGCGGGTGTTCGTATTCCTTGAAGGGGTAGGTGGCGTCGAACGCCATGCCGTAGGTGGGCGGGATGAATTCGACCGCGCCGGGGCCGGGCACCCTGAACACGTACTCGCGTCCGCGGTACATGTCCCGGTCCGGCACGACGGACGAGACGATGCGCCAGAGCACGTCGTTCCAGTCGCGCACGTTGCAGTCCTCGTCCACGACGATGACCCAGCGGTAACGCATGTGCTCGTAGGCGGCGTCGATGATCTGCTTGGGCTGCTCCGGGTTGGTGATCTGCGCCCGGATGATGAGGAAGCCGGAGCGTCCCGCGTCGGGGAAGAAGACTTCCTTGATGTTCGTGAGGCCGGACTTGGAGACGAGCACATCCAGCAGCGTGTTGGAGCGCATGAGCGGGCGGGGGTAGTCCTCGATGCGCCCGCAGATGAGCCCGAAGCTGATGGGGTCCTTCCGGTGCGTGATCGCCTTGATCCTCACCATGAAGGTGGAGGTGTACTGGTTGTAGAAACCTGTGGACTCGCCGTGGGGGCCGTCGTTCACGCGCTCGTACGGGACGACCTCGCCCTCGAGCACGATCTCGGCGTTCGCGGGCACCATGAGGTCGCTCGTCTCGCACTTGACGAGATCGACGGGGCGTCCGGCCCATGAGCCTGCGGCCTCGTATTCGCCGTGGCCGTTCTCGTCGTGGGGGACGGCGGTACCGCAGGAGAGCGTGAGGAGCGGGTCCATGCCCAGCACGATGGCGCATGGCGTCGGGAGGCCGTTCGCCTCGTTCTCCAGCACGTGCGTTGCGCCGTTGCGGTCGCCCACGCCGCCGTAGTTGGATGCTCCGGGGGGCTTCGCGCCGACCTCCCAGTCGCCCATGATCTCCACGGTGGTGGTGTTCTTGTCGATGATCATGGAGCGGTACTGCCCCATGTTCAGATTCCCGTTCTGGGGGTCGCGCGTCACGAACCCTGCCGTGGTGCCGATGTAGCGTCCGCCATCCTCCTCGTGCCAGCGGGGCGTCGGGAGCATGTCGAGGTCCACGTCCTCGCCCATGATCTTCACGTCCTTCACCGGGCCGGTGGGGACGGTGCGCGTGGCGGTGCGGTCCTGCATCCCTTCGTGGATGATGTCCCGGAGGGAGGCCCAGTCAGGGTCGCCGTTGAGCGCGAGCGCGAGCTGCTCCTCCGTGTACATGATGTTGGCTACGAGCGGCATGTCCGGGTAGTCCTTGATGTTGTCGAACCAGAGTCCCGGCCCTTCTCGCACGAGCGAGCGGTAGGCGATAGCGCCGAGTTCACCCTCGAGGTCGACTTCGGCGGTGATGCGCTTGAGCAATCCGTTCTCTTCGAGCAGCTTCAGATAGCCGCGCAGGTCGTCGTACGGGACACGTTGGCGTGTCGTCATGAGGCGCCCTCCTCCTTATGCGGTCGCTTACAGGCGTGGGGAGTCTAGCATCGCGCGTCCTTGAGCGGCAAAGGCGTCTCAGGAGGACTCCCTAGAAGATGCGCGTGAACATGTCGCTGAACGGGTAGACCACACCGATCCATCGGAAGAAGAGCGGCTCGAACCAGAAGATGTCCAGCGTGAGGTCCAGGATGCCGATGATGAACGCCTCGAATCCGAGTCCGGCGACCAGCGCCCAGTACCACGTCGCGCGCGTCCAGAGCAGGAGGTACGCGATGACCCAGAGCGGCAGTCCGATGTGGAACCCGATGAACCACACCAGCAGGACGAGCCCCACGATGGAGCCGAAGTAGAGTGCGGCGCGGCGTTTCTCGCCCTCCGGGTCCACACCGAGGCGGAACCCCAGGTCCATGATCATGCCCTGTTCTATCGCCTTGCGCCTGCTGAGCACGGTGTAGAGCCGGATGAACCAGAGCGGGGTTGCGAGGGCTACGGTGATGAAGGGGAGCCAGCGTCCCTCGATGCGATTGGTGAGGTCGTTGACGTAGACGACTGCGAGGACGGCAATGACCGCGAGCAGCACGAGTTCCCCCAGAATCTCGGGCGACCGCCAGGAGACCCTGCGGTGGGTTACCGCGTCACCCCGCGGAATGTCAGGACTCTGCGCCACCTGCCGCCTCCTTTGCAAGGGTCTCTTCCTGGAGCCGTTGCGCTCCGCGTTGTACCCGGAGCGAGAAGAAGATCGCTAGGGTGACTACGACAAGGATCGCAAGGAACGGGACACGGGTCACCATCCCGATGCCCTCCGTCTGGATCGCCCGCGACATGAATGTCTCGAGCGGTCCTGCTAGCACGACGGCGATGAGGATGGGCGGCCTCGGCCATGCATACGCCTTCATGAACATGCCGAGCGCCGCGAAGACGACCATGACCGTGAGATCGGATATGTCGAGGTTCGCCTGGAAGGCGGCGAGTGTGACAATGCCGATAACGAGCGGGGCGAGGACGAGCGGAGGCACCGCGGCGACTTTCGTGAGCAGCGGAGAGAACCGCAGCACGATGGGCACGACGAGGATGTTGGCCAGCACGATGACGTAGACAAGGGAGAGGGTGAGGTTCAGGTGAAGTTCGGGGTTCACCATCGCAGGACCGGGCTGGACGCCGACGATGTAGAGGAACCCGAGTACGATCGCCATCGGCCCGCTGCCGGGGATGGCGAAGATGAGGGTGGGCATGAGCACCCCGCCGTCCGTCGAATTGTTGGACGATTCCGGAGCGATGACGCCCCGGATGTCCCCGGTGCCGAACGTCTCGACTGCGCCCTTCTCCGTCTGTCGCGCCTGCGCGTATGCCAGCCAGTGAGCAGGCGTCGGGCCGAGCCCCGGCATCGCGCCGATGAAGACGCCGATGAGCGACGAGCGCGTGATGAGCCACTTGTGCCGCAACGCCTCGCGCATGCCCTTGGCGACGTCCCTGTTCCCCTCCTTCAGCATCTCGCTCAGCCGTTCCTTGGCAACTGGCGTGTTGCTGATGACCAGGTCGGCTATTTCCGGGATGGCGAATAGGCCCACTACGACAGGCACGATGTTGACGCCGTCGTAGAGATAGTCGATGCCGAAGGTTGCGCGGGTCTCGCTCGCGATGTTCACGAACCCGATCATGCCGATGAACAGGCCGAGGCAGGCCGTGAGCAGCCCCTTCACGATGGCCCCCGCGCTCACGATGGCGACTGCGCATATCCCGAGCAACGCCAGCAGGAAGAACTCCGCGGAGCCGAAGTGCCGCAGCAACTCGCGGGCGAACGGGAGCACTGCAAGCAGCGCGACACCCCCGATGATGCCCCCGATGAGCGACGACGTGTAGGACGCGCCGAGGGCGTACCCGGC
Organism: Dehalococcoidia bacterium; assembly: GCA_034423175.1. Taxonomy (GTDB): domain Bacteria; phylum Chloroflexota; class Dehalococcoidia; order Lucifugimonadales; family Australimonadaceae; genus Bin16. The sequence goes on from DAOUJA010000061.1 coordinate 86,824, forward strand.
GTAGCCCTGGCGTGCGAGCGGGTAGCCGTCCAGTATCGTCGCCTGGGACGAGCGCGCGCCGGGTATGCCGAGCAGTATGGAGGGGATCGGCTCCGTCAGGTCATTCGCGGCCATGTACCCGATGACGACTGGCAGTGCGATGAACGGGTTGTCGATTTCGGTGGCAAAGGCGAGCACGACGACGAGGAAGGGGAGGCCGCCGCCGGGCATGAGGCCCGAGACGATTGCGATGGGGATCATGAGGACGAACGCGATAATGGGCCAGGAGACAGGGATGCTCAGGCCAAACAGCGATACCCGGTCGTGCAGCCCGAAGAGTCGGTTCGCGCCATCTGCCGCTGCGTCGAAGAACGCCTGGTCGACCGTTACCGCGTAGCCCCACACGAACCCGGCCAGCAGGACGATGCCGATGATGAGGGGGATACGGTTGACCATGAAGACGTTGCCTCGTCCCGGGAGAACGCTCGCGGGTGTGCCGCTACGCTACGCGGGGGAGCGAGATTGCGTCAATACCGCACTCCTCCTCGTCATTCCCGTGAAACGGGAATTCAGGCGCGTCAGCGCGTGGTGTGCTGGGGTAAGGGGGTGAGCTTTTTCCGTGATTCATGCAAGAGGGCGGGCTTCACGAGCCCGCCCTCTTCTCGTTCGCTGGCGATTGCGCGCTAGCAGTTGCGCGATGCTTCAGGCACGCCGTAGAGGTCGGCGAACAGCTCGCACGCTTGGGCACTGAAGCCCTCCGCCTTCTCGATGTCTGCCTTGAGGATCTCGGGGTCGCCGTAGTTGACCTCCCGTGAGAGGGCGGCTGCGTCTGCCTGAAACTCTGCGTCTTCCGTCACTTCGCGGAAGACCCGGCGCCATGTCTGCACGATGTCGTCCGGCGTCTCAGGCGCGAGGACGAACATGCGCGTCATGGACTCCAGGTTCTGCGCGAGCAGGAAGGCTGCCTGCTCTTCCGGCGTGGCGTCGACGACATCGAACAGGTGCGGAACATCCTCTGACCGCAGGCCGGTGTTCATCTGGTCCAGGAAGGACTGGCTGATGGGGGTGCGCCAGTAGAACAGGGGCATCAACTTCTGCTGTTCGTACCATTCGGGGAAGAACGGGTCGATGAAGAACGTGTCGCACCGGTCGGTCGCGTCCAACTCATTCCGGTCGATGGCAGCCTGCACGTCCGCGGTGCCTTCATAGCCGAGTACAACCTTGACGGGCGCGCCGAGCGCTTCCGCGAACTGCCCGCCGATGGCGTTGCCGCCGAGTGCGGACGTGCCGAAGGTGATGGGCCTGCCGAGCGCAAGCATGTCGTCCCAGTTCTCGGCGACCTCGCGCCGTATGCAGAGCGCGGCGTGCGTCTGGATGAAGTTCGGCGTGCCGAGCATGATGACCGTGTTGAGGTCGAAGTCGTCCAGGTCCGCGCCCGCAGCCTCAGCCGCGGGGTGACGGTTGGCCATCGGGTGGGTGGTCAGACCGTCGGGGCGTGAGCGCATCGTCTCTTGGAGAGCGCGGAGAGCGCCGCCGCCGGGAAGGTTGGAAACGATGACGTTCGGGTTGCCCGGCATCAGCCGCTCGACTGCCTTCGCGACCAGTCGGGAGTAGGCGTCGTAGCCGCCGCCGGGTGAGAAGCCGACGATGATCTTGACGGTCTTGCCACCGAAGTAGCCCTCGGCGTCGAAGCCCTCTACCACGGGGATCGGGGTAGGCGTGGGCCGTGGGGCAGCTGTGGGAGTGGCAGTGGGAGGAGGTGGCGTCACGCCGGGCGGGAGGGGTGTCGGTGTGGCCGTGGGGTCTGCAGCCGGCGCGGGAGCGTCGGGTACCGGCGTCGCGGTAGGCTCCGGCGCTGGTGCTTCCGGTTGCGGAGTGGCGGTCGGCTCGGGGTCGCCCCCGCATGCGGTCAGACCGGCAAGCACGGCGATGCCGAGCACCAAGAGTACGATGGTTCTGCTGGCCCAGGACATGAGTTCCTCCAATTACACGAAAGCCCGCGCGGGACGGGTGCCTTACGCGCGGATGGCGAAATGCTAGCATCAGAATTCCGCAAGGGCAACCGTTGGACGCACGACCGGACCTGCGGGATGGAGGAGGCGATTGACGAGCGCACGGGTCTACGACGCCATCGTGATTGGCGTGGGCGGCATGGGGAGCGCGGCTGTCTACCAGCTGGCTGAGCGCGGCCTTCGCGTGCTGGGGCTGGAGCGCTTCCGCATCGCGCACGAGATGGGGTCGTCCCACGGTATCACGCGCATCATCCGGCTGGCGTTCCACGAAGGGCCGGAGTACGTGCCGCTCGGGCTTCGGGCGTACGAGCTCTGGCGCGAACTGGAAGAGCGCGCTGGCAGACAGGTGCTGCATATCACCGGCTCCGTCCATGCGGGCGTACCCGGAGCCGTGGCGTTCGAGAACACGCTGCGCGCCTGCCGGGAGCAGGATGTGCCGCACGAGGTGCTGACGAGCGCGGAGCTCTCGGCGCGCTTCCCTGGCTATGCGCTGCCGCCGGAGATGACGGCGGTCGTCCAGCCGCAGGGCGGCTTCCTCACGCCGGAGCGCTGCGTCGAATCGCACGTCGCCGTCGCGCGCGGCCTCGGAGCCGAGGTGCACGAAGAGGAATGCGTTCTGGAGTGGGAAGCGTTTTCAGGTGGCGTGCGCGTGAAGACGGATGCGGGCGTGTACGAGGCAGGCTCGCTCGTGCTCACTGCAGGCGCGTGGGCAGGAAGGCTCGTGCCGGAGTTGGCGCAGGTCGCTGTGCCGGAACGGCAGGTGATGGCCTGGTTCGAGCCGGACGACCCCGTGCCGTTCGCGCCGTCGCGCTTCCCGGTCTTTATCGTGACGATGGACGGCGACGAGTACTACGGCTTTCCGGAGTTCGGCGTGCCCGGGCTGAAGCTCGGCAAGTTCGACGACACCGGCGTCGCTGCCGACCCCGATGCGCTCGACAGGACGTGGCGCACTACGGACGAGGAGATGCTCCGGGACTTCCTGCGCCGCTGCTTCCCGCTGGCGGCGGGACGTCTGCTGCGCATGGCCGTCTGCATGTTCACCAACTCGCCGGACCGCCACTTCATCATCGGCTCCCATGCGCAGTGGCCGCAGGTGTCCTTCGCCGCAGGATTCTCGGGCCACGGCTTCAAGTTCAGCAGCGTGATCGGTGAAATCATGGCGGACCTCGCGGAACGCGGGGAGTCGCGCCACGACATCGGGCTCTTCGCGCCGGCGCGGTTTGCCTGACTCGTTCCCGTCGTCCTGCGCAGGCAGGGACCTTGCAGCCTTGGAGGTGAGGGTAAGCCGGCGGGGTGCGGTCCCGCAGGGCGGTCCGCTGACCGCCGCGCACCTCTATCGGGGCGGATGCGGCTTCGGCGACAGCGCCAGCAGCATGACTCCCACGAACAGCCCGCCCGCCGCAGCGAGCCAGCCGGTGGCGAAGCTCGTGGCGTCGAAAACGATGCCGAGAACAGGCGTGCCGATTCCCGTCATGGTGAGCGTCAGAGGCGTCGCCGCGCCACGCACCGCACCGATGTACTCCCGCCCGTAGTAGGAGGGCCAGATGTGGGTCTGCATGAGCATCCCGGCGCCGAGACCGATTCCGGCAAACACCGCACCCGCGAACCCGTGCCACGCCGTCGTTGCGACGGAAGCGACAAGCATGGCGGCTGCAACACTCGTGAACCCGGCCATCGCGACGTAGCGGGGCTGCAGCCGGTCTACCCACGGTGCGACGACTATGGACGTCGCGACCTGTGTGAACGCCTGAGCGGAGAAAGTGAATGCTGCCACCTGCGGGGAGACGTCCAGCGACCGGAGGAACGCCACCCAGAACACGCCGAGCGTCCCCATCGCGGCCATGAGCAGCCCGAACGCCACGCTGATGCGCCAGAACGCGCCGCTGCGCATCGCCTCCCGGACGGTCCACGAGTGTTCCGCTCTGCTGTGTCCGAAGGTTGCCAGCGAAACGGTCTCCCCGTCGGGCAGCAGGCCCAGGTCGGATGGCTGGCTGCGAATGAAGAGCAGAGATACCGCTGCGATGGAGACCCCGCCCGCCGCACCCAGGATGAGCCATGCGTCCCGCCATCCAACCGCGTCGATGAGCATCTGCGTGAGCGGGCTCGCTATGCCGATCCCGAACGGTATGCCCGGGAAGAAGAGCGACATGGCGCGGCCTCGCCTGCGCACGAACCACTTGGCGATGGGGATGGTGAGGAAGAGCGTGCTGCTGCCCCAGAAGCCCATCAGCCCTGCGAAGAGAGTGAGGCCTATCATCTGCCAGCCCGCCTCGATCATACCCAGGGCTGCGGCGCTCCCGCCGAGCATGATTCCGGCCGCTGCCAGCGGCACGCGAGAGCCGTGCCGGTCGATGAGGCGTCCGATGAACGGGCCGGACACTGCGAAACCGAAGAGACGCGCCGACAGTGCCCAGCCGAAGGCGCTGTTGTTGAGGTCGAGCTCCTCGCTCATGGGGGCAACGAATATGCCGAAGTTGCCGATCCCCAGGAACATGCTGATGCCGCCGGCCACGCTGAGGGCGGCAACGATGACCCAACCGTAGAACGGCCCTGACGAACGGCGCGCCTGGCCGGGGACAGGCTGCCTCACGGAGCTAGCTGCTCTCTTCCTCGGTGGGGCCGGTGAGTTTTCCGAGGAACTCCTCGACGGACGGCGGGAGCGGCGGGAGGTCCTTCTTCTCCTCGGCCTGGCGCTGCTGCTCGCGCCTGCCGCGACGCGCGTCGTAGTCCGACTCCAGTCGCTCGACGAGGGATTTCACCTGGGCGTTGCGCTGCATCTCGGCAGTTACGCGCGCGTACTGCTGCGTGTCGCGTTGGCTGGCAGCGTACTCGGCGGGGAACCCGTAGATACTGGACAGCACCTGCAGCATCTTGGAGCGGCCTGCGAAGTCCGCCTCCAGCTCCACGTAGTGCGGGAGTCTGCACATGAGCATCATGCTTTCGATGCCGCGCTCGCTGATGCGGTCGCCCACCATGTTCATGATGGAAGTGGGTCCCTGGTACGGCCTGCGGCGGTTTCCCTCTACGCCTTCTACGCCCTCCAGCGGCTGGCCGTTGAGCGTGCCCATCACCAGGAGCGGCCGGGTGTGAGGGACGGCGTCGTACATCGCGCCGATGCGGCAGAAGCGGTCCACGTTCAGGTAGGAGATGACCTCCACGAGGGCCTCGATATACTCCTCCGCGTTGGAGTGCGGCTCCAGCATGTGGAGGAAGATGAAGTCGTGGCCGCCCAGGCCGGTCGCCCAGCGCATGTCCGCGTTGGGGACGCGCATCTTGCGCTTTCCGTCCTCGTAGTAGACGACGGGGCGGTAGCGCGTGTAGTCGAAGAATCGTCCCGGCTTGGAGAGGGTGCCCAGGTCGCGCGCCCGCATATACCGCTCCAGCCGCTCGATGCTCAGGGAACCTACGCTCCCCGCGTCGATCCACGGGGTCAGCGACGCGACTATGTGCGGCGAACGCAGCTCCGGTAGAGGCTCGTGCAGTTCGAATTCACCGACTCTCATGCCCCTATAGTGTGCCCCTTCCGCGCGGATTGCAACCCTTACTGATACGGAAGCCGCGTCGGATGGCCGTTGGGGCGGTTCGCGAAAACGCCCCTGGCAACCCCGCTCCTATTGCGCCTGCCGCAGCGAGCGCCAGACCCGCTCCGGTGTGAACGGGATGTCCACCATCGGCGCGCCCACCTGCCTCAGCGCGTCGTGTACGGCGTTGGCCAGGGCGGCAGGGCTGGCGCACGACGGCATCTCCCCGATGCCCCGCACGCCCATAGCGCCGTTCCTCGCCTCCGTCGCGTGGGTCTCCACCACCATATGCGGCAGGTCCTCGGCCAGCGGCATCGCGTAGTCCATGAACGACCACTCACGCGGGCGGCCGTCGTCGGCGTAGGACACGGCCTCGCACATCGCCTCGCCGAACCCCTGCACAACGCCGCCGTGTATCTGCCCCTCCACGATGACCGGGTTGATGAGGTTGCCGACGTCGTGAACGGCTACGAAGTCGCGCACGCGGACGTCGCCGGAGTCCGGGTCGATCTCCACGTATGCGATGTGCGTGGCGAACGCGAAGCTGCCCGGCGGCAGCGTGTACGTGGAGTAGTGCCTGAAGCTGCCGTCCGCGCTGCTTGCCAACTCCGCGAGTCTGCCCAGCGGCACTGAGCGAGACGGGTCCGAGCGGGAGACGGCCGCTCCGTCCGCCAGCGTAACGTCGTCCGACGGTGTTTCGAGCAGGTGCGACGCGGCGTCGATCAATTTCTCGCGCGCCTGGTACGCCGTCTGGTAGACGGCGTGCCCGCCGATGACGAGCCCCCGGCTGGCGTACGTGCCCGCCCCCGGCCCGAACGGCTGGATGGCGTCCGTGTCTCCGTGGTGCACGCTCACGCCACCCGGCGTCACGCCGAGCGCATCCGCCGTTATCTGCGCGAACGTCGTCGCATTGCCCTGGCCGTGCGGTGAGATGTCCGTCGTGAGATGCACGCGGCCGGCCGCGTCTACCGACACCGCCGCCGCGCTGGAGCGTGCTGCGTCTCCTCCCGTACCCCCGGAGCCTTTCGTGGACAGCGCGATGCCGAGCCCCACGACGCGCCCCTCCTGCCGTTCACGGTCCCGCCGCGAAAGCAGCTCCCCGTACCCGGCGACCTCGAGCGCCCGGTCGAGCACCGGCTCGAAGTCGCCGTCCACGTACGGCGTGCCGGACGCGGTCGTGTAGGGGAACTGGTCGGGCGGGATGAGGTTGCGGCGGCGCAGGTCGACGGGGTCGATGCCCAGCTCCTCGCCGATGAGATCGAGTATGCGCTCCATGCAGAACGTGGCCTCCGGCTGTCCTGCGCCCCGGTAGGAGGTGATGGGCGGGCGGTTGGTCATCAGGCACACCTGCTCGCCGTCGTAGGCGGGGATGTGGTACGGGCCCGCGAAACGCTTCGCCGCGTTGTCCGGCGACGTGAACGCGCCGCTGATCCAGTACGCGCCGAGGTCCGACAGGAAGCGCGCCCTGATGGCGAGGACGAGGCCGTCGTTCGTGACCGCGGCGTCCACGTGCGCCTCCAGCCCGCGCGCGTGCGACGAGTGGATGTTCTCGCTCCGCTCCTCGACCCACTTCACGGGGCGCTGCAGCCGCTTCGCCAGGAGGATGGCCGAGACCTCCTCCGGGTATACGTGGTGCTTGTGCCCGAAGCCCCCGCCCACGTCCGGCGTGATGACGTGCACGTGGC
>DAOUJA010000062.1:0-128602 GCA_034423175.1 Dehalococcoidia bacterium
TGCGGCGATAGGCCGCAGAAAGGGGGTGATCCGTAGTGCATACATCATTACCTAGCACTGCTGCGTCACCCGCTGCTCGCCGCTAGGGACCGACCGGTCGATGTCGGTCGCCCCGCGGTGTCCCGTGGGACCTCAGTGGTGGGTCCTTGCGGGAGGCGCGGCAGGGTGCTCCCCGTGCAACGCTCCGCTCACGCGGTGCGATAGCGGGGATTGGGACGGGCGCCTCGGCTCCTCGATGGAGCCGGGGCGCTTCGTTTAACGCGCGTGACGCGCAGGGTGCATCTGTGCGAGTGCGCTGCTGGTAGAATCGGGCGTGGTGCAGTGGGTGGGCTGTTTCCAACGAGGTACAGGCGGAGGATGGCATGTCGGTGAAGATCGGACTGTCCGGGGCCTCGGTGATGGCGCGCGAGGGGCGCGAGGCGTTCCTGCGCTACATCGACGCCGCCGAGGAGCTGGACTGGGACTCCATCTGGTTCTCGGACCGCATCGTCGGTCCGGCGTGGCGGATGGACCCGATCGCGGGCATGGCCATCGTCACCGGACGCAGCGAGAAGCTGAAGTTCGGCACCGGCGTGCTGCTGATGTCGATGCGCAGCCCGGTGACAGCGGCGCGCGAACTCGCGACGATAGACCTGCTCTCCAACGGACGGCTCGTCCTTGGCGTCGGCGTAGGCCAGGAGTCGCCCGCGGAATACGAAGCGATGGGCGTCCGCAAGCGCGACCGCGGCAGGCGGCTGGACGAGGCGATCGTCCTTATGCGGCGCCTGTGGACGGAGGAGCGCGTCACCTACGAGAGCGAGTTCATCAAGCTCACGGACGCGACGATAGGGGTCCGCCCGAAGCAGGCGAACGTGCCGATATGGATGGGGAGCAGGGCCGAGGCCGGGCTCCGCCGTACCGGCAGGCTGGGCGACGGTTGGCTCCCGACGCAGATAACGCCGGAAGAGGTCGCGTCGGGCATCGCGCGGATCCAGGAGTACGCCGCGGAAGCGGGCCGCCAGATAGAAGAAGACCACTTCGGCCTGCAGATCAACAGCTACCTGGTGGAGAGCGGCACGGTGCCGGACCGCATCAAGGAGCGCTACCTGCTGCGCCGCCGCTCCGACGTGCCGCCGGAGCAGCTGAACCTGCTCGGAACGCCGGACCAGATCATGGCGCGGCTGCGCGAGTACATCGACGCGGGCGCGTCGAAGTTCGTCTTCAACCCCGCGTGCGGCGCGGACGAGATGCTGGAGCAGATGCGGCTGCAGGCCGAGGCCATCGTCCAGCCCTTCCACCGGAAGCTCGTGCCGCTGGGAGCGTGAAATCTCGTCATTCCAGCGGAGGCTGGAATCCAGGGTAGCCGACAGGCCGCACCGTGCGGCGCGGGTTCGTCATGCTGAGCAGAGCCTCGACTCCGCTGCGCTCCGCTCAGAACGACAGGTCTGGTCTACAATAGGGCGGCGTGGCCTGCTGGTCGCACTGGATTCCAGCCTTCGCTGGAATGACGAAACAGGGTGAGGGTGTATGAAGATAGGCATCATCAACGTGACGGGGTACGCGGGCATCGAGCTTGCGCGGATCCTGTACCGCCACCCGGAGGCGGAGGTCGTCAGTGTCACGGGTCGCAGCCAGGCCGGCGAGGAGCTCGGCGACGCGCTTCCGCACCTCTCGCGCATGGACATCACCATAGAGCCGGAGATTACCCGCAGCGTCGACGTCGTCTTCTCCGCGCTGCCGCAGGTCGCGTCTGCCGAGGCGTGCGTCCCGTTCGCGCGGGACGGCGTGAAGGTCGTCGACATCTCCGCCGACTTCCGGCTGCACGACCCGGAGGAGTACGCGCTCTGGTACGGCGCGGAGCACCCCGCGCCAGACCTTCTGGAGACGTCCGTCTACGGCCTCACGGAATTGGACAGGGACGGCATCGCCTCGGCGCAGCTCGTGGCGAACCCGGGCTGTTACCCCACCGCCGCGCTGCTCGCGCTCGCGCCGGTCGTCGAGAAGGGCCTCATTCGCGAGCAGATCGTGGTCGACTGCAAGTCCGGCGTCTCCGGCGCTGGACGCGGCCTGAGCATGACGACGCACTTCTCCGAGGTGAACGAGAACGTGTTCGCGTACTCGGTCGGCGGCCACCGCCACCTGCCGGAGATCACGCAGGAGCTGCGCCGCATCAAGGACGGGTACGCGCCGCGCGTGCTCTTCCAGCCGCACCTCATCCCGATGACGCGCGGCATCCTCGACACGGTCTACGCCGACTTCGTTGACGGCGTGTTCGGTTCAGTTGAGGAAGCGTCCGCCTCGGTGGCGGAGCTCTATCGCGAGTACTACCGCGATGAGCCGTTCGTGAAGGTGACGGAGAGGTCGCCCCAGACGAAGCAGACCTGGGGCAACAACGACTGCCTGGTCTATCCTACGGTGGACCGGCACACGGGCAAACTCGTCGTCTTCTCCGCGCTGGACAACCTCGTCAAAGGCGCGGCGGGACAGGCGGTGCAGAACATGAACCTGATGTTCGGGCTGCCGGAAGCGACGGGACTGGAACAATTGGCCATCTACCCGTAGCCGCGCCTATCCTTAGGCGTGCCGCACGCGTGCCCCTATAGTCTAGCGGCCTAGGACGCCACCCTTTCAAGGTGGAGATCGCGGGTTCGAATCCCGCTGGGGGCACCAATGTCCTCCTCTTGCGGCGCAAGGGGCAGGCAGCAGGCCCGTGGCCAGGCCCCTCCGGAGCAGGCTAGATTTCGATGAGAGTGGCGGCATTCCCGCCGAGGACTTTGCGTTTGGTCTCCTCTGAGAGCCGGGTGCTTTCGAATACAGGTTTCGTCACCTGCCCTGGCGGAGCCGAGTCCCAATGGGGGTTGTCCGTCGCCAGGATGAAGTTATCGTCGCCGAGCATCTCGATCGCCATCTCGAAGTGGGCATCTTCGAATGGTTCGCAGCCAACGAACACCTGTCTGTTGAAGTAGGCGGACGGCTCCATCCTCAACCACGGCACGAGATGAGGGAGCTTCTCGTAGTGCTCGTCCATGCGGCTGAGCCACCAGGGCATGTGCGAAGCGCCGCCTTCCAGCAACACCACCCTGAGGCCGGGGTAGCGTTCGAGCACGCCACCGCAGATGATGGCCATCAGCATGACCATTCCTTCGATCACCCGACCGACCATGTGGGAGTAGAAGAAGTTGTCCGCGAAGCGCTCTACACCCATCGACCAGAACTTCGTGTCGTGGATGATGATGGGCATGCCCAGTCTCTCCAGGTCGGCATAGACCGGGTCGTAGTACCGGTCCCAGCACTCACGCCCCAGTACCGGAACGGCCTTCATGTTGATTCCTACGCTTCCCATCTCGTGGGCACGGTGGAGTTCCTTGACGGCCTCTTCCGCGTCCTGCCAGGGAATCAGCCCCGCCCACTTCAACCTGTCAGGGAAGGAGGACGCATAGTGGGCCATGTATCCGTTCTCGGCCCTGCAGAAGGCGGCAGCCAGCCGCGGGTCTTCGGGGAACCAGGCAAGGTCCAAGGCCGGCGAGTTCGGGGAGAGCACGGCGCAATCGATCTGGTCCTTGTCGAGGTTCGCGACCCGGCCGGCGGCCGTGTAATCGTGCGCGGTGGCCCAGTTCGGTTTCTCACCGGCATTGCGGGTGACCTCGGCGCCGATCATTATCTGGTTGCCGATGAGCGTGCGGCGGCGCTCTTCAGGCTCGGTTGGCAAGGGCTTGGGGAGGTAGTCTCGCCACTCCTCGTCGATGAAGTCAGGCCAGTTCGACACGTCGCCGACGAGATGGCTGTCGAAGTCCACGATCTTGGTCCCGTTGTACGCCATGTCCACTCCTTCGGGTTTCGGTTATCAGTCCGGCCGCTCACCCGGACAACCACTCCATGAGAAGCGGCTTGGGCCAGATGATGGCCATGACCTCGCCTGCAAGACCGAATACGAACGCCGACACGATCAGACCTGTCGCCACTGCCATCACCCAGCGATAGCGCTCCTTGATGAGAACAATGCTTCCTGCCACGGCGTAGAAGACGGCGGCGTATTGAAGGCCAACGCTGATCGACACCAGTCCAAACAGGACAATGAGCCCGAGGATCAAGGCTGCCGAGCGTCCGGCTCCGGCCATGCCGGTGCTGCGCATCCCCAGATCCATGATCTCCACAGTGGCCCGTGGGGCGAGCGACTGCCTCACCAACTGAAAGGCGACCATCACCATCGCTCCGGCGCACAGCCAACGGGGGACCATGCCGGCCTTCGGGCCGAAGTCCAACGCCATCCAGAAGGCGGCGCCAAGAATGATCAACAGGCCGACCGGGAAGAGGTTCTCCCATCGCAGCACATTCTCGATACGCCATTCGACGCGCTCCAGCCCCGTCAGGCGGCGGACCAGGGCAGTCCCAGCCGCAGCCGTGCTCGTGTTCTGAGCCGTCTGCACGCCAGGGAGATCTGAGTCCGAGTCTGCGTCGGCAGGCTGGCGGGCCAATTCTCGTTCGCTGCGGGCAGTCGCCAGGTTGAGACCGGCGACGAACACGACGAGCAGGACCAGCAGGATGAGCGTGACGGGGCGAGTGACGACGCCCCAGAGGTTGCCCTCGAACCCCAGCGCAGAGCGGAGGTTGCCTTCGAATATGGGGCCCAGGATAAAGCCCAGTACGAGGGGAGGCCTGGGCCACTGGAGGCGCTTCATCAGGAGCCCTATGACGCAGAAGGCGAAAGTCAGGCCGACAGCTTGCCAGAGCCGCGTATTCAAGAATGCGGCGATGATCGCGACTGGAATCACTACCGAACCGATGATTGGATAAGGGACTCTGGTCAACTTGGCGAGCTGGCCCGTGGCAACCAGTCCCAGCCCGGTCACCATGACGTTTGAAATAGCCAGAGTGGCTACGAGGGTTATGGTGATGTGGGCGTTGCGACCGAGCATGTCCGGGCCGGGCGCCACGTTGTAGAAGAGCATGGCGACGATGACGATAGCCCACGCTGGTCCGCCAGGGATGCCAAGCGCAAGGGTGGGGATGGCTTGGCCACCCTCCTTGGAGTTCTGAGCTGATTCGGCAAACAGGACTCCTTCCAGGGACCCCTTGCCGAACTGGCTCTTGTCCTTTGTGAAGGCTATGCCGAACGCGTACGCAAGCCAATCGATCACACCTGAGCCCACGCCGGGTATCGCGCCAACAAAGACGCCGAATGTCGATTGCCGGATGAGCATTCTCCATCTCTTGACGCCGTAGACGAATCCTCTGAACACCTCGCGGTTGGACGTAACTGCGCCTTGCGCAGCCACGGGGGCGCGGGTCATGCTGAGGTCGATCATCTCGGGCAGCGCGAATACGCCGATGATGGTGGCCACTATGGGCAGCCCGTCGTAGAGGAAGAACTCCCCGAACGTGTAACGCTCCCACCCGGTGAGGGGGTCGACGCCGACCGTGCCCAGCAGCATCCCTATGAGGCCCGCGGCAAGGCCGCGGACCATCGCCCCTCTGCTGAGAAGGGCAACCATGGCTATGCCGAACAGCGCCATGGCGGCGACCTCTGCGAAGCTGAACTCGAGGATGAATGGCTTCATCACGGGAATCGCCAGGGCGAGCACGATCGCGCCGAAGATTCCACCCAGCATCGACACCCCGTACACGGCGCCGAGCGTATGGGCCGCCAGCCCGCGGCGAGCCAGCTGATGTCCTTCCAGGTACGTGACCTGCGTGGCTCCTCCCGGCAGCCCGACGAGGACCGCCGGGATCGAGTCCAGGGTGTTGTTGACGCCGGTGACCGTAGCCAGCATCACCAGTCCGATCGCCGGGTCGTCTATGGTGAACACGACGAACGGCACCATCAAGGCCATGACAACGGTCCCGGATATGCCGGGGATCAGGCCTACGCCCACCGACAGGACTACTGCGACGACGACCGCAATCCAATAGAGCGGGTTGCCCATCGTCGAGAGGGATTCAGCTAGGGAGTCGAACAAGGCAAGCCCTCCGGCGTTCCAGGCTCAGCTGCAGGCCGAGTAGCCCTGCTTACTGCACGACGTACTTGTTGTATAGCCGCAGCTTCTCTGCTTCGCTCGTTACGGCGTATTCTTCGGCTCCGGCCGCCACACGGTGGAAGAGGTCCTCATAAGCCTGGTCGAATTGGCCTGTCTCGTGCACCTGTTGGCCCAGCAGCCTGTTCAGACCCTCGACAAACTCCGCATTCTGGAGAGCGTCCTTGAAAGCCTGCCGGTAGGTGTTCACGATCGTCTCCGGGGTATCGGGGGGCAGCCAGAATACCTTTGACACGATCTGGTCTGGACCGAACAGCGTGTTGTATTCGGCCAAGGCGCCTTCAGGCAGCAGCTCCCATATGTTGGGAGGCACCGTACCACCCGGGATGTTGGGAGTCAGGGGAGGGGCACTCGGCACTGAGAGATCGACGAACCCCAGCAGGAAGCCGTCCTCATAGAGTCCGGGGTTACGCACAGGAAGCCCGTACCAGGATACGTCAGTGTGCATCATGGAGTTGACTTCTTCACGCTGAAGCATCAGCAGTTCCTGGTTCGTGCTGGAGTCGATCACCGGGACCACGCGGCACGGGATGTTGAACTTGTCGCACACCCAGGCGAACACCAACTCCGAGGAAGAGAACTCTGTGTACCTCGTAAGCTCCGCGGCGTGGATGAGGGGGTCGCCGGATGCACCGGTTGCCTCCTCGAGCGTGAGGTAGGGGGCATGGTTTGCAATGCTCATCACGCTCGTCCGGAGGGCGGTGTTCCCGATAACCCTGACCTTGGACAGGTCGTAGTTTGCCACTCGCTCCAACTGCGTGGGGAAATAGCCCTGGGCAAGTTCCGTGAACATCAACCCGTCCGGATCAGCCCCCCAAACGGCGTTCATCGCTGCGACTGACGGCAGGTTGGACACGACGAACCGTGGGTTGCCCGGGAAGAACTCACCGAGACCACGAGCGATCCACCGCGCGCTTGCGTCGGTGCCTCCGCCGGGCTGAGAGCCGACGATAAGGCGAATGGTCTGGCCTTCGAAGTGCGCGTTGACGTCGAAAGCCGGGGTCGCCGTGGGCGCAGGGGTCGGGGTCGGCGGGGCCGGGGTAGGCGTTGGCGCTGGTTGGCCAGACCCTGAGGCGGGCGCCGGCGTTGGAGTCGCGGCTGCCTCGACCGGAGCCGGGGCTGCCTCGACTGGCGTTGGCGTCGCGGGCGCTGCAGACTCGCCCTCTGGCATAGCCGTAGGTGTGGGGACAGGAGTAGCGGTAGGGTCGCCGCCGCACGCTCCGACCGAGATGGCGAGCACAGCCGCTGCGAAGAAAGTGCCGATGTATCTGCGGTGATGGAGCATGTCGTCATGCCTCCCCATTTGTATACGCGCGACTCGCAAGAGAGAATCCGATACGTGGTGGATATCGTCTCGCTGGAGCCAACGAGACGATACTAGGCAGCCACGTTCTCCTTGTCAAACTCTTGCGTGATCTCCATCGAGTGGAGCTGATCCTCACGCCGCCTCTGACACGTCGACAAGCACCCCCTGGGGGTCCCAGAGTTGGAGGGTGCCGTACTCGCATCTGCGCAGCAGGCCGAGACGAGCTTCCTGCTCGGGTGAAGCCCGCCACGCCTTCGGCGCGAACTGAGGGTGTTCTTCCTCCAACGCTGCAAGGTCTTCCTTGAATGTCTCGAGGCTCTCGACCCTGAAGCCGATGTGATCGAGTGCAGGGCGGGCGATGCCGCCGCCTTCGAAGTCGTTGATCCGCCATTGGGTGATCACGAACGTGGTCGTTCCGTCTGTCAGGTGATAGGCAGGCCCGTCGGTCGGCTCCTTCGCCCAACCCAACTCGTAAACGTCCATGTAGAACCTCGCGAGCGCAGAAGCGTTCATCGTCCTCAGGAGGACGTGGTTGATATGCCGGGGACGCCGCTCGACCACCTGTTGCTCGGCGTATACCCCCGTCCGGTTGGCCTGCTTCTTCGTGGAGAGGTCGAAGTAGTTGCCGTCTGTGTCGTGGGAACCGAGGGTCGCGTATGGCCGGGTGGGTGGTCTGCGCAGCAGCTCCACCGTCGGGTAGGACTCCTCCAGTCGCACCTTCACTGCGTCCAGATCGTCCACGTCGAAGCCCCAGTGGTCCAACCCGGCCTGCCTGCCCGGAGAACGCTGGTTGAAGTTCAGACCGATGTTGCCGTCGGTGACTGCCCCCTGGTTGTCCGGGCTGAAGCTCGTCATGTGGAACAACTCGGAGTAGAACCCGTAGAGCTTGTCCCAGATGTCACTCTGGATTGCCAGATGCTTGATCTGCGTGTTCATGCGTGATGCCTCCTTGCCTGATGCATCGCCTGCGGTCAACTATACGTCCACTGGACCCATGTTCACTCACCTTACTCCGTGGGTGTGCTGGAGACTCCGGGGAGACGGGCCTGTCGGCGCGCGCCACGCCCGTTATCATTCCCTGGACCACCCGTATACGTGAGCAAGCGATGAGAGTTGTGATTGCACCGCAGGGCTTCAAGGGAAGCATCTCAGCGCTCGATGCCGCCAGGGCCATGGAAGAAGGCGTGCTCCGGGTCGTGCCGAACGCACAGACCGTCCTCGTGCCGGTGGCGGACGGCGGCGACGGCACGCTCGAGACCCTCGTCGACTCGACGGGCGGCGATATCCGTACCACAACGGTGACCGGCCCCATCGGCAAGCCGATTACCGCGGAGTGGGGCGCGCTCGGCGACGGTCAGACTGCCGTGATCGAGATGGCCCGCACCTCCGGCCTCGCACTGCTCTCGCTCGATGAACGCGACCCGCTGCACGCAACCACGTATGGGCTCGGGGAGATGGTCCGCGAGGCGCTCGACGCGGGTTTCCGCAGCTTCATCGTGGGCATCGGCGGCAGCGCAACGAACGACGCCGGGGCGGGGATGGCCCAGGCCTTGGGAGTACGGTTGCTCGATGAGGCAGGGAAGGAGCTTCCGCCGGGAGGAGCGGCGCTCGCCAATCTCCGTACGATAGACATGTCGGGGCTGGACGAAAGAGCGCTCGATGCCCGGTTCTCGGTGGCGTGCGACGTATCGAACCCGCTCACCGGCCCCGAGGGCGCTTCGGCGGTATACGGCCCGCAGAAAGGGGCGACGCCCGATATGGTCGAGCGATTGGACGCCGCCCTGAAGAACTTCGCTGAAGTCGTTGAACGCACCATAGGGACGAGCATCGAGGCCGTTCCCGGCTCGGGCGCCGCCGGCGGGCTTGGCGGAGGGATGATGGCCTTCCTCGGAGGCGCACTGCGGCCGGGCGTGGACATCGTACTGGACCACGTCGGGCTGGATGAAAAGCTGAAGGGGGCCGACCTCGTGATCACCGGAGAGGGCCAGGTGGACTTTCAGACGGTCTACAACAAGGCCCCGGTTGGGGTCGCGCGGCGAGCGAAACGATGGAACATTCCGGTGCTGGCCGTCTGCGGTTCCCTGGGCAGAGGGTTCGAGGACGTTCACGCGGAGGGCATAGATGCGGTCGTGTCCATCCTGAGCGCTCCGATGACCCTGGACGAGGCTTCGGCCCGCGCCGGCGAGCTCATTTCGGACGCAACCGCCGAAGCGACGCGGTCCATGAAGGCGGGAAGCGGGGTCTTCGGGCGGAACGGTTAGCTTCCGACCTGGTGGTCTTCGCGCCAGGTCCGGCGGAGCGCGACGACGGGGATCCGCCGGTCGGTAGCGGCGTAGTAGATGGCGAAGCGCCGGGGCCGCTTGTGCGCGCGAGCCCTCCTCGACCCGGAGAACGGAGCAGGCTAAGCTAGTTGGCACGTCGGCTCGCGGCTGCTGAAGAGGGCCTCTGCGAGCTACGGAGCGACAGTCGAATCGAGGGCCTCACCGGCTCGTCTGAGAGCTGTTCAAGGAGTGCAAATGGCTACCACTGCGAGAGTCTGGACTGAGAGCTACGTCGAGATGGTCCACGGGAAGACCCGGTACTGGGAAGCCGGTGCAGGCTACCCTACGATCCTCATCCACGGCGCCGGGTGGACGAGCGGCTGCGAGTCATGGGTCCGCAATATAGGCCCACTCTCTGAGAAGCTCCACGTCTATGCCATCGACTGCCTGAACTGGGGTGTGGGTGACGTCTTTCAGCAGGAGTTCTCTTTCGCCTATCTCGTCGACCACGTCCGCGAGTTCATGGACCTGCTGGGCATCGAGAGAGCGAATTTCGTGGGGCACTCGATGGGCGGATGGATCGTCACGCTGCTGTCGTACGAGAGCCCGGAGCGCGTCAACAAGGTCGTGAACGTGGCGGGCGGCGGGACCGCGACGCGCCCTCTGCAGAACATGGTCGAGTTCAAGGTGCCGTCCGAGGAGCAGATCAAGGAGCAATTCTCGAACCGGTTTCCCCAGGGCACGGTGGACATCGATGAGGTGGCCGCGGCCTACATCCGCAAGAACTCCCTGCCGGGCCACGGGGAGGCCTTCGCTGCAGTGATGCGGCACATGACCAACCCGGACACACGCATCCGGTACAACACCCTGCGACGGATGCCCCACATCAAGGCGCCAACGCTGGTGTGTTGGGGGACCGCCGACCAGACCAACGCGTTCGAGATGGGCGAGCAGACCGCCGCTGCTATTCCTGGCGCCCGACTCGTGCCCTTCGAAGGCGTCAGCCACATGCTGCCGCAGCAGGCCGCGGACCGGTTCAACGAGGTGGTGTTAGAGTTTCTGACGTCGTAGTCCACACAGGAGCACACATGCAGCTGGGCGTTGTCTTCCCACAGAACGAGATAGGCGAGGACCCGGGCGCGGTGCGGGGGTTCGCCGAGGCAGCCGAGGACCTCGGGTACGCGCACCTCATCTTCTACGACCACGTGCTTGGCGCGGACACCGCCCGCAGGCCGGACTGGCAGGGCCCGTACTCGCACCGGGACACCTTCCATGAGCCGATGGTAACGTTCGGCTACCTTGCCGCGCTCACCAGCCGCATCGAGCTCGTCACCGCCGTCATCATCCTGCCGCAGCGCCAGACGGCGCTTCTCGCCAAGCAGGCCGCGCAGGTGGACGTGCTCAGCGGCGGACGACTCCGCCTCGGGGTCGGCATCGGCTGGAATGACGTCGAGTACGAGGCGCTGAACGAGAACTTCCATGATCGCGGCAAGCGCTCCGAGGAGCAGGTGGAGCTGCTGCGCGCGCTCTGGACGAACGAGATCGTCGACTTCCGGGGCCGCTGGCACAGCGTTCCCGGCGCGGGCATCAACCCGTTACCGGTGCAGCGGCCCATCCCGGTCTGGTTCGGTGGTGGGCGCTCGGACGGCGTGCTGCGCCGCATCGCCCGACTCGGCGACGGGTGGTTCCCGCAGTTGCAGGCCAACGACGCGGGCAGGGAACGGATCGAAGCTTTCCGCACCTTCGTCGCTGAGGCGGGACGCTCGCAGGGCGACGTCGGCGTCGACGCGCGGGTCGCCGTGTCCCGCGGCGGCATCGACGGCGCGCTGCGCGATTGCGAAACGTGGCAGGCGTGGGGCGCGACGCACGTCTCCTTCAATACGCTGCACGCGGGCTTCGAGTCGGCGAACGAGCACATCGACGCTCTGCGCCGCTTCAAGGAAGCGGCCGGATAGAGATAAAGGAGGAACGATGAACATCGCACTGATCATCCTGGACATGGCGAAGGGCTACGGCTGGGCGCCCGGCTCGTACGGCTACGAGATGGTGGCGAACGTGCGGCGGCTGAAGGACGCCGCCTACGCCGCGGACGTGCCCGTCATCCACGTCAACTCGATGCGGCGCGAGAGCGACAACCTCGGCGACTGGTCCCGCGTGTCCATGAAGGAAGGCACCGAGGCGCTCGAGGTCATCCCCGAACTGCAGCCGGTCGATAAAGACACCCTCGTTTACAAGCGTTACCTCAGCGGCTTCTCGCACAACGACCTGGACTACGTCCTCCGCACGATGCAGCGTGACACCGTCATCATCGCCGGAGCGTCCACCGACAACACGGTCATGTGGACTTCCGCCGACGCCTTCCAGCTGCGGTACAAGGTCGTGGTGGTGGAGGACTGCACGATGGTGCACCGGGAGAGCGAGCCGCCGGAAGTGAAAGAGTACGCGCTCCGAACCATCCGCAACGTCCTCCACAGCGAGGTGCTGCCGCTGGACGAGGTTATCGCCAAGTACCTGAGCTGAGCGGTATGGAGTGGGGTTACGCCGGGCCGACCGGTCCGGAGCACTGGGCGTCGCTCTCGCCTGACTACGCTCCGTGTGGGGAGGGCGTTCAACAGTCGCCCATCGACATCACCGGCTATGAACGCGCTGCTGCCCCTGCGTTGGCGTTCTCGTACGACGGAGCAGTGAGCGGCGCTGCGCTCGTGCGCGGCTCCGTGGTCGTGGAGTTCGCTCCCGGCAGCGGCGTTACACTCGCAGGACGGCGCTACGAGTTGCTGTCAGCCCATATGCACTCTCCCGCAGAGCACTGGGTCGATGGCGAGGAGTTCGCTGCTGAACTGCACATCGTGCACGAGGAGGCGTCCGGGAGTGCCCTCGTGGTCGGCGTCCTCTACCGGCTCGGCGCTCCGAGTCCCATCCTGCAGTCGATGCTCGATACGGCTTCGCGAGACGTATCGGACTTCACCAACGGCGCCGCAGCCTTCACACCCCGCTCCGCCGCGTTCTACTACTACACCGGCTCGAAGACGACTCCGCCGTGCCAGGAGCCGGTCGAATGGGTGGTGATGCGCGACGCCGCAACGGTGTCGCCGGATCAAGTGGACGCACTGCGGTTGCTCAGCGGTGGGCCGAACAACAGGCCGCTCCAACCGCTGGGAGGGCGGAAGATCGCGCTGGTCGGCGGGTAGGGCGCTATAGCGCGTAGAGCTTCGTGGGGTTGTGGTCCAGGATCTTGTCCGCAACCTCGTCGCCGAGGCCGCCGTTCTCGCGCAGATTGCGGAGCGCGTGCAGCTCGGTCGAGGTGTCGTTGTGCCCGTAGTCCGTGCCGAGCACGAGGTTGTCCTCGCCCGCGCAGTCGATGATGTAGTCGATGTCGTCGGCGGTCTGCACGGCGACCCAGATGTTGCGCTCCGTCAGCAGTTCACGGCCCGGCCACGCCTTGCCGCGCTTCTCGAACCGCAGCGAGAGGTCGTTCATGGCATATGGCACCCATGACGCGCTTAACTCGACGAACCCCCAGCGCAGGTCGGGGAAGCGCAGGTGCATGTCCTTCATGATGATGTCGTGGAATGCGCCCACACCGGAGAGCTTGAACGTGGAGAAACCGGCGTCGCGCCCGAAGTAGTCGAAGAATGCGAAGTTGCCGGTCGCGGCGTGGATACACACCGGCAGGTCCAGCCGCTGCGCCTCCTCCCAGAGCGGAGTCATGTACGGGTCACTCAGCCGGTGCGGGCCCTCGATGCCGCGCATGAACACGGCGCACGCTCCGTTCTCTTTGCCGAAGTTCATCTCCTCGATGGACTCCTGGAGCGACATCGTGGGGAGCACGACGGCCCAGCGGAGCCGTCCGCCGCCCTGCCGGTGGATGTCGGCCAGCCAGCGGTTGTAGCCCTGCGCAAGTGCGAGGTCCACTTCCGGGTGGGTCGCCAGCGGGCGCAGGAAGATGCTGGGGTAGAGGACGTGCGTATCCACGCCGAGCTCGTCCATGTGGGCGAGGCGCCTGGCGATGTCGCTTGCCTCTCGCGTAGCCTCGTCGGTGTCGAGCCCGACGTTGACGCCCTTGCTGAAGGCCCGGCCGTCTATGTACCAGAACTCAGGCGAGGGAGACTTGTAGCCCTCCTTGGGCAGCAGAACGATGGGGCGGAGGTATTGCAACTCTTCCGGTATGAAGTCCCACGTCCGCTCCGACTCCACCACGTGTGCGTCAGCGTCGATCACTGCCATAGGGCGCCTCCGTCTGCGTCATCCGTTCCAGTTGGGCGAACTGTACGCCCGCGCGTTGGGCGAGGGCAAGCGGGAGGTGATGGTGAGCGAGGATTCTCGCCGACCTACGCCGACTGCATGAAGTAAGCGAGGGTGAACATCAGGCCGCTGACGGCGGTGATGCCGCCGAGCATCGTTGCTACTACCCACTTGATGAGCGTGGCCTGCATGCGCTCCATCCGGAGGAGCAAACCGGCTTCTGAGTGCTCTATCCGCATGCCCAGATCGCCCCTGACCTGTTCGATCTTCACCTCCAGATCGCCCCTGACCTGTTCGATCTTCACCTCCAGGTCACCCTTGACCTGCTCGATCTTCACCTCCAGGTCACCCTTGACCTGCTCGATCTTGGTGCTCAGTTCGCCGTGCTGCCTTGCGTTCTCTTCTTTGAAGTCGGCGAAGTAAGCAGGAACGCTCTCGGTACTCATCGCTCTTTGCTTCCCTTCCTAAGTGTTGCCGTGCGCGCGTACCGCACGGCTTCACGATACAGGTTGCGCCATGGAAGCGTCAATCAGTTTGTATCATACCATCGGGATGGTACCTCCTCCCTCACTCCCCCATCCCGAACAGCCGGTCCCGCCGGAACCCCAGGTAGTGCTCAGCCATGAAGTTGAGCGGCTTCTTCGCGTCAGCGATGCGCTCGCCGAGCGCTCGGTGGACACTCGCTGCCTCGCCTGTGTCGTACCGCGCCGCGTGGTTGTACATCTCCGCGGCTACGGTCTCATATTCCTCCGTGCTCAACCTGCGCCGGTACGACGACTGCGCCCGCAGCGCTCCCGAGCCCGGATAGCGGTGCGCCGTCGCGGCGAAGTCCGGGAAGATGCCCAGGATGAGCAGGCAGAGGTCGCCGGTGCGGCGGTAGAGTGGCAGGCGCTCGTGCTCCTCGGTCTGCTGGATCAGCCGGAGCATCGAGTGCACGTCGAGGTCGCTGTAGCGCACCTTGCGTACGACGCCGCGCCGCACCCAGACGCGCTCCGTGTGGCTGTGTACCTTCGTGAACGACGCAAGCACGGATGCCAGGTAGTGGAGGATGCGGGGCTGCGCAGCGAATGCAGCCACCTCTGCCGCGTCGAACACGGGCACGCGCTCACCGGAAACCGAGCCGGTGCGCTCGAACGTGTGCTGCGCGCCCTGTAACTCCTCGACCGCGCGACGCAGCAGCGCTTCGAAGAAGAGCCGTGGCGAGACCGGCGCAAGCGAGCCGTCGTGCGGCAGCAGCGCCTCAAAGAGCCGTTGACTTCCGAGGACCTCCGCGCGGCGCTCCTCGTCCGCCAGCAACTGCGGGAGTTCGTCTTCTCCGGGCGCGTCCGCCGCCAGCGCCTCGTGGATGAAGGCGATGTCGGCGTAGGTCAGGCCTCGTTCCACGTTCCGTAACTGCATAGCGTGAGCCTAGCACACGCCAGAACGCCGTCATTCCGAGCGCAGCGGAGGGGTCTCTCAGGGCTTCTGGCCGTTTCCCTCTCCCGGTGGGAGAGGGGTCGGGGTGAGGGTGAACCGCTGATGGTGGGTGAGGGCCGGCGCGCGTCATCCGCCCCTTGCCCGGTTGCGCTGGCTGCGCCTACCATGCGCCCTGTCTCAATACCGGAGGCCGGAGCCTTGGCCACATCCGGCAACGAGTGAGGTGTTGCCGAATGTTGCTGAATGTTGCACCTGTGCAGGGAACATACTGCGCACAGAAGGAGACACCATGCCGACCGTTGAGGTCCTGCTCCACGGAGAGTCCATCGCCACCAACTACGGTTCCATCGGCTACTGCAGCACGCTCCTCGTGCGCGGCGACCACAACATCGTCGTGGACACGGGCCACGTCGGCAGGAGGCGTGCGCTGCTCGAGGCGCTCGCCGAGCGCGGCCTGGGCCCGTCCGACATCGACGTCGCGGTTATGACCCATTCCCACTGGGACCACGCCCAGAACTACGACGTGCTCGACTCCGCCGAGGTGCTGATCCACGAGTGGGAGCGCCGGTACGCCCGCAACCCCCATCCCAATGACTGGGCGACGCCGCTCTGGACGAGCGCGATGCTCGACACCATCCCCAACCTCAAGGAAGTGGAGGACGGCTACGAGATCGAGCCTGGCGTGCGCATCCTTCACACGCCCGGACATTCCGCCGGGACGATGGCCCTCATCGTCGATACGTCCGAGGGGCCGGTTGCGATAACGGGCGACGGCGTGGCGAACGCGCAGGTCGCCGTGACGAAGATCAACGCCAACGTCTTCTGGAGCGAGGAAGCGTCACGGCGGAGCATCGAGCGCGTGCTGGAAGAGGCGGAGGTCATCTATCCCGGCCATGACCGCCCGTTCCGCGTGCTCGGCAGCGGAGGCGTCGAGCACATCGCAACACGCCGGCTGGTGTTCATGGGAGTCGACCTCGAGGACCCGAACGTCTCCGTCACCGCGGAGCGCCGACCGCCCTATGTCATGCCGGGCCTGGACGGACAGACTCCGGAGCGCCTCGGCCTCGGCGAGTAGGCCGGAGGCGGTGATCCCGGCGCAGGCTGGAAGGATCCAGAGCGACCGCTCGGCCACGCAGGGAACAGGCTGCAGGGTGGGGCAGGGGGCTTGGCACCCAGAGAAGAGAGAGCCTGTTATTGATACTGACACTCCTGAAACGGCTACCCAAGTATCAACATGAGAGCGAAGAAGGAAATGCGCTGAAAATCGCTTGAAAACGCTTGACAGGGCTTTAAAGCGCTGTCTAACATTACCTGCGTCCTGAGTGACTGTGGTTTGAGTGAGCCGCAGGACGAGGTGGTCCCGGGGGACTGGGGGACCGACTCCGAACGGCGATCTCGGGCGCCCCAGTTGCTCAGGACACCTCATTTAACGCAGGTGCGGCCCTTATACACCAACTGCGGCGTCCGTACCACCCCTCCCCCGTTTCCTCTGGTCCCTCCTGTCTTCCTGATTCCTGCCGCCTGCCTGCGTAATGCGCTATCCTCGCCTCCATACTCGAGCGAGGAGCACCCGATGGAACCGTTGCGACTGGACGAGGCCGTACGCATGCTGGAGGTGGGCCGCGCGAAGGCTGAGGAACTCGGCGTTCGCGTCAGCATCGCCGTACTCGATCCCCGCGGAGACCTCGTCGCGCTCCACCGCATGGATGGCGCGCTCTGGCGCAGCGTCCCCATCTCCCAGGGCAAGGCTGCCGCGTCGGCCGCTTGGGACATGCCCAGCGGCGACCTGGCTGATCGGTGGGACCAGCCCGTCGTCCGCGCCCTCTCCATGATGGAGAACGGGCGGCTCATTCCGTGGCAGGGGGCGCTCCCTGTCCGCAGGCCGGACGGGACGATGGTCGGCGCGATAGGCGTCAGCGGCGCACGCCCGGCCGAGGACGAAGCAGTAGCGTCAGCGGGACTTGCCGCGCTGGAGGCCCAGGCATGACCCAGAGCTTCCATATCCGGGAGGAGGATGCGATTCGCGTGTCGGCTACGCCGCTACGCGGGTCTACCGAGGCGCTGTTCAGGAAGGTGGGGCTCGGCGAGGCCGATGCTGCGCTCGCTGCGGACGTGCTCGTCACCGCCGACCTGCGCGGCGTAGACAGCCACGGCATCTCCAACATGCTGAAGGTCTACCTGGAGCGCTACCAGAACGGCATGCAGAAGGTCGACCCCCAGTGGCGTATCGTGCGGGAGCGCGCAGGTTCTGCCAACATCGACTGTGACCGGGCGCTCGGCGTCATCATCGCCCCGAAGGCCATGGAGATCGCCATCGAGAAGGCGCGCAACACGGGCATCGGCGTGGTCACCATGTTCAACGGCGGGCATATCGGCATGGCGGCTTACCACGCGATGCTCGCACTCCCGCACGACATGATCGGCGTCTGCATGACGGCGACCGGCCCGGATGTCGCTCCGACGTTCGGGCGCGCGCCGCGCCTCGGCACGAACCCCATCGCCATCGCCGCGCCCACTCTGGAAGAGCGGCCGTGGGTTTTCGACATGGCCACGAGCGTGGTGCCCGTCAACAAGGTGCGAAACGCTCGCCGCATGGGGACGCTGCTGCCGCCCGGGACCATCGCGTCGGAGGACGGCACACCGGTCATGGAACCTGCGCCCGTGCCGGACGACTACATCCTGCTGCCCCTTGGCACCAACCGCGACTCCGGCTCCCACAAGGGCTACGGCCTTGCGGTGGCGGTCGAGATACTCTGCTCAGTGCTCGCGGGCTCGGACTACGGCATGCGCGCGGGACGTCAGAACTACCGCCACTACGTTGCGGCCTACAACGTCGACGCGTTCAGCGACGTGGCCGAATTCAAGGGGCGGATGGACGACTTCATCCGCGAGTTGAAGGCGACTCCTCCGGCGGCGGGCCACGACCGTGTGATGGTCGCCGGTGACCCGGAGTGGGACGCGCTGGAGGAGCGCTCCGTGCGCGGGATCCCGCTGCACCGGGACGTGGTGGAGTGGTTCAGGGGTGTCTGCGCCGAGTTCGACGTCGAGTGCAACATCTAGGAGGCGGGCGGCACTATGAGATCGGCATGGTACGAGCGGTACGGTCCGGCGCGGGACGTCTTCCGCGTTGGCGAGATGCCGGACCCCGAGCCGGGCCCCGGCGACGTGCTCGTGCGGGTCCATGCTTCAGGCGTGAACCCGTCCGACTGGAAGTCGCGCACCGGCTCGCGCGGGCCGCAGATGCCGTTCCCACGCATCATCCCCCACAGCGACGGCGCGGGGGTCATCGAGGCGGTCGGCGAGGGCGTGGACCCTTCCCGCGTCGGCGAGCGCGTCTGGCTGTTCGAGGGACAGTGGCAGCGTCCGTTCGGCACTGCCGCGGAGTTCATCGCGCTGCCGGCCGATCACGCTCCGGCGCTTCCGAAGAGCGTCACGTTCCAGGAGGGCGCCTGCATCGGCATACCGGCGATGACGGCGCACCGCTGCCTCTTCGCGAGCGGGCCGGTCAACGGCATGACTGTCCTCGTGACCGGCGGCGCGGGGGCTGTGGGGCACTGCGCGGTCCAGCTCGCCAGGTGGGGAGGCGCCAAGGTCATTGCGACGGTGAGCTCTGACGAGAAGGCCGGACACGCGCTGCGCGCCGGCGCCGATCACATAGTCAACTACCGCACTGAGGACGTGGGTGAGCGTGTACTGGAGCTCACGGGTGGCGAAGGCGTCGACCGCATCGTCGAGGTGGACTTCGGCGGGAACCTGGCTGCCAGCAAGCGGGCGCTCCGGCTGAACGGCGCAATTGGCTGTTACGCCTCCACAGGCGACCGCGAGCCTGCGGTGGAGTACCAGGCGTTCTCGCGGAAGAACGCCACGGTGCACTTCGTGCTTGTCTACTCGGAGCCGGAGGGGGCCAAGCAGCAGGCTGTGGAAGACATCGCAAAGGCAACCGCCGACGGGGCGCTTACGCATCCCATCGCGGCTGTCATGCCGCTGGACGAAATCGCCGCGGCGCATGAACTGCAGGAGGGCAACACTGCGATAGGGAATATCGTGCTCGATATGTCGCGGTGAACCCATATTTGAGAGAAGGCTGCATCTGCTACGCTAGCGTGCGGCATGACCCTTGGCCGGTGCCGGCACGATCCGGCACGTGGGAGGACCGAGTTGGAGCGAGCGTTAGCCCAGAGTGAATTGCTGAAGGGGTTCAGCCCCCTCGATATCGACCGTTTCAAGGACCTGGCCACCATCATCACCGCAGAAGCGGGCAGTGAACTCTTCAAAAGCGGGGACTATGCCCAGCATCTCTACGTTGCACTCGAAGGAGAGGTCGAATTGCATATGAGCGTCCCCGAGTGGTGGGGCATCGACACTCCCCACCGCAAGGTCTCGACGGCCAAGGCGGGACAGGTCTTCGGCTGGTCGGCGTTGGTGGAGCCGTACGTCTACTCGCTCACCGCCGTCTGTGTCTCGGATGTGTCCCTGGCGCGGTTCGAGGGCTCGCAACTCGCAGACCTCTCCGTCCGCAACCCCCACATCGGCTACCGACTGCTCAGCCAGGTGCTCAAGGTGGTGTCCGGCAGGTTCCACACGTTGGCGGAGGCTGTCATGGCGCAGCGCGCCGTGCAGGTGTCGCAGGCGGCGAGCCGTAGCCATCCGGCTGACTGAGCAAGGGTTCGCAGGCATCGCCATGAACACGTAGCCCGGAGGCCTGGATGTTCGACACGCTCATCGTCAACGGAAAGGTGATCGATGGCGCCGGGCGTGCGTGGTTCCGCGCCGCGGTTGGCATCGAGGACGACACCGTCACGGTCCTGGAAGGCGATGTGTCCAGGGTAGAGGCGGGGCGCACGATAGATGCGTCCGGAATGGCGGTCTGTCCCGGCTTCATCGACATGCACTCCCACTCGGACTTCGCGCTGCTCACGTCGCCGCGCCATGAACCGAAGGTGAGCCAGGGCGTGACGACCGAGGCACTGGGGCAGGACGGCCTCTCCTATGCTCCCATCTCGCCGGTGAACCGGCAGCACCTCGTGGACTATCTCGCAGCGGTGAATGGCCGCCCGCCCGACGGCGTCGAGTGGACGTCCGTCGCGTCATTCCTTGACCTGTTTGAGGGTACGTCGTCGTGCAACGTCGTCTACTTCGTGCCGCACGCCGCGCTGCGCATCGAGGCTATGGGTTGGGCGAACCGCCTGCCGACGGAAGCTGAACTGGCCCGGATGCGCGAGCTGGTTGAGCAGGGGATGCGCGACGGGGCGTTCGGGTTCTCCACCGGCCTCACCTACGTGCCGAACATCTATAGCGATACCCATGAACTGACCGAGATCGCGCGGGCTGTTGCCCCATACGGCGGCATCTACGTCACCCACAGCCGCTACGCACTCGGCGACGGACTGCTGGACCCGTTCCGCGAGGCGGTCGCTGTAGGGAGAGGAGCGGGCACACCGGTGCAGATATCGCACTACCACAACCCGGTCCCCGGCATGGGCGAGCGGATGGTGGGCCTCGTTGACGAGTCGCGCTCGGCCGGCGTCGACGTGACGTTCGACCAATACCCGTACCCCGCAGCGAGCACGATCCTGTTGTCGCTCATCCCGCCGTGGGTACACGAGGGCGGCCCCGAGATGCTGCTGCAGCGCATCGCCGACAAGGACGTGCGCGACCGGATAGCCGACGGCGTTTACCCCCAGTGGGGTGGTTCGCTGGCGGACTACATGTTCGCGCACGTCGGCTCGGACAAGAACAAGGAGTGGGAGGGGCGCTCGCTGCAGGACATGGCGGACGCGCAGGGCAAGCGGATGGTCGACACGATCTGCGACCTGCTCATCGAGGAACGGCTCGAAGTGGCGTTCGTCGCCCGCACCGGCAACCCGGACAACGTACGCACCATCATGGCGCACCCGGCGCAGATGGTGGGCAGCGACGGTCTGATGACCGGCGACATGCCGAACCCGCGCACCTACGGTACGTTCCCGTATCTCCTGGGGCAGGCGGTGGAGGAAGGGACGCTTCGCCTCGAGGACGCCGTGCACAAGATGACCGGCGCTCCGGCACGGAGGCTTGGATTGAGCGACCGCGGTGTGCTGCGCGACGGGGCGAAGGCGGACGTGGTGGTGTTCGACCCGGAGCGCGTGCGCGCGCAGGCAACGTTCGAGTCGCCGAAACAACTGGCGACGGGTATCGAGTACGTGTTCGTCAACGGCAGGCTCGTCTGGGAGCTGGGGCGGCACACCGGGGCGTTCCCTGGCCGGGCATTGCGCAAGTCGTAGAGCCCGCTCAGCTTGCCCGGGCGATGACCAACTCACCGAACGCCGCTATCTGCTCGTCGATGATGTCGTTCTGGAACTGGACGTGGAACGTGTCCACGCCGGCCTCGCGGTACTGCTCCACGGTGTGCAGCACCTGCTCCGCCGTTCCCATCAGTCCGCCCGGGTTGCCGAACACCGTGGCGAGTTTCGTGGCCGGGTCCTCGTCGCCGACGTAAGCGTTGCAGTTCACCACACGGTGGATGGCGCCGGGGTCGCGCCCCGCCGCACCGGCGGCCTCCTCGAGCGTGTCGAGTTGCCCTTGGTAGGCTTCGAGGTCGGCTGGCCAGCCGCCGTTGCGTATCCAGCCATCGGCGGTGCGTCCGGTCAGGCGGAGCATGCGGGGGAGGGCGGCGCCGATGAAGATGGGGACCGTGCCGTTGACGGGCGTCGGAGTGACGGCGGCGCCGTCGACACTGTAGCGCTTGCCGGCGTAGGTGAACTGCTCGTTCCCCCAGGTGCCCCGCAGGATCTCGATGGTGTCGATCAGTCCGTCCACGCGTTCGCCGGGCGAGCCGAACTCGATGCCGTAAGTGGTGAAGTGGTTCTCCTGGGTGCCTGCTCCCAGCGTGAGGATGAGCCGGTCGCCGCCGGTGATGTGGTCGAGCGCGGCGGCCATCTTCGAGAGCAGCGCCGGATTGCGGAAGGGAACGTTGAGCGTTGAGTGCGTGACGCGGATGCGGTCCGTCTGCAGCGCCACCGCGGTTGCCAGCGTCCAGCCTTCAAGGTTGTTTTCGGGCGGCCTGTCGCTGAACGAGATGTTCTGGAAACCGGCGGCTTCGGCGGCCTTCGCCACCGCAACGACGCGGTCGTAAGGCAGTCCTCGCGGGTTGAGTCCGAACCGGATGCTGTTGCTGCTGCGCGCCATGCTCACTCCTCGGATGGTGTTGGGTGTCAGGCGAGCATAGCAGCAGCCGGGGGTCTGTCAACGCGGCGGGGGCAGGCGTTACCATGAGGACATGATTCCTATCACCGACGACATCAGCCTGGCCGAGCACGAGCTGGAGTTCCACTACGTCACGTCCGCGGGGCCGGGCGGGCAGAACGTGAACAAGGTGGCGACCGCCGCGCACCTGCACTTCGACGCCGCCTCCTCGCCGTCGCTGCCGGAGGAGGTGAAGCGCCGTCTGCGAAGCGCCGCCGGGCGCAGGCTCACTCCGAACGGCGTGCTCATCATCAAGGCGCAGCGTTACCGCAGCCAGGAGCGCAACCGCGACGACGCCGTCGAGCGGCTCGTGGGCATCCTGCGCAACGCCGCCGACCCTCCGCGCCAACGCCGGGCCACGCGCCCGTCGCTGGCGTCCGTGGAGCAGCGGCTGGCGGAGAAGCGCCGTCGCGGCAGCCGTAAGCAGTCGCGCTCGTCCACGGACGATCTGGACGACGAGGAGTAGCCGATGCCGAGACTCGAGGACCTGCCCGAACTCACACGGCAGGGGATGCTGAACTTCCCCGCCTTCGACCATGACGACTCGCCGTGCACGGTGATGACCAGACCGCTGACCGAGGCGAAGGTCGCGCTCGTCACGACAGCGGGCCTGCATCTGCGCGATGACACGCCGTTCTCCAGCGGCGACCAGACGTACCGCATCATCCCGTCCTCCACGCCTGTCCCGGGCATCATCCAGAGCCACATGAGCATCGGGTTCGACCGTACGGGCATCATGCGGGACGTGAACGTCACCTTCCCCATGGACCGGCTGCGGGAGATGGTGGAACGCGGGGAGATAGGCTCGGTTACGGAGAACTATTACTCGTTCATGGGGGCGCAGCGGAGCCCCCGCCGCATCGAGGAGGAGACCGGGCCGGAGGTCGGGCGTCTGCTGCTGGAGGAGGGCGCCGACGCGGCCTTCCTCACGCCGACCTGACCGAACTGCACGCACACGGTCAGTGTGCTCGCACGCGCCATCGAGGAGACCGGCCTGCCTACGGTCACCATCGCGCTCGTCAAGGAGCATGCCCAGCGGGTGAAGCCGCCACGGACGCTCTGGGTGCCGTTCCCGTTCGGGTTCGCGCTGGGCAACCCGGACGAC
This sequence comes from Dehalococcoidia bacterium, assembly GCA_034423175.1. GTDB lineage: Bacteria > Chloroflexota > Dehalococcoidia > Lucifugimonadales > Australimonadaceae > Bin16. The sequence goes on from DAOUJA010000062.1 coordinate 23,566, forward strand.
CCGCCGTTCCAGCAGAAGGTGCTCTCCGCCGCGCTCCGCCTGCTGTCGGAGAACGCCACCCCAGTGCTTGCCGAGTTCCCGGAGGACGCCGACGCGCCGCCGGTGCTGCTGCAGGCGAGCGTCGCGCAGACCGACGCGGCGAACCGCGACGGCGACCCCGCCGACGAGGTTACGGCGCTGCGCGGCTACTACGAGCGCTGGGTGGACGAACACGAGGGCCGTACGATGGTGGGGCTGAGCGGGGTGCCGCAGCGGCGGTTCCGCGGGCTGGTGCGCGCCATGCAGGCGTTCGCGTCCGGCGACGATACCGCGTTCGTCGACCTGGCGCCGGAGGACGTGCCGCCCGCGCGGTTCGTCCGTCTCGCCAGCGATGACCTGAAGGCGTTCTTCATGGAGGCGCGTTTCTCCCAGCGTCCCAACGACAGGGACGACGAGCTGCAGCGCTGGTTCTGGTCGGAGACGGCGATGGGGAGCCTCATCGCGGCAGTCGCCTCGCGCCTGGTCGAGCAGGGCGACGCGCAGGCCGCGAACGGCATCGCCCGGTAGCTAGCCGGCGCGGGCGGCGCGGGCACGCGCGGGGAGCGGGGGGCGGCGGGCGAGGAAGAACGTCAGCGAGCCCACGATGGTCACGGTCCCGAGCGAGATGAACGCGAAGGTGTAGTCCCCCCGGGCGTTGTACATGCCGCCCGCGTAGATCGGCCCGATGATGCTGCCGGTGGCCGTGATGATGTTCGACCACCCGGAGATTTTGCCGAGCTGCCGCAGCCCGAAGTAGTCCGCGCGCAGCGCCATCATCAGCGGCCCGCGCATCCCCCACGCCACGCCGTGCAGGGCTATCGCGGCGACCACTGCCGGGACGCTCGTGGAGAGCGCGAGGATCCAGATGCCCAGGCCGTGGCCGAGCATCGCGATGCCCGCGAGCATCCGCTTCGAATGGCGATCGCCCATGATGCCGCCGGTGACCTGCCCGACGATCTGGGCGACCATCAGGCCCGGGAAGACCAGTGAGGCCTGCACCAGGTCCCACTGGTTGTCCTTCAGGTGTCCGGGCAGGTGGAGGGGTATGGTGGCGACGACCAGCAGTGCGAGGCCGTGCCCGGAAGAGACGAGCCAGAAGGAGCGGTCGCGGATCGCTTCCCGTACCGTGAAGTCGTAATCGGTCCCCGCGGCCCGGCGGGCCGCGGCGTGGCGCGCGGCGTCCTGGTCATTGTCACCGTCCGGGTTCAGCCCGAGCTCCTGGGGGCTGCGCCGGAAGAGCTGAGCGATAGGGAAGCCGATGCAGAAGGAGAGGATGCCGGAGAAGATGGCGGTCTCCCGCCACCCGAACGTGGTGATGGACAAGGCGATCAGGGGGGCCACGATGGCGCCGCTTGCAAAGCCGATGGACGTGACGGACATGGCGCGTGCGCGCTTGCGGACGAACCAGTGGGCGATGGCGGTGTTGATGGTGAGGAAGCTGGCGAAGCTCGTGCCGATCGCGATGACGGTCAGCGCCACGAAGAGGTGCCAGAGTTCCTGTATGAGTCCGAGCAGGATGAAGCCGGAGCCGAACAGGAGGGTGCCGAGGTACATGGGAAGGCGCGGGCCGAACCGGTCCAGCATCCAGCCCTGGACCGGGCCGAGGAGGCCGGTCTCGATGCGGAGCAGCCCGAAGGCCCCGGAAACGACGCCCCTGCTCCACCCGAACGTTGCCTCGAACTGCAGGAGGTAGAAGCCCTGGGAGAGGAAGAGCAGCGACGACTGCATGATCTGGTTGCAGAAGGCGCCCGCGACCATGCGCCAGCCGTAGAAGACGCGGTGGCGCAGGGCAAGGAGGCTTCGGACGGATGCGAACATTCGGGCGCGACGCTCAGTCGTACCACTGGCCGGTGATAGTGCGGACCTCCGGGTACGTGGGGTCGTCTATCGTGGTCTTGAACGGCGGGAAGAGGAGGTCAATCAGCAGGCCGGGGCCGCCGGCGGGCCCTTTGGCATTGCGGGCCTGGTGCTGGAGCGCGTCGATCTGCTCCTGGAGCGTCTCGGCGATGCGGAGCAGGGACTCCACCTCCGCCGCGCCGGTCTTCAGCTGCGAGCGCAGCAGGGCGACGCCGTCCGCGACCTCCCCGGCCTTGCTGGCGCGTACCTCGGCGGCGCCGCCGTGCCACTCGCCGGGAGGGTGCCACGTGATGAAGGGGGTCATGTCGCCGCCCCAGCGGAAGGAGAGTTCGCCGGTCTCGTGGCTGTGGCGCACGCCGGGCTCGCCGGGGATCTGGAGGAGCGCCGTCACGAGCACCTGGTCGGTCTCCAGGACGGTGTAGACGCGCCGCCGGGGCCGTCCGTGGACCTCGATGCCGCGCCAGCCCTTCTGGTCGTCCGGCAGCTGGAACGGGTTGATCTCGATGGCCATCGCTCTTCTCCCTCTTATGGACCCTGGCGGCCGTAGATGAGACCAGTCCGCCGGTGCGCCTCCACTATACTGTATCCGCTCCCGCGCCCGGACTTCCGGCTGTGGGTCGTGGCGATATGCCTTTGGAGGACGGGATGATCGGGAGAGGCACGGCGGCAACTCTCATCCTCACGGCGGCGCTGTTCGGCGCGCTTGCGCTGGGCGGCTGCGGGAGCAGCGACCCTGAGACGCAAGAGGAGATCGTCGCGCGGCTGCGCAGCAACGCGGACTCGTTCGAGTATGCGGTCGGCACGCATGGGGGCACGATCACGTACTCGACCATCGGTGAGCCGCTGACGTTCAACTTCCCGCTGGCGAACGATGCCAGCTCGTCGAGCTACTTGAGCTACGTGTTCGAAGGACTGACCGAGACCTCGTGGCTGGACGACGCCATCGAACCCGGGCTTGCTGAATCGTGGGAGCACTCGGACGACGGGCTGGAGTGGACGTTCCACCTGCGGCGCGACGTCGTCTGGCACGACGGCGAGCCGTTCACCGCGCACGACGTCGACTTCACGTTCAACCGCATCGTCTATAACGAAGACATCCCCACCAACGACCGCGAAGGGTTCATCTTCGTCTACACCGACGAGACGACGGGCGAGCAGACGGACGGCCGAATGACCGTGACCGCACTGAACGACTACACGGTACAGATCGTCCTGCCCGTCTCGTACGCGCCGTTCCTGCGGTCGATGGGCTATCCCATCTACCCGAAGCACATCCTCGAACCGTACGTGGACGCAGGCACGTTCGAGGAAGTGTGGGACGTCGGCACCGACCCGTCCGAGGTCATCGGCACCGGACCGTTCACCATCACGAGCTACACGCCGGAGGAGCGGCTCACGCTGCGCCGCAACCCGGACTACTGGATGCGGGACAACGCGGGGAACAGCCTCCCGTACATCGACGAGATCGTCTACGTCCTCGTCGAGACGCTGGAGGAGGAGGTGGCGCTGTTCCAGGCGGGCGAGACGGACGCGCACGGCGTGCTGGGCGAGGAGCACCCCGTACTGGAGCCGCTGCAGGAGGAAGGCGACTTCACCATCTACCGGCGCGGCCCCGGCTTCGGAACAACGTTCCTGACGTTCAACGTGCATCCCGGCACGAACCCGGACGGGGAGCCGTACATGCGGCCCGAGGCGCGCGCGTGGTTCGAGACGCTCGAGTTCCGGCAGGCAGTCGCGCACACGGTGGACAAGGAGCGGGTCGTCGAGGAGACGCTCGGCGGACTCGGCTACCCGCAGTGGTCGTCCATCAGCCCCGCGACGGGGGACTTCCACAACCCCGACGTCCGGCGGTACGAGTACGACCTCGACGCGGCGAAGGCGCTGCTCGACGACCTGGGCTGGACGGATACGGACGGGGACGGCACCCGCGAGGACGGCGAGGGCAACCCCATCGCGTTCACGCTGGTCACGAACGAGGGGAACACGGTGCGCGAGCGGGCCACGGGCATCATCGCGGAGGGGATGCGGAGCATCGGACTCGGCGTGGACGTCCAGGTCATCGACTTCGGCGTGCTCGTGGGGCAGCTGGTCTCCACGTACGACTGGGAGGCGGTGGTCATCGGCTTCACGGGCGGGCCGGACCCGTACAGCGCCATATCGTTCTGGCACAGCGACGCGGACTTCCACCTGTGGTACCCGAACCAGCCGGAGCCGGCGACGGCATGGGAGGCGGAGATCGACGAGCTGTTCACCGCGGCGAGCCAGGAGCTGGACCACGAGGAGCGCGTGGGGATGTACCGCCGGGCGCAGGAGATAGCGGCAGAGCAGACGCCCGTCATCTACACGGCGCTGACCGAACGGCTCAGCGCGGTGCGCAACGTGTTCGGGAACCTCACGCCCACGCTCTACGGCCTGTGGGACGACCGGTACATCTACCGCACGGACGGGTAGGGGTTCACGCATCGTTGAAGAAGGCGATGCGCTCCGAGGGAAGGATGCGCGTTTCCTCGAGCGACTGGCGGGCGGGGCAGCCGCAGGTGGTGCGCCCGGAGAAGCGCACTTCCGCGAAGCCGTGGACGATGGCCGTCACGACGCGGGCAGGGTCGGGAAGGCGGCGCTCCCTGGCGTAGTACCGCAGGTAGGGGTCGACGGAGGCGATGGTAAGGATGGGGACATCCTCCGCGGCGGCGGCCTCGACGATCTCCAGCACATCGGGCAGAGCGCTGCCGCTCTCCAATGCCTCACGCCAGCGGTCGACGTAGTCCTCGACGATGGGGAAGAGGGTCACCTGAGCGAGCTGGCAGACGAGGTAGCGTTCCAGTGCATCTATCCCACCTGGCATACCGGACCTCCTATTTGACGTTCTTGAGCAGGGTGAGGGCCTTCTGGAGCTGGTTGATGCGGCGGCTGTTCCTCGCAGTCTCCCCATTCCGGGCACACATGCTGAGCGCGATATAAACGGCCTGCGCCTTGACGCGGGGGTTGGGGTCTTCGAGGAGTTCGGCGAGGACGCTCATGCTCTTGAGGGCGAGGCCGTTGAGTTCGGCGAACGCGAGGCTGGCGGTCTCTTCCCTGATACGCCGCAATTCGTCACGGAAGACCGGGTCCTGCTGCCAGCGCCTGAGCGTGGAGACGTTGATCTCCGCCATCCTTGCTCCCTCCTGCTTCGTAGGGGCAGCAGCGAGGTAGGGAAGGGCAGTAACCTGCCTGTCAGACAATTCCTCGGGGAAAAACCGCTCATTCGCGCTCAAATCGCGTTCTTCCGTTCGTGGCCCGGGGGGTTGCGTGGCAGTCCGGGGTTGTGCATTACCGCTCATCGCCGCTCTTCTCCGCTCTTCCTTGTGCTTTTTCCCGCTCATCTCCTGTGACTCCTCCCATAGGTGTGTTGCAGGGCGTCCGCGAGGGCGCCTCACAGAGACGCCCCTACCAGGGCGCACGTACAGGGTAGGAAGGGCGGTATCGTTGGCGCAATGGGCGGATGTCACAGATGCGACATGAGCGGCCCTCACCCGCCGCGTCGCGCGACGGCCTCGCCCTCATGGGCGAGGTGGGATGCGAGATTCCTGCCTGCGCGCGTGCCAAGGCACGGGAACGACGGGGTCAAGGGCACCCACAAGGGATGCCCCTACACCAGGCGCCGCCCCGAGAGATTTCTCGACTCCGCTCGAAATGACCGCTACCACGCACCACGCCGCGGAGGGCCCTCACCCTAACCCTCTCCCCCAGGAGACGGGACCAGTCCTATTGGGCGTGGTGGCGGAGGTGCTCGACGTAGGCGGCGATGCCGGAGTCGATGTCGTGCTCGGGGGCGTAGCCGACGTCCTCGCCGATGCGGGAGAGGTCCATCACCGGGTTATTGGGGTTCGAGGGGGTGCGTCCGGGCTTGAGGGCGGAGCAGACCGCGTCCGGCAGCGCCTTCCGGACAGCCTCGAAGACGCGCTTCGTCGACGTGGCCGCGCCGGAGCCGATGTTGTAGGTGTCGTGCGACAGTGACTCGGCGGTGTGGACGAGCTGAATGCCGCGCGCGAGGTCGCCGACGTACGTCCAGTCGCCCTCGTCGTCCTCGTTGATCCCGCCGCCGGGCCTGTCGGAGAAGTCGGGGTCCTCGCCCTTGAGGGCGGCGTGGCACATGCGGCTCATGGGGTTGAACATGCTGTAGTAGTAGGGGCCGTAGATGCTGGCGATGCGGAGCGAGACGAGGTTGACGCCAGCGCGCGCGGCGTAGTGGAAGCCGTGTATCTCCATGCCCTTCTTGAACGCCTCCACCTGCGTGCCGGAGCGGATGGGCAGGGGCATGTCCTCCCGGAACGGCCCCTGCGGCAGGCTGCCGTAGACGGAGGTGGAGCTGGCGAGGGAGACGCGGCGCAGGCCGAGGATGCGGGCCGTCTCCAGGATGTTCTGCAGCGACGCGGTGTAGATGCGGTAGTCCTCCTGGGGACTGATGCCGCGCGCGGGAGGCGCGGCGAACGAGATGATGCTGTCCACCCTGCGGCGGTTCGCGACGTCCAGCACCTCGTAGAGCTTCGTTGCGTCCATGCGGTCGACGAAGACGCGGTCATCCAGGTGGGGCGTGAGCGCGTCCGGCACGCGGTGTGCGCTGTGCTGCGTGATGACGACGCTCTCGCCGGTGTCCAGCAGCCGCAGCGCGGTGTTCAGTCCGATGAATCCCATTCCGCCGATGATCAGGATCATGTGGTCGTTCTCCTATGGTGGTCGTGTTGTGGGGGCTTCCTATGTTTTACCACGAGTGGGGGTGTGCGTGGGGGATTATGAAGCACCGGTTGCGTTCGGCATGCCATATTGCAGTAAACTCACAGCTGAATTGTTCCACTGTGCCAAGTTACTCACCAAATGCTGGTATGGGAGGGAACCGAAGGCCTCTCGCATGTCAGCTGCACCTCGCATTTCGCGACGATAGTAGGCGCCGATACCCCTAAATTGACAAGGAAACAACTTGAGTATCTTGCTTCCTTGGCCGCTATAGAACCAACCGTTCTGGATGGGGAACAGGATGTCATAGATTCCCATGGCTGAAGAAGCAGCAGAAACAGTCATGCCTACTTCGTTTGCCAAAGCCGATAGTTCCTCAGTCTCGTAATCGACCAAAAAGAAACCTCCCCACTTCCAGAGAAAGCTCTGCCAAAGACTTGCGACCTTCTCAAAACCCTCAATCGACTCGAGGCCCAATACAGCATTGTGAAAGGTATCCGGCAAGAAATCAGCAGGCAACTCAACTCCAAGAAACCTAACGATTGACTCCTGTGGCAAGGCTCCTTGTTGCTTTAGCAGAGTGTATTCGATGGCTCCCTTTAGTATCGCTAGTTTCGCGCGGTGTTCATGATACATAGAAGCTTGGACAAGGGTGTGCTTTGACTTATATAGAGCTTCCTGCCAATGGCGTCCTGAAGAAGGGCTACGAGTGTCCCACCTGTTCCCATCAAGTTCAGCGGCCACTGCTTTGGCCAGCATTGGGTGATCGAAATGCGCTTGGTACATGCTGGCCAAGCGTTCACGCAAGGCTCTCGCTTGCAGAAAGCCGTGTCGGATTAATTCCTGATATGCCCAAATCGCATTTGGCCCCTGGTCTCCCCTCCTGTCTTTCCGTCGGTCACCTACTACCTTTTGCATCTGACGCTCCAACCAGAAGGAGAATCGCCAAGTGGCGTGGGCGTCAGGGTTTACTGAATGCGGCAATAGTCCCAATTCGCCAAATCTGCCTTCAAGTGAATCTAAGTCTGTATGAGTAATGAGTGTTAGCCCTATCTCAGTGCACTTGTCTTCAATATAGGCAACTGCCTTATCGCTTCGCGCTGCTTGAGGTGCGACGAAATAAGCAGCCTTTACACCACGTGGTTCCAAGTACGTTTTCCAACCATAGACTTTGAAGATATCCGCAAATCCCCAATCGCCTCCTTTTACCTCGAACAACGCATGTTGTGTATTATCGACAGTGGGTTTCCATGCCATGATGTCGAGTTCCATAATGGTTGTTTCGCCGCTCTCGATGAGACTCTTCTCTGTGTAGAAGCCAGCACATTGCAAGAACGCGGCAACGTAGTCTTCTAGGTCGACACCTGTTGGAAATTCTGGCAGTGCAACTGTGGCCATGCGATACCCTGTACTACATACGGATTAGCAGTCTTCATGTCTGCCGTGTTGGTACCATTATAACATGGTGAGGATCGGGCTACCAGTGAGAATAGACCTACACCGCTTTAGTTGCAGCACACGCCTCTTGGAGAAGCAGTGAATGAAACTCTGCAATGTAACTATCGTATTGCTGCATGTAGAATACGGAGTAGCGGCAGTTTTAGCGGACCGGTCAGAAGCAGGTTGCATGGCTGAAGTCACCTACAGACACATCCAGGCGGGAGAAGAGGAGGCGTTGCACGTCTTGGTGATGCGCGCGTTCGACGAGTTCGTCGCGCCGGACCTGCCGGAGGGGGGCAGGGAGCATTTCAACGAGTACGCGTCTCCGACCCGGTTGGGCGCGCCGGAGCGCCAACGGGAGACCGTCGTCGCGGTCAGCGAGGGGCGGTTGGTGGGGGTGGGCCGCGTCGGCCGGCGAAACGAGGTCCCGCACATCGACCTGCTGTTCGTGGAGAAGGAGATGCACGGGCAGGGCGTGGGGCGAGAGCTCGTGAGACGGTTGCTGGAGATCGCGCGGGAGAGCGACCCGGCAGCGGAGCGCGTCACGGTGAACGCGACGCGGTACGCGGTCCCGTTCTACTCGCGGCTCGGCTTCGCGCCGGTCGGAGAGGAACAGACGGTGGGCGGCATCATCTCGACGCCGATGGAGGTTGCGCTTACCAGCATGAGCAAGGAACTGGACTACAGGGAGCTTGCCAGGGACCGGGACGCCCTCGCGCCGGACGGTTCGGAGATCCGGCTGCTGTCGGAGACGGGCAGGGGGAGCATGGTGCACTGCACCCTGGGGCCGGGCGAGGTGTCGGTGGCTGTCGCGCACCGGACGGTCGAGGAGGTGTGGTATTTCCTCGAAGGCACAGGCCAGGTGTGGAGGAAGCACGGCGGCGAGGAGCGGGTCGTGGACGTCGCCCCCGGTGCGAGCCTGTCGATCCCGGTCGGCGCGCACTTCCAGTTCAGGACGACCGGCGACCGTCCCCTGCGGTTCGTTATCGTGACGATGCCGCCCTGGCCGGGCGACGACGAGGCGTACCCGGTGGCGGGGTACTGGGAGCGGGCGTAGCAAGCAGGCGCCCCCCGTCCCCAGCCCTCAGCACCCTCACCCTAACCCTCTCCCGGCTTTGCGCCTAGACCCCCGTCTGTCCCATAAGGCCGATCGCTGTTGCCGAAAGGCGGCGTGCCCTCACAGTGACCGTACCTCGAGCGTGGTGGCTCCAGCAAACCCCACCACTAGATAGCCCCGATGGGTCGGGCTACGACGAGAAGAACGTGAAGGTCGCCACGGCAAGCAGCAGCAGGCCAGCCCCTGCGACCCCACTGACGACGGTGAACGTGGTGGAGCGATGCGGCGCCAGTCCGTACCGGTTGCTGCCTTGGTGCCCCGGCCACCCGAACCCAGCGGCACACGCCAGGGCGTAAGGGATGAGCACTGACCAACTGGCTGCATCGGTAAGTTCGAGGCCGTCTGGCCGCACCATGCTGACCGTAACGAGAAGCAGACCCGTCAGCGCGACGGGGACCAAGAGCCACCAACCAGGCAGGCCAACGTCGTGCAGCCGTCTCACGTGCAAGGGCAGTTGCGGAACCGCTATCAACCCAACCGCTGCCGCCCACGTGATGTACCCCAAGCCCCTCGAGTCGGAGCCGAAGGCCACTGCGAAACCGAATGCAAAGACCAGAAGCGCGGCTATCCCCGACAGCGCGACGCCCAAGGTGTACCGGGGGCGTCCCGTCCGACCGTGCCACATCGCCTACCTCCTTACCGTGCCCATCGGTGCCGATGTGCAGTGGGGACGCGGCGCCAGGCAGTCGATAGCCCCGGTGTCGACCAGGAAACGGCCCTCCCCAGCCTTCCCCGGGTCTGCGGGATTCCGGGCGGTAGCGGTTACCTGTGTCATGCGTCCAACGTAGGCTTTGCCACTGGGACGTGTCAATCAGGCGGTGTTGGCTGCCCTGTGCACGTGCGACCTGGCGGTCGCCTGGGATTCCCGCCGGTGCGGGAATGACGGGGGGTTACGCTCGCGCAGCCTCGCGGGCGTTGGCCTCTTCTACGAGGCGGTGGATGGAGCGCACCTGTCCGCTGAGGGCGAAGGCGAGGACGGTGACGACGATGACCGCGCCGCCGCCGAGGGCTATGGCGAACGGGGTGCTGGTGTACTGGGCGATGAAGCCGGCCTGCAGCGCGCCCATGGGGGCCAGGCTCCACATGACGCCGCGCAGCCCCATGACGCGGCCGCGGTACTCGGTGGGCACGAGCAGGTTGAGCAGCGTATTGGAGGCGGTCTGGAAGACGGAGTAGAGCCCGCCGCTCGCCGCAGCCATGGCGAGGGCGAACCAGTACCACTGCATCTCTCCGTTGACCCCGAACAGCAGCACTGCCAGCCCGAGCAAGCCCGAGCCGCCGCCGAGCATCAGCGCCCGGCTCTGGTGCTGTCCGTACGACGCGGCGAGGAAGATGCCGATGAGCCCGCCGACGCCACTGGCGGCGTGGAGCAAGCCAAGCTTCTCCGGCCCCGGTCCGAACAGCTCCTGCGCGTATGCGGGCAGCAGCCACTGGTAGGAGAGCCCGAAGTAGCCGATGGAGAAGCTCATGATGAGCAGCAGCAGGAAGATGCGGTGACGGACGACGAAAGCGAGCCCGTCCGCGATGTCGTGGAGGACGGTGCGCCCCGTCGCGCGGGGCAGTTCCGGCAGCCTGATGGTGAGGATGGCGATCGCCATCACCGCGAAGCCGGCGGCGATGAGGTAGAAGGCGACCGCGGCGCCGAGGCGGAAGTCGCCCGTGATGCCCCCCACGATGGCGATGGGGGCAGTGCCGATCATCGGCGCGAAGACGCGCGTTCCGTTCCAGACGCCCTGGTTCAGCGCGGTGGCGAACATGAACTGGCTGCGTTCCACGAGCGCGGGCCATATGACGCGTCGGGCCGGTTGGTCCAGCGAGGTGGAGATGCCGATGAGGAAGGCTGAGACAGCGACATGCCAGACCTCGACCCGCTCCAGAAGCACCAGCGTTGCCAGCCCCGCGATAACGAGCGAGGCGACGCCCTCGCCGAGCACGATGAAACGCCGCGGGTCCAGCCGGTCGGCGAGGGCCCCTGCCCAGAGGTTGAAGACGATGGCGGGGACGGCCTGCGCCGTAGCGATGTAGCCGAGGACGACCACCTCGCCGGTGATGTCGTAGAGCAACCAGCCCTGGGCCGGGACGAGCGCCCCCTGCGACGTGACGCTCGCGACAAGGCCGAGCCAGTAGCGGCGATAGTCCCGCCGCCGCAGGACGACGAGGAACTCGAAGCGTCGGGTCAGGAAATCGCGCACGGGTTCAGTTTAGCTTGTGGCGTCACTGCGTTCAGCAGGGCGTAGTTCTTCCCACCCACCCGCCCGGAGCGCTTGTGGGGGACACCCCCACGCCCCCGGCATAGGGCTCCGCCCTCTGCACTCCTGGGGGGGTGCGCACGGAGGGTCTTCCCCGAGAGGTGCTTCGACTCCGCCTCCGGCCCCGCTCAGCATGACCAGGCAGGGAGTGCGGTTATCCTGTCTGGACCGCGCCACTCAAGGAGAGATGACCGTGACTGAACATCCGACACTCGGCGATTTCATCCTCGGCTTCGAGGGGCTTGCCATCATGCGCTCCTGGACTGTGGCCCCCGACGTCGTGAAGGAGCGCGTGCGGAGCATCGTGGAGATGGCGGGCCGCCTCGACGAGGAGCCGTGGTCGAGCGCCGTCGTCGTGGGCGAGAAGGCTGTGAGGGACGGCTATGCGGAGTGGGCGGGAGTCTACGACGCGCCAGGCAATCCCGTGGTGGTCGCGGAGGAGCCGGTCGTACGGGAGACCGTCTCGGGCTATCCCGCCGGCGACGCGCTGGACGCAGCCTGCGGCACCGGCAGGCACGCCGTGCACCTGGCCGAGGCGGGCCACCGGGTGGTGGGCGTCGACTCGACGCCGGAGATGCTGGAGCACGCGCGGGTCAAGGTCCCCGGGGCGCGGTTCGAGACCGGCGACCTTTCCGCGCTTCCGCTCCCGGACGGCGCAGTGGACCTCGCCGTCTGCTCGTTCGCTCTCACCCACTGCGCCGACCTCGGCCCGCCCGTCAGCGAGCTGGCACGCGTCGTGCGGAACGGCGGCCACGTGGTGATATCGGACGTCCATCCGTTCTCTGTGGCGCTGGGCGGGCAGGCCCGTTACCGGTCGATCGGCGCCGGGCGTGGGTTCGTCAGGAACCACGTCCACCTGGCATCGGACTATCTGGCGGCGTTCCGGGCCGCAGGGCTGGACGTCGTGCGGTGCGTCGAGCCGCTCTGGGGCGACGAGGAGATCGCGACGTTCGAGTTCGCCGAGGACTTCCCGGAGATGCTGGCGGCGGCGGTGAAGGGACTGCCCATCGTCGTCGTGTGGGAGTTGGAGAAGCGGGCGTGAGGCGGGCGCCGTTCATGGTTCGACAAGCTCACCACGAGCGGCCGACAAGCTCACCACGAGCGGCCGACGGCTCACCACGAGCGGCCGACGGGCTCACCACGAGCGGCCTCAGCTACTTCATCGGATAGTTCTCAAGCCTGGGCGCCGTCCTCAGGCACGAGGGCAACGGGCTGCGAACGGCGGAAGAGCCTGTTCAGGAGCCTGGGGATGCTGTCGTTGAAGATTATGTAGACGATGGGCAGGACGATGAGGGTGAGCGCCGTGGAGCTCATCAGGCCGCCGATCACGACGGTCGCCAACTCTGCGCTGATGATGCCGCCGCTGCCCTCGGTGGCGACGGCAAGCGGCAGGAGGGCGAAGCTGGTGGTGAGCGCGGTCATGAGGATGGGGCGCAGGCGCACGCGGGCGCCGGAGACCAGGGCGTCGTACACGGCCATCCCCTTGTCGCGCTGCTGTTCCACGAACGCGATGAGGACGATGGCGTTGGTGACGACGATGCCGATGAGCAGCAGCATGCCCATCATGGCGGGCAGCCCGAGCGAACGGCCGGTTACGGCCAGCGCGGCGAATACGCCGATGATTGCGAGGGGGAGCGTCGTGATGATGACGAAGGGGTTCCGCAGCGACCCGAGGCTGGCAACCATGACGAGGTAGACGAGGACGATGCCGACGGCCATGGAGATGAAAACAGCCTGGAAGCCCTCCGCGATGTCGGCGAAGATGCCGCCGCTCTCGACGCTCACCCCCGGCGGGAGCTGCAGGGCGTCGATCTTCTCCTGGACCAGCACCCCAACGGCCTGCGCATCGTCCCCGACGATGTCTCCGGTGATGCCAGCGGAGCGCACGCCGTCGGTGCGGCTTATCTCGACGGGGCCCTCCCGCATGGAGAGTTCGGCGATCTGTTCCAGGGGCGCCGAGCCGACCTGACCCGCGACGATGAGCGAGCCCACGCCGCTCAGGCCTCCGGCGGCGCGCGGGTCGCCGGACACGACGACGTCGAAGGTCTGGCCGTCAATCGTCATGGTCGTCACGGTCTGTCCTATCAGGTAGAGGCTGAGCTGGAAGGCGACCTGGCGGGTGGTGAGGCCCAGGAGGGCGGCCTTGTCCGGGTCCACCTCTATCGCGACCTCGGGCCGGGCCTGCGTGACGGTGTTCTCCAGGTTGACGATCTCTTCGATGGTCCCGAGCGACGCGGCCAGCTCACGGGAGACGCCGGCGATGTCGTCGTAGTCCGGGCCGGTGACGACGATATCGACGCCGCCGGCCGGCGGGCCGTTCGCGATCTCCGTGACGCTGACGGCACGACCGGGCCCGGCGAGGTCTTCCCTGAGCAGCTCTGCGACGTTCTCGGGGGCGTCGTCCCTGAGGGTGACGAAGAACTCGGCGCGCCGGGCCTGCCCGCCACCGGTGAACCCGAACTCCGATGCGCCGATGGTCACCGCGTAGAGGTCGGAGACGTCGTCCAGCCGCTCCTCTATCTCGACGACCGTCGCGAGGGTCTGCTCCGGGGCGCTTCCCGGCGGCATGACGACTTCGATCTGCAGGCTGTCGGTCTCGCCGCCGAACAGGTTGACGGGGATGACGGCGGTGAGGCCGAGGCTGGATACGGTTATGGCGAAGGCGGCGAGCAGGGTGACCAGCCTGTGCCGCAGCACCCACCGCAGGATGACGGTGTAGACGCGCTGCAGGGCGGTCTCGGGCAACACGAGGTCGCCCTCGTCGCCGGCGCCTTCGGGGAGGTCGCCGGGGCGGAGGAGGTACGCGCCGAGGACGGGAACGGCGGTCAGCGCGACGAAGAGCGAGGCGATGAGCGCGAAGGTGACGGTGAGCGCGAAGGGCGAGAAGAACGCTCCGAAGAGGCCCGGGATGAACGCCAGCGGCAGGAAGACGACGACGGTGGTCATGGTGGAGGCGAAGATGGCGGGGCCGACCTCCGTGGTGGCCTCCAGCGCGGCGCGCCACCGCTGCCGCCCTCCCTGGATGTGGCGGTAGACGTTCTCCAGCACGACGATGGAGTCGTCGACGACTCGTCCCACGGAGATGGCGAGTCCTCCGAAGGTCATGAAGTTGAGCGACATGTCCTGCGAGAACATCAGCAGGATGCCCGCGAGCACGCTGAGGGGGATGGAGAGCGCGATGACGACGGTGGGGCGGAGCGTGTTGAAGAACCCCCGCACGAACGTCGGCCGTATCGTGAACATGAAGGCGAAGACGACGGAGACGGCGAAGATGAAGCCGAATATCGCCTCTCTCGCGAGGGTGTCGATCTGCCGCTGGATGTCGGGGCCCTGGTCCGCGACGACGATGATCTGGACGTCGTCCGGGAGGCCTTCGATGTTATCCAGCGCGTCGTTGACGGCAGTCGTCACGTCGACGGTGTTGGCGTCAGGCTGCTTGGTGACGGACACCCCGATGCCGGGCTTGCCGTTGGTCCGGGCGATGCTGTCCGGCGCCCCGTTCCCGAGGGTGACGGCGGCCACGTCGGCGAGACGCACGACGCCGGTGGTTGGGGAGCCGCCGACGATGAGGTCTTCGACGTCCTCTACCGACTCCAGCGTGTGGGTGGTCTTGGCGATGATGGCCTGCGAGCCGTCGAAGAGCAGTCCGGCGGGAAGCGTGAGGTTGTTCTCGCTGAGGGCGCCCGCGATCTGGAACAGGGGGATGCCGTTGGCCGCCATCTTCCCGGCATCCACGGTTACGCGCACGCTGCGGTCCACCGTACCGGCGAGTGTGACGTCCATGACGCCATTGAGCCCGGAGACCTCAGGAACGATGCGTGACCGGACCAGTTCCTGCATCTCCGGCAAAGGCCGGTCCGAGACCACGCTGAACTGGACGACCGGGAAGTCGTCCGGGTTGAAGCGTCCGACGTTCGGCTCTCCCACGCCTTCCGGGAAGGTGATGCCGCCCACGGCGGCCTCGATGGCCGACTGGGCCTCCGCCATGTCCGTGCCGTAGCGGAAGTTCGCGAGAATCGCCGACCTGCCCTCGGACGAGGTGGACTGTATCGATTCGAGTTCGGGCGTGTCGGAGATGGCGCGCTCGACGGGGTCGGTAACCGAGCGGACGACGGCCTCCGGGTCGGCGGAAGGGTAGGCCACGAACACGGCTACGAGCGGGAAGTCGATCTGGGGGAAGAGCTCGACCTGGAGCGAGCGGTAGGCGCCCACGCCCGAAACGAGCACGAGGAGTATGGCGAGCACCGTCACCGTCGGGCGGCGGAGTGCCATGGAAGTCAGGAAGGTCACTGCAGTATCTCCTCAGTCCCGGTTCCGCAACGGGAGCAGGAGACATCCATCCGGCGTCGACTGCGGGTCCGTGCAGGCACTCTCGGGGGCGTTTGGCCTATCGGTAGCAGCTTAAGGATAGCGTGTTTCCCCGTGGAACAACCGCGCCATACTCAACTACGTTGCTCCGTGGACCCCGGATCTGCCGCGATGTTGCGGTGCTGGCCCGCCCGGAGGGAATCGAACCCACGACACTCGGTTCCGAAGACCGATGCTCTATCCGCTGAGCTACGGGCGGACGGCTCTCCTTGATTGTACTATGCCGTCACGCGCCCCGCTCTGTTACGCTGTCAGAAGACCCCGCAGGGAGTTCCCTCAAGATGACCAGTTCCCATCAGCGTACCGACGCATTCCGCAGGGCCACCGACGCCGTGTCGGAGGCGGACCTCGAGCGCATGCTGCTGCTCCCCACAGACATGCCGCCCGACTTCAGGGACTTCGTTGTTTCGCGGGAGGGCGTGCTCGACAACGAGACGATGGCCGACAACGGCTTTCCAGGCCAGAGCGAGGAGAAGCTTCAGGAGGCAGGGCGCATCAACGGCTTCCTCCGGGAGGTGAGCCGGGAAGATCTGGAGCAGGACGAGACGGGACTCATCGTCAGCGCGGGGATGGTGGCGCACCTGTTCCGAGACGCCGCGTCCGTAGAGCGGTGGATAGACGAGTCGTTCCTCGGCCAGTTCCTCGGCAACGCCGGCAGCGTGTTGGACAACGGGAGCGAGCTCATGCACGCGGAAGAGGTGCCCGTAACCGGATTCCACGGGAAGGCCGCGGCCGTCTTCGCCACGCACGACGTGCCGGTCGGCGTGATCGGCTCCACCATCGTAGACTTCGCGCTGGGCCGCCTGCTGGGGGTTGCGTTCGTGGTCGCGCTCGGGAGCAGCGAGCACCTCGCAGCCACACGCGATCTGGCGTTGCGCCTGGAGCGCCGGTTCGTGAGCGTTGCGCTGGGCGGGGACTAGCGCCGTTCATGGTTCGACAAGCTCACCACGCGATACTGATTTCATAAAGCGACGCCCCAGCGCAACCTCCGCCACGTCCGCTCCCCCTATCGGGCTGCCCGGGCGTCGGGACCGCGTAGTGAATCGTCGCGTGCCCGGGACGCACAACGATCCGCTTCGAAGCGTAGCTCAGATTGTGCAGGATCATCACCGGTGAAACGAATCGAAATCGGTCCACCGAAGTTGCGTGTAAAGAAGTCATATTTCCAGAATTCGTCCATCCGTCAGCTCTCCATATCCCTATTCATTCCAGAATAGCGTATGGAAAGGGCTAGCTTCAACCACGGTCAACAACATTACGATCATGCTGCCATAGAGCGCAGCAAAGGGTCCAAGATAGGCTGGATGAAGTAAGATGTTATGAGCGATTCCGCTATTCTTCACAGATTTGCCGTGAAAGGCTACAAGATATACAGCAGAAGTACTCAGGATAGCAATAATACTAATCAGGACCAGATTCATGCCGGCGTTGGGGTCACCTGATCCGTACTCACTACTACCTGCCAGTATCGCTATCATTCCGACTGGTCCAGTGATCGCTGACAGGAACAATGCAACGTAGACCGCGACAATCATACTACTGGACAGTTGCTTACCATGAAGACGTGCAATCAAGCACACAGCAGGCAACACGAACAGCAGTGAATAGACGCCACCAGCAAGGGAATACCGGCAGAAGTCCATCTTTCTGTTTCGAGCTGTAAAGCCAGAGACCATAGCAAGGACGGGTGAGAGAATCGTTCCGAATGCTGCCAGGAGGCCCAGTGCGAGCACTGCTATGAAAGGAAGGAATATCAAGCCTGCTGCCATGGCTGTTCTCCTATCTACTGATGTCCCGCAACGCGCGGTAGACCTTCTCCGCGGTGACCGGCGCGTCGGCGATGCGGACGCCGACGGCGTCTGCCACGGCATTCGCCACCGCGGCGCTGATGCCCTCGATAGAGTACTCCCCGATGCCCTTCGTGCGATACGGTCCTACTCCTTCCTCGGACTCGACGAGCGCGGTGCGGAATTCGGGAAGGTCGGCGATAGAGGGCAGCTTGTAGTCGGCGAGGCTGGGGTTGACCACCCGGCCGTCCTGGAGCAGTAGCTCCTCGGTGAGGGCGTGCCCGATGCCCTGCACGACGCCCCCGTTGATCTGGCCCTGGTGCCCGATGGGATTGATGATGACGCCCACGTCGTGGGCGCTGGTGAGCTTCAGCAGTTGGACCTCGCCGGTCTCGGGATCGACGCGCACCTCGGCGACCTGCGCCATCGCCGAGGCGACGGGGGAAGGCTCGTGTTCGTTGTTCGTCGCGCTCCCCGTGACGGGGGCTCCAGCCTGTGCGACGAGCCTTGCCCAGGGCGCCGACTCGCCGGTGTCGGTCCGTTTCACGACGTCGCCGGACAGCGCGATGCGCCCTGTGGGCCATCCGAGCAGACGCGTTGCCAGTTCGAACAGCTCCGCCCTGGCGCGGGTGGCGGCCTCGTGGGCGGCCGGTCCCGCCACGCGGGTGACCCGGCTCGCTCCGACGCCGGTGTCGAACGGGCCGTCGTCGGAGTCCCACGCCTGCACGTCGATGCTTCCGGGAGCCATGCCGAGCGCCTCGCCGACGATCTGGGCGAGCGCGGTGTAGGAGCCCGTGCCCTGCTCGAACACCGAGGTGTGCAGGAGCACGGAGCCGTCGGGGCTGAACGTGACCGCCGCCGACGATACCCCCTCACCCTGGTCCTTGTAGGCAAGCGATATCCCCCTTCCGACGTATGGCGGCCTGGGGTCGTTGTAGCCGGACGCGCGGATGGCGGCGTCAACGGTCTGCTCGGGGCGCATCACGAGACCGGGCATGCCGCTGGCAAGCTCCTCTCCGCTGCGCACGAGATTCTTCCGCCGCAACTCGAGAGGGTCGAGGCCGAGCCGCCGGGCGATGACGTCCATGTGGGACTCGACGGCGAAGTTGGCCTGGACCGCGCCCGGCCCGCGGAAGAAGCCGCCGGGGATGGTGTTGGTGTAGGCATGGACGGCCTCGATGCGCGTGTGAGGGATACGGTAGGGCCCGGCGGCGTGGCTCGCGCCGGGGAGGTTGACGCCCGGCACGGGCTTGAAGCCGCCATAGGCGCCGCTGTTGAAGAGGAGGTGCGCCTCGTGAGCGGTGAGCGTACCGTCGCGCTTCACGCCGGTGCGCATCCGGACGACGCTGGGGTGGCGGGGATTGGCCGCGGAGAACTCCTCGGCGAACGTCATGACGCTCTTCACCGGCCGGCCGGTCTCGAGGGCCAGGAAGTAGCAGACGGGGATGTCCATCGGGGAGCCCTTGCCGCCGAAGTCGCCTCCGATGGTCGAATGCCGCACAACGATGCGCTCAGGGTCCATGCCGAGGGCGTCGGCGAGGTTGAGCTTCAGACGGTGGGGCGCCTTGTTGGACGCCCAGATCTGCAACCGGCCGCCGTTGTCGACCCAGACGACGCACGAGTGGGGCTCGAGGTATGCCTGATGGGCGCGCTGCGTGGTGTATACGCCCTCGACGACGAGGTCGGCCTCGGCGAAGCCGCGCTCAGGGTCGCCGCGGCCCCACACGTCGCTGACGAACGCGTTGGTGGGCTGGGGCAGGGGCGCTGGGAGGCCGTGGTAGGACTGCACGTCCGGGTGCAGCAGCGGCGCGCCGTCGGCGAGGGCGTCCTCGGGCTCCAGTACGGCAGGCAACTCCTCGTACACGACGTCGATCAGGTCGACGGCCCGCTGCGCGGTCTCGGCGTCGTCGGCGGCGACGGCAGCGACGCGCTCGCCGGCGAAGCGGACGCGCTCGTGGGCCAGCACGGGCACGTCGCGCATCCGTCGCCCGTACAGGACGCCCGCGACGTCGGCCCCGGTCAGCACGGCGTGGACGCCGGGGAGCCGCCCGGCCCTGGCTGTGTCGATGGAGACGATGCGGGCGTGCGGGTAGGGGCTGCGGAGGGCCTTCATCCACAGCATGCCGGGCAGGCCGGTGTCTGCGGCGTAGCGGGCTGCGCCCGTCGTCTTGGCGACGCCGTCGACGCGCGGTGTTGCGGTTCCGATCGCGTGGTAGGCCTGCACGCGGCCTCCTGAACGGGGCCTAGTTCTTGCGGGGGCCGACCGAGACGTCGCCGTCCTCGACGCTCACTTCGTAGACGGGGAGGGGGATCTCGGCGGGCGGCGCGGTCACCTCACCGGTGAGCACGTTGTACCGCGTGCCGTGGCAGTCGCATTCGATTTCGTCGAACTCGTCCACCGCGCCGTAGTAGAGGTCGCACTCCTCGTGGGTGCACATGTTGTCGAAGGCGATGACCTCGCCCCGGAGCTCGGTGACGATGACCTGGTTCTCGCCGACCTGCACGACCTTCAATTCGCTGGCGTTCACTTCGCCGCGGGACGCGACGCGTTCGTAGCCTTCAGGCATGTTGCACTCTCCTTGTCTTTGCGTTCCTCCGGGCGGAGGGACCGGGTCTGGACGGCGTAGCGTCAGACGACGGAGCCGCCGCCGTCGTTCCTGAGGGTCTGGCCGTAGAGATGGCGGGCGTCGTCGCTGGCGAGGAAGAGGGCGACGCTCGCCTGCTCCTCCGGGTAGCCTGCGCGTCCGCCGACGAGGTTGTTCGTCTGCCGGTCCTCGAACGGGATCATGCCGCCGACCTGCGAGCCGGTGATGCCCGGCGCGATGGCGTTGGTGCGGATGCCGTACTGGGCAAGCTGCACGGCCATGTCCATGGTCAGGGTCACGATGGCGCCCTTCGCCATGTCGTAAGCGACGCGCTGCTTGTTGCCGTTGAACGCCGAACCGGACGAGAAGTTGACGATGGCCCCGCCCGTGCCCTGCTTCACCATCTGCTCCGAGACGTACTTGCAGGTGTAGTACGTGCCGTTCATCGTCACTTCGATGATCTTCAGATACTCCTCGTCGTCCAGTTCCAGCATCGGCTTGCGGTCGGAGATGGCGGCGCAGTTCAGGAGGATGTCGATCCGGCCGTAGTGCTCGACGACCTTCGCGATCATGTTCTTGACGTCGGCGACCTTCTGCACCTCGCCGGTGACGTACATGCACTCGCCGCCCTGCTCCGCGACCTCCTCGGTCACGGCCGCGGCGCGGCTCTCTTCCATGTCGAAGATGGCGATCTTCGCGCCCTCCGAGGCGAAGAGCTTGGAGGAGGCGCGTCCGATGTTCCTGCCGCCTCCGACGATCACCGCGACCTTGTCGTCCAGCCTGCCCATGTTGCACCTTCCCCGTTGTGTGGTTGGGGGACGCGCGCGGCGCCCTGCGGGATTCTATGCGAACGCGTGTGGGCGGGAAAGGGCGCGCGAGCCATGGGCTGCCCTTTGGGAGGCAGGCGCGCTGTTCTTTCTCGCGCACGCAGGCCGGGGGGAGGACACTCTGGATTCCAGCCTTCGCTGGAAAGACGGGGTTGGCTGGATTCCAGCCTTCGCTGGAAAGACGGGGTTGGCTGGAAAAGACGGGGTTGGCTGGATTCCAGCCTTCGCTGGAAGGACGGGGTTGGCTGGAAAGACGGGGTTGGCTGGAACGGCGGGGTCTGTCACGGTAGGATGGCGGCGCGCCGCTGGAGCGGCGCGCACGGAGGTGGGCGCGATGCTGTTGCAGGACAGGGTCATCATCGTCACGGGTGCGGCGTCGGGGCTGGGACACAGATACGCGACTCGCCTGGCGGAGGAAGGGGCGAAGCTGACGCTCGCCGACATCGCCGACCTCTCGAAGACGACGTTGTTGTGCGAGGCTGCAGGCGCGGAGGTGCTGCCGCTGCGCGTCGACGTGTCGTCGGAGGAGGACACGCTGGAGATGGCGCGGCAGACGCACGAGCGTTTCGGACGCATCGACGGCCTGCTGAACAACGCGGGCATCACGACGCGGCACGGGCTGGAGTACGCGTCGCTGATGGACGTCGACATGACCATGTGGGACCGGGTGTTCGCGGTCAACACGCGGGGCACGTTCCTCGGCATCCGCGCGGTCTACCCGTACATGCGGGAGCAGGGCTCCGGCACCATCGTCAACGTGAGCTCCGGGAGCACGCTGCGCATCAGCCGCTCGGCGAGCGCGACCAACGTCCAGTACGTCGGGTCGAAATCGGCCATCACGGGCATCACGCGGGCGGTGGCGCGGGAGCTGGGGCAGTACAACATCAACGTCGTGACCGTCGCGCCGGGGTCGACGACCTCGGACACGGAGGACCCGATATCGGCAGACGAGGCGTACCCAGAACCGGAGGCGTCGCTGCTGCGGCGCGGGGTGCCGGACGACCTCGCGGGAGTGATGGCGTTCCTGTTCACGGACGACGCCCGGTTCATCTCCGGGCAGATGATCCTCGTGAATGGGGGGCGGGAGGTCTGGTAAGGGGGCTAGTCTGCGATCGTGTTGATGAAGGCGAGGAGGATGCCGCCCCATAGGGTGGACATGCCTACCGTCGTTCCGACCGTCCACCGAATGATCCGCGATTCGGACTCGCGTTGCTCAACGCGCACGGTGCGCTCAATGAGTTCGACGCGGAGTTGGGCGTGCTGCTGCTCGTTGTCTCTGACGAAATCGAGCATGTAGCGGGGGATGGTCCCGCTCTCATTGCCCTGCTGTTCGGGCGTTTGGGCGCCGGTTGTCATGGCGGCCTCCGTGCTTCAGGATACCACGCACGGTATGGGCCATGTGTACGGGGCGCAACGCGCTGGTGTCGCAGGCCACCCGGTCCTGCGCAGGGCCTCTTGAAGGAGGGTGTTAGAGTAGCGGCATTCAGCGAAAGGAACGAGCGATGACGGACATCACGCCGGACGAGTTTCGCGGGTTGGCGAAGGTAGCGGGGCTGCGGTTGCTGGACGAAGACGTCGAGCCGCTGACGGTGCAGTTCAACGCGCTGCGCGAGGGGTTGGAGGTGCTGGACGAGCACGACCTGTATGGGGTCGCACCGCTGCCCGCGCTGCAGTACCCGGCGGAGGCGCCGGGGCCTCGTGGTTCGACAGGCTCACCACGAGCGGGTGAAGGCCCTTCGATAGGCTCAGGTGGTTCGACGAGCTCACCGCGAGCGGCCCGGTTGACGGAGAGTTCCGATGCGCCGATGGCGTACAAGCCGATCACGGAGCTGGCGCACCTGCTGCGGACGCGGCAGGTGTCGTCGGTGGAGCTGACGCGGATGTACCTGGACCGCGTCGAGCGGTTCGACGGCGAGTTGCGGTCGTACGTGACGGTAACGGCGGAACTCGCGCTGGAGCAGGCGGCGAAGGCGGACGAGGCGCTGGCGCGCGGGGAGGCGGTGGGGCCGCTGGCCGGTATCCCGCTCGCACACAAGGACGAGTTCTACACGAAGGACATCCTGACGACGTGCGGCTCCAGCATCCTGTCGGAGTTCGTGCCGGACTTCGACGCGACGCCCATCGCGAAGTTCCACGAGGCAGGCGCGGTGATGCTGGGCAAGCTGAACATGACGGAGTTCGCGTCGCCGGTGACGTGGGTGTTCCCGTACGGCCAGCCGCGCAACCCGTGGAACCTGGAGCACGACGCGGGCGGGTCGAGCACGGGCTCCGGCATTGCGGTCGCGGCGGGCCTCTGCGCGGCGTCGCTGGCCGAAGACACGGGCGGCTCGATACGGCGTCCGGCGTCGTGCAACGGCGCTGTGGGCATCCGTCCGACGCTGGGACGGGTGAGCACGCACGGGATGATCGCGAGCAGCTGGAACCAGGACACGGCGGGCCCCATCGCGCGGTCTGTCGCGGACTGCGCGCTGCTGCTGGAGGCAGTGGCCGGGTTCGACGCGAACGACCTGATGTCGGCGCGGCTGCCGGTGCCGTCCTACGCGTCGTGGCTGGACGGCGACATCCGGGGGATGCGGGTCGCCGTGATCAAGGAGGCGGTCGACGCGCCGCACCTGGACCCGCGCATCCGTCAGCTGCTGCTCGACGCCGTCGAGGTGCTGCGGTCGCTCGGCGCGGAGGTGGAGGAGGTGTCGCTGCCGCTCATCACGATGACGGCGCTCATCAACAACGCGCTGCACTCGCCGCGCGTGGCGCTGCAGTGGACGCACCTGAACGCGACGCCGGAGCTGTTCGACACCGGGGTGCGGCGGAATACGCTGCTCTCGGCGCTGGTCCCGGCGGCGACGTACCAGCGGGCGCTGCAGTTGCGCGCCCGGCTGCGGGCGCAGGCGCTCGGCATCCTGGAGCGCTTCGACGTGACGGTGGCCCCGGCGTACGCGCAGTTCCCGCCGCGCATCGCGGACACGAAGGGCGAGCCTCCGACGAAGGAGGCGGCGGTGGAGCAGATGCGGAAGTACGGCTTCCACACGCCCGCGAACTACTCCGGCGCGCCCGCGATGTCGGTGCCGATGGGCTTCTCCGACGACGGCCTGCCCATAGGGCTGCACGTGATGGCGAAGCGCTTCGACGAGACGTCGATCTTCCGCATCGCGCACGCCTACGAGCAGGCGACGCCCTGGCACACGATGCGTCCGCCGTATGGGGCAGGGTAGCCCCTGCACCCATTCGGGGGCGTCCCGAAGTAGCAGAGTCTACGTAGACAGTTCGTCGTTCAGTTGGTGGTTCGACAGGCTCCCCACGAGCGGGCTACCCGGAGAGATGTTTCGGCTCCGCTCAACATGACAATCCCCCACCCCGCACCGTGGCTGCGAGGTTCCTGCCTCAGCAGGAACGACGGCGGGCTAGCGGGGCGTGGTGAGGAGGCAGCCTGCGCCTTCGATGGGGTCGGGGATGCCGGCCAGGGCGAGGGCGCGCCAGAGGGTCGCGGAATGCGAGGTGACGACCGGCTTGCCGATCGCGCGCTCCAGGTCCTCGGCGGCGGCGATGGCGTCGTAGTTCATGCAGCTCACGAAGAGGGCGTCGGGCGACAGGGAATAGGCGTCCTGCCAGGCGTCCAGGCAGAAATCGTGGATCTCGTCCGGCGTCACGCAGCAGTACTGCTTGCCCGAGGTGAGGCCCATGCCGCGCATGAGGACGGGCTCGATGCCGGCCTGGCGGAGGTAGACCGCCTCGTGCTCGTTGTGGCTGTCGACGTAGGGGCTGGTGAGGACGATGCGGCGCGCGCCGAGATGCTGGAGCGCCTCGGCGCAGGCGAGCATGGTGGAGGTGGCGGGGATGCCGGTGCGCTCCACGATGCCGTCGCAGAAGGCGCGGTCCTCGTCGAAGCCGCGCATCGCGCCACTGACGGTGCAGCAGTAGGCGATGGCGTCGACGTCGGCGGTGACGAGCTCGTCGACGGCGCGCGGGGCGTTCTGCTCCATGCGGACGAGGCCGTCCGGTCCTCCGGTGTTCAGCATCCTGGACGCGTGGAAGGTGACGCCGGGCGGCGCGAGCTGATAGTAGCGCGGCTCGGTGATGACCTGTCCGCTGTTGGTGATGAGGCCGATGCGCTTGCGCCAGTTGAGGGGTTCCATGGTCATGCTCCTTGTTCGCGTCAGCCGAGCCCGTAAAGGCGGAGGGCGTTCTCGCGGAGGACGTTGCGGCGGAGGGTCTCGTCGATGTCCTCGCGTGCAAGGAGCTCCTGCACGTTGTGCGGGTATTCGGAGTCCCAGTGGGGGAAATCGGAGGCGAAGAAGAGCTTGTCCGCGCCGATGACGGAGGCGGTGTAGGGGAGCATCTTCTCGTCGGCCTCGGTGTGGAAGAACCAGTTGCCCTGCCGGACGTACTCGGTTGGCGACCTGCGGAGCATGGGCGCCTCGTCCGCGCCGCGGATCTTCCACTTCTCGTCCATGCGCTCCAGCCAGTAGGGCACCCATCCGCACCCGGCCTCCATCCAGCCGACGCGGAGGTCCGGGAAGCGTTCCGGGATCCCGGCGAACATCATGCTGACCATGTGGCGGAAGAGGCCGACGGGGAAACAGAAGGTGTTGACCTCGATGAAACGCTGGTAGTCGTCCGCGGCGAGGTGGTGGATGCCCTGGGTGGAGGAGTGGACGGCGAGCATGACGCCGAGCCGCTGGGCTTCCTCGTAGAGCGGGAAGTACTGCGCGCGTCCGAGCGGCGGATGCGCGCCGATGGCGGAGAGCATCGCGCCCGAGTGCCCGCGCTCGGTGACGGCGCGGCGCAGCTCCTTCACGGCTTCGTCGAGGTCCTGCAGCGGGAGGAGCGCGACACTCTTGAGGCGCGGGCTGACGCTCGTGAACTCCTCGAAGAGGAAGTCGTTGTAGGCGCGGCAGACAGCGACCGCGACGTCCGGCTCCCAGATGAGGGCGGCGGTGAAGCCGATGGAGGTGGGGTAGAGGATGGCGGTCTCCATGCCGCCCTCGTCCATGGCGTCGAGCCACGTCTGAGCGTCCTTCGCGACCGAGCCGAGCCGTCCGCCGAGGTTGATGTCCCAGTAGTTATGGCCTGCGCGGACCTGACCGCCCCGCGAGCGGTAGGGCTCGTCCATGTAGGGGCGTATCTGGTCCTCGGTCTCGGTGACGTGTCCGTCGCCGTCCACGATGCCGTAGGGGGTCTGCATGGAGGGATGTTACTCCACGGGGGGAGGATTCGACAGAGATTCGGGGGATGGGGTGGCAGTGCCGCCACGCCAACCCTCACTCCATCCGCGTGACCCGTAACGGTCACGCGGACTTCTGGATTCCAGCCTGCGCTGGAATGACGGGATCTGCGACAGGGTAGACTCTCCCCATGGCTGGGAGGTTCAGCGCGTTGCGGCACCGCGATTTCCGCCTGTACTGGGTGGGGTTCGTCATCGCGGTGTCCGGGCAGCAGATGCAGTGGATGATCGAGGGCTGGCTGATCTACCAGCTCTCCGGATCGGCGGTGCTGCTGGGGGTGAACGGCATCGCGCAGTTCATCCCGGCCACGGCGCTGACGCTCTTCGGCGGGGCGCTCGCGGACAAGTTCGACCAGCGCAAGCTGCTCATCACCGTGCAGCTGCTGTTCATCGTCGTGCTGGGGACGTTGTCCGGGCTGGGCATCGCGGGGCTGCTGACGGCGTGGCACGTGATAGCGGGCGGGTTCCTGTTGTCGGCCATCGGGTCGTTCGAGGGCCCGGCTCGACAGGCGATGTTCCCGCACCTCGTGAGCCGCGACGCCATGCCGAGCGCGGTGGGGCTGAACGCGATGATCCATCCGGCGACGCGAGTGGCCTCGCCGGTCGTGGGCGGGCTCGTGAGCGAGTTCGTGTTCGACGCGTCGGAATCGGCGAGCGTGGCCGGCGGCGTGGTGTTCGCAATCACCGCGCTTGCGGTCGCGGGGTACGCAGCGCTGTTGTGGCGGGTGCACCTGCCTGCGGTGGTGCGCGCGCGAGGCCGCAGCGTTCTGGCGGACATGGCGGCGGCGTTGGGATACATACGCAAGGAGCGGATATTCGTATTCCTCATCGGCACGGCGTACTGGAACATGGCATTCGGCGTGGCGCTGTCCGTGCTCTACCCGATCTTCGCGAAGGACGTGCTCGGCGTCGGGCCGGACGGGCTCGGCTACATGTGGGGAGCGACGGGCGTCGGTAGCTTGACGGGCGTGTTCATCGCGTCGAGCTTGACCGCGCCGAACCAGCAGCGCGCGCTGTTCACGAGCGGGGCGGTAACGATGGGCGTGTTCTCGATAGCGTTCGCGCTGTCGGAGTGGTACTGGGTGTCGCTGGGACTGCTGTTCGCGTACGGGACGGGTGCGTCGATGGTGAACGTCGCGGTGCAGACGAACCTGCAGATGCTGGTGGCGAACGAGTTCCGGGGGCGCGTGATGGGGATATGGAGCATGGTGCACACGAGCGTGCGTCCGGTGGGGGAACTGCAGTTCGCGGGGGTCGCGGCGCTGGTGTCGGCGCCCGTCGCGGCGATCGTGGGCGGCGTTGCGGTACTGGCGTACACGCTGGGCTATCTCTACAGGAGCGGCCAGGTGCGCCGTCTGGAAGACCTGCGGGCGGGACCGCGGGTGAGCGAGGAGGGCCAGGCCGGCAGGGGAAGGTGAGGGGGTGCGTACGCGCCCGGAGAACAGCTATATTCCGTCGGTCAGCATTCCTTAGCGGGAGGCGGGTGTGCGCATCCTCGTGACAGGCGGGCTGGGAGTGAACGGGTGCTGGGTCACCCGCGACCTGCTGACGATGGGCCACGAGCCCGTCGTGTTCGATAACCGGCCCGACTTCACACTGCTCCGCGACGTGAGCAGCGAGTTCGCGTTCGTCGAGGGCGACATCACGTCGCTGGAGCAGCTGGACAGGGCATGCAAGGAGCACCGCATCGAGCGCATCTGCCACCTGGCGGCGGTGTACCCGGACACCGCGGACGCCGACCCGGTGCTCGGCTTCTCGGTGAACGCGCTCGCGACGGTCTACGTGCTGGAGGCGGCGCGCCGGAACGGCATCGACCGCGTCGCGTTCACGAGCTCGATCGGCGCGTTGTCGCCGATGACCGATGAGCACGTGGAGCCGCATATGGCGCCGGTGGACGAGACGTTCCCGGCGTATCCCACCAGAAGCGTCTACGGGGCGGCGAAGACGGCGTCGGAGCTGATGGGCATCCAGTACCACAGGCTCTTCGGCATCGACTTCGCCGCCATGCGCTTCGCCGGTATCTATGGCCTCGGCAAAGGCGTGGAGCGGCACGGCAGCCACGACGTGATCTGGGGCCGCTTGATACGGAGCGCCATCGCGGGCCGCCCTATCGCCATCCCGCGGGGCGGCGAGCAGCGGCTGGACTTGACGTACGCGCGGGACGTAGCGCAGAGCGTCATCAAGGCGTGCACGGTGGACAGCTTCGAGGGGCACGTCTTCCACATCGGCAGCGGCCGGACGTATACGCTCAACGACTTCGCGGACGCCATCCGGGCCGTCATCCCGGGCGCGCAGATCGAGATCGGGCCGGGGCTGGACCCGCGCGGGATGGGCCCGCGGAGCTATTATGCGCTGGACATCAGCCGCGCCCGTCGCGAGCTGGGCTACGAGCCGCAGTACCCGCCGGCGGCGGCGGTACGCGATTGGCTGGAGTGGACGGAGCGATTGGAGCTGACCGAGGAGTAGCGCATATGACCACTTGCAAGGCTGCGGTCTTCGTCGGGGCGAACAGGCCGTTGGAGGTGCAGGAGTTCCCCGTGCTCCCGATGGAGCCGGGAGGAGCGTTGGTGCAGATGCAGATGGCGGCCATCTGCGGCACGGACGTACACGCGTGGCACCTGGATGCCACACCCGCTCCCATGATCTTCGGCCACGAGAACGTCGGCGTCATCGCGGAACTATCGCCCGAGATCACGGCAGACGTTCTCGGGGAGCCGCTGCGAGTGGGAGACCGCGTCATCTTCCGGGACGCTCCGTGCGGGCGCTGCTTCCGCTGTGCGATGGGAGAGTCGTGCCAGAACACGCGGTCGTACGGGATGCTCCGCTCCGACGTTGCGCCGCACCTGCGCGGCGGTTTCGGGCAGTACATCCAGCTGAGCGCCACGCCCTGGCTGCTGCGCGTCCCGGACGACGTCTCGAACGAGCGGGCGTTGCTGAGCGTCATCGGCAATCACACGGCACTGAACGGGATAGACCGGATCGGCGGCGTCAACCTGGCGGATACCGTGGTCGTGCAGGGCTCCGGCCCCATCGGCATGGGCGTGCTGAACCAGGTACTGCTCGGCGGGGCAGGGCGCGTCATCGTGGTGGGCGCACCGGAGAGCAGGCTCGAGCTGGCCGGGACGCTCGGCGCGACCGAGACCGTGAGCATCGAGGAGTACCCGACGCCTGAGGCGCGCGTGGAGCGCGTGATGGAACTCACCGGCGGGCGCGGCGGCGACCTCATCGTCGAGGCCTCCGGCGGGTTGACGGCGTTCCGCGAGGGGCTGGAGATGGTGCGCATGGGCGGACGCTATCTCGTGATCGGGCAGTGGACGGACTACGGCCTGCTCTCGGCGAACCCGGCGCTGCTGACGCGCAAGGTGATCCGCGTGCAGGGTGTCTTCTCGGCGGGCCCCCGTCATATCATCCGGTCGCTGCAGGCGATGCGTACAATCGTGGACAGGCCGGTGGAGAATCTCATCACGCACCGGTACGAGCTCGAAGCGGTGAACGAGGGTTTCGAAGCGCACGAGACTCTCGAAGCGATGGTTGCGGTGATACTGCCGAACGGCGAACCGGCCAGATAGGAGGACGGCGATGGCCAAGGGCGGGTACAGGATCATAGACAGCGACATGCACATCATGGAGCCGCCGGACCTGTGGCAGCGATACACGGACAAGAAGTACCGCGACTACGCCCAGGTGGGGGTGACGTCGGAGAACGTGCGCGACCTCCGTACGGTCCACCCGGACGGCCGGCCGTGGGGAGCGCCGCCGAGGGCCGCAGGCGCCGCGGCCAGGCAGAGCCAGGCAGGCGGCCACAACTACGAGCGGAACCAGAAGCTCTACGTCACCCACGCGGAGCGCGGCTGGTCGACCGAGGTCCAGTTGGAAGCGATGGACGTGGAAGGGCTGGACGTTGCGGTGCTCTTCCCCACGCGGGGGTTGCACACGCTGGCAGAGCCGTTCATGGACCCGCCGTTCGCGGCGGCGCTGGCCCGCGCATACAACGACTGGCTGTATGACTTCTGCGCCCCTGCGCCGGACAGGCTCATCGGCGCGGCGATGGTCTCGCCATTCGACATGGACGATGCCGTTGCGGAGGTCGAGCGGGCCGTGAAGGAGCTGGGCTTCCGCACCGTGTTCATGCGCTCCAACCAGATGACGGACAAACCCTGGCACGACCCGTTCTTCGATCCCCTGTGGAGTGCGCTCGAGGAGTATGACATCCCCATCGGGTTCCATGAGGCTTCATCGTCCGGTGCGCGGCAGGCAGGCGACCACTTCGGGCCGAACGCAATGTTGCGGCGCGTGTTTGCGCAGCCGATCGAGCAGATGATGGCGCTCGCCAGCTTCTGCGGCGGGGGCGTGCTGGAGCGTCACCCGAGGCTGCGCGCCGCTTTCCTGGAGGCCAACTGCGCCTGGGCGCCGTGGCTGCTCTGGCGGTTGGACGAGGGATACGAACGGGAGGCGGACATCTTCGTCCCCGAGTTGGCGATGGCGCCCACGGAGTATTTCAAGCGGCAGTGCTGGATATCCGTCGAACCGGATGAGGAGCCGGCGAAGTATGCCATCGACTGGGTGGGCAGCGACAAGATGGTCTTCTCCACGGACTACCCGCACGGAGACTCCAGGTACCCGTATGCGGTGTCCAGTTTCCTGGACCTCGGCATATCTGATGAGGACAAGAAGAAGATCCTCTGGGACAATTGCGCCGACCTCTACAACCTGGCGGAAGTTCCGGCCGGCATCTGATCGAAGAGAGACAGGAGGATGGCGATGGCCAAGGGCGGGTACAGGATCATAGACAGCGACATGCACATCATGGAGCCGCTGGACCTGTGGCAGCGGTACACGGACAAGAAGTACCGCGACTATGCTCAGGTCGGCGTGACGTCGGCGAATGTGCGCGACCTGCGCACGGTCCACCCGGACGGCAGGGCGTGGGGCACGACGACGGACTTTCAGCCTTCGCGCAACCCGAACCAGGCGGGCGGGCACAACTACGAGCGGAACCAGAAGCTCTACGCGAGCCACGCGGAGCGAGGATGGTCTACCGAGGTCCAACTTGAAGCGATGGACGTCGAGGGGCTGGACGTCGCAGTGCTCTTCCCCACGCGGGGACTGCACACGCTGGCGGAGCCGTTCATGGATCCGCCGTTCGCCGCGGCGATCGCGCGGGCGTACAACGACTGGCTGTACGACTTCTGCGCTCCGGCGCCGGACCGGCTCATCGGCGCGGCGATGGTGTCGCCGTTCGACGTGGACGACGCCGTTGCGGAGGTGGAGCGGGCCGTGAAGGAGCTGGGCTTCCGCGCGGTGTTCATGCGCTCCAACCAGATGACGGACAAGCCGTGGCACGACCCGTACTACGACCCGCTGTGGAGCGCTCTCGAAGAGAACGACATCGCCATCGGGTTCCACGAGTCCTCATCGTCGGGTGCGACTCAGGTGGGCCAGCACTTCGAGCCGAACTTCATGCTGCGCCGCGTGTTTGCGCAGCCGGTCGAGCAGATGATGGCGCTCGCCAGCTTCTGCGGCGGGGGCGTGCTGGAGCGTCACCCGAGGCTGCGCGCCGCTTTCCTGGAGGCGAACTGCGCGTGGGCACCATGGCTGCTCTGGCGGCTGGACGAGGGGTATGAGCGGGAGGCGGACGTCTTCGTCCCCGAGCTCAAGATGGCGCCCTCGGAGTATTTCAAGCGGCAGTGCTGGATCTCCGTGGAGCCGGACGAGGAGCCCGCGAAGTATGCCATCGACTGGGTGGGCAGCGACAAGATGGTCTTCTCGACGGACTACCCGCACGGAGACTCCAAGTACCCGTACGCGGTGTCCAGTTTCCTGGACCTCGGCATATCGGACGAGGACAAGAAGAAGGTCCTCTGGGATAATTGCGCCAGGCTCTACAACCTCGCGGAAGTGCCGGCCATCGCGTAGCCGGAGGGAGGAGAACCCATGACCACGGTAACGACCGAGACGGCACTGGACAGGTTCGTTGCGCAGACGCGTGAGCTGTTCGCGAGCGAGCCGGACCCGGAGAAGCGCTGGGTGGCGCTGACGCCGATACTGCAGGAGTTCCTTGCCGACCCCACCGTGCAGGAGGCATCGGCCAAGTGGCCCGCGAACGTGTTCACCGACCGGGCCGAGAACCTGATCTTCTACGAGGACCCGGACTACGGGTTCGCGATCAATGGGTTGAAGCGCGAGGTCCGCGGGAAGCCCATCGTGAACCCGGAGCATCCTACGTGGCGGGGCATCCACGACCACGCGCACATCTACACGCTCTACGGTGTGCTCGTGGGCCGCGAGATGATCGAGCGCTACCGCCCCGTCGAGGGCGCCGAGCGCCGGCCGGACTACGTGCCCATCGAGCAGGTCGGCAACTTCAAGGTGGAGCCGGGCTCCGTCGACCTCGTGCGCCCGTACGAGGTTCACGCGGAGCGCAGCCTGGGCGAGCAGACGGTGGCGGTCATCATCCGCAGTGAGAAGTCCGGCGGGTTCCTGCAGGGACGCTACAACGCCGAGACGGGAGAGTACTGGGAAGGTTACGGCCCGAAGCAGCGGGAAGTGGAGATGTTCCCGGAGGACTAGAACGCCTGCTCGTCTCGAACGTTGCACGCGATAGAGCAGACCACCTCGCCCCGAGCGAGGTGGTCTGCTCTATCCAGGGGCCTCATGCATGAGGCAAATCATGAGGGGTTGCGGATGCGTATCATGCATGATACACTCCGGTCAGGATCAAGCCTGTGGGCGTAAAGCGGGCAGGCGGCTACATCTTCAAGAGTTGGGTGGGCGACCACGAGCCCTTGCACGTCCACATCTGGAGAGGGGAGACAGAGATAGGCCGATGGGACATCGAGCACCAGCGCCCGATGGACGACTTCAGGGTGGGGCGGCGTCTGCGGAACGCTCTCCGCATCCTTGGCTACCTGCTGGAGGACGACGATGAAGAATGATAGGCCGAAAGACAAGCCCATACCGTACGGTCAGGTGAAGACGTGCGTCATTACGTCGTCGTCCGAACTAGCGAACCGCCTCACGGACGAACTCGCTCCGGCGCACGTAGAGGTGAGGCCGGGACTGGAGCTTGCATTGCGCGAACCCGCGCAGGCGTACATCGTGGACACACAGGTGGAAGACATGGACCTCTGGCCCGCTCCGCTCCTGGTTGACCCCGATGCAAGGGAGAAACCCTGGCTGTTTCTCGTCTCAACCCCGGACGACGTTCCTCCGATGGAAGAGTCGCCGCGGGAAGTCGTCTTCTTCGGGAGGGAGGCTGGCGCCACAACCGACGTGCGTTCCTACTTGGAGAAGCGCCTGGGCGCAGACGCCGGAAGGCGCTTGCGCAAGGTTGACTACATACGGCAAGCGAAGATACTCATCGTCCACTTCGAGAATGGGAAGTGCTACGCACTTGACCTCGTGGACATTTCAGGCGCCGACGACACGGAAGCTGCGAGTTGGGAGATCGGTGAAGGGCAGGAGTATCTGAAGGTGACGCAGCGGTCCGGAAACGTCCTCGAGGTGCCATGGGACGCCGTCCTCTACCACTGCGACCCGAACTACGCCTATTACAAGGACAAGCCGCAACCCGATGCCGAGCCGCCCACTGCACGCGCCGAGCGCATCGGAGCGCGGGTGCGCGACATCCGCACTGCGCGAAGCATGACCAGCACGCAGTTGGCGGAGCGCTCCGGTATGCAGCGCCCCAACCTCAGTCGCATGGAAAGCGGTAAGCACGTGCCGTCCCTCGAAACCCTGGAACGCATCGCTGAAGCGTTAGACTTGCCCGTCGCACGGCTCATCGTGCCATAGGGCCAGTTCCCGGCCGCTTATCCGCTGCTTGTTCCCATGGAACCGCCTCCGTTTGTGCGCGGGGGCTCCTTGCGATAGTCTCCCAGCGCAAACCATCCGGGAAGGGGCGGGATGAAGTACCAGGGGAAGGTGTCGCTGCAGGCCACGGCCGAGACCGTCTGGGACGTCGTGCTGGATATTGAACAGTTCGCGGACTGCATGCCCGGCGTGCAGGACCTCGTGAAGATAGACGACCGGACGTTCGAGGGCGGGATGAGCGCGAGGGTTGGTCCGGTCTCGGGGGACTTCAGGTTCACGTCGCAGATCGTGGATGCGGAAGCCCCGGTCAGCCTGACGGCCCACGTGGAGGGCGAGGACTCGCTGACGAAGAGCACGATGACCTCGGACATCACGATGACCCTTTCCCCTGACGGAAGCGCCACCGAACTGGCGTACGTGGCCGAGGTTAACATCAAGGGCCGCCTGGGCATCGTCGGCGACATGATCCTGCGGGCGACCGGCGCGCAGGTCATCGAGGAGTTCTTCAACCGCTTGCGGAAGAAGGTAGAAGTCCCGGCTTGAGGAGGCGCTGAACAGTGCAGGCGAAACGTTCCTACGACGTCGTTGTTATCGGCGGAGGCTCGGCGGGATGCGCCGCCGCCGCCCGGCTGAGTGAGGACGCAGACCGGCAGGTGCTGCTGCTCGAGGCGGGGCCAGACCCGCAGCCCATCCCGCACGAGATTGCCGACGGGAGCCGGGTTGCGCGCGTCGTGCTGGAGTCGCCGTACGTCATGCTCTACCCGACGCCGCGCTCAGGCGACGGCAGCACGTTCTACAAGGTGAGCGGACGCGTGATGGGCGGCGGTTCGTCGGTCAACGCGATGGCGGTCGTCCGCCCTACGAAGCACGACCTCGACACGTGGGCGGAGCTCGGCAATCCCGGCTGGTCGTTCGACGAGTGCCTGCCCATACTGCAGCGCATCGAGACCGACTCGGACTACGGGGGCAACGACATCCACGGAGAGGACGGGCCGCTGTACGTCTACCGGGCCTTCAGGGTAGATGAAGAGGAGAGTGCGGACGCGCCGGTGCGCGCGTTCATCGCCCGTGCGTTGAGCATGGGACTGCCCATGTGCCCGGACCTCAACGTGCCTGCCCCTTACGGGGTCTGCAGTTCCGCCTACAACATCAAGGACGGGGTGCGGCAGAACACGACGGTCGCCTATCTCGATCCGGCGCGCGGGCGCCCGAACCTGGACGTCGTCGCCGACGCCCAGGTGCAGTCGCTCTCCATCGCGAACGGGCGCGTCAACGGGGTCGTCTACAAGCGCGAAGGCGAAGTGAGCTCGGTCTCAGCGGACGTGGTGGTGCTCTGCGCGGGCGTCTACCACAGCCCGCAGATTCTCATGCTCTCCGGCATAGGTCCGGCTGGCGAGCTGGAGCGTCTCGGCATCCCTGTCGTGAACGCGCTGGAGGGCGTGGGCGAGAACTACCAGGACCACGCCACGATGGAGATGACGTTCGAGGGGCGCAGCGAGTTCAACCCGGACTGGGTGATCCCCCGCTTCCGCCTGATGTACAAGAGCGACCCGAGCCTTCCGCATGGCAACTTCCACATCTTCCAGCGCCCGCCCACAGTGATCGAAGGCCTGAAGAGCATGTGGCCGGTGTCCGCGAACCTGCTCGAGCAGCGGGATCTCGGGCGCATCCGTCTCGTGAGCGCCGACCCGGAGGACCTGCCGGAGGTTGAGGACGCGATGCTCCGGCACCCGGACGACCTGAAGGCGATGCTGAATGCGATGGAGTTCATCTACGAGCTCATCGATCACGATTCGATGCGGGAGTTCTACGGCCCGCTGATCTCCCCGACGCGGGACGAAGACTGGGCCGAGTTCGCCCGCAGCGCGCACGGCAGCTACCACCACGGCATCGGCACCTGCAAGATGGGCCCGGCATCCGACCCCATGGCCGTGGTGGACGCCAACCTGAAGGTGCACGGCATCGACAACCTGTACGTTGCGGACGCCTCCATCATGCCGACCATCCCGCACGCGAACACCAACGTCACGTCCATCATGATCGGCGAGCGCCTGTCCGACATCGTCAAGGGCCTCGTCGCGTAGGCTTGCAGGACGCGTCTTGCAAGACGGAGTAAGATGGCGCCACACGGAACAAGGAGGATGCCATGACCACCGAGACGCAGACCACACCGAAGACGTCCACGTTCTCCATCGCGGGGCCGTACCTGTCGGCGGGGCGCACGAACATCGACCTTGCGCGCACCGATCTGCTCTGGCTGAGCTTGAAGGTCAACGCGGAGGGCGGCGAGAACGCGGTGCACGCCCACACGGACGAAGACCACGCGTTCGTCGTGCTGGAGGGTGAGGTCACCTTCTTCGACGAGAACGGCGATGGGAAGGTGCTCGGCCAGTACGAGGGGATCATGATCCCGAAGGGCGCCTACTACCGGTACCTGAACACCGGCGGGCGGAACCTGTTCCTGCTGCGCGTAGGCGCGCAGATGGACACGAGCGAGGGCATCCAGACGCGGGTGAAGCCGGACGGCAACGCCATCCCCGCCGGCTCCGCGGAGAACTTCCACATCGACCCCGTGGAGATCGAGGGCAAGTTCTTCGGCGCGAAGTAGGCGTTCAGAGAGCGTAGAACTCTCTGGCGTTGCCGCCAGAGATCCGGGCGCGTTGCTCCTCGGTGAGGTCTGCGCGGGCCATGAGCGTATGCAGGCTCTCGGGGTACTCGCCATCCCAGTGCGGGAAGTCCGTGGCGTACATAACGGCGCTGTCACCGATGACCCGAAGCGTTTCCGGAAGAAGGGTCTCTTCGGCCTCGCAGGTGAAGTAGACGTTGCCGTCCCGGACATAGTCGCTGGGCGGCCTCGTCAGGGTCGGCATCTCCTGCTCGCCCCGTAATCGGAAGCGCTCGTCCATCCGGTCCAGGAGGAACGGGACCCAGGTACAGCCAGCCTCCAGGAACCCCATCTTCAGCCTCGGGAAGCGTACGAGCACGCCCTCGCACAGGACGCTCGTGAGGTGCCGCATCTGTGCAAAGGGATGTCCGAGGGTGTGCACCTCCGCGAACTGCGGGAAGAGGTGGTGATAGATGCTGTCCCAGACGTTCCCGCCTTCGTGGATGGTTATCGGGCAGCCGAGGCGCTCGGCCTCAGCGTAGATGGGGTCGAAGCGCGAGTCGCCGTAGACGTAGGGTCCCTCCGGCAGCATGCCCGCCACCATGCCGAGGTCGCGCACCGCCCGCTGGAGCTCCTCGGCAGCGGCCGACGGGTCCTGCACGGGGAGGAGCGCGACGCCCTTGAACCGTTCGTCTACGCTGAGGAACTCGCTGTGCAGCCAGTCGTTGTAGGCACGGCAGCGGGCGATCGCGAACTCGGGCTCCCGGATCTGGCCGTTGCGCAGGCCGACGGTCGGGAAGAGCACGGTTGCAGCCAGACCACCTTCGTCCAGGGCTTGCTGCCAGGTTGGAGCATCGACGTCGAACAGGCCCAGCGTGCCTCCCAGGTGACGGTCGAAGCCGTCGTTGGCACTGATGCCCAGCGGGGAGCGCGTGTTGAAGGGTGGCGCGATGAACTGCCGCATGCGCCGATCGTCGTCGCGAACGTGGCCGTCGGCGTCGATCGGGCCGGTTGGGGCGATGGCCATAGGAACCTCCCTTCAGATGAGCGTCCTCACTGTGCCACGGGCCAGGTCGCAAGACAACCCGGCATCGAGGAGCGTGCTATCCCCGCGCTACCCCAGGGCGCGCCAGACGCGCTCGGTGAGGAGGGGCATATCGACGCCGCTCACGTCGGCGCCGGAACGGGCGAGTGCGTCGGCGACGGCGTTCGTGACCGCGACGGGCGCGGCGACCGTCGGCAGTTCGCCGATGCCCTTGATGCCCAGCGGGTTGGTTGGCGAGGGCGTCTGCTGGTTCTCCAGCAGGAACGCGGGGAGGGACTCCGCGACGGGGATGCCGTAGGTCATGAAGCTGGCGGTCTGCGGCTGGCCCGCCGCCGAGTAGAGCATCCCCTCGCTCAGCGCCTGGCCGATGCCCTGGGCGATGCCGCCCTGAATCTGGCCGCGTACGATGACCGGGTTGATCATGGGGCCGCAGTCGTGCACCGCCGCGTAGTCGGTGAGGCGGACGTCGCCGGTGCCCTCGTCCAGCTCGACGACAGCGACGTGCGCGGCGAAGCCGAACGGGTTGGCGGGCAACTCCCACTCCAGTTCCACGGTGATGCCGTTCGGGGGGATGACGCCGCCCGCCGCTTCCAGCCGGCGCTTCACCTCCAGCAGCGCTACGTAGGCGGCGTTGCCGCCCACCGCGAGGCCGCGGCTCGACGTCGTGCCGCCGCCCGAGGCGAGTTCGTCGGTGTCGCCGTGGTGCAGCTCGACCATCTCGGGGGCGATCCCCAGCGTGTCCGCAGCGATCTGCGAGAACGACGTGGCCGTGCCCTGTCCGTGCGGTGAAACGTCCGTGACGATGACGACGCGTCCGTCCGGCTTCAACTCGACGCGGGAGAGGCTCTTGCGCACGTTCGCCTTGCCGCCGGACGCCTTCGTGACCGTCGCGACGCCGATGCCGGTGCGGAACGGGCCGCGCTCGGACGCCTGCCGTTCGCGCAGACCGGCGTAGCCGGCCATGCCGAGCGCGCGGTCGAACGCGGTGTGGAAGTCGCCGGAGTCGTAGAGCAGGCCGGTGGCCGTCTGGTAGGGGAAGGCGTCGGCGGGGATGAAGTTGCGGCGGCGTATCTCGGCGGGGTCCATGCCGAGCCTGCGCGCGGCGTCGTCCATGATGCGCTCGATGGGGACGGCGGCCTCGGGCCCGCCCGCGCCGCGATAGGGGCCCGTGGGCGGACGGTTGGTCGTCACGCCGAGGCACTCCACGTCCATCGCGGGAATGGCGTATGGCCCGGCGACTCGCTGGACGGCGTTGCCCAGTGGACCGCCGCTGGAGGTGAGGAAGTACGCGCCCATGTCGGCAAGCATGCGGATGCGGACGCCGAGCATGGTGCCGTCCGAGCGCACGGCTGCCTCCACGTCCGCGGTGAAGCCGCGGCCGTGCGACGCGAGCGTGCTCTCGGAGCGCTGCTCGGTCCACTTGACCGGCGCGCCGAGCTGAACGGCAGCGTACGCAGCGGCAACCTCCTCAGGCCACACCTCGATCTTCCGCCCGAAGCCGCCGCCGACGTCGGGCGTGATGACGCGCACGTCGAGGTCGCCGGGGAGCAGCATGGCGAGGAAGGTCTTGACGCGGTGCGGCACCTGCGTTGACGTCCAGACGGTGAGCCGTCCGCTATCCGCGTCCGGCGCGATGACGATTCCCCGGCACTCCATCGGCATCGCGACGAGGCGTGGGATCTCGTACGAGGCCTCGACGATCTCGTCGGCGTTCTCGAACGCCTCGGCGACGTTGCCTGCGCCCGCCTCGGTGCGCATAACCACGTTCGTACCGATGTCCGGGTGCAGCGGGCCCGCGTCCGACGCCGACTCACGCGGGTCGAGCAGGGGCGGGAGCGGCTCGTAGTCGACGGCGATGCGGTCGCGAGCGTCGAATGCCTGCGCCCGCGTCGACGCCACGACGATGGCGACGGGCTGGCCGACGTAGCAGACGCGGCCCTTCGCCAGAACGGGGTGCTCGGGGATGGGGGTGCCGCCCATTCCCTCACGCCGTATCGCGCCGATGTCGGGGACGAGGCCGTCCAGGTCGGCGCCGGTGTAGACGGCAGCGACGCCGGGGCTCGCCCTCGCTGCGGCGGTGTCGATCGCGTGGATGCGGGCGTGGGCCTCCGTGCTGCGGAGCACGACGGCGTGGAGCATCCCGTCCAGCTGGATGTCGTCGACGAACGTCCCGCCGCCGCGCAGCAGCCGCTCGTCCTCCTTGCGCGCCAGGCCCTGGCCGCGGTAGGTGGTCATGGTTACTCCACCGGCAACACCGGCATGTGCACCTGTACGTAGGTCCCCGGAATCTGCTGCCAGCAGATAAAGCGCAGGTCCTCGTCGTGCGGGTTCGTCGTCTCGTGCCTCGTTCCCGCGGGGATGCAGGTGAAGTCGCCCGCGCGGACGCGCACGCGCTCCTCGCCGATGACCTCGACGCCCTCGCCGCCGATGTAGTAGCGGACGGCGTCGCCGGAGGTCTGGGGCGCGCCGTTCTCCGTGTGCGCGGGAACATTCTCCATGAACAGCTGGAACGAGTAGATGTCGAAGCCGAGCTCCGGCGACATGATGTGGTGCCTGCCGGGGCCCCACTCCATGATGGGCGCTTCCTCCGCCGGAACGTGGAGGCGCTTCTGCTCGCGCCGGCGCTGCATCTCCAGCGCGATCCGCCCGAACGCCATCTGCTCCTCCAGGTACCGAAGGTAGAGCGGCCAAGGCTCCAACTTGCCCAGTTCCTCGTCCGAGAGGTCGCTCACCTCAGGGGCCTTGTGGGGCGCGGTGAAGTGGACGAATGGCGTCGGCACCTGCCGGTACGTTCCGGGGAACTGCTGCGCGGCGAGGAAGACGAGCGGCTCCGGGTGCGGGTTCTCCGTGCCGTGCCAGATGTTGGCGGGGACGTGGCAGAAGTCGCCGACCTTCACGTCGAAGCGGACGTCTTCGATGAGCTCCTGGCCGCCGCCCTTCACGTAGAACTTGAGGGCGTCGCCGTGGGTGTGGTAGCGCTCCGAGCCTCCGGCGCGCCCGGACGTGAAGACGTGCAGGTTGTGGACGTTGAAGCCGAGCTCAGGCCCCACGATCATCCGCTGGTTGGGCCCGGCGTTCGGTACGTCGGCCTCCTCGGCGGGAACGTGGACGCGTCCCAGCTTCCTGCGCTTGTCGAGCGCGAGCGCGGCGCGCCCGAAGTTCACCTGCTTCTCCATGTAGAGGGCGTACAGCTCCTCCGGCGTCAGCTGCGCCAGCTCCTCCGGCACGATCCCTGCTGTTGTGGCCATCCGTTCCTCCGCTGCGTCTGTGTGGACGCCTGCGCGTGAGGCTAGCAAAACCGGAGCGCCAGCGAAAGTTTCCGGGGCAGGAAGCAGGCGTCCAGCGTCCGTGGCTCCGCTCATGGAACAGGCGTAGGGGGGAGGGGGCAAGGGGCGGGGTAGAACCGGCAGAGTTAGTCACAAACGGAGAGGGGCCTCCATATAATGGACGTTGTTCAGTTGGAGGAGACGCTTCCCCGTGAGTGAACCCAAACCGAACCGCCACGCGCCGCAAGAGGTCGACGAATACCTGGCGGCGCAGGAGCCTGCATCCCGCGCCACGCTCAAGCGGTTGCACGCGATCATCAGGGCGGCCGCACCCGGTTGCACGGAGCGCGTGAGCTACAGGATCCCGATCTTCCGCCTCAAGAAGGACTTCGTAGCGCTGTCGGTGGCCCGGAATCACTGCGCCTTGCACACCATGAGCAAGGCCGTGCCAGCCGCCATGCAGGACGAACTGAAGGCGGCTGGCATCGGCATCTCCGGCACGACGCTGCATTTCGAACCGGGGGCCGACTTGCCGGATTCGCTGGTGGAGAGCGTCGTGCGGGCGCGACTGGCTGAGCTCGAAGGCGGATGACGGCAGAGCTACCGTTGGCCGAGCGCGTCCTCGACGTCCGTGAGGGCGAAGTCTCCGCCCTTGAACAGGAGGGGTTCGCCGGTGGTCTCGGCCAGTGCGTAGGCGAAACAGTCGCCGAAGTTGAGCCCCGCGGGATGGTTGCCTTTGCCGAAGCGCCGCCACGCCTCCCGCGCGGCGTAAGCCTGTTCAACAGTCACCGGGACCAACTCGATGGGTGTCTCCGCGGTGAAGGCATCGAGGTTGCGGCCCCCTGCGGCGCCGATGCGACTTTCGAGGACCATCGCTGCTTCCAGGAAGTTCACAACCGACATGCGACAGAGCGGGGCCTCCGTCATCGATCGGTCATACTGAGCAGCATCTTCCTCGCCGAAGAGGACCGTCAAGACCGCCGATGCATCCACAATCACTTCGGCAGGCCCCACTCGTCGTAGAGGAGTTCGGCATGATCGATCGGCGGGCCTGCCTCGCGCAGCTCCGCAGCGCACCGCTCAGCGATCGCTCGTATGCGCCGGAGCCGTTCCTCGACGCTGCGTTGATGACGCTCGCGCTCCAGGCGCTCCCGGAGGGCGACGGTGATGGCGCCGGTCATGGTGTCGTTGGTGAGCT
Source organism: Dehalococcoidia bacterium (assembly GCA_034423175.1). GTDB lineage: Bacteria > Chloroflexota > Dehalococcoidia > Lucifugimonadales > Australimonadaceae > Bin16. Next base: position 65,671 of record DAOUJA010000062.1, read on the forward strand.
GGGCCAACTCACTGGCAAGCCGGCAGGTCTCCTCATTCTTGATGTTCAGGCTCATCGGAGCCTCCGCAGGGTAGAATCCCCTTGAGTGATTCTACCATAGGGACTCATCCTGCTTGTGCAACAGGGCTCTCAGGCAAGTGGCGCCCCGGCTGCGGCTTGACAGCTAACGATTTTATCGGTATCCATAGAGCCATGAGCACACAACAGCACAACACCGCAAAGCAGATCATCGACCGGTTCGGGGGGCAGTCCGCGCTCGCGGGCCTGCTGGGCAGGCGCCAGAGCACTGTGCAGCACTGGGCCAGGACCGGGCGGATCCCCGCGCAGTGGCACGGGACTCTGCTGGACCTCGCCCGCAGGCGGGGCATCGGCCTCGAGGCCAGGGACTTCGTCGAGACGACCGCGAACGGCGTCGCGCCCGCGGAGGGCAGGCTCGGCGTCCTGATGGTTGGACTGGGGGCCGTGTCCTCGACGGTCATCGCAGGCGTCGAGCACATACGCCGCGGCTCCGGTGAACCGGTCGGTTCGCTTACGCAGATGGCCACGATCCGGCTCGGGAGGCGCACGGACAGCCGCGCTCCGTTCATCAAGGAGTTCGTTCCGCTGGCGGAGCTGGACGACCTCGTCTTTGGCGCCTGGGACCCGATCCCGGACAATGCGTACGAGGCTGCGGTCAGGGCCGGTGTACTCGACCGCTACGACGAGATCGAACCCATCGCCGACTACCTCAGGTCCATCGAGCCGATGCCCGCGGTCTTCGACCAGGACTACGCCAAGCGCATCGACGGCACGAACGTCAAGCCGGTCGAGAGCAAGCTCAGCGCTGTCGACGCCATCCGGGAGGACATGCGTCGATTCAAAGAGGAGAACGGCTGCGACCGGCTCGTCATGATCTGGTGCGCTTCCACCGAGAAATTCATTACCGAGGAAGAGATACACCAGGACATCGAGAGTTTCGTCTCCGCGCTCCACGCGAGCGACCCGAACATCGCGCCGTCCATGATCTACGCGTACGCCGCGCTGCTGGAGGGCGTGCCCTACATCAACGGCGCCCCGAACCTGTCGACGGACATCCCCGCGCTGGAACGGCTTGCGAAAGAGAACAGCGTTCCCATCTGCGGCAAGGACTTCAAGACCGGCCAGACGCTGGTCAAGACGGTCATCGGCCCGATGCTGAAGGCGCGGATGCTGGGGCTGAACGGCTGGTTCTCCACGAACATCCTGGGCAACCGCGACGGCGAGGTGCTCGACGAGCCGGAGAACTTCCGCACGAAGGAGGAGTCGAAACTCGGCGTGCTGGAGCACATCCTGCAGCCGGAGATGTACCCCAGCCTGTACGGCGACGCCTACCACAAGGTGCGCATCAACTACTACCCGCCGCGCGGCGACGCCAAGGAGGGCTGGGACAACGTCGACCTGTTCGGCTGGCTGCGCCATCCCATGCAGATGAAGATCGACTTCCTCTGCTCGGACTCCATCCTCGCGGCGCCCATCGTGCTGGACCTCGTCCTGTTCACGGACCTTGCGCAGCGCGCCGGGATGGGGGGCATCCAGGAGTGGTTGTCGTTCTATTTCAAGAGCCCGCAGCACGCGCGGAACCTCTACCCGGAGCACGACCTGTTCATCCAACAGGCGAAGCTCAAGAACACGTTGCGCTGGATGATGGGCGAGGAGCAGATCACCCACCTCGGCCTGGAGTACTACTACCAGGACTAGAGATGGCGATTCCGGACGGTTACAGCGACATCCCCAGCGGCATACCCCCGACGGTGACTTCCCTCAAACTGGTCATCTTCGATTGTGACGGCGTGTTGGTTGACAGCGAACCGCTGATAGAGAGGGCCTTCCTACGCGTGCTTGCGCGCCATGGACTACAGTTGGGCCCGGACGACTACCGGAACTTCTTCAAGGGCCTTGCAGGGAACCGCACAGCGGACATCGTGAAGGCACGCTGGGGAGTATCCCTGACCGTAGATATCAGGCAGGCCATCGATGATGAGGAATGGGAAGAGATGGAAGGCGGGCTACAGCCAGTTGCGGGAGCAGCGTACGCGGTCCGGTCGGTTGCTGCTTCGGGCACGGGGGTCTGCGTCGGTTCGAACGGCTCTCCCGACGCGATAGCGCAGCGGCTGAAGCTCACGGGCCTCTATCCCTGGTTCGAAGGGCGGATGTTCAGCGCTGCGATGGTGGCGCGCGGCAAGCCCTACCCCGACGTGTTCCTCCACGCCGCAGAGACGATGGGGTACCGTCCGTCGGACTGCGTGGTCATCGAGGACAGTGACGCAGGAGTCCGAGCCGGGCTGGCAGCCGGGATGAGGATCTTGGCTTATGTTGCGAGTCCGACGTGTGACATCGCTGAATCGAGGGGAGTCGAGCGATTCATCGACATGGCCTCGCTGCCTCCGCTGCTGGGGATCGACGCAGGAGGACAGGCGTGGTGAAAGCCAACGGCGGCTCCGGTGGTATGCCCCGCGGCAATGCCAGCTCCTCGCAACCGGACCTCGAGGCGTTGTTCGTCGAAATCGTCCTTGCGAATGAGACCGTCCGCGCCCTGACCGAGCGGCTGCCGGAGTTGGGGCTGCCGGACTGCTATGTCGCCGCCGGATGCCTCTGTCAGACCGTCTGGAACCACATGAGCGGGTTCCCGCCGTCTCATGGGATCATCGACTACGATGTCTTCTATTGCGATCTCATCGACCTCAGTTGGGAGGGAGAGGACCGCGTTATCCGGCGTTGCGCGGCAGCCTTCGCGGACCTGGACGCCGACGTGCAGGTCCGCAATCAGGCCCGCGTACATCTGTGGTACTCCGAGAAGTTTGGCGTTCCCCAGGAACAGTTGCACAGCACGGGGGAGGGCATCGACGGCTTCCTCACTCGATGCTCTGCCCATGGACTGCGTAAGACGGCCGACGGAAGGTACGACGTGTACGCCCCGTTCGGTTTCGACGATGTCTTCGAGATGATCGTCCGTCCGAATTATGTGCACGATCTGCCCCAGGGATACCGGGAGAAAGCCGACCGGTGGCAGCAGGCCTGGCCTGGCATCACAGTCATGCCGTGGCAGGAGGACATCGGCCTGCACGGACGGCAAGGAGAAACCTGATGCCGCTCTACACAGCCGCGCTCTTCGACCTCGACAACACGCTCTGGGACCGCAACGCGGCGATACGCGCGACCGGTCGACTGCTGCACGAGACGTGGCCCGCAGTGCGCGCCGTGGCGACCGCCGACGAGGCGGAGGCGAAGTTCGCTGCGTTCGACGAGGGCGGCCTGGCGGGCAGGGAGCGGCTGATGGCCCGCACGCTCGAGGAATGGCCGGGCATCGCACTGTCGCCCGAGGAGCTGTCGGCGTGGTACCTGAAGGAGTCGCGCGCCGTCCTCCCGCTGGACCCGGACGTCTTCCCGCTGTTGCAGGGTCTGAACGCGGCAGGGGTGCCGTGGGGCATCGTCACCAATGGACCATCGTTGGGGCAGCACCGGACGATAAGATCACGAGGACTGGAGGGGCTGACCGGGTGCGTCATCGTCTCCGATGAAGCAGGCTGCCGGAAGCCCGACGCCGCGATATTCCGGCTGGCGCTCGAATGTCTCGCAATGCCTGCCAGCCGAAACGTGCTGTTCGTTGGCGACGACGTGGCCGCGGACATGGTCGGCGCGAAGGGCGTGGGGCTCTCGACGGCGTGGGTGGGGAACGGGCAGTCGTGGCCGCCGGGCCTCGAGCCGCCGGACCACGAAGTCGCGCACGTTGCGGAGGTCAGGCCGCTCCTGCTGAGTCTCTGAAGCGCGTTCGAACCGGTCTCGTTCTATCATCGGAAAGCCGACGCGGATAAGTGTCGCACTTTTCTGTATCAGTTTGCTCGCGCTCCTGTATCATAGTAGTTAAGAGGACCAGCCCAAGGACGCCCCTGGCGGTCCGGGACTATTCGACTTCATGAGCAGTCAGACCAAATCCCTACAACACCGCGCAGGACCAGTTGAGTGGAGCGATCCTGAGGGCCTCCGCTATATGGCGGCGATCTCCGTGTGGGTGCGTTGGTCGATCCTGGTGGTCGCGCTGGCGCTGCTGGCCTACCGGCCAGACTATGCGCTTCCCGTTCATCTCGGCTTCCTCCTGCTCGCCCTGTTCGCCATCGCCTGCAACGGTTACGTCCACCTGATGCTGCTGTCCGGCAGAAGCGTGACCTGGCAGTGTCTGCTCTCACTCAGCGCGATTGACGTGACCCTGATCACGGGAGGGGCCGCCGTTGGCGGGGGGTTGGAGACCCTGTGCTTCCTGCTGTACTACCCGGCGCTGGCCATGTTCGCAGTGGTCTTCGCCTCCTTCGGGATCAGTTTCGCGTGGGTGACGGTGGCTGCCGTCCTGTACAGCGTTACGGTCCTGCTGGTGGGGGAGGGACTCGACGTGTCCGCCAAAGAAGAGAAGGTGCTGATCGCCCGGATCGCCGCCATGTACGGAGTGGTGGTGGTGGTCACCCTCATCGCGCGATTCGAACACGCCAGAAGGGTGACAGCCGTTCAGCGGGAACGAGAGCTCCACAGAGAGCGCATCAAGCTCTCGCAGGCGATACATGATACGGTCGCTCAGTCCGCGTACATGATCGGGCTCGGCATCGAATCGGCCATCGCGGCGGTCGACCCGGCGAACGAGGAGCAGGTCGCGAGGCTCGAGGCGACGCACGCGCTGTCGAGGGCGTCCATGTGGGAGTTGCGCCACCCGATAGACAGCGGGCTCATATTCGAGGGCAGGGAACTCGGAGAAGTACTCGCCGCGCACGCCGGGGCATTCACCGCCATCACCTCGGTCCCTGCGAACGTGGTGCAGTCAGGCAAGGAACCCCCTCTTCCCGCGGTGACGCGGGGCCTGCTCTTCTCCATCGCACACAACGCGATGACGAACGCGATGCGGCACGCGTCTGCGAGCCGGGTCACGGTCTCGTTGGACTTCGGGAGGAAGAGTCTTCGCATGTCGATAGCCGACGATGGCGTTGGCCTTCCGCCCGGCTATGCCGACCGCGGACATGGTTTCAGGAACATGAGTGGAGACGCTGAACGGATCGGGGGCAGGTTGGAAGTGAGCTCCAACGGGCCCGATCCTGGAACAACCGTGACGTGCGTGGTCCCGTACGACACGCATCCGGAGTAAACACACCGTGGAGGTTGGTGAACATGGCTGCAACGGAGCAGATCATGCGGGACGGATTGCGGGAGATTCTGGAGCGGTCCGGAGACTTCGAAGTCCTGGGGTATGCGAAGGACGGGGAGGAGGCCGTCAGCGCGGCGGCAGACCTTGAGCCGGACGTCGTCATCATGGACGTGTTCATGCCGTTGAAGGACGGCATTCAGGCGTGCCGGGAGATCGTGGACGCTCAGCCGAATACCAGGGTGCTCGTCCTGACGGCTGCCACGGAGGTGGATACCGTCATCGACGCCGTTGCAGCAGGCGCAACCGGATACTTGCAGAAGTACTCCGGGCGGGACAAACTGCTCGAGACGGTGAAGCGGGTTGCGGAGGGCGAGTATTGCATCCCCGGCGATATCGCGAGTCGTGTGTTCGCCGGGATCCGCGCGAAGGCCCGCCGGACCGACACGACGGAGTTGCGGAGGCTCACGGCGAGAGAGCAGGAGATACTGACCCTGTATGCGCAGGGCAAGTCGTACGCGGCCATCGCCGACATCAAGGGAAACCGTCCGTTGACGGTCCGGAACACGGTCTACCGCATCCAGAACAAGCTGGGCATCAAGTCGAAACAGGAACTGGTGCTGTGGGCAGTCCGGAACGGCCTGCTGGACAGTATGGTCGTGACGCAGCGCGCCTAGGCCGGTCCCCGCGGCGACGTGTCCGGGGGAACCCTGAGACGACCTGGAGCGCGTCCAGCGTCGCGGGGAGGTAGTCCGCCTCGTTGAACGCGGGGACGATGACGGTGAGGTTCACCGGTGGACCCGCAGCTCCGTGTGCCGTGCGAGCACGTCGAAATCGGCATCGCTGTGCAGAACGGGCGCATCCGCACGTATGGCCACGGACGCGATCAGGCAGTCCGCGAGCTTCCGCGGGGTTTCCCCTTGACGTCGGCAACGACGGTAGAGCGCCGCCGCATCCTCGTAGTCCGTTGACTCGATAGGGATGTCTACTGCCCGCGCAAGCAGGCGGCGCAGGACCGCCAGGTGAGACTCGTCCCGCGCTCCGGCGAGCACTTCCATACGGACGGCGTCGCAGATGGCGATCTCATCGGTCAGAAGTTCGTCGACGAGAATGCAGACTGGAGAGCCTGTATCCCGCAGGAATTCAACCCACGCCGAGGTGTCGATGAGGATCACAGGACACGGGGAGAGCGCATGGCATTGAGGTCGCCGTCCCAACCGGAGCCCCGCATCGCCCGGGCTTCTTCGAGAGAGGCGGGTTCAGCGGCCAGAGTGCGCAGGGCGAAGTTGACCGCCTCGCGCTTGGTGGCGAACCGGTGACGGCGCATCACCTCGGCGCATGCCTTTTCGTCGATGTCTATGTTTGTGCGTGCCATACACCTACCATACACCAATAGAGCAGCACACTGCACGGAGCCAGCCGGGGTTCCGACAGGCCGACCACGAATCGGAGCGCTCTCCCTACAGCCCCTCTGCGTACGCAGAATGGAACGTGTCCGCGCCTGCGCGGAAGGCCCCGTCCGGGTCGCGGACGATCGCCACGGGGCTCGCGAAGCTGGCGAAACCGCCCTGTACGTGCCCTTCGCCGATGACCTGTATGCGGTGCCCCCGTCGTTCGAGTTCCGCGACCACGTCGGCGGGCAGGTCCCGGTGGACGAGGGTTGCCGGCTGCGAGCAGTCCACGCGCGGGGCGTCTATCGCCTCCTGCGGCCCCATCCCGAAGTCGACCATCTTGGAGATCAGTTGCGTGACGCAGTTCGTGATCCGGCGCCCGCCGGACGCGCCGACCGCGAGGCGGACGCCCTTGTCGTCCAGTAGCAGCGCGGGAGTCATGTTGTTGAGCGGGTACTTGCCGGGCATGATGGAGTTCACGCGCCCGGGCACCGGGTCGAACCACATCATGCCGTTGTTCATCACGACGCCCGTGCCCTTCGGCACGAACCCGGAGCCGAAGCCCGCCATGAGCGTGTTCGTCATCGACACCGCGTTGCCGTTCGCGTCGATGACGCACAGGTGCGTCGTGCCGGAGTCGAGCGCGGGCGCGCTCGCGGGCAGTCGCTCGCCCGGCGTGCCGTCGTCGAACGCCCACGGGTCTCCCGGCTCGGCGGGGTCCAGGCGTTGCATGTCGACCAATCCGCGTCGCAGGCCGGTATAGCCGTCGGAGACGAGGCCCTCCCACGGTACGGACACGAAGGCGGGGTCGGCCAGATACGCGAAACGGTCCGCATACGCGAGCCGGGCGCTGGAGATGTAGGCGTGGAGCGCATCTGGCGAGTTGTGGCCCATCGAGCGTGGTTTGAACCCGTCGAAGAGGCGCAGCGTCATCGCGGAGGTCGTACCGGCGCACGCGAACGGCGGCACCCGCACCGTGCAGCCGGCGTACGGGAACTCCAGCCCGCCTTCCCAGACGAATGGACGATACTCCGCAAGGTCCCGCTCGGAGAGGATGCCGCCGCTGTCGCGGATGCCGGAGACGAGCGCGTGGGCCACGTCGCCGCTGTAGAACGCCTGCGGGCCGTCGCGTCCGACCGCCTCCAGCACGTCGGCCAACTCCGGCTGGCGGAGGAATGATGGAGTGGTTGCGTCGCCCGCGGGCAGCCTGTTGTCCGGCATGAAGATGCGGCGCAGCTCTCCGAACGCGAACAGCCGCTGAGCGAGGAGTCCCCACGAGTAGACGTTCTGCCATCCGGGAGAATGGCCGTCCCGTGCGAGCGATACCGCGGGCGCGAGCACCTCGCGCAGCGGGAGCCTGCCGAACAGCCGGTGCGCCTCACACAGCCCGGCCACCGCGCCCGGCGTAGCGATCGCTCCCGGCCCGTCCAGGTTCTCGTTGTTGACGACGCCGGGCCAGCCGAAGTTGCCGACCGCGGCCTCGCCGGTCAGTTCGTACATATCCGGGCGGGCGTCGAGCGGCCCCCGCATGGGGAAGCCGACGACACCGCCCTTGCCGCCGACCTGGTAGACGAGGTAGCCGCCCCCACCGATGCCGCTCGACTCCGGCTCCACGACGCCGACGGCGAAGCACGCCGCGACTGCCGCATCGACCGCGTTGCCGCCCATCTCGAGCATCTGCAGACCGGCCCGCGTGGCGTGGATGTCCTTCGTCGCGACCATCCCCCGCGACGCGCGCGCCTCGCTCTTTGTGATGGCCATCCGGGTCGGCGTGGCGTTGGTCATCTTCTACTTCCGGAGAGGGATAGCGGGAGTGTAGCACCCGGAAGAGAGGGCAGTGCTTGACATGCGTAACTGGCCAGTACAACAATCTAGACAGAAGAACTGGACAGGAAAGATGTCATGACTGAGTGGCAGTTGCAGGATGCCAAGAACCGCTTCAGCGCCGTGGTCGACGCCGCGCTTGCAGGCACGCCGCAGTGCGTGACGCGGCGGGGCAAGCCCGCGGTGGTTGTGCTGTCGGTTGAGGAGTACGAGCGCCTGCGCCGCAACGAGAAGGCGGCAGCGCCAACGTTCGTCGAGATGCTGCTGGCCATGCCGCAGGATGATGGAGAATTCGAGCGGTGGCCAATGCAGGTCAGGGACGTGGAGTTCTGATGTTCCTCCTCGATACCGACGTGCTGTCGGCATTCCGCAAGCGCGATCGTAACTCTGGCCTGCTGGGTTGGATGTCGGTTCAACGGATGTCGGACCTCTACGTAAGCGCGGTGTCGATCGGTGAGATGGAGCGAGGCATAACCCGCCAGCAGCGCCGCAACCCCGAGTTCGCACAAGTCTTGGCTGCCTGGCTGGATGACCTGCTGACCGTGTATGCCGGACGCATCCTGCCCATCGACCTCGCTGTGGCGCGGCGTTGGGGCATCCTGTCCGGTGCGCTCGGCTATGACAATACTGACCTGTTCATCGCCGCGACCGCCCTCGAGCACGGCCTGACCGTGGTGACCCGCAACGTCCGCCACTTCGAGCCCACGGGCGTGCCGGTCCTCAACCCGTTCTAACGAGCCCTCCTACGCCGCCTGCGCCTCCGCGTTGACGCGGTCGAACTGCTCGGTGACATCGGGGGAGGGTGGCGAGGTGAGCAGGGTGACGACGACGGCGACGGGTATCGCCACGATGAAGCCGGGCGCGCTGGCGATGGCCATGTCGAACACCCCCCATGGGCCACCCGAGGTGAACTGGAACACGCTGACCGTCGTCGCTCCCGCCACGATGGCGGCGAGCGCGCCCTGGAAGTTGAACCTGCGCCAGCAGAGCGCGAGGATAGTCACCGGTCCGAACGAAGCCCCCATGCCGCCCCACGCGTAGGCGACCAGGCTCGCTATCGAGTCCGGCCAGGCGATCGCCAGCACGCCCGAGATACCGCCGATGACCAGCAGCAGCGTGCGCCCCAGCCACACCCTGCCGGACGCCCACAGCACGCGCACGGGCTCCAGCCGGCGACCGAGCCGCCTGATGAGCGGAACGTCGTCCGTGGCGATGGCGGAGCCGAGCAGGAGTTGCGAGTCCGCCGTGCTCATGATGGCGGCGACCACGCCCGTGAGCAGCAGGCCGGTGAAGATGGGGTTGAAGAACGCCTCAGATACCACGAAGTAGACGCGCTCCGGGTCGAAGAGGCTCTCGCCGCCCAGCAGGCCCATCTCCATGAGGGCCGGGCGCGCCACGATGCCGAACAGGAACCCGAACGAGAAGATGAGGACGATCCAGGTGACAGCGAAGTTGCGGCTCTGGGTGACCCTCCCCTCGCTCTCTATCGCCATGAAGCGCTGCAGCACGCGCTGCGACCCGAACGCGCCCAGCCCCCAGCCTGCGGTCGAGAGGACGAACACGGCGGTGATGGTCTCGTTCCCGGCGTCGGTGAACGGGTTGAGGAACCCCGTCGGCTGTCCTTCCCCACTGAACGGAGAGGTGGTGGTGGAGATGAGCGTGAGCGGCAGGATGATGAAGCACGAGAGCATCACCATCGACTGGAACACGTCCGTGCGGGAGACGGCCATGAAGCCGCTGATGAACGTGTACGACGTGACCGCGGCGAGCGTTATCAGCACGCCGGCGTTGTGCTCCAGGCCGAAGATCGTCCCCAGCAGTTTCGTGCCGCCGATCAGCCCGGAGTTGACGTAGAACATGATGAAGAGGAGCGTCAGGGCTGACGCCACCGTCCGCAGTGCGCCCGTCGGGTCCCCGAACCGCTTCTCCAGGAAGTCCGGCAGTGTGAGCGATTCCGTTGCTATCGTGTAGCGCCGCAACCGCCTTGCCACGAATGTCCAGTTGAACCACGCGCCCAGCACGAGGGCCACGAGCGTCCACAGGTGCACGGTGCCCTCGGAGAACGCCAGGGCCGGGAAGACGAGCATCGTCCAGCCGCTGGTCGTGGACGAACTGGCGCTGAGCGCCGACGTGAAGCTGCTCATCCGCCTGCCGGCGAGCACGTAGTCGGCCATCTCGCGCATCCGCACTGCGCCGACGAGAGCTATGGCGATCAGCGCGAGGAAGTACGCTGCGAAGACCGCGATGATGACGGGCTGGATCTCCATAGTGCAAGCGCACTATAGAAGCGAGATGAACGCACTGCCAAGCGGCCGGGAGTGTCATTTCGAGTGTAGCCGGGAAATCTCTCGGGGAGACGCCCCGCTGTTGCAGACGCCCCCTGAGAGATGCTTCGACCACGCCCTCCGGCTGCGCTCAGCATGACGCGCTCCCTGTGGTAGTATCCGCGCCATGGCGGACGACGCACAACTGCAGGCGCTGCGCGAGCAGGTGGCGCTGGCCAACCGGCTGCTGCACCACTACGGCCTCGGCGCGTACCAGGGACACGTGAGCGCGCGCGTGCCGGACTCGGACCTCGTCCTGATCCGCGCGACGCCGTCCGTGAGCCTCGAGCGCGTCGAGGCAGGCGACCTCATGCTCATCGACCTCGACGGCAACGTCGTGCAGGCGAGCGAGGCCTATCCGGGGCGCGTCGGCTCGTGGGCGCTCCACACGGAGATCTACAAGGCGCGGCCCGAGGTGAACGCCGTCACGCACACGCACCAGAAGTGGTGCACCGTGTTCGGCCTCGCCGGGCACGACGTGCTCCCCGTCATCCACCCGCCGACGGCATCCGTCGCCGCGGAACGGTGGCCGGTCTACACCGGCCCGCCGGACGCCGTCGACTCGCCGGAGAAGGGTGCCGCGGTCGCCTCGTGGCTCGGCGGCAACGTCGCGTGCCACCTGCGCGGCCACGGCATGGTGTTCGTCGGCACGACGGTCTCGAAGTCGATGCTCGCCGCCGCCGACGCCGAGGAGCAGGCCGAGCTGACGTGGCGCGCGATGCTCGTCGGCACGCCGGAGTGGATCGAGGAGGAGTATCTCGCGGACGACGTTGCGAAGCGCTGGGAGCCGCCGAAGCCCGACGTGCGGGACGGCGTCGCCCGCGGCGAGTGGGGCAACCAGGAGTGGCTGGACGCCCACCGCGACTCGGCCTACGTCCGCCACACGGGGCTGTAGCCATGACCGACGACGCGCTCGCAGCATTGCGCGAGACGGTGGCCGTCTCCCACCGCCTCCTCTACCTCACCGGCCTCGGCACGACGCGCGGGCACACCAGCGCGCGCATCCCGGACACCGACACGTTCTTCATCAAGCCGTGGCCCCACATCCAGATGCACCGCGTCCGCGCCGGGGACCTCATCGTCATGGACCTGGACGGCAACATCGTCGGCGCCGGCGACCGCCAGATCACGAAGGTCAGCGAGTGGCCGATCCACGCCGAGATCTACCGCACACACCCGGACGTCGGCTCCATCATCCACACGCACCAGAAGTGGGCGACGATGATGGGACTCGCGGGCGCGACTATCCTCCCGCTTCTCGACCCCGAGCTCTCCACCGCCGTCGCTCACGAGCCGGTCATGTTCGACGAGGACAAGGCGCTGATCCGGAGCGTGGAGCAGGGCAGGGCGGTCTCCGCGCGGATGCAGGGCGCGAACGCCTGCCACCTGCAGAACCACGGCATGGTCTTCACCGGCCCGAACGTCGAGACCGCCACGATCGACGCCATCGCGACCGAGCACCTGGCCGAGATGACGTGGCACGCGAAACTCATCGGCACGCCCGAGGCGATGCCCGAACTCATCCTCCAGCCCCGCCTCGCCCGCCGCTCCGCCGGCGAAGTCTCCGAGGCGTGGGAGCACTACTGGAAGTGGGTCGACGCCAACCCGGAATCGCTCAGGCCGCGGTCGGCGGATATCTAGGGGGCGCCCTCAACCTCGTCATTCCCGCGAAGGCGGGAATCCAGCGTGGCGGACTACCTGTACTGTAAAGAGGCCACGCCGACGTGGCTGTTGAGCAATAGGAGGAGCGGTTAGTGAGGATTCGCATTCACAGGGGTACGAAGGAGATAGGCGGAACCTGTATCGAAGTGGAAGCGGCCGGGCGCCACATCGCTCTGGACGTGGGTTTACCCTTGGACGCACTCGATGGACAAGCCGAAACTCTGTTACCCCGTGTTTCGGGTTTCAGGGAGCCTGACGAGAACTTCCTGGGGGTTGTAGTCTCGCACCCGCACCAGGACCACTACGGTCTTGCCCGGCACCTCCGGCCAGACGTGCCTGTGTACATCGGGCAGAGAGCGCACAATATCCTCAAGGCTGCCAGCCCTTACGTTCCAGGAGGGCATTCCTTCCACAACCCGCGCTTCATTGCTGACAGGACCACATCTGAAATAGGGCCGTTTCGAATCACGCCCTACTTGGTCGATCACAGCGCCTTTGACGCCTACGCCCTGCTGGTCGAAGCCGACGACAAGCGAATCTACTACTCCGGTGATTTTCGGGGACACGGGCGGAAGAGCGGACTATTCGAACGCACGTTGCGGCAACCACCCGCCGATATCGACGTCCTGCTGATGGAAGGGACGACCATCGGGCGGGTGGGGTCGAGTGAGGGTTTTGCGACCGAGGATGACTTGGAGTGGCAGTTCGTCCAAGCGTTCCGCGAGACACCGGGCGCCCATCTGGTGTGGACATCGACACAGAACATCGACCGATTGGTCACCGTCTTCCGCGCCGCCAAGCGGACGGGGCGTTACTTGATCATTGGTCTATACACCGCGATTGTTCTGGAAGCCACAGGAGGAAGTCGTATCCCCCAATCTGATTGGGAGGGAGTAAAGGTATACATCCCACACAGGCAGCGGGTTCATATCAAGGAGAACGGCCTGTTCGACGATCTTCGCCGGCATGTGGTCAACCGCATCTTCCCGGAAGACCTACCCGACCTCAGGGAGCGAGCCGTCATGCTCTTCACACCCTCGATGATGGGAGACAGGGGAGTTCAGAACGCGCTGGACGGCGCCCATCTCAGCTACTCGATGTGGGAAGGCTATCTCAAGCAGCTAGGGGCGCAAAGGGTGGCGCGATGGCTGGAGGACCACGAAATCCCATGGCGGACCATCCACACGTCGGGCCACGCCTCAGTCGCCGACCTCCAGCGATTCGCCAATGCGCTCGCTCCAAAGAAGTTGGTGCCGATTCACTCGTTCGAAACAGGCCGGTTCTCCGAGTTCTTTGATAACGTCATTCAGCAACAGGATGGCGTATGGTGGGATGTTTAGGCCAGGCGTCGGCAGCCACAGCGCTCCGGCGGACTGGTGACCCTGTGTGCGCCACATTACTTCTGGGAGGTCATCAAGATGGCAAAGATCAGCTACCCGCGTGCTCCGTCCGAAGCACTACAGAAGCTCCTGCTGCCGGGAAGGTACCTCGCGCCAGTCATAGACCTGAACAGACGCAAGTTCAGGGGAATGGAATTGGATGTCCACTTCCGAACCGGCAACGAGGTACACGTGTACTACGGGCAGACGAGGATACTTACCGTCAAACTGCTCTCAGGGCCCGCCAGACAACTGAGCGTCGATGCCTACTCCACATACAAGGCGCAGGATAGCGCAGAAGCAGCGGGAGTCTTCCGTCAATGGAAGGTTGGTGAACCTGGGTTCAGCGAGGCGATTGAGGCCTACCTCGACGGAGTAGAGGTAAACTCACGATTCACAGAGCGAGAGGGCGCAGTTCAATCGCAATGGGCGGGCGTAACGGAACCGTGGGTCCCCTTCGATCGTGAGGCCGAGCTCAAATATGAGTTCAAGGGACATTGGGGAGACGCCACGCAGTTCGCACAGGTCGAATCGGCGTTTGAGCGCATACAGGACGAGGCAACCAAGAGGGATTGGAAGAAGTTGCGGCGGGATAAGAAGCATCGAAAAGTGGACCAACTGGCAGTTGACCTGGAGGGTCGGCTGGTTCTCATTGAATTGAAGGACGCCAGGGCTAGTGATGTCTACTATGTGCCCTTCCAGCTATTGCAGTATGCATGGGAGTGGCACAGTGCTCTGAGGGATGTGCACACCGATCTCAGGAAACTGATTCGCGCTCGCGCAGCGGTAGGGCTCGGCGACGCCCCTGCATCCAGTGGTGGCATGCGGGTAGCGGTCGGATTCGGCCTAGACAAGCGAACCTCAAGGGTGAAGTGCCGCTACGAGATAGTCCTCGGGATAGCCAACGACCACCTGCCGCCTGGCGTGGGTTCCATTGAGACATGGGAGCACACCGGTGGAGAGGCGCGCCAAGTCTCGTAGCGGATATCTGGTGCACCTACAGGACTCGAAGACGGAGAAGGGTAGGGCGAGGCTTCACCCTACCCGCCCCCCCCCCGTTCAGGCTCGCGTGGCGCACGTCCTTGCGGACCTTGCCGTCGGCGGTTCTCCCCCCTACTTCCCCAGCACCGCTTCGCGGAGGGCGGCGTTCGCGCGAGTCTGCCAGCCGGGGCCGTCTGCGCGGAGCCGCGCCACAACGTCGGCATCGAGGCGGATCGTCACGCGCGTCTTGGGGTGCTCCTTGCGCAGGTGGGGCGCAACCTTCAGCCTGCCCTCGCGGTACGCCTTCACGATGTGTGGGACGACCTCGACCGCAGGGCGCATGCGGGCGAAGTCCTCGTCCGTCAACTCCGGGTTGTCAGGGTCCAGGGCGATGCCCCTCCGGATCTCTTGTTCCTCTTCCGGCGTCGGGCTTATGTGTCCAGGCTTAAGTGGCGGCATAGCGTCTCATTTCCCCAGCACGGCCTCGCGGAGCGCGGCGTTCGCGCGGGTCTGCCAGCCGGGACCGTCTGCGCGGAGGCGGGCTACGACATCGGCGTCGAGGCGGATCGTCACGCGCGTCTTGGGGTGCTCCTTGCGCAGGTCGGGCGCGATAGTGAGCCTGCCCTCGCGGTACGCCTTCACGATTTCAGGCACCACCTCTATCGCGGGACGCGAGCGGGCCCATTCCTCCTCTGTCCACTCCCGAGCGTCGGGGTCCAGGGCGATGCCCCTGTTGATGGCCTCTTCCTCTTCCGGCGTCGGCCAGATGGTACCGGGCTTAAGTGGCGGCATAGCGTCTCATCTCCCCAGGGTTGGTCTTCCGCAGGCTGATGACGCGGACAGTGCCGTCTCGCATCGTGTAAACCAAGTAGTGCAGCCGGTCGCCGATGTAGCCGTACGCGCCGTAGCGTCGTTCTCCGAAACGCATCTGAACTCTGATCTGCGCCGTCTCCCAGCGGAATCCTCGTACTTCTTCGAAGTCTACTCCGTGCTTCTCCAGGTTAGTCTGTCGCTTGGTCTCATCCCATTCGTAAGGCATGTCTAGTGTATGTACACCTAGGGTGATGGTCAACGCGAGGCCTGAGCCTCCGCCCTCACCCTACCGCCCTGTGCGTGCCTTCGCGCAAGCCCCGCGTGTCACCGATTACTGACACGCGCCCCTTACCCCAACGCCACGCCGCCGCGTACGCTGGTCAGGACGCCCTGCTCATGTCAGGCGGGAGGTGGATGAGACGGGGAAAACCGAATAGCCAGTGGCCCGGCCGCTGGCGGAGGATTCTCTGCTCGCGTAGGAGTGAGATGGCCCACTTTGGCGCACATTGGCGCACTTTTAGAGCGCCCCGCAGCCTTGTGCACTCGTGAGGATTGGCGCAGCAGGAGTGGTCAGGCAGGGGCGTTGCCGTGCCACCCTCTCCTGGTCCCGGCCATCCTGGGAGTCCCGGTGGCCTAGCCGCCCCCGTTCCTCCCGGCCCGCCGCACGTCCTTGCGGACCTTGCCGTCGGCGGTGAAGAGTTGCGGCCAGTTGGAGCGCAGCTCGGCGGCGTGCTCCTGGGTGGCGCGGGCGACCGGCGGAAACGTCGCGAGGCGCTCGTAAGGGCGGCACGCGTCGATGATCATGCGGTTGTTGTAGTAGCGCGGCCCCTCGTCGCCGGCGTACGCCATGGGGTCGAGCGACGTGCTCCACATGCGCTTCACGATATCGATGTCGTCCGTCACCTCGGTGCGCGTGCAGAGCGCCCACAGCACCTCGTTCGTGTCCGTGGGGTCGATGTCGTCGTCGACCACGATGACGAACCGGTTGGCGTACGCGCCCGCATGCACGGCGGTCGTCGCGTGCCCCACCTGCTTCGCGTGGCCGGGGTACATCTGCTTGATGGAGATGACGTTCAGGAACCGCCCGCCGCCGGCCTCGTGCGACCACGCGCCGACGATGCCGGGCACGCCCGCGCGCTCCAGCTCGTTCCAGAGCATCGCGGCGCGCAGGGGACTGCGGAAGTAGGTGTTGTCGTTCGGGGGCTTGCCCGGCAGGCAGCCGAGCACGATGGGGTCGTTCCGCCAGTTGACGGACTTCACGTTGATGATGGGCATGTCGCGCTCGCCGCTGGCGTAGTAGCCCGTCCACTCGCCGAACGGCCCCTCCTGGTGGAACTGGTCCGGCGGGATCTCGCCCTCGATGACGATCTCGGACGTCGCGGGGACGGGCAGGCCGGTCAGCGGCGCGGCAACGACGTCCAGCGGCTCGTTGCGGATGCCGCCTGCTACCGCGAACTCGTCCTCGCCGTAGTCGACCTCGAGCCCCCCGAGCAGCAGCAGCAGCGGGTCCTGCCCGAACGACACGGCAACGGGGCACGCCTCGCCCTTCGCCCAGTACTTCTCGCGGATCATGCGTCCGTGCTTGCCCGGCGAGATCATGATGCCGAGCGTGTTCTTGTCGTGCACCTGCACGCGGTACGTGCCGGCGTTCACCCAGCCGGTGTCCGGGTCGCGCATGATGACGATGTTGCCGGTGCCCAGGAAGTTGCCGCCGTCCTCGGCGTGCCAGAACGGGGCCGGGAACTGCGTCACGTCCACCTCGGCGTCGACCTGCCGGTTGTCGAGGATGGGCCCGTCCTCGACCTGCCTCGGCGCGATGGGCGTGAACTCCTTGAGGCGGTCGCGCCACGTCCGGACGAACTCCTGCCGCGTCAGGTGCGTGGGAAGGTCGAGGCTCAGGCAGATGCGCGGCAGCGACGTGAGGACGTTCGAGAGCAGCCGGTAGCTCTCCGGGTGGCCCTTGATCTTCTCGAAGAGCAGGGCGGGGTTCTCCATGTCCCACTGGTAGAGGTCGGTGAGGCCGCCGATCTCGAGGTTCGGGTCGGCGCCCTCGATGCAGGTCAGCTCGCCGATCTCCTCGATGCGCCCGATCCACTCACGCAGGTCCTGCACTGGCATGTCGCCCTCCTTTGTCCGGCGATTCTACCCGAACAATGCACATCGATGGACAGGATGGACAGGGGAGGGTGCTACACCTTGGGGCAGGCGACCCAGTGCCCGGGGCGGAGCTCCCGCAACTCCGGAACGTCCACGGAGCAGTCTTCCTGCGCTATGGGGCAGCGCGGGTGGAAGACGCAGCCGCTCGGAGGGTTGAGCGGGCTCGGGACCTCGCCGATGATGATCTGCCGCGGGCGTGAAGCCTCGACGGCCGGGTCGGGCACGGGCACGGCGGAGAGGAGCGCCTTCGTGTAGGGGTGAAGCGGGTTGGCGTAGATGTCGTCGCGCGGAGCGATCTCCACGATCTTGCCGAGGTACATCACCGCGATGCGGTCGGCGACGTGCCTGACGACGGCGAGGTCGTGGGCGATGAAGAGGTAGGTGAGGCCGAGCTGGTTCTGGAGGTCCTTGAGCAGGTTGATGATCTGCGCCTGGATGGAGACGTCGAGCGCGGAGACAGCCTCGTCGCAGACGATCAGGGAGGGGTCGACGGCGAGGGCGCGCCCGATGCCGATGCGCTGACGCTGGCCTCCGCTGAACTCGTGCGGGTAGCGGGAGGCCATGCTGGGGTCGAGGCCGACGAGAGAGAGTATCTCGGAGACGCGCTCGCGCGCCTGCCGGGGATTGGACGCCAGCCGGTGGATCTTGAGAGGCTCCCCGATGATCTGCCCCGCGGTCATGCGCGGGTTGAGCGAGCTGTACGGGTCCTGGAAGACCATCTGCATCTGCTTGCGCAGCTCCCGCATCCGGCCGCCGCGGATGTCGGTGAGGCTCTCGCCCCGGAAGTGCATCTGGCCGGACGTGGGGTTGTAGAACCTGAGCACGCAGCGCCCCAGCGTGGTCTTGCCGCACCCCGACTCGCCCACGAGTCCGAGCGTCTCGCCGGGCTGGATGGAGAACGTGACGCCGTCCACGGCCTTCACGGTGCCGACGGTCCTCCTGAAGACGACGCCGGTGGTGACCGGGAAGTGCATCCGCAGGTCGTTGACCTCCAGTATGGGGCCGGTCGCCCCGTTGGAGGCCGTGGTGTCGGGAGGATTGGTCACTTCAGTCATCCCTGGCCCGCTTTCGCCCTGGCGCCGAGTTCGTCGGCTATGAAGCAGGCCGCGTAGTGGCCCTGTACGGTCTCCCTGAGTTCCGGCGCCTCCTCCAGGCACTTCTCCCGCGCGTACGGGCACCGGGGCTGGAAAGCGCAGCCGGGAGGGAGGTCAACGAGGTTCGGAGGCTGCCCGTCCACCTGCACGAGCCGCTCGGTGACCGGGAGGTCGAGGCGCGGCACGGACGACATGAGGCCGAGGGTGTAGGGGTGGCGCGGGTCTCCATAAACTTCCGCTGCGCTTGAGCGCTCCACGATCCTGCCCGCGTACATGACGTTGACGCGGTCGGCGTAGCGGGCGACGACGCCCAGGTTGTGGGTGATGATGACCAGAGCGACGCCGCGCTCCTCCGTGAGCCGCTTCATCAGCTCCAGGATCTGCGCCTGCACGGTGACGTCCAGCGCGGTCGTGGGCTCGTCGGCTATGAGAACGGCGGGGTTGCAGCTGAGCGCCATGGCGATCATGACCCGCTGGCGCATGCCGCCGCTGAAGTGGTGCGGGAACTGGGCCAGCCGACGCTCCGGGTCCGAGATCTCCACGGAGGCGAGGAGTTCGCGCGCCCGCGCGTTGGCATCGTACCTGCTGAGCCCCAGCTCGGTGATGAGCGGCTCGGTCAGCTGCCTGCCGATGGAGAGAACGGGGTTCAGGGAGGTCATGGGCTCCTGGAAGATCATGCCGATCGCGCGTCCGCGGATGCGCCGCATCTCGTCCAGGCTCAGCTCGAGCAGGTCGTGCTCTTTGTAGAGCACCCGGCCGCTGACGATGCGTCCCGGAGGAGTGGGGATGAGGCGCATCACGGAGAGCGCGGTAACGCTCTTTCCGCACCCGCTCTCGCCCACGAGGCCGAGCGTTTCGCCCTCTTCGACGGTGTAGGAGACGCCGTCGACGGCCTTTACCAGGCCGCCTTCGGTGTCGAAGTAGGTCCGCAGGTCTTCTATCTCGAGAACGACGCTCATCGCGTACAGACTACTCCCGGCCCGTCACAGGGCGGGAGGCCCGCACCTCGTCAAGGACCCATGCGTATTCTTCCGACCCTACCCGCACGTCAACCGCCCGCTCGTCGCGCTGCTCCGCCAACCAGTCCTCCAACTCCTCGAACCCGCCCAGCGTTTCGATGAAGCGTTCCCTCAGGATATCCGCCTCGACGAACTGCCGGTATTCGTCGTCGTCGATGCCGCGCTCGGTAAGGAAGCGGATGTACGCCTCGCGGAAGAGCCTGTCGACCTCGCCAGTGACAGCCGTGTCGCTGCCGGAGCCTGGCTGGAAGCGTTCGCGCAGCCTCGCGTCCAGGTCGGCCTGCGTGACCGCGAGTCCCATCGCCGGCGCCGCCGCCCGCATCAACTCGAGGTCGACGCGCGCGTCGGACATGACGAACGGCGCCCGGCCCAGTTCCGCTTCAGGGCTGGGGTTGCCGGATATCAGGTCCCGGACGACGATGGCCCGTGCCAGCTCTCCCGTTGTCATGACTGTCTGTCCATCGATCCTCACTATCCATTCCCTAGCCGGAGCGACCACCTCCCGGTAGTAGCTCAATCCCAGCACCACCCCCACGAGTGCGATGCCCAGAAGGGTCGCCACGAGCGCCACCACGCCGCGTCGCGCGCCTGCCGTTCGGGAAGGCCTCGCTCCGCCGGCCGTTGCGAGGCTGTCATTGCTCAACGCCGCCGACCACCTACGTTCCGCGCAGCCTGGGATCGAATGCGTCGCGCAGAGCATCGCCGAGGAAGGAGAAGCTGAACACGACGAAAGCCAGGGCCAGTCCGGGGAATACGGACAGCCAAGGGGCTGCCTCCAGGTTCCCCCGCGACCCGGCGAAGATCATGTTGCCCCAGGAGGCGTGGGGAGGCGGAACGCCCAGGCCGAGGTAGCTGAGGCTGGCCTCCACGACGATCGCGGTGCCCAGGTACCCCGTCGCCAGGACGAATACCGGGGCGAGAGCGTTCGGCAGGATGTGCCGGAGCATGATCCGGATGTGACTGGCGCCGATCGAGAGCGCGGCAAGCACGTACGGCTCTTCCTTGATGGAGAGCGCCGACGAGCGGGCCAACCGGACAACCCGCGGGGCGAATACGACCGCGATGGCCAGGACCACGTTGTTGAGCGACGCCCCGATCGCGACGACCATCACCATCGCGAGGATGAGTCCGGGGAAGCCGAGCAGCATGTCCACGACCCGCTGGATGACGAGGTCCACCACGCCTCCCAGGTACCCCGACGCCACGCCTATCAGCATCCCCACCACCGTGGCCAGGCCGACGGACGCGAAGCCGACGTAGAGCGAGATGCGGGCCCCGTAGAGTACCCGCGAGAGGACGTCCCGCCCGAAGTTGTCCGCGCCGAGCCAGTACTGGCTGGACGGAGCAGCCAGCTTGTTGGGGATGTCCTGGGCCAGCGGGTCGTACGGAGCGATCAGCGGCGAGAGGATGGCTACCGTGCTCATCAGCAACAGCAGCACGCCGCCGGCGAAGCCGAGCGGATAGTGCCGCGCGAAGAATGTCACCCGCCGCCGAACGCGGTACAGCGTGCCGCGCTCCGCGTTCGCGAGGGTCCCCCTGGCAACTCCGGCCTGAATCATGGATTCCCCCCGTAGCCGATCAACCGTAGCTGATCCGCGGGTCTATCTTTGCGTAGATGATGTCGATGATGACGTTCAGCGTAAGCATCAGCGTCACGAGGAGCATCACGAGGCTCTGGATGACCGGGTAGTCCCGCTCGGTCGCCGCCTGTACGACGCCCTGTCCTATGCCGGGCAGGGAGAACACGGTCTCCAGGATGACCGTACCGGACAGGAGCGTGGCCAGCTGCAGCCCCCCGAGCGTAAGGACCGGGATCATGGCGTTGGGGAGCGCGTGGCGCAGGACGACGGCGCGCTCGCGCAGGCCGCGGCTGCGGGCCGTGCGAACGTAGTCCTGCCTGAGCACCTCGAGCATGGTGGAGCGGGTGACCCGCGTCAGGTAAGAACTGTAACCCCAGGCAAGGATCAGGGCTGCCCAGATGATCTTGAGCATATGCTGGACCGGGTCCTCCCAGAGGTCGAGGTAGAAGATGGGCGGCGTCCAGGCGAAGAAGATGAGCATGATCAGGATGAGCATCAGCGCTATCCAGAAGTTGGGGAGCGCGGTACCCGCCACGGTGACGACGCGCACGAAGTAGTCCGGCAGCCGGTTCTGGTACATCGCTGCGATGACGCCGGAAGGGATGGAGACGGCCCACGCGATGAGCGTGGTCCATGCGGCGAGCTCCAGGGTGACGGGCAGCCGCCGCGCGATGATCTCAGAGATGGGTTCGCGGCTGACGATGGACGCGCCGCCGAACTCGCCGTTGATCATGCTCCAGACCCAGCGGAAGTACTGGATGACGATGTGATCGTTGAGGCCGAGGCGCTGGCGCAGGTCCTCGGCCTGCGCCAGCGCCCTGGGGGTGGTCTGGTCGCCCCCCAATATCACCTGCGTTACATCGCCCGGCAGCACCCTCATTATGGCGAAGATGGCCAGCGACGCCAGGAACAGCGTCGGGAAGTAGAGCAGCACCCGACGGCCGATGTAGCGCCTCATGGTCTATTTACTTGTCAAGCCATACCGTGGCGAAATCCAGGTAGGACATGATCTGCTCCGGCGGGTGCAGCCGGCCCTTGACCCACGAGCGGTAGGGGATGTGGGCAAGGTTGCCTGCTATCGGCACACCGTAGTACTGATCGAGCAGCCAGTACCGTTCGAACTCCTGCCAGATCGCCTTGCGCTCCTCGAAGTCGTTGGTCGCCTTCAAGCGGTCGAAGTAGCCCTTCACGTTCGGGTCTTCGTGCTTGACGATGGCCGCCTTGCTCTCGCTGTACGGGAGGAATGCCGGTTCGTTCGGTTCCGGCAGGTGGCTGGAGATGCCGGCGGCACTCTGCACGGCGCCGTAGTCGAGCGTCTGGCCCGCGGCGGTCCATGCAGGAGCGTCCATCAGTTCGAGGTGCATCGTCACGTTCAGTCCCGCCAACTGGGCTGCAAGGAACTCACAGCGGTCCGGCCATGCTCCCGTGGACAGACAGTTGTAAGTGACCTCGAAGCCGTCGGCGTAGCCCGCCTCCTCCATGAGGCTCATCGCTTCGGCGCGGTCGGCCTCCTTGGTGTCGGGGTTCCAGCCCGGCCAGGTCAGGACGTCCGGGCTGGAGAACGGGTTCGTCGGGTTGAGCAGACCGCCGATCAGGCCGAACCCACCGGCAACGGCGTCGATGGACTGCTGGCGGTCGATGTAGAGCGAGGCAGCCTTGCGGACGCGGATGTCCTGCCACGGGCCCTCCTTGAGGAGGTTCCAGGCGAGGCCGCCGCCGCTGCCGGTGCCGAAGCCGGACGGGACCCTGACCACGTAGAAGTCGTCGCCGAGGTCCTGGAGGTACTGCTCGTACCGCGGCTTCGTCAGGATGTAGCCGAAGCCGGGCGAGCCGCCGTCCAACTGGCCGGTGCGGATGGCTGCGTCCATCACGTCCGGGCTGGTCATGATGGCGAAGTCCATGCCTTCCATGTAGGGCAGGGAGAAGCCGTCTTCGTCAGTTTCCCAGTAGTCCGGGTTGGCGGTGACGTGCATCACGCTACCCTTGTCGTAGCTCTGGAAGACGAACGGGCCGAGACCCATCATGCCAACGTCGAGCGGCGCGACCTCCATGTTGCCCGCCTGGAGTTCCGGCTCCGTGAGGTGGCGGGGGTGCCCGATGGTGAAGTACGGGGTGAAGAGCACGTCCAGGAAGAGCGGGTTGCCCTCCTTGAGCGTGATCCTGAGCGTGTTGGCGTCCACGACGGTCGTGTTGTCGTACTCGCCCATGCGGTTCCCGTACCAGGCGGGTGCGCGCTCACCGGCGGAGCTCGAGTAGCCCTCGAACACGAGGTCGAGCCAGAACTTGAGGTCCTCGGCGGTCAGCGGGTTCCCGTCGTGCCACTGCACGCCTTCGCGCAGGGTGAACGTCCACTCGGTGAAGTCGTCGTTGTTCTCCCAGCTCGTGGCGAGAGCGGGACAGACGGCGTAGACGTCGTCGAGACAGGGGCGAACGAGGTTGCCGCTGCCCCAGACCGGCGCGCCCATCTGGTTCAGGTCGTACCAGATAGTGGTCGCCATCATGTCGAAGTTCGCGGGCGGGTCGCGCCGCACTGCGAACTTGCCGGTGCCTCCGGCCTTGTCCGACACGCCCGGGGTGGGTGTGGCGGTCGGCTCCGCAGGCTCCGGCGCCATGGTGGCGCCGGGTTCCGGCGTCGCCGTGGGGGCGGCCGGCGCCGAGGTGGCCGTAGGCGTCGCCGTGGGGTCCTCGCTGGTGCATGCCACGACTCCGAACGCCGCAGCAAGGACAAGCAGGACGGCTGCGAGCCTCCAGTTGAGCCGCAAAATCATCGATCTGTCGGACTTCTGCATGGGTCTCCTCCCTGGACGGATGTGGATCAGAGGGCGTACAGAGTGCGGGCGTTGATGTCCAGTATCTTGTCGACCGAGACAGCCGGCGCCTTTCCACTCTGCTTCAGTACTTTCAATGCTTCCAACTCGGACGAGGTGTCGTTGTGGCCGTAGTCCGAGCCTATGACGATGTTGTCGTCGCCGACCGTGTCCAGTACCCAGTCGAGGTCGTCGGCGGTCTGGCAGGCGACGTACATGTTGTTCTCGCGGAGGATGTCCTGCGCGGGCCAGGGCCTGCCGGCCTTCTTGAAGCGCAGCATCATGTCGTTGAGCGCGTAAGGCACCCACTCCGCGGATACCTCAACGAATGCCCAGCGCAGGTCCGGGAAGCGCGATGGCGTCCCCTTCATGAGCAGGTCGTGGAATGCGCCCACCACCGGCAGCTTGAAGGTGGAGAAGCCCGCGTCCGTCTGGAAGAGGTCGAACTGCGAGAAGTTGCCGGAGGTCGCGTGGACGCACATGGGCAGGCCGATCTCGGACGCCTCGTTGTAGATGGGGTCGAAGTACGTGTCGGAGAGGCGCCGGTCGCCCTCGACGCTGTGCATGAAAAAGCCGCACGCGCCATGGTCCTTGGCCCAGTGCATCTCCTCGATAGCGACGTCGCGGCTCATGTACGGCAGCATCGCCACGTAGCGGAGCCGTCCGTCGCCCTTGGAGTAGATGTCGTCCATCCAGCGATTGTAGCTCCGGTAGAGCGCTACCTCGACCTCCGGGCGGCGCGTGAGGGGCCTCAGGAACACGGTGGGATAGAGGACGTGGACGTCCACTCCCAGCTCGTCCATGTGGGCGAGGCGCTGCTCGATGTCGGCCACTTCCGCGGCCTCTTCCGTCACCTCGACGGAGCGGAAGTTTGACCGCTTCTGAACGGCGCGGCCCTCGATGACCCAGTACTCGCTCACTATGCTGCGGCGCCCGGCGAAGCCGCCGGACAGGTTGGCTTCTCCCGTCTTCGGGACGACCACGAACGGGCGGAAGTCCTGCTCATGATCGCGCATGAACTCCCACGTCCGTTCGCTCTCGATCACGTGTGCATCCGAGTCAACAATGGCCATGGTGTGCCTCCCGGCAGCCTCCACCGTCACAGGTATGAGCGACTATATGCCCCGGCTGGGGGGCAGTCAATGTACGGGACCTCGTCCGGGCCGTTGCGCCGCTAGGGGCTCTCCGGGTCGGCTTCAGGGATGCGAGGGGGCTCGGTGGCCAGCCTCGTTATCACGTCTGCCCATGCGGCGTTGACCAGGAACACGGTGTCGTTGTCCGACTGCTTGACGTAGTGCGCGCTGCCATCCGGCGTGTGCCGCCCGATGAGGACCCGGAACTCACCGCTCGGTTCGAGACCGATGATGACGGTCGCCATGGGAGGTTCCAGCCCCAGGGCGTCGAGCTCGAGATCGGCGGGCAGCGTGCGCTCGATCCGCGGACCAGCCAGCAGGACGGGCATGCCGCCCCAGCGTTCCTCATCGACGTCTTCCCCGGTCTCGTCGTCGAAGCGCCAGGCCTCGTCGTTCTCGTCCCAGACGAACGACTCGGCCAGTCCGCCCTGCTCCACTCGTACCCTGACGATGTCCGATGCCTCGATCTCGTAGAAGAACGGCGGCGCCGTACCCCTGGGCGGATCGCTCCTCGTCTGGAAGTAACCGGCGACGGCGCCGAGCGCCACCAGGAGGATGAGTGCCAGGACGACGGTTTCCCTGCGGTTCATCGCCGACCTAGCGCGTGCGGACCCAGGCGATCGCCGCCAGGACGAGCGTGATGACGGGCAGCACGAGCCAACCCAGCAGGCGCACCAGGGTGAGCTGCTGGTCGGTGAGGACCAGCGCCCGGAACTCGAGGGGCTTCGCCCGTACCTGCACGAGGGGGACGTCTCCCGCAAGCTCATTGACCACGTTGAGGAAGAGGTCGCCATTCGAGAGGGCGGGGAAGAACCGGTTCGAGGCGAACTCCCCGTCGCCGAACACGCCCAACGTTCCCACGTTGGCGTTCCCCGCGTCCGGAGGAGGCTCGGCCAGGGGTCCGACCATCCTCACGATGACACCCACGAGGAACGGCCCGGTCAGGTCGTCGTTTCCCGGCGCGGTGGCTGACAGTTGCGCCGAAGTGAAGGACACGGGAGTCGTCGCGGCGAGGAAGTCGAGGTCGACCAGCGTCGGCATCAGCTGCGGGTCCGTGAACAGCCCGACGGGCGCAAGCCCGGGGAAGAGGGTGGCATCGAGCTGCGCCGTGATGTAGGGAGCGGCATACTGCGACGGCGTAACGAGGGGGATCCCGGGCGTGCTCGCGACGTGGCTCCCCGAATCGATGACGTAACGGTCCCCTACGCTCACACCCCACTCCAACACCCAGGAACGCCAGGACTCGTCGGCCTCGGGCTCGAGCATCGCCAGGACCCCGCCTCCACGCTTGAGGTAGGAGGAGAGCGCCTGCTGCTCTCCCCCGGTGAGCGCGGTCATGGGAGACGGGATGAGCAGGGCGGCTGCGTCGTCGGGCACCGCTTCCTCCGCCTGCAGGTTGAGCGGCGACACCTGGTAGCTGTCGTTCCGCAGACCCTCGACCGCCAGCGCGAAGCCCCGGTTACTGGTGACGCCGTCGTCGTCGACGGCGAGCTCGCCGTGCCCGGTCAGGACGTAGACGGTCTTCTGGTCGACGCCGCTCGCCACGAGGAGCCCGGTCAGGAAGGCCTGCTCGACGTTGCTGGCGGCGGGTGCGAAGTAGCGCGAGCCTGCTTCCGCCGATTCGAACAGCACGCCCGGGTAACGGTCTATCCCTTTCTCACTCGCAAGGACGGGGCTGGTCTCGGGGTCGACGAACCGGTACGAGAAACGGCCCGG
The DNA here is from genome assembly GCA_034423175.1 of Dehalococcoidia bacterium. Classification (GTDB taxonomy): domain Bacteria; phylum Chloroflexota; class Dehalococcoidia; order Lucifugimonadales; family Australimonadaceae; genus Bin16. Next base: position 92,691 of record DAOUJA010000062.1, read on the forward strand.
CGCGATGCGCTCGAATTCGCGCAGGAGGCTCTCCGTCCTGTCGCGCAACGCGCTCTGGAGCGGGTCCACGTCCTCGAACCGTTCGACGAAGAACGCTGTCGCCTCCACCTTGCGGTCCAGGTCGTCGAGCACCGTCCTGGTCTGCTCGGCGAGCGTGAACTGCTGCGAGAAGGTGGTGTCGAAGCGTACGTCGGTGCGCAGGGCCAGGAAGTTGACGACGCCGAGTATCGCAACGAGGGTCGCGAGCATGAGCGCCACGTTCAGGCCGTACTTCCTCCTCCTCCTTGCGGTGGGGGAATTCGACCGGCGGAGCGTGTCCAGGAGGGAGAGCAGGAGGAATCCTACCCCCGCCAGGGAGAGCCAGGCGCCGGTGGACTCGAGCGCGGGAACGAGTACCGAGGTTACCGCCCCGGTGAGGAGCGCCACGAGCCCGATCCCTGCCGCGGCCACGGCGAAGGGAGCCGTGTCGAACAGCCTCGTTACAGTCCGGATCAGGCTCCGTGGAGTCATGCCGTCCGCTTCGTCCGTTCGCTCATCACACCCATCGCTTGCTCTCGACCGACCGTACGGAGAGGAAGAGGAAGAGGGTTATGACGCTGAGGTAGTAGACGATGTCCGAGAGGTCCACGACACCCTGCCGCATATCGGAGAAGCGGGTCACCAGGGAGGCTTCCTCCAGCACGGTCGCCACCCAGCCGCCCGCCGCCGGCGCGGCGAGCTGCGTTATCGAGAGCAGCACCAGGATGCCGACGCCCAGGATGGCGGCCACCGCCTGGTTGGCAGTAAGCGACGACGTCCACAGGCCGATCGAAAGGGCCGCCGCGCCGTACAGGAAGAGGCCCAGGTAGGCCGAGGCGACCGGGCCGGAGTCGGGCGTCCCGAACCAGTAGAGCACCGCCGCATAGAACACGGTGGCGAGCAGCATGAGCGCGTAAAGCGAGAGCACGCCCAGGTACTTCCCGAGCACGACCTGCCAGTCGCTCACCGGAGACGACAGGAGCAGGTCGAGCGTGCCCAGCCGCCGCTCCTCGGCGAACAGCCGCATGGCGAGAGCGGGTGCGAGAAAGACCATGCTGAAAGTGATGGAGCCCACGTACCGGTTGACGGTCGCCTCCGGGAACGGTCTCGATATGCCGTCCACGAACAGATAGCCCGTGATGGCCGTGAACACGAAGACGATGACGAACGCGCCCGGCGACGTCAGGTAGGCGAGGGCCTCTCGGCGAGCGATGAGCAGGGTCTTCATCTCAGGGCTCCGGACGCTCTCCCGTTCCGGTCAGCGCCAGGAACACGCTCTCGGTGCTCGAACCCTCCGCGAGACCGGCGGCGGCGGTGATCTCCGGCAGCGTGCCGTCGGCGACGACGCTGCCCCGGTCGATGACGATGATCCTGTCGCACCCCAGCGCTACTTCGGAGAGGATGTGGCTGCTCAGCAGGACGGCGTGCTCTCTGCCGATGTTCGTTATCAGGGAGCGCATCTCGATGCGCTGGGCGGGGTCCAGTCCGCTGGTCGGCTCGTCCAGTATCACCACGGCAGGCTCGTGGATGACCGCCTGGCCTATGCCGACCCGCTGGCGGAACCCCTTGGAGAGGGTCCCGATGCGCCTGTCCGCGTACTCCTCCGTTCCGACGGCCGCGATGACCTCAGCCACGCGTTCGGCGCGGCGGCTTTTCGGTACGTCTCGCAGGGCCGCCATGTAAGAGAGGTACTGCCTGACCGTCATGTCCGTGTACAGGGGGACCGACTCGGGCAGGTAGCCGAGGCGCCTCCGCGCGGCGGCCGAGTTGTCCACCGTGTCGAAACCGGCTATGCGCGCGATGCCTGCCGTGGGGGGCATGAGGCAGGCGAGGACCTTCATGGTGGTGGTCTTGCCGGCGCCGTTCGGCCCTACGAACCCCACGACCTCGCCCGTGTTGACCCGGAAAGAGACGTCCCGGACCGCCTCGGCGTCCCCGTAGCGCTTGGATACGTTCTCAACCTCGATCATCTGGAGTTCGTGCTGCCTCGCATTATCACTCTAGCAGTTTCGGCCCGGGCAGGTCTCCCGCCCCGGCATTTATCGTCGCCGCCTGCAGGGTTGGGTAGGTTGTCATGTTGAGCGAAGCCGGAGGCGGAGTCGAAACATCTCTCACCCGTCGCCGTTCTTGTCCGTGCTCTGCCCGCGTGCTACGATGCGGCACACCGTTCGTTAGGAATTTCACGAACAAGACGCTGCCCATGACGACCACATCCAGACCGCATGGCGCTCACGGCCCCGCATCGTCCGGCTCACTGCGCGAGCGGGCGCGCCGGGCGATCGATGAGCAGCCCTCGCCCACGGTCACGGTGCTCTCGTCGCTGCTCGCCGCCCAGGACGAGCTGGGCTATCTCCCGTACGAGGCCGTTGACGAGGCTGCACAGCGCACCGGCGCCAGCGTCAACGAAGTCTGGGCCGTCGCCTCGTTCTACCCCAACTTCCGGTTCACGCCCCCGGCCCGCCATTCCGTGGAGGTCTGCTGGGGGCCGACGTGCCACGTGCTCGGGGCGCAGCCCATCCTGCAGGGTCTCGTGGACCACCTCGGGCTCGATGGCGAGGGCGACACGGAGGACGGCAGCGTCTCGCTGAAGTACAACACCTGCCTCGGCGTCTGCCCGCACGCCCCGGCGATGAGTTTCGATCACGAACTGGCCGGACGCGTGTCCCTCGATGAGGCGGTCAACCGCATCGAGCGCATCAGGGCTGCTGACATGGAGCGGGAAGCGTGACGGACGCGTATGAGGCTCTGGCGCAGCGTGCCGCGGCGCGGTGGGAAGAACTCCACGCCAGGCCGTGGATACGTATCGGCACGGGGCTCATGGGAGAGGCCGTCGGGGCTTTCGAGGTGCTTGCCGCACTGCGGGAAGCCGTCGAACGGGCAGGCGTTGAGGCCGCGATAACCGAGGTAGGCACCACCGGCCTCTGCTACGCGGAGCCCGTCGTAGACGTGCACGTGCCGGACGGCCCCCGCGTCCTGTACGGCAACGTACGGCCGGAGCAGGTAGAGACCATCGTGCAGCGACACGTCGTTGCCGGTGAGCCCGTGACCGAATTCGCGCTCGCGAGCGTCGACGTCGACGTGCCCGGTGTCCCGCGCCTGGAAGACCTGCCGATGATGCGCCGCCAGGTGCGCGTCGCGCTGAGGAACGCAGGGCAGATAGACCCAACCGAGATCGAACAGTACGTCGCGCGCGGCGGCTTCTCCGGCCTGGACAAGGCGCTCTCATCGCTCACGACGGAGCAGACCCTCGATGAGGTGAAGAACTCCGGCCTGCGCGGCCGCGGCGGGGCGGCGTTCCCGACCGGCATGAAGTGGGGCTTCCTCGCCGGGAACCCGTCTCCGCAGAAGTACATCCTCTGCAACTGCGAGGAGGGCGACCCTGGAGCGTTCAACGACAAGACCATCCTGGAGTCGGACCCGTTCACGCTCGTGGAGGGCTGCATCATCGCGGGCTACGCCACCGGCGCGAGCAACGGCATCGTCTTCATCCGCCACGGGCACGACTCCCCCATCGACCGCACCCGCGCCGCCATCCGGGCGTGCTACGACAACGGCGTCCTCGGCGGCAGCGTCCTCGGCACGGACTTCTCCTTCGACATGGAGGTCTCCCTCGTCGGTGAGTCCTACGTCGCGGGCGAGGAGACTGCGCTCATGGAGGCGATAGAGGGCAAGCGCTCCATGCCCCGGTTCCGCCCCCCGTTCCCGGCTGCTTACGGCGTGTGGGGCAAGCCGTCCAACATCAACAACATCAAGACGCTCAGCTATGCGCCGGAGATCGTCCGCCGGGGCGCGGAGTGGTTCTCGGGCATCGGGACGGAGAAGAGCAACGGCACGGCCATCGCCTGCCTCTCCGGCGACATCCGCTACCCCGGCCTCGTCGAGGTGCCGTTCGGCCTGACCGTGCGCGACGTCATCGAGGAGTTGGGCGGCGGCGAGCCGAACGGCAAGGCGCTCAAGTTCCTGCAGACCGGCGGCCCGCTGGGCGGCGTGCTCCCCGCCGGGCAGTTCGACATGGTGCTGGACTTCGACGAGATGGTCGCGGCCGGCGCCATGTTCGGATCCGGCGGCCTCATCGTCTGTAACGAGGAGCGCTCCGTCGTCGACCTTACGCGCACGCTCGTCGCGTTCGACCAGATGGAGTCGTGCGGCAAGTGCTTCCCGTGCAGGCTCGGCATGAGCCACATCTTGGAGATACTGGAACGCATCGCGGAGGGCAGGGGCCGTCCCGGCGACATGGAGCTGATGGAGCGCGTGGGCGTCAACATGCGCGGCGGCTCGCTCTGCGGTCACGGCCAGCTGGGCTACAACCCCGTCGCTAGCGCGGTGCGCTTTTTCGGCGGCGAGTTCGAGGCGCAGTTCGAAGACGGCGCGGCGTCGCTGGGGAGGTTCGTCGGGCCGAAGTCCACGCGGCGCGGCGCGCAGATGTCCGGCGACACGCCGACGGCGTCGGTCAAGCCGGACTTCGTGATGCACATCGAGCCGGGCGTCTCGAAGACCGCGGGCAGGGCGGAGTAAAGGCTGCACATGGCGGACGAGATCACGATCACGATAGACGGCCGGGAGGTTACGACGACCCCCGGCAAGATGGTGGTGCAGGCCGCGAACGATGCCGGCATCTACATCCCCTACCTCTGCTACCACCCCGGCATGAAGCCCTACGGCGCGTGCCGCATGTGCGTGGTGGAGGTCGAAGGCCAGCGCGGTACGCCCGCATCCTGCACGCTGCCCGTCCGCGACGGCATGGTGGTGAACACGAAGGCCGACGAGGCCGTGCAGGTCCGCAACACCACGCTGGACCTGCTGCTGTCAGAGCATCCGCACGGGTGCCTCACGTGTCATCGCATAGACCTCTGCGGTCCGCAGGACATCTGCCTCCGCCACGTGGACGTGGTCGACCGGTGCGTCACCTGTCCCAAGAACGAGCGCTGTGAACTGAAGGACACGACGCGATTCCATACGCAGGAGCTCGTCTCCCCGCTCACGTACCAGTACCGCAACCTGCAGGTGGAGACGAAGGACCCCTTCTACGACCGCGACTACAACCTCTGCATCGTCTGCGCCCGTTGCACGCGGGCGTGCGACGAGCTGCGCGGCGACGTCGCGATAGGCATGACGGAGCGCGCGGGACAGGTGCTCGTCGGCACGGTGATGGGCGATTCGCTCCTCGAGTCGGGCTGCGAGTTCTGCGGGGCGTGCATCGACGTCTGTCCCGTGGGCGCGCTGACCGAGACCTCGTACAAGTGGGAGCGTCCGGCGCGCACCGAGCAGTCCGTCTGCGCCGAGTGTCCCGTCGGCTGCACGATGACCTACGAGGTCAACCACTGGGAGCGCGTCGTGCGGGCCGTGCCCGAACTGAACGCTCCCGCGAACATGGGGCAGGCGTGCTTCAAGGGCAAGTTCGGGTTCGAGTACGTCAACGACCGGCGCCGCATCCGGAAGCCGCTCGTGCGCCGGGATGGCGAGCTGCGGGAGGCGACGTGGGACGAGGCGGTCGCCGCCGCCGCGGAAGGCCTTGCGCGGCACAAGGGACCCGCGTTCGCGCTGATGGCCAGTCCCCGCAACACGAACGAGGAGCTCTACGCCGCCCAGAAGTTCGCGCGCGCCGTGATGGGCTCCAACAGCGTCGACGTCGCGTCGAACGACCGCCCCGGCATCGTCGAGGGACTGCAGGACGTCTTCGGCTACTTCGCCGGGACGATGAGCACGTGGGAGCTCGCCGACTCCGCCGCCGTGATGGTGGTGAGCGCGAACCTCACGGAGGAGCAGAACGTCGTCGGCGTGCCTATCAAGCGCGCCGTCCGCGCCGGGACCCAACAGCTCATCGTCATCGACTCGCGCGAGGTCGAGCTCACGCGGTACGCGACCATCTGGCTCAGGCCGTACCCCGGCACGGACCCCGTGCTTCTCGGCGGGCTGCTCCGCGCCATCGTAGATGCCGGACTGGTCGACGTGGACGCGGTGCGCGAGCGCGCCGACGGCTGGGATGAGCTGCTCGCCTGCCTCGGTCCGTTCACACCGGACGCGGTCGCCGTCGAGACCGGCGTGCCTGCGGCAAGCATCGAGCAGGCGGCGCGCATCTACGCGGAGTCGGGCCCCGCGGCGCTGCTGTTCGGCGGCGACAGCTCGATAGGAGGCTCGCGCCGCACGCTCTCGCGGCTGGCTGCCGCGCTCGCGATCGCCACGGGGAACGTGGGCAGGCGCGGCGCGGGCGTTCTGCCGCTCTACCAGGGAGCGAACGGGCAGGGTGCGATGGACATGGGCGTCTGGCCCGCCGCGATGCCCGGCCACAACCTCATCCAGGAATCGCCGGAGGCCCGCGAGGCACTCGGCGCGCTCTGGGGCGCTCCGGTGCCGCTCGAAGGCGGCTCCGGCAACCGACACATGTTCGACCGGGCCCGCGAGGGCGCGGTCAAGGCGATGCTCGTTCTGGGCGACCACGTCCACTACGAGGACGGAACGCTCGGCGACGTGCCCGGCGCGCTCGACGCGCTGGAATTCCTCGTCGCGACCAGCGCGTTCCCCTCCGCGGTGACTGAGCGTGCGGACGTGGTCTTTCCGGCCGGGGTCTGGGCAGAGAAGACGGGCACGTACACGAACGTCGAACGGCGCGTGCAGCCGCTCCGCAAGGTGACGAAGAACAAGCGCGTGGAGTCCAGGAGCGACCTCGATGTCGTGTGCGCCATCGCGGGCGCCATGGGAGCGCAGGGCTTCTCATGGGACGGCCCTCCCCAGGTGCTGGACGAGATAGCGCAGGCCGTAGCCGAGTACGCGGGCATCTCCTGGGAGCGCCTGCTGCGCGAGCGGCTGGAGATCGTGGCCACCCCCACCGGCGAGCCGCAGCCGACGCAGGTTATGTACACCGGCAACGTCCTCACCGGCCTCCAGTGGCCGTGCACGTCTGAGAGCGTACCGGACGATGCAGGACTCTTCGTGGACCGGTTCCGGCACGGCAAGGCGAAACTGCAGCCGGTGGCGTGGCACCCGCGTCCGGAGGCTGACCGGCAGTTCCCGCTCATGCTCGCTCATGGACGGGTGCTTCTGGAGCCGGGCCGCAAGCCGAACGTGAAGGTGGAAGGCAAGCGCAACCGCGTCGAGCGAGAGGAGCGCTTCGTGCTCAACCCCACGGACGCGGCTGCCGCCAGGCTCAGCGAGGGAGATGCGGCAGCGGTGACGACGGCGGACGGCGCTGAGCGGCGCGGCGTGGTCGCGCTCTCGGACGCCGTGCCTCGGGGCGTGGTGTCGCTGACGACCCTCTTCGGAGAGCTCGCCGTCGAGGTTGATGCATCGGACCGTCCGGACCCCATGAACCATATCCCGCGGTTGAACGCCGTGCCCGCTCGTATCGCGGCTGCACGGTCGGAGTGACGGAGGACTATGACGCAAGCGCAGGACCGTCTGGCGAATCTGCCCCGTGCATACGTGGCCAAGAAGCAGGAGGTGGCGGAAGACCTCTTCCTGCTGTGGCTCCGGCCCGATGAGCCGTTCCGCTTCAAGCCCGGCCAGTACATCACCATAGGTACGGGCGGGATCGAGCGCCCGTACTCCATCGCATCCGCGCCGTACGAATCGCTCATCGAGCTCTTCATCGAGTACGTGCTGCCGGAGTACGGCGGCAAGCTCACGCCGATGCTCTGGAACCTGCACGTGGGCGACTCGGTCTCGATGCGCCCGCGCGCAAAGGGGCTGTTCGTCTTCCAGCCGCAGTTCCACCACCACCTCATGTTGGGCACGGTGACCGGCGTGGCGCCCTTCGTCAGCATGATCCGCCAGGCCCTGAAGGACAACATCCGCGGGCACCACTTCTACGTCATGGAGGGAGCCAGCCACCAGGACGAGTTCGTCTACGACTCCGAGCTCGCGCGTCTCGCCGAGCGCCTGCCCGAACTGGTCACCTTCGTCACCACCGTGAGCCGCCCGCAGGCTGAGCGCAACCGCAGTTGGAACGGCCCCACCGGCAGGGTGAACACGCTCGTCGAGGAGTACATGCAGCGCTGGAGCCTGCCGAAGGAAGACACCGCCATCTACCTCTGCGGCAACCCCGGCATGATCGAGGACGTGAAAGAGCGCCTCGGCGGACAGGGCTGGAACCTCTACGAAGAGCGCTTCTGGAAGGAAGACGAGTAGGGAGCGGTACACTCCGGGGCCAGCCACCGGAAAGGAGCAGTCTCATGGAAGTCAAGGAACTCGGCCACGTCGTCCTCTTCGTAGCGGACGTCGAACGCTCGCGCCACTTCTACACGGACGTCCTCGGCTTCAGCGAGATACGGCGCGAGGGCCAGCGTCCAAACACGGCCGTGTACTCCACCGGCCGCACGCACCACGAGCTCTACCTGATGCAGGTGGGCGAGGACGCCCAACCCATCCCGCAGGGGAAGCGGCTTGGGCTGTACCACATCGGCATCAAGATCGGCACGACGGACGAGGAACTGCGGGACGCGCTCGCCGAGTTGCAGGAGGCCGGGGTGCGCGTCGTCGGCCACAACGACCACGGCCACACCCACAGCCTCTACATCCTCGACCCCGATGGCAACGAGATCGAGCTGTACATCGACGTGCAGCCCGAGACCTGGCGCGAGGAGTTCGCGAACGAGGTCCCGCTCCGGCCCGCCCTGCGGTAGTTTCCCATCCTGTACATCCTGTCCATCGATGTTCGAATGCCACCCCCGCATTCCGTTTGCCCGCCTGCCTGACTAGAATCTCCCTGTGGCCAGCCCCGTCCGCAAGCAGTATCTGGAAATCAAGTCGCGCTACCCGGATGCGCTGCTCCTGTACCGCATGGGCGACTTCTACGAGACGTTCGACGAGGACGCCCGGCTCGCCGCGCGCGACCTCGAGATAGTCCTCACCCAGCGGGACATCGGACAGGGGGAGGTTGTCCCGCTCGCGGGAATCCCCTACCACGCGCTGGACAGCTACCTCGCAAAGCTCGTCCGCAAGGGCCACCGCGTCGCCATCGCCGAGCAGACGAGCGAGCCGGACGGCAGGACGCTCGTGAGCAGGGACGTCGTCCGCGTCGTGACTCCTGGCACGGTCATCGAGCCGGGGATGCTGGACTCCGGCGCGAACAACTACCTCGTTGCCGTCGCGCAGGGGGGCGCCCAGTCCGGCATCGCGTTCGTGGACATCACCACCGGCGAGTTCGCCGTCACACAGCTGCCCACCGGCGCGGTCCCGCAGGAGATCGCGCGCCTCGCCCCTTCTGAGCTGCTCCTTGCGGATGGGGGCGAGGTTCCTGCCTTCGCAGGAATGACGGGAGGGGCAGGAATGACGGCAGGGGCAGGAACGACGGCAGGGGCGGGAATGACGGACTGCCACGTGACCCGGCTGAACGGGGCGAGCTTCGCGCCGAATGCCGCGCGGCGCCGCGTGCTGGACCACTTCGGCGTGCGCTCCCTCGACGCCTTCGGCTGCGAGGGGCTGGAGTTTGCGACCACGGCGGCAGCCGTCGTGCTCGACTACGTCGGCAAGACGCACATGGCCGTGCTCCCGCAACTGACCGGTCTTCGGACGTACTCGACCGACGCCTTCATGGCGCTCGACCCGCAGACCCGTCGCAACCTGGAACTGTTCGAAGGGGGCCGCTGGGGAGCGAAGGGCCAGTCGCTGCTGAGCGTGCTCGACTGTACCGCCACGCCGATGGGCGCGCGGACGCTCCGCCGCTGGCTCGGCCAGCCGCTCCTCGACCTCGACGCGCTCGAGCGCCGCCTGGACGCCGTCGCGTGGCTGCACGCCTCGGACGTGCGCAGACAGCGGGTACGGACTGAACTGGCGGAGGTGTCGGACCTGGAGCGGGCGCTGCAGCGCGTCGGAACGGGCGTCGCCTTCCCGCGTGAGCTTGTGGGGCTGCGCCGCTCGCTGGAGCGTGTCCCGGCGCTGCGCACTCTGACAGGGGAAGCAGGGTCCGGGTTGTCGTGGCTCACGTCGGAGCTTGACCCCTGCACGAGCGCCGTCGAGCGCATACGGACGGCCATAGCCGACGACCCCCAGGGCGACGTGGGGCAGGGCAGGGTCGTCCGTGAAGGCTATGCGGAGGAGATGGACGAAGTGCGGATGGCCGCACAGGACGCTCGCTCCTACATCGCGGGACTGGAGCGGAAGGAGCGCGAGCGCACCGGCATCCCCAACCTCAAGGTCGGCTACAACAAGGTGTTCGGCTACTACCTGGAGGTCTCCAACGCCCACAGCGCGAGCGTGCCGGACGACTACGTCCGCCGCCAGACACTCGTCAACGCGGAGCGCTTCTACACGCAGGAGCTGAAAGAACACGAGAACCGCGTGCTCAGCGCGGGCGACCGGCTGCAGGAGTTGGAGACGGCCGTCTACAAGCAGGTCTGTCGCGACGTCGCAGCGCACGCGTCGGAGATACTCGCGACCGCTGCGGCGCTGGGCACGCTGGACGCGCTCCTCGCGCTCGCCGAGTCCGCTGTCCGCTACGGCTACCTGCGCCCCGCCCTCGACGAGGGCGAGCGGCTCGTGCTCCGCGACGCCCGCCACCCCGTCGTGGAACGCTTCCTCCCCAGCGGCGCGTTCGTCCCGAACGACGCCGACCTTTCGACCGATGAGAACCAGCTGGTGATACTCACCGGCCCGAACATGGCGGGCAAGTCCACCTACCTTCGGCAGGTGGCCGTCGCCGTCCTGATGGCGCAGATAGGCTCGTTCGTTCCCGCGGCCGAGGCGCACGTGGGACTGGTCGACCGCATCTTCACGCGCGTCGGCCTGCAGGACGACCTCGCGAGCGGGCAGTCCACGTTCATGGTCGAGATGGTCGAGACCGCCGCGATACTCCACCATGCGACGCGGCGCTCGCTCGTCATCCTGGACGAGATCGGGCGCGGCACCTCGACGTTCGACGGGCTCTCCATCGCGCAGGCCGTGGCGGAGCACATCCATAACGCGCCCCGTCTCGGCTGTCGCACGCTGTTCGCCACGCATTACCACGAACTGACTGCGCTGGCAGACCGCCTGCCGCGCGTCCGCAATCTGAGCGTCGCGGTGTCCGACCGCGACGGCGACGTGGTCTTCCTGCATCGCATCGTCCAGGGCGGAGCGGACCGGAGCTACGGCGTGCACGTGGCGCAACTCGCCGGGCTGCCGAGGCCGCTCATCACTCGCGCACGAGAGCTGCTCACGGAGCACGAAGGCATGCCTGTGACAGGCCGCACCCGCGGCAGGCGACCGCTGCCGGGCGCGCCGCCCCAGAGTGCGATGCCGCTGTTCGGCGGTCTCCCTCCGGAGGCCTCGCGCATCCTCGCCGAGCTGCGGGAACTCGACCTCGAGAACCTCACGCCGCGGCAGGCGCTGGACAAACTGGCGGAGCTGCAGGAGTGGGCGGAAGAGGGATGACGCAGTATGAGTCCAGTGTCTTCGTGGACGGGAACAACGTCATGGGCTCACGTCCGGACGGGTGGTGGCGTGACCGCGCCGCGGCTGCGCAGCGCCTCATCGCCGACCTTGCGTCCCTCGGGCGCGGCCCTGCGCACTGGACCGTCGTGTTCGACGGCCCGCCACCCGTGGAGGCGCCGCGCTCCGCGGGTGCCCTCACCGTGGAGTACGTCCGGGGACGCGGCGCCGACGCCGCGGATGACCGCATCGTCGAGCTGCTCGACGCGTTGCCTCCCGGCATGGACGCGCTGGTGTACACGTCCGACCGCCGGTTGCGCGAACGCGCGGCAGCGCTCGGTGCGCGGGTCGAGGGAGCGAGCGCCCTGTTGCGGGCGATAGCGGAGGCAGACATGAACGAGACGGCAACCTGGGGAGAGTTCGAGGCGGCGTCGCCGGAGCTGGCGCAACTGGGGCGGGGGCTGTTCGACGAGACCGGACTGGTGATGCTGGGAACGTTACGCAGGGACGGCTTCCCGCGCGTCAGCCCCGTGGAGTTCTTCATCTTCGCCGGCGAGATCTACCTCGGTATGATCTGGCGGTCCTACAAGGCGCAGGACCTGCAACGCGACCCCCGGTGCATGGTGATGAACACGGTGCACGACCGGCAACTGCCGGATGGCGAGTTCAAGCTGACGGGCATCGCAACCGAGGTCACCGGCGAGGCCGAGCGCCAGGCGTGGGCAATGGCGCTCCTGGAGCACATGGGCTGGTCGCCGGAGGACGATGACGACGAGCCGTACAACCTGTTCAAGATAGGCATCGTCACCGCCTCGTTCGCCAGGATAGAGAACAACGACTGGTTCCGCCTCTTCTGGCGCGCCGGAGCATGAGGCGAGGCATGCGCGAGAAGGTTAGAATGGCCGCGCTGCGACGGGAACGAGCGAGGGAGGTGCAGCGATGGTGAGCGAGGCTGAGCGCTCAGGGGCTGACGGCGCCACGGCATTGAGCGTGACGGAGCAATTCTCACTCCACCCGGAGATGGACGAGCCGGAGGAGTTCCTCGGCGGGCCGTACAACCTCTCGGTGTGGCAGCCGAAGGACGCCGAACACCGGCACTTCCAGCAGCACGCGCCGAAGGCCGGCGAGCCGATGCCGGACTTCACGCTGCCCGTGCTGGACGGTGGGGAGCTGACGCTGTCGTCGCTGCGCGGCAAGCCGGTGATGATCGAGTTCGGCTCCGTCACCTGACCACCATGCGTGGCGGAGTCTCCGCTCATGAAGGACCTTGCGAGCAGGTACGCGGACGACGCGCACTTCCTGTTCATCTACACGCGGGAGGCGCATCCCGGCGAGCACTACCCGCCCATCCACTACTACGAGCAGAAGCTCCTGCATGCACGATCGTTCCGGGAGCGGCTGGGCATCAACCGCACGATACTCGTGGACTCGGTGCAGGGCAGGGTGCACCGCATGTTCGGCGGCGTGTCGAACATGTCGTGGATCGTGGACCACACCGGGCGCGTCGCCTATCGGGCGGCGTGGACGGTGGCTGACGACATCGAGCGCGCCCTGGGCGAGGTGCTGCGGGCGCGGATGCTGAAGCGCGAGGGCCAGCCCGCCGCGGTCTTCTACCGGGAGATGGTGGGGCTGCGGCCGGCGAACGAGGGGCCGCCGCACGGGCTGCCGCGGTTCATGGGCGGCGACGTCGCCGCGCGGCAGTTCGCCGATGCGCGGCACCGGACGGAGCGGGCGTAAGGCGGAGAGCATGCCGATCTACGAGTTCAGGTGCAACGCATGCGGCGCGAAGTCTTCCGCGTTCTTCCGGTCCATGAACACGGATGCCGCCGTGGCCTGCGGGCGCTGCGGCAGCGCGGATACGCGGCGGCTGTTCTCCACGTTCAAGACGAAGATGCAGCGTCCCGGCCCGGACCAATTCAACAAGGCGGAGCTGTTGGACGGCGTCGACTACACCAACCCTGCTTCGATGGCGAACTTCTTCCGCAAGATGGGCACCGCCTTCGACGACGAGCCGAACGAACACATGGACGAGATCGTCGGCAGGCTCGACCACGGCGAGCCGGTGCACAAGGCGCTGAAGCTCGACATGGATGGTCACTCGCACGGACCGGCGGCTGACGAGTAGGGAACCTCGCCGGTTCACCCCGCATCCTGACTGCCCTCCATCGAAGGGGGAAGGTATCCCGGGTGCAGAGACAACAGAGAGGGGCAGGAACTTCCTGCCCCTCTCCTCGTTTCCGGTATGTCCGGCCCTGCCTGCTAGACGTTGGCGAATGAGGGGAAGACCTTCAGCGGGTTCTTGTTGACGATGGTCAACTTGTCCTCCTCCGACAGCGAGGGCAGGTAGTCGATGACCGGGAGCAGGTTGTCCGAGGTGAGGCCGACGCCCGTGTGGGACGGGTGGTCGCTCTCCTGGCGGACGTTGCGGCCGGAGCCGGGGGCCTCGGTGCCGAACGCCATGTTGGCGACGCCCCACTGCTTGATGGCGAGCTCCAGGTAGTCGATGTCGTAGGTGCAGGTGTCGAAGAAGAGGTTGTCGCCCTCCCAGTTGCCGCGGTGGCGGGAGGAGGCGATGAACCGGTCCAGCGCTCCGCCGGCGTGGGCGATACAGATGCGGAGGCCGGGGAACTTCGTGAATATGTCGCTGTAGGCGAGGATGCGGGTCGCGAGGAACGTCTCAACGACGAAGCCGACCTGGTAGTTGCCGGGGATGTGGCCGATGCGGGGGTCGAGGCAGTTGGTGCCGTGGATGAACACCGGGATGTTCCACTCCTGGCACTTCTCGTAGACCGGGTACCAGTACGGCTCGTGCATGCCGGGAGAGTTGTGGCGGCCGTCCGGGTCGGGGCTGAGGTACGTACCCACGAAGCCGTACTCCTTCACCGCCTTCTCGAACTCCGGGAGACAGTTGCTCAGGTCGTCGGCTTCGGCGATCTGGGGCAGCATGGACGCGCCCAGGTAGCGCGTGGGGAAGTTGTCGACCTGCTTCTTGATGGTGTCGTTGGTGAACTCGCACCACGGGCCGTAGAGGTTGCGGGGCATCCAGCCCATCATCGTGAAGGGCCGGGGGCCGATGACCTGAACGTCGATGTTTCGCTCGTCCATGTACTCGGTGTGCATCGTGTTGGTGCGCATGAACGCTTCGTCGCTGAACTCGCCCGACCCGGAGCCCGTCGCTCGCAGTGGGCTTTCCCCGACGTGGCCGGAGGAGAACCCCCCGACGATCCAGGTGCGCACCGAGTTCGGCGCCGATACGTGGCCATGGACATCGAAAACCTTCGTGCCTTTGAACATTTCCCCCTCCTGATACCCGCTCTGCAAGCGGGTGTTTTAATGAGACGCCCGGCGCTGGAGGCCTCCCATGGTCTGCGTCGCGCCGTTACGTCGTGCGGAGGGTAGTCCTTCCAGCCGACGGTTGCAACCTCTGTATCGATAGCGACGTATCGATATGAGGACGTATCGATAATGCAGGTTGCCGGTCAAGCAACCAGGACGCCCGCCTCGGAGGGGAGCTGGTCGAATATCTTGGCGTTGGCGTACTCCGAGTGGACGGGCACCTGGTGCTGCAGCTCGATCATCTGGCCCGTCCTGCCGGACTCGATGACTGCGAGCGTCGCTTCCAGCGTCGCCATGCCCCACTCGGGGGTGTGGTAGACGGGAGCGCCGTTGACGACGGCGTCGTACAGCTCCTTGAGTTCGGCGCGGCGGTTCATCGCCCAACCGGACGGCGGCTTCAGGTCTATCGTGTGGTGTCCCTCGTTGTCGTAGATGGTGATGCCGTAGGCCGAGCGGGTGATGTCGCCGCGCTCGCAGGAGACGACCACGAAGCCGGGCTCGGCTGGCACCCACGGCTCGCCGCCGGGGTCGCGGTTCTGCCCCTCGCGCTTGAACACCTCCACCTCACGCTCGCCGCCGATGCGGATCGCCTGCTTGTCGGACTCCTCATCCCGGGTGCCGTTGATCATGCCGTCGCGCACCATGATGCGCTCTTCCTCGCCGTAGCGCTGGCGGTCGTGCCCCCACGGGACGAGCTGCGCGCCCATGAAGTAGCCGTGCGCGTTGTGGATGATCGTGGAGACGGCGCCGTTCTCGAACTCGAAGAGCGCCGAGTAGTAGCCGGGGATGGGGCGTTCCGGCATCCACTGGCCGACGACGCCGCGCACGTTCCTGATCATGCCGCCGCCGAGCAGGCGCACGGTGTCGATCTGGTGGGGGCCCTGCCGGTAGACGAGTCCGCCGCCCTGGGCGAGGTCCAGCTCCTCGGTGACGCGGGGCCGGAGCAGCCAGTCCGTGTAGGCCATGAAGTTGATGGCCTTCACCGCGCCGAGTTGCCCGGACTGGATGATGCTGTACATCTTGCGGAACGGCGGGATGAACGAGCGCGTGTGGCCTGCTATGAGCACGTTGCCCGTGCGCTTCGCCGCGTCGCACATCGCCTGCGCCTCTTCGAGGTTGAGCGCCATCGGCTTCTCGACCACGACGTGCTTGCCGTGTTCCAGTGCGTAGATGGTCATGGGCGCGTGGAACCTGTTGGGCGTGGATATCCAGACCGCCTCCACCTCAGGGTCGTCGCACAGCTCCTCGATGCTCGGGTAGGCTTTCGCCTCGTAGCGGGCCTGGAACCGCTCTCGGGTAAGCGGGTTGATGTCGGCCCCTGCGATGAGGTCGATCTCCTCCATCTGCTCGAAGGCCGGGAGCATCTCGGTGCCGCCCACGCCGATGCCCGCCATCGCCACGCCAAGTGTCCGTTTGGTGGTCATGTTGTTCTCCTTTGCGCCAACGTAGTTCTTCCCGCCCACCCGCCCGTGACGTTGAGGGGGACACCCCCTCGCCCCCGGCAGAGGGGCTCCGCCCCTCTGCACTCCCTGGCTGGGCGAGGCTATCTCGCAGTGTTATACACCTGCCAGCGCGAGACCGCTACGCCTGCCGGGGAACACTGGCTACCACCAAATAGAATCTCTCAATCACCCGGAGCGAGTGTCTTCTCCATGAAGATGAGGTCGTCTCGGGTGTAGCCGATGCCGTCGTAGAAGCGCTGCACGCCGCCGTTGTCGGGTCGATGAGCAGGTTGACCTTGACGCATCCGACGGCCCGGAAGCGCGCTTCGAGCTCCGACATGAGCATCGTACCGATGCCGTCCCGCTGCAGGCCTGGCGCGACCGCGAGGTGGTTCACCCACCCGCGCCGCCCGTCATAGCAGCCCATCACGGCGCCGACGATCCGCTCGCTGGACTCGGCGACGATGAACAGGTCAGGGTCGCGCTGCATCCGGTGTTCGATGCCCTGGAAGTCGTCCGACAGGCTGAGCGAGAGCCCCGCGGCGCGCCACAGGTCCACGACTTGCTCGTAGTCGCGCAGCTCGAACGTCCTGATGCGCACGTCTGCGGCCACGGCTACTCGTCCCGCTCCGCCAGTGCTTCCTGCACCAGGTCCTCCGCGTACCTGAGCAGCGTCTGTTCGCGGTCGTCGGGCGTGGCCCTGGACTGGAAGTAGCGGCGCAGGGCGTCGAGGGGCTCGATGCGCTCGGCGTCTTCCCACGGCAGCCGCGTCCGGCGCTCGCGCTCGACGCGGCGCTCGATGCCGGCCACGTAGAAGGCGGGGGCGAGCGCCGCGCGCACGTCCGCCTCGCGGAACGCGGGCTCCTGCTCGGCGCGCATCTCGATGCGCAGGCGGACGATGGAGCGCGCCAGCTCCTCCTCCGGGTGCGCGGCGACGGCCTGCACCGCCGCCTCCGTCGGGCTCTCCATCGGAGCCGTGGCGACGCGTATCGTGAGCATGGGGCGGGCAGGGGTCGGCACGAAGTCGTAGCCGATCAGGCGCTCGCCCTGCGGCCGGATTGGCTCGATCTCGGCGACGACGAAGCCCTTGTCCTCGCGCTCCTCGCTGAAGTCGACGCGCTCGATGCTGCCCGCGTAGACGACCGGCGGATGCTCCGTGAGCACCTGGTGTTTGTGGATGTTGCCGAGCGCGACGTAGTCGAACTGCGGGATGGCGACGGTGCCGAGGCTGAGCACGTGGTCGTTCCCCAGCATCATCGACTGCTCGGATGCGGTCTTCGCCCCGGCGATGTTGACGTGGGCGCAGAGCACGGCGGGTACGGCGGGGTCGAGCTTGTCGACTTCCTCCTGCAGATATGTAACGAGCCCCCCCTCGACCTCCTGCTTGATCTCCTCCAGGGTCTTTCCGCGCGTCTCTTCACGGCTCATGAACTGGCCGATGCGTATCCA
The DNA here is from genome assembly GCA_034423175.1 of Dehalococcoidia bacterium. Lineage (GTDB taxonomy): Bacteria > Chloroflexota > Dehalococcoidia > Lucifugimonadales > Australimonadaceae > Bin16. The sequence goes on from DAOUJA010000062.1 coordinate 110,279, forward strand.
GGGCAGCGCGACCACCTGCACGTCCCCGGCGTTGGTGGCGATGCGGTGCGTGCCGAGCGTCTGCCCGACCGTGACGTTGGCGACGCTGAGCGTGGGGAAGATCTCGAGCGCGGTGGCGCGGTTTGCGACGTGCGGGAGGTCGTGGTTGCCGATGGTGAGGAAGGTGGGGATGCCGGCCGCGGAGAGGCGGGCGATGCGGCGGGCGAACTCGCGCTGGTGGGTCTGCGTGGGATTGCGCGCCTTGTAGGCGTCGCCCGCGAACAGGACGAGGTCGATGCCGCCGTCGATGGCGTAGTCGACGGCGTAGTCCATCGCCGCGAGGAAGTCGAGGAGGCGCGTGTGGACGCCGAGGTACTCCGTCCGGTCCACGCCGGGCGCGAACCAGTCCGGCATGGCGTCGAGGTCGGCCTGGGAGGCGGGGCGTCCGTACGTCTCGACGCCGACGTGGATGTCGGAGAGGTGCAGGAGGCGCATGGCGGTATGCTACATCCTCACGCAGCGCCCGAGCGCCGCGGCGCTTCATTCATTCAGGGTGGCTCCATCTGGCATCATTTGGCCTCATTCACTCGTGTCCGAGGGGTCCTGATGAGGCCATGACGGGCCGGAATGAGGCCAATCCGGGGCTGTTCGAGGCCACGATGAGGCCAAATGAGGCCACTGCCCTGCCGCCTGTGCGTGAGGGTCCCGCATGCCGCCTCGCGTCCATTCATCCACAGTAAGAGGCGTGGCGACGACGGCGCAAGGGGCCCGTGTCGCAGGAGCCGTGCTAGGATGCGTTGGGGCACGGAGCGGTCTAGGCCATAAGAGCAAAGCTTAGGATATGCTGAAGGCGGATAGCGGTTATGGTCGGCGAGGTAAGCAACGCTAGAGAAGGACTCAGGTGCCTCAGGATTATGATGATTCTGAGCAGTCTGTCTCCGTTGTTGATTCTGTGGGCGATTCGGGGAGTTCCCGTGGCGCCTCACAATATCTTTGCCATCTGTTGCGTATTGGCTGCAATCGTCCCTAACCTGTTTCTAGCCGCGCGATTGATTGTCGCAAAGCGGAATAAGAACCCTGTACCGATGCCCTGTGGCAAAGCCGAGGATGTACGGGCACACACCCTAGTTTACTTACTGGCTATTCTTCTACCGCTATATGACCAAAGTTCTGACACGTGGTTTGGCGCGGCAGCCACAGGAGTAGCATTCTTCTTAGTTTCAGTATTATTCTATCATCTGGAGCTATACTATACTAATATATTCTTCGTCTGGAGGGGATACTACGTATTCGTAGTCTATCCATCGGATAATGAGAATTCCTATTCGAGAGTCGACAAATACGTGTTGATTACAAGAAGAAAAACGTTAGAGTCTGTGACAAAAATAGATGCCTATCGCATCACCAACAGCATGTACATGGAGGCACCTAATGGTTGACTTCGACTTGTCTAACGTGCGGACTGTAACCTTCTCGTTTATAAGGAATGCGAACAAGGGTACACGGGAGATTACTAGCGTTGAAATAGATGAGGACGTACAAGACTTATTGAAGGAAACGGTCAACCAAACATGGCAAGGGATGGCAGATGGCGATTTTTCTGACTACGAACCATCGCAGCAATACTCGTCACGTATTCCACTGCGTTTGAAGATGGATTCTCCTTTGGCAGCCGAATTCCAGCGCTTGCACGGAGCATTTCCGGCACCACGGTTGTCAGCTGCCAATGCGAGCAACCTCTTTGCCTACTCGGTGCAAATGACTGACCAAGATGGCAGTAGGCTAACCGCAATTCAGCGTGCAACGAGCTTTAAGGCTATCAAGGAGAGAGGATTGATTAGATTTGTAAACGATGCATTGCAGATATATACAGGTAAACTATACAGACTAGATGACCACTTTGACGTACTGATTGACTCCGAATATGTGTATTCTATGAGAGCAAGGGGATTCGAAGCTATAGGGAAGATGAAACAAGCTATTTTAGATGCTGTTCCGAACAACATACAATCCATCAAGAGGGCGATGCCATTTGTAGAATGGGACTCAATGGCTGAGTACGTGACGGATCACATACGTTCTGCGCGTTATTTGTCATCAGTGTGTGCTTCGGGCTCAGCAAATCGAATAGACAAGGCCTTGCTGATGACTTCTTGTGCTGCGAAAGGCATTGCTGTAGAAGAACGGAATAGCAAAATGGTTGTTGGCGACGGCGACTATGAGGATTTCTTGCAAGTTATCAACAGGAGAATTTACGAATATAACTTAATCCCAGGAGAAATTGAAGTGTATAGGGCGGTTAACCGAGAACGGCTTCGCTGAATGCGGATTCATTTAGCGCTTTCGAGTCTGATGGCATGGGGGCGGGTATCAGAGAGACAAAGCAGGCGCCTAATTGCTGAACCGCATCCGCGCCTGCGGAGCAGCGGCTCTCACCTTTGACTTCTTCCCACCGTGTATGGAAGGTTCGGCGCAGAGCTTCTCACGGAGCAGGTCCAGACTGGAGATGAGGTCGGCGGGCATACCCAGCACGTCTACCAGGAGGCGATAGTCCAGTTCTTTGCGCACCTCGTCGCGGGCCGCTTCATTGAACGGGAGCATATGCCGGTGTTTCAAGTCTTCGAAGACCGCGTTTGCCTGTTCCACTTGGGTGTTGCTCAATGCGTCGATGTTCAGCACTGGCATAGAAGCTGCCTGTAGCCGCGGCATTCTTCCTCGACCGCTCTGTTGCTTTGAAGAGTGCCACCAGTACATCAACCCGCCCAGAGTTGAGTTTGACCAGAGAGTATGCAGTTGTTCATGGTCCGGCTGGTTCAGCACGATGTTCGGCCATGATGCTCCCCCCAGCGTTTGCTGTTCGGTGAAGGCGACTGCCAATGCTTGTGAGTTGAAGCGAAAATCTGCATTGTGGTGTATCCGACTCCGCGCGGCCCAAATCTGATGTGCTCGCTCCTCTTTCCCAATCCGGATGCGTGCTTCCGAGTCCGGTTCGACTACCATAGAACGCTCTCTAGTGGTATCGTGTCCCCAAAGTGTTGGATAGGTTGCACCGGCAGTATACGGGCTGTTGATATCAAAAGAACCTCGCTCCCCGGCTCCGTTGATGTCACGGTGGAGATACCCCAAATGCCCGATCTCCCTGAGTACAGTGACGGGCAGAGGATAAGCATCAGCGCCCACTATGCCGGGCAACCATAGCTTTCCGAGCGTTAACTGATAGGCAGTCTGCGCCAGCGAGAGGTCGACTATCCCTGCAACCGGCCACTGGTCGCTCTCAGGGATTGGGCAGTCCAACACTTCGTCAACCTTCTCCTGGCCGACGAGTATCATCGAGCCGCCATACGGCCCGTCTTCCAGCTGTCTCACCTCGCCTGAATGTGCCAACCGAAGGACCTGCTGGCCGATCTCCTCGCCTTCCATGGGCGTTCGAGGGCGCCGGACCAGGTTGACGAAGATGCCGCGTCCTTTGTTCCCGCCCTTGCTGCGTTTCCGCGCGACGACCAGCACTTCTCCCATATCGGTATCGGCGGAGAAGGATTTTTCGCGTCCTTTCTCAGCCGCGATAGAGACCACTACAATGTTCTCGTAGTCTTTGCGCCAGAGGTCCCGCGCCTTCTGCCAGCTCTGGCCCTGCAGGACGGCGAGCGGCAGCACCATCGCGACCGTCCCGTTGTCGGCAACCATCCTGTCAGCGAGCGCGATGAAGTAGGACGCGAGTCCGGCATTGCCGCTGGCGCAGGTTGCTTGTCCCAGGGACTTTGCGAGAGCAGCCATCCAGTCCTGTTCCTCTTTGTCCGTACCGAGGCCGGCAAACGCCGGGTTCGGTATCTTGCTGCGTGCACCGGCGTGGTTGGTTGGGCGAGTGAACGGCGGGTTCATGATTACAAGGTCGAACTCCCCGGGGTTCACGTCAAACCGGTTCGTCACTTCTTCCGAACCACTCCCGGTTGTCCGCACGGGCGCGCCCGTGCGGAAGAGGGGACGTATCCGCGCGTCTTCCGCCAGCAGGTCCAGTGAGCCCAGTGCGTAGTGGCCCTTCTGCTGCCTGCCGTAGGGGAGCGTGTAGAGCCTCGTCTTGGCGAACTGCTCGGTGGGGTAGGCGGACGCCAGCATGGAGGCCGTGAGGTGGACGGACATCGGCATGATGTCCGCGCCGACGATTGCGTCTTCCATGGCGCGGTGGTGGAACTCCTTCGCGCTCCCGCCTTGCATCTCGTGGAGCGCAACGAAACGGCGATATGCGGCGGAGAGGAGCGTGCCGGTGCCGCACGAGAAGTCCGCGACTTGGAAGTTGTCGTATGCCTGTTGTCCATCCTGTTCCGGCAGCGCCAGCATGGCGAGCAGCGCGGCGGCTGAAGGCGTGGTGTAGAAAGTGGCGAGGAACTTCCGGTCGGCGATGAGGCGCTGGAAGACGACGCCTGAGAGGTCGTGTGAGCGGGTCACTCCATCGCGGATGAGATCTCGCGCGGTTGCGGCGAGCGTGCCGAGCGTGTCCGAGGCAAGGCTTGTCGGCATGCACTCGATGACCTGGCGGGCGATGTCGAAGATGGGGTAGTAGTTGACGGCGAGGATCTTGCGCCACTCGTTAAGGACAGCGGCATGGTCTATTCGCCCGCTGGCCGCGCGCAGGCTTTCGATGGAGACGATGCCGTGGGAGCCCGCCAAATTCTCCTGAAAGACGATGGCGTTAGTGACGATGGTCATCGCCATGCGGTGGGTCTGCGGGCCGTCCTCCTGCTGCAGTCGCTCCGCGATCATCGGCCCGATGTCGGGGCGGAGTTTGATGGCGTCGCTCAGGTGCTCTGCGGCGGCGGTAACGCCCCATTCGAGGCGGTCAGCGGCGGCTTCTATGGCGTGTTTGGGAATGCCGGCGTTGTAGGCGAGGCGGGCGAGGTCTGCCGCGCCGCCAGTGAGCCATCCAGTGTCGGGGAAGCGCTCGTAGGATTCTGCTGACACCCCACTGAGCAGAGCGTACTCGATGCCCGCACGGCTGTCGCGCAGCGCCTCGCGGAGTTGGCCTTCGCTGAGGTCGCGAAAGCGTAGGGGGACGCGGGCGGCGATGACGGAGTCAATGCGCTGGTCGCTCGTACTGAGCGTCTCGCCGAGGCGTGACCGGGCGTCGTTCTCGACCGTGACCGCTGGCAGCACCTCGGTCTCGATGACGACGGGCGCCGAGCCTTCGGCGGCCACAATAACGTCCGGTTGGCGGTGGGAGCCCTGCAACTTGCCAAGTTGCTCACCACCGACCTTCCAGTTCGAGCGGAGACTGTTAAGCACCTCCGCCAGGGCTATGTTGATTTCAGGTTCGCTTGTGGCCATCAGGTCACGCTTACCCCCGCGTGCTGCCCATGTCCCGGAGGGCGGCGCGGAGGGCATCGGGAAGCTCGGCGATGGGGACGCGCGTCTGCTGCATGGAGTCGCGGTTGCGGATGGTGACCGCGCTGTCCTCCTCCACCGTCTGGAAGTCGACGGTGACGCAGAGCGGGGTGCCGATCTCGTCCTGGCGGCGGTAGCGGCGGCCTATGGACTGCGCGTCGTCGTACTGGGCGCGGAAGACGCGGCGCACCTGCGCGTGCACGTCCCGCGCGGTGGGGATGAGCTTCGCGTTGCGGCTGAGGGGCAGGACGGCGACCTGCGCGGGCGCGATGTCCGGGTGGAAGCGGAGGACCGTGCGCACCTCCTCCTTGCCGTCGCCGGTGGGGGCCATCTCCTCGTCGTAGGCGTCGAACATGAAGGTGAGCGCGGCGCGGTCGGCCCCGGCGGCGGGTTCGATGACGTACGGGAAGTAGTGCTCGTTCGCCTCCTGGTCGAAGTACTTCATCGTCTTGCCGGAGACGGCCTCGTGCTGGCTGAGGTCGAAGTCGGTCCGGTTGGCGATGCCCTCGAGCTCGCCCCAGCCCCACGGGAAGTTGTACTCGACGTCCGACGTCGCCTTGGCGTAGTGGGCGAGCTCGTCCGGCTCGTGCTCGCGGAGGCGCAGGTTCTCCTCCCTGATGCCGAGGTCCTTGTACCAGTTGAAGCGCTGCTCGATCCAGTGCCGGTGCCAGTGGTCGTCGTCCCCGGGCTTCACGAAGAACTCCATCTCCATCTGCTCGAACTCGCGGGTGCGGAAGATGAAGTTGCCGGGAGTGATCTCGTTGCGGAACGACTTGCCGATCTGCGCGATGCCGAACGGCAGCTTGGAGCGCGTGGCGGTGAGGACGTTGTCGAAGTTGATGAAGATGCCCTGCGCGGTCTCCGGGCGGAGCCAGACCTGGTTCGCCGAGTCCTCGACCGGACCGACGAAGGTCTTGAACATGAGGTTGAACATGCGCGGGTCTGAGAGCGCAGCGCCGTCGTCCGGGCATTTCGAGGGGTCGTCCAGGTGGTCGGGACGGAAGCGCTTGCGGCAGTCCGGGCACTCGACGAGCGGGTCCGTGAAGTTGGCGGCGTGGCCGCTGGCGACCCAGACCTCAGGGTTCTGGATGATGGCGCTGTCCAGACCGACGACGTCGTCGCGGTCGTAGACCATGGCGCGCCACCACGCCTCCTTGACGTTGCGCTTCAGCTCGACGCCGAGCGGGCCGTAGTCCCAGCTCGATCCGATGCCCCCGTAGATCTCGCTGGACGGGAATACAAAGCCGCGCCGCTTGGCGAGGGACACGAGTTTCGCGAGGTCGGGTTGGGCCATCGGTGCATTCTCCTGAGGGTGGGGGACGTGCTCGGACAAGTATAGCGGACGGCTCTACGCGGCCGGGGGGGGCCGTGGTTCGACAGGCTCGCCACGCGATACTGATTTCATAAATCGACGTCCCAGCGCAACCTCCGCCACGTCCGCTCCCCCTATCGGACTGTCATCCGGCGTCGGGACCGTGTAGTGGATCGTCGCGTGTCCCGGACGCACCAAGATCTCCTTCACGAACGTCCGCAGGAACGCCTTCGTCTCCGCAAGTCCGCTCTCCAGAGGGGAGCCAGGAGTTGGTCAAAGGGCCGGTGTCACTATCGGGAGAAGGGGGACAAGTGCTGTCCGTGCTACCTGAAGTCAGGATGGTTGCGGCGAGTGCTGCGATGAGTCGGGTCCGCGATGCCAGACACTCCGCGCAACTCACCCCTCGATGAGGCACCTGTGTTCGGCCAGCGCCTCCTTGAGCGACGGGTCCATGACGCGGAGCGTCTGACCAAGCGCCAACCGCAGGGTCTCGAACTTCTGGTATAGGATGGCGACGTATGCGGCTGTGTCGGGGTCGTCCGGGTTCTGCTCCTGTTGCCACGCGGCCTCGTATCTGTTGAATGAATGCTCCAGCCATCCGACGAGCAGACTGTGGTACTCGGTGAGCTCCGCCGGTGGGGCCATGAGGCTTCCCTCATGCAGCAGGTTTTTCACAGTCGCTTCGAGGACGTCGTCAGAAAACTCCTCGGGGTCGAGGTTGGGCCAAAGAAAGTCAGGGCAGGCGTTGAAGTACTCCTCACGCGTGAGCCGCTTGACGGGCTCGGGTTCCGAAATGCCACTAGATAGCTGCCACCAGTGGATTCCCTCGTCAAGCATCACGACGTAGTCTGAGGGGCACTCATGCAATATCGAGATAGTGTGGCTAGCACTCAACTCTGCTGCTGCGGTCACGTGTGCGACCTGTCGGTCGAGAAGCTCGGCTTCGACGTAGGCGTCGGCTGTCGTCTCCCACTCCCGTGCCACGAACCTCAGCATTTCGGTCAGTGTCGTGTGGTAGTCCTGCAGCTCCTCGGGCGGTGTCAGCGCCGTGAGGAATGCAAACGCCTGCTCGAAGAGATGTTCGTGCCATGCCTCCGACATCCACTTGATTGCAGCGCACGCTGAGGTCATGTACAACTGCCCGGGGTCCAGAGTCGGCGTGAGCGTTGCGGTTGGCGTGGGGATCGGAGTTGCTGTGGGAATTGGCGACGGAAGGGCGGTCGGCGGTACTGGGGTGGATGTGGGCGTCGGTGCATGTGTCGCCGTGGGGACCGGCGTGGGTGTCGGTTCGGACGCCGCCGTCGCGGTTGGCATCGGCGTCGGCGTGCTCATCGGGGCAGCCTCACAGCCGAGGAGCGCGCAGACGGCGAGACCCCCAAAGACGAACAACGCGACCGAGATGCGGACGTGCGCGTCGTAGGCCATCGCGCGATAACTGGTGCTCACTCCTGAACTGGCTCGGTGACGGAACCTAATGACTACTCTCCTCTTCCTGAGACTTCGGCACCAGGGACCGCCAGGCTCAGACCGTCCCTAGCACGAGGTGCTTGCCGTGATCGTGTCTGAGGGCGTGCCCCAGCCTACTCCGTGAGTTCTGCTGTTGCCACAGGCGTTCCTGTAATCGTCCGGGTCAAGGAATTGAACGTCAGCCCGGAGGGCAACGCGGGCGAGAGCGAGTACGTGACGCCGCCGGGCGCATTGAGGGCCGCAGGGAGTTGTACGTTCGCGGGTCGGCCGACGAGGACTTCTCTGTCGGCTATAACGGGAATCGCGAATGGCGCGGTGATGACGTTCGGATCCCCGTGCCCGGAGTAGTCCACCCTGAACTTGAGGTGCCTGTAGATCCCTGCGATGGGGCGTCTGCCTTCGAGGCCAGCATGGACCCCCGCATCGGCGATGCCGCCGATAGAGTCTGCCTGTGGAACGGGGACGATTTGCTCGACTGCACGAGACTCGACGCCGGGCGATGAGAGTTCAGCCAGCGGCAGACGGAACACCGGAGGCATCCCCGCTCCGGCGACGGTAGAACTTCAGGCGAGAGCGACGCAACAGTCCTGACGAGAGCACCAGCGTGAGCCACTGATGCGAGACCGGGTAGGCTCGCACGAGCTCGGACGTAGTGGCGTATCTTGAGGCTGCCCCTGGCATCGGCTCCGCATCGGCAGAATATGACTGGAGGTTGTTGGCGCGTTGCACGGGCGTCGAAAATCCGCCACGTTCAAAGTGAACGCCCTGCCACGCCCGCCGATCAACCGTTAGGCTGCACGCCTCTGCGCTCGGCCTCCTCCCGCATTTCGAAGTACGCATCGAAGTACTTGGCTATGTCGCTACTGCTTCGCTCGAGTTGCTCCTCGTAATCGCGGCGCTGTGTGACCTCGTCTGCCACCAAGCCGGACGCCCAATCGACCATGGCTCCGAAGTCGTGCTCGACACGGATGACGTCATCCCGCATCCGCTGCGGTGATGGGAAGGAGGGGTCGGCCACCCACTTCCCTTGCCCCCAGCGCCCGTCGTAGGAGATGCGGATGTGGCAGGGACCGCCCTCTATCGCAATAGCTTTCACGGCATGAGGGCCATCTCTCTCAACTGTAGCCAACGGGTTCATGTTGCCTCCTGTACTGCGAGCTGGTGACGCAGGAGGCCAAGCCCGACGAGGACCTGGTGTACGGGGAGGCGACGCCGGTGATCGTCGCGTGGCGGAAGGCGCGGGCGGAGTCGCTGAAGGCGATGAAGACCGCGACGACGCTGGAGAGGATGGAGATGCGGGAGCGGGTGCTGGGGTTGGAGGTCGCTACTCCGCTGCCCACCTAGAGCGCCACCTCCCACTGGAAAGTTCGCAGTACGGTATCCTCTGGTTCACCACGAACGGATGCCCCAGGGGAGCGAGATTCCTGCCTCCGCAGGAACGACGGCGGCGAGCAGGCCGGGACGACGGGCCGCACGGGCGTGAGCATGCGTGGTGGTATAGTGGCGGCATCCCCGTGCGCCGAGTGGAGGCCGGATGAGCCCCGTAGTCCGTGGGCTGACGATGCTCTACCTGACGACGATCCTCCTCGGGTTCGCACACGGGATGCTGCCGCCCATCATCCCGGTCCTGGAAGACACGTTCGGGGTGTCCGGTGGACTCGCGGCGCAGGTCGTCACGGCGTTCACGATGGGGCGTCTGATCGGCCAGCCGCTGGGCGGGACGCTGATCGACAAGTTCGGCACGCGGCCGGCGGTGCTCGGCGGGCCGGTGGTCATAGGGCTCTCGGTGTCGGTGGGGATAGTGACGCAGTGGTTCTGGCCGCTGCTCCTCGGGCTGTTCATCGCGGGCGCTGCAGACAGCATGTGGATGCTGGGGCGCGAGGTTGCCGGGGTGGACCTCGTCAAGCCGAACCAGCGCGGCCGGCTGATGAGCGGGTTCATGGGCTTCCACGGCGTGGGGATGGGCCTCGGCGCGTGGCTGGGCGGGACAGTGGGAGAGGAGATGGGCATCCGCGTCGTGTTCGCTATCTACACGGGCATCGCGGCGTTCGTGTTCCTGATCAGCGTGCTCATCCCGAGCGCGGAGCGCCCCGCGGCGGCCGCACCCTCAGCAGCGCCTCCGACGGAAGGGGAGAGCCTCCCGGAGCGCTTGCGCAACCTCTACCTGCAGATAGACCCGCGGCTCAGGGCCACGTACCTGGTGCTGGTGTTCGCCACGGCGAGCATGATGCTCTACCGCATGGCGTACCAGGCCATCCTGCCGCTCCGCATGGACGAGATCGGCCTGGAGCCCAGCGACATCGGAACGCTCTTCTTCGTCGTTTCCATCGGCTCGCTGGTGATGATCGTCCCGGCGGGGTTTGTCGTGGACAAGATAGGGCGGAAGTGGGCGACGGTGCCGAGCACGGCGATCCCGGGCATCGCCTTCCTGCTCATCCCGCTCACGGGCGAGATGGGGCCGCTCATAGCGATCGCGGTGCTGATGGGGTTCTCCAACGGGCTGTCGCTGGGTTCGGTCGCCACGTCGACGTATGACGTTGCGCCCGACGCGATCCGTGCGCGGCTCCAGGCGGCGCGACGGACGGTGGCGGAGGTGGGCGCCATCACAGGCCCGCTGCTCGGCGGCTTGCTCGCCGTGCAGTTCGGTGCGGGAGTGGCATTCTTCGTGTATGCCCCCGTGCTGCTCCTGGCCGCGGCGCTGCTGATGTTCGTTGCGCGGGAAACGCTGGTGAAACGTCCGGCGGAAGCGCCGGCGTAGGTCCCGGCGGCCCGTGTTCCGAGGACTCGCACAACGCACACCCTTCTACTACGGCTGGGTGGTCGCCGGCGCGGTGCTGATGACGATGACGATCAGCGGGGCAGTCGCCGCGCCGATGTTCAGCGTGCTGATCCCCCGGTGGACGGAGGAGTTCGGCTGGTCGCGCACCGCCATCTCAGGGGCGTTCAGCTTCGGGACGGTCGCCGCCGCGTTGGCCGGGCCGCTGGTCGGCAGGGCGCTCGACAAGTACGGCGGACGGCTCGTTATGGGCGGCGGCGCGCTCCTGATGGCGGCTGCCGTGGCGGGGCTGGGGTTCGTGGAAGGGCTCATCGGTCTTTACGTGGCGCTCGTGATTGCGCGAACGGCGCTGATGAGCATCCAGAACCTGGGCGGACACACCGTCATCGCCAACTGGTTCGTCCGGCGCAGAGCGTTCGCGACGGCGGTCGCAGTGAACGGGAGCCGATTGGGACTGGGCATCTGGCCGCTGCTGGGCGCCGCGCTCATTGCGGCGTTCGGCTGGCGGGAGGCGTTGTGGATGGTTGGCGCGCTCATGGCATTGCTCGCGCTATTTCCGCTCGTCGCCATCGTCTCGCGGCAGCCGGAGGACGTGGGCCTGCACCCGGACGGAAGCCCTCTGCCTGTGGCCCAGCAGGGCCGGAAGCAGTCGACGTTGGAGGAGCGCCATTGGCGTCCGCGAGAGGCGGTGAGGACCCAGGCGTTCTGGCTCCTGCTCTTCGCGCACATGGGCGCGATGGTGGCAGGCGGCGGCTACGGTCTGCACCGCATACCGCTCTTCCTCGACCGTGGTCTGGCGGACGACTGGGTCGGGTGGGTGTTGATGTTCCACGCGGTGGGGATGCTGGTGGGCGGGTTCGTCGCCGCGTGGTTCATGGGCCGCACTTCCTACCGGGTAGTGATAGCGGGATGCATGATCGGAGCATCGGCGGCGATGGCGGCTGCGGCATTCGTGCCGCCCGGCGCGCCGATGGCCGTTTTCACCTTCGCGGAGTCGATGGTTTTCGGCGGCGTTTTCGCGATGTTGCCCGTCGTCTACGCCGAATATTTCGGCAGGGACTCGTTGGGAACGATACGTGGTATCGCGCACCCTGTCGTCGTGGCGTCGAATGCAGTCGGCCCGGTGTTCGCAGGCTACGTGTTCGAAGCGTCCGGTGCGTACACGATGGCGCTCGTTACTTTCAGTGTCGTACTGGGAGTGGGAGCGCTCAGCGCGCTGCTGGCGCGCCGCCCCGTCCCGCGGCAAGGAACTCCTGCGTGAGACCGTAGGGGAGCAAACCACGGCTGGATGCAACCCAGTATCATTTGCCCGTATGTTATTGACACTCACTCCTGTGGGGTAAACAATCTCTTCTGTATCTGACGGCCGGTTCGGGAACGAGCATCCAAGGAGGAAACATGACTACTCATGTCCACGAGCATGACCATAGCGAGGCCGCTGACCACTGCCACGAGCATGAGGGCGAGCACTGTCACAGCCATGGCGACGTGCACTGCCACGAGCACGGCGAGGGCCACTGCCACGTCCACGGCGACGAAGCCTGCGTCGCTCTCGGCGGAGGCGAGCAGTTCGACGAGCACGGCGCCGAGCACTGTCACCAGCATGGCGAGGAGCACTGTGCGGATGCGGATGACCCGCACCACGCACCCCACGCAGCGTAGAGTTCCGCAGGGAGTGCGAAGATGCCGGTCGACTACCGGTAACGCAGCTCGAGCGGCGGCCTGGGGTATACCGGGCCGCCGCTTTTGCGTGAAGGAGCCTTGCCGCTGTGACAACCGAACATCGCCACGAGCACGAGGGCCATGACCACGACGCGCACGCTGAGCACGACCATGGCCACGAGGGCCATGACCACGACGCCCACGCTGAGCACGACCACGGGCACGAGGGCCACGACCACGACGCCCACGCGGAGCACGACCACGGGCACGAGGGCCACGACCACGACGCCCATGGGCACGGCGGGCACGATCACCATGGTCATGGCCACGACCATGACCACGCCCACGACCTGCGCGGCGCCAGCAAGCGCAGTTTGGTCCTGGCGCTTGCGCTGATCTCCAGCTTCATGTTCGTTGAGGTGGCCGGCGGCATATTGTCCGGCAGCCTCGCTCTGCTGGCCGACGCGGCCCACATGCTCACGGACGCCGCGGCGATCCTGCTGGCGCTCTTCGCGATGTGGATAGCGGAGCGCCCCGCGTCGGTCGAGAGCACGTTCGGCTACTACCGGACGGAGGTGCTCGCGGCGCTGCTGAACACGCTCAGCCTCTGGGTCATAGCGGGCTGGATCTTCTTCGAGGCGTACCACCGCTTCCTGGACACGCCCGAGGTGGAGGGTCCCCTGCTGCTGGGCGTCGGCGCGGCTGGTCTGGTCGTCAACATCCTGGCAGCCTACGTCCTGCACCGCGCGGCGGGCGAAAGCCTGAACGCGGAGGGCGCGTTCCAGCACGTCATGGCGGACCTCTTCGGTTCCATCGGCGTCGTCATATCCGGGATCCTGATCCTGACCCTGGCGACCACTCCGGACTCCCTCTGGTACCTCGCCGACCCCATCCTGAGCGTCGGCATCGGCCTGCTCATCCTCAAGAGCTCCTGGGGGCTGTTCATGCGCGTATTCAAGGTGCTCCTCGAGGGCACGCCCAAGCACCTGGACATGTACCGCATCTGCAGCGACATGGAGGACGTCCCCGGCGTGACCATCATCCACGACGTGCACGCATGGACGATCACCTCCGGCTACGACGCGATGACCGCACACGTACTGGTCGACTCCACACAACGCGGCAATGAGGACGACATGCTCGCGCGGCTGCGGTCGATCGCCTACGGCTACGGCATCGGCCACGTCACGCTCCAGTTGGAGTACTCGGCCACGGAATGTGAGGAGAACCACCACGTGGAGCACCTCGTCGCGCGCGCTCGGGTGTAAGCCGGGAGCCGGTCCAAGAGACTCAAGAGGGGGCGCACCCGCGCCCCCTCTTCGCGTACGGGCGCCGCACGGCGAGGCGCGACTTGCCGGTGGACGCGGCGCCTCGTAATCTTCACCGCGGAGGTGCGCGATGGCCGACTATCCCCGGAACGACCTGCTCGTCGAGACCGAATGGCTCGCCGAGCACCTGACTGACCCGAACGTACGCGTGATCGAGATGGCGCAGGACGGCAGCGACTTCGAGGCCGGACACATCCCCGGCGCGGCGCTCTCGCCCACGTGGCAGATCAAGGGCTCGGAGCGGACGAGGCTCGTCGCGCCGCCGGACGAGGCGAAGGCGTGGTTCGAGTCCGTCGGCATCGGCGACGATACGCTGGTCGTCGGGTACGACCGCTTCCACAGCCGGGACGCGTCGCGGCTCTGGTGGGTGCTCAGCTACTACGGCCACACCAACGTCCGCGTGCTGAACGGCGGATGGACGAAATGGACGGCGGAAGGGCGCGACGTCGAGACAGGCGCGTCCACCGTCGCGGGCGGGGACGTGACGTTCACGCCGCAGCCGCCGGACCACTCCATCGAGTCGGACGTGGACAAGCTCAAGGCCGCCATCGGCGCGGACGACGCCGTCATCTGGGACGTGCGGACGGAGGACGAGTACACGGGAGCGAACTCGCGCGGCAACGCGCGGACGGGGCACGTGCCCGGCGCGGCGTTCCTGGAGTGGGTGAACCTCGTGGCGGAGGACGACACGTTCAAGTCCGCGGCGGAGATCGAGGAGATCGCCCGAGGGCTCGGCATCACGCCGGAGAAGCAGGTGCACGTCTACTGACAGGGCGGGGTGCGTGCGTCGCACGCCATGCTCGCCCTCAAGCTCATCGGCCACGAGTCCGTCTGCATGTACGACGGCTCGATGGGAGAGTGGGCGAACCGCGACGATACGCCCCTGGAGGAATAGGACGCATCGCCGCGGCAAGGGGAATGCCATCTGAGGGAGAGGCAGCGCGGTAGGCCGCCCCACGGGAACGAGGTCCCTGCCTCCGCAGGAACGACAGGACCCCGCCCGCGTCCGATGTTGCTACTCGATGGCGAAGACCGTCTGGACGCGCACGCTCACCTCGAGCTCGCCGCCGAAGAACTGCGTCGGCGGGCCTGCCGAGTCCATCGCTGCGACCGCGAACCGCGCTTCGGCGACCGGGAAGGTGTCGAAGGTGCTCTCCGATATCGAGACGAGCGGGCCCCGGACGACCTCCAACTGCGTCGCGTAGAGGTCGGCCTTCTCTATCGCGTTCTGGATGGCCAGGACGCGCGCCTCCTCCTCCAGCGCCGCGGTGTCCTCGATGCGGAAGTCGACGCTCTGCACGCGGATGAGGTCGCCGCCCGCGGTGACGGCGTTGTCCACGACGTCGCCGGTGGCGTCCAGATCGCGCAGCGTGACGTTCAACGTGTTGGTCACCTGGAAACCGAGCAACTGCTGTTCGCCGTCGCGCACGTACTGGTAGCGCGGGTTGATGGAGAAGCGGGCTGTGCGGATGTCTTCCTCCGCGACACCTGCCGCGCGCAACTCCTCGACGACGGCCGTGAGGGCGCGTGCGGCGGCGTCCCGGGCTTCGGCGACGGTGTCGCGCAGTGCTTCGACGCCGAGGGAGACGACCGCGATGTCCGGCTCGCCTGAGACGGTGCCTGTCCCGGATGCGTGGATGCCGCTGTTCGTGTCGTAGACGATGGTGCTGCCGCCGCGCGTGTCGGTCGGCGCGGAGTCGTCGCCGTCAGCATCGCCGTTGCCGCTGCCGTTGCATGCGGCGAGCAGCGCCACAAGCAACAGGGCCGCGCTCAGCAGCAGGACAGTCTTCGTTGCGGGGAGGGCCGGGAGGGATGGCATCGTTCTATCTCCTTTCCCGCCGGGTGGCGGCGGGCTTCCGGTAAGGATAACGCTCCCCCGGGCGGCGCGGTTCACGTCAGCGGCCCGGCCCGGCAGCCCGTATACTGGAGAGTACGCGCAGACCGGCGCGTTCGTTCCATCGACATGCGCTCCATCCTGCGTGAAACCATCCAGACCATCGCGCTTGCGGCCTTCTTCATGCTGTTGCTGCAGGGCGCTATCCAGAACTACCGCGTCGAAGGTCCCAGTATGCGCCCCTTCCTGGACGACCTGGACGGCGTCTTCGTGAACAAACTTGCCTACCAGGCGGTGGACGCGGAGCACGCGGCGCGGTGGGTGCCGGGGCTGGGCGCGGCGCCGGGCGAGGTGTGGCGCCCCTTCGGCGGGCCGGACTACGGCGACGTCGTCGTCTTCAAGTGGCCGAGGGACGAACGCCAGTACTTCGTGAAGCGCATCATCGGCAAACCCGGCGACGCGATCGAGATCGAGCAAGGGGAGATCTACCGCAACGGCGAGCCGGTCCATGAACCGTACGTGGAGCACGCGTCCGGCGAGACGATCATCGAGCGCGTCGTCCCGGAGGGCCACTACTACGTGCTGGGCGACAACCGCGCGCAGAGCGACGACTCCCGCCGCTGGGGGTTCGTGCCGGAAGAGAACATCGTGGGCGAGCTCTGGTTCGGCTACTGGCCGCTGAACAGGGTAGGCTTCTTCTAGGAGCGCGCGGGCCTGGTCTTCGGCCACAGCGGGAGCGGTTTGCGATAGCCTGTTGAGGATGCCCCCGTAGCTCAATGGCAGAGCGCCGGGCTTTTAACCCGGGCGTTGCAGGTTCGAGTCCTGTCGGGGGTACCAGCCTATACGAAATCAAGAACCTTTCAGATCAGGTTCGCTCTGACCCTGTAGAGTGAGCCTGCTTCCCATCCTTTCGGACGAGAGTGCGCCAGGGATAGGTGAGGGAAGGTATCTCTCACCTATCTTCAGCCTGCGACGCCTCCCCCTTGCGCATCCGGTAGCCGACGCGGGGCTCGGTGAAGATGTACTTTGGATTGTCGGCATCGTCGCCCAGCTTGTGGCGGAGCAGCTTCACCACGTTCCGCACCAGCCACGCCTCCCCGACCCGCTCCGGTCCCCAGACCTGCTGGAGCAGCACGGCGTGGGTCAGCGTGCGGGGAGCGTGGACCGCAAGCTCGTAGAGCACCGCGTACTCCGTGGCCGTCAGCTCCACCGGCTCCCCGGCCAGCGTCACCCGGCGCAGGGCGTAGTCGATGTTCAGCCCTTCGGCGGCGTAGGGTCCCGAAGGCTCGCCCTGGAACGGGTCAAGCCGCTTCCTGAGCGCCGCCCTGATCCTCGCCGCAAGCTCCGTCGGCGAGAACGGCTTGACCAGGTAGTCGACCGCCCCCATGTCGAGAGCCCTGGCGACGGTCTCGTCCTGGCCGTACACCGACAGGAAGAGGACCGGCACGTCCGTCGTCTTGCGGATGTCGTTCATCAGTGCGATGCCGTCGGTGCCCGGCAGCAACAGGTCCAGCAGCACCAGGTGGGGCTTCTCCTCCTCTATGAGGCGGGGCACGTCGGCGGGGTCGCCGGTGGCGACGGGCGCGTAGCCCGCCCTGGTGAGGACGTCGCGGACGTACCGCAGGTCCTGGGGGTTGTCGTCCAGGGCCAGGACGCGGACCCGGGGCGTGCGCCGCGAGCCGGCAGCGGCGGGACCGGGCGCCGGAATCGCGGACCGCTCCACTGCCGGGAGGGTGAAGGTGAACCGCGCGCCCAGCCCCGGCCCGTCGCTCTCGGCCCAGATGCGGCCCCCGTGGGCTTCGACGATGCCCTTGCAGATGGCGAGACCCAGCCCTGACCCGTCGACGCCCGATGCCGCCTCGCCGGACGCCCGCGAGAACTTGCGGAACAGCTCCGGCAGAAGCTCAGCCGGTATGCCCCGGCCCTTGTCGGCGACGGAGACGGCGGCGTGTATCCCGTCCCGCACGGCGCTCACCGTGATGGGCGACCCCTCGGCGGAGTACCCGGCAGCGTTGGAGAGCAGGTTGCCCATCACCTGCACGACGCGCCGCCGGTCGGCCATCACCTGGGGAAGGTCCGCCGCCATCTTCACCTCCAGGGGGTTCCTCGCGTCTGCGCTCCGGAACCGGGCTCCTGCCTCCTCCACCAGCGGGTGCAGCTCCGACGGCTCCGGGTTCACGGGCAGCGTCCCCGTCTGGATGCGGGCGACGTCCAGCAGGTCGCCGATGAGGTAGCGCATGTGCTCGGCCCGGTCGACGATGATGCGGTGGAACTGCCGCATCTCGGCCGGGTCGAGGTCCGCCGCCGCGTTCAGCAGGGTGGCGCCCGCGCCCATTACGGAGGTCAGGGGCATCCTCAGCTCGTGGCTCACCATGGCCAGGAACTCGGCCCGCAGCCGCTCCTGCTCCTCCAGCGGGGTCATATCCTGCATGGTGACGATGAAGGACGCCACCCGGCCGTCCTCGGCGTGGATGGGAGAGGCGTTGAGCAGGACGCTGACGCTGCGCCCGTCGGGGACCCTGAGCGCGATCTCCTCGGCCCGTATCGTGTCCCCCGAGCTGAGCACCTCCGCCAGGGGGAACTCCCGCAG
>DAOUJA010000063.1:0-3584 GCA_034423175.1 Dehalococcoidia bacterium
GCCTGGCGCGAACTTGCGAGCGAGGTAGCGCCGGTGGGCGGCCTCGTTCAGCACGCGCAGCTGTCCCCAGACGGGGACGGTGTGCCGGTCGTCGTGTCCTGCTAGCATGGGTCGTACCTCCTGTTGCGCCGGGCCATCTGCTGCCTCTGTCGCGCAGGAGCAAGAGGGGCCAGGGAGTTGCAGCTCCCTGGCCCCTCGTCATCCCTGATGTTGGTTTCCTTCCTCCCGGCATGACCTTCAGCGGTCATGCGGGTGGTGGGGTGGTGGCCGGGCGTTCCCGCTCAGCGCACGGTCGATGGGTCATGGGTCACGGGCAGACGTCGCCCCCGGGGTGGATGCCCCCGGTCGGGGGAGACGAATCGTCGGGGGAATGGGGTTGTGCCCGGCCTGCGCGCGGATCGGACGCAACGCGGCCATGGGGCGAGAGACGCGCGGAACCCTTCGGTGGGGAACCGCCCGGTGGTCAGTGGGAAGACGGGATGCGGCAGTCGGAGTGGGAGAAGACGGCGACGTGCCCGAAACGTGCGACGACGGCGCTGGTGTGGCCTCCAGCGCCGCCGTCAATGGTGCGCCGGGTCGCCTTGGGAGGCCACGCCCGGACGCGCCGCGCAATCTAGCACGCTCCGCCAGCGACTGCCAGAGACCCCGAGGAGCCGTAGCGGTTATCCTCTCCGATCGGTGGCGGGGTGTCGGCCCAGGGGACCAAGGGTCCGGCATTCCCGCCACTGCTCTCGTTCAAGGCGGGCCAAGGCGTCACGGCGCTCGCGAATCACTGCGAACCCACGGTGAGGAAGCCGTCTTCCGCGCGTGCCAATGACGAGTCAGCCTACGTGTGCGGCAGACCGGCGTGTGAGAAGAAAACCCCAGCGTCGGCAGCGGTCTACGCCGCGTACGCGAGGTAACCCCAGAGCACCAGTCGCGCTCCGGCGGTCCCGGGTGAGGAGCGAAGGCTTGTGAGTGTGCCTGCCCAAGTGTCCCCGCCTTCGATGCGGTCATCGGGAGAGCAGCGCTCGATCCCTCCGGCCGCATCCCGCAACGGGGCTAGCGGTTCGTCCCTCTGGGGTCCGTCATCGGGAGAGCAGCGCTCGATCCTCCTGGCAGTCCCGGGTCAGGGAACCAAACCCCCAGCATTCTGCGGTGCGAACGCTGGCAAGCCGAACAACAGACTCAGTCTGCCGCCCCGGCGGGGCCGCAGGCAACCCTGTCGCCAAGGTTGCTTCCTGCGATGAGCCGGTCGTTGACCTCATGGCCGCCGCCTACTCCCACGAGAACCCGAGCGTGAGCAGGCGGCGCAGCCACCGCCGGCGCAGCACCCGCTTCCGTTCTTCGTGGATGTGCCGGATCTCATCCCTGCGCTCCGACACCTGGCGCTCCCGCTGCAGGTCGTCCCACGGGAACCTCATCGGAGGCAGCGTCAGCCCGTGCTCCCCGATGAGGGCGATCTCCAGCTCCCACAGGCGCTCGTGGGCAGCGATGCGGCGCAGGGCGGGCCCGGTCTTCGCCACCCTGAGGAGCGCGGCCATCGCATCCCGCCACTCGGCGACCAGCGGCGTCGCATCCCCGTACACGAGCTCCTCGCCCTCCTCCGCCTCCCGCGTCACCAGCTGGGGGAACAGCCTCGGCGAGCAGTACCGGGGTTTGTCCACCGGTTCCTCCGGTCTCGCTGCCCCCGTCGCTGATGCCCCCGCCGCGCCGCTCTTCACCCGCTCCTCCAGTCCGTCCAGCCTGCGCTCGAGCACCCGCACCGCCACGGCGTGCTCCTGCCCGAGCGCCCCGAGCCCTGCATCGATGGCCGCACGCGCCTCGTCGAAGCCGTCGTGCATCTCCTTGGCCAGCTCTTTGACCCGCCGCTCCAGCGCGTCCATCCGCTCACGCTCGCGCGCAGCCGCCGACCCGCCGCCCAACAGCAGCAGCCGCTCCAGAGCAGCACTCATCCGCGCGGTGAGCCTTCCCGACTCGACGGCCCGCGACAGGGTGCGGTAGCTGACCCCGAGCACCGTTGCCGCTCTCGATCCGCCCTCGGCATCGATCATGTCGCGCAGCAGCGCCTGCAGCCGCATCTCCCGCAGGCTCTCCAGGCTCCGGCTCGATTCCGGGTACAGCTCGGCATGGTCCTTGTCCGGCTCATCGCCGACCGGCGTTTTGTCCACTTCCCCGAGAGGCATTGTCCACTCATCTCCGATCAGCCCATCGGCGTTTTGTCAACTTGCAAGAGAGGCGTTGTCCATCGACCGTGGAAGCTGCCGTGGACGCGAAGTGTTGCCCGCAGTCGTCCTGTAGGGGCGTTCCTTGCGACCGTGGCCTTGCCCACGACCCCGCCTTCCCTCGCGGACATACGCTCATCTCCTGTACACGTCCATAACACCATGGACGCAGCGCAGAACGCCACGCGCCATAACCAGTGTCATGCGTGACACTGGTTATATGACCTTCTGCAGCGCATGCCGTCCTCCTCAGACTGGATGCCGGACACCAAGCCACCGGCGACGAGGAGGACAGGGCAGTGAAGCCGCATCTGACCACCAGGGCCGCGACCGATAGGACGCGACGACTCATCACGCTGACCGCAGCGCTGCTTCTGGCAACGCTGGCAGCAGCAGCCACCGCGCTCACCGCGCAGGCCCAGGACGGCGGAGGTCTCTCCCTCGTCAACCACGACCGCGAGTTCGTCGAGCGCAAGAAGGACGGCGGTTTCGTTGCGAGGCCCGTGTTCGACCGGCAGGTCGCAGCCGTCCACTACGGCATCCGCCACCCCGAGACCGGGGACTGGCTCACCCCGATGTTCCGCGTCCACTCCACGGGCAGCGAGCGTGATGACGGCTGGGAGTACGCCTGGTCGTACCCCGTCCTCCCCCAGCAGCCGGACCTCTCCCGCGATGAGGCGTTCCTGCTGGTCATCGTCGCGGTGGACGGCGGGGACCACCAGACGTTCAACGTGGTCATCCCCATCTACCAGCCCACCAGCCTCTGGGACCGCGTGCTGGCCGCGCTCGATCCGGGGCGGTGGGCACGGGCGTTCGCCGGCTGGATGGTCGAGGCCGTGCACGGGGCGCTCTGCGGCATCGTGGAGCAGGTGACCGGCGCTGACGCCTGCGGGGCCAAGGGATAGCCCCGATGAACGACGTCCTCACCGGCACCCCTGCGGCGCTCACGTACGCACACCCCATCGTCGTCTCCGCGTGGACGGCGGTCTGGGCGGTGACCTCGGGCCTGCTCGTGGTCATCGTCGGCTGGATCGGGCTGAGCCTGATTGTGTCCGAGCACCTCGGCAGGTCGCAGGCTGGCTGGCGCGAGCTGGTGCCCCGGCTGGTGCTGGGGCTGGCCGCCGCGGCCTCGTCGCTGTGGTGGTGCGCGCTGGTCATCGACGCGGCCGATGCGGTCACCGGCTTCATCGCCGCCGAACTCGGCTTCACGGCGGGTGACCTGCTGCGGGCATCCAAGGACACACTGCTGACGGCGGTGGGCGCGGGGAGCGTGGGCATGGCCCTGCTGATCGGCCTGCTCTACCTCGTCTACGGCTTCTTCGTCCTCTACGTCCTGGTGCAGATGCTGCTGCGCATCGCGCTGATCGACCTGCTGGTCGC
>DAOUJA010000064.1:0-49767 GCA_034423175.1 Dehalococcoidia bacterium
TGCGCCTGCAGCCCCTTCCCCATCACCCACGAGAGCGAGTAGTCCTCCATCGCCGGGTAGAGGATCTCCTCCACCAGCTTGCTCAGCCGGTGTATCTCGTCGATGAACAGCACGTCGCCGGGCTTGAGCTGCGTGAGGAGCGACGCCATGTCGCCGGGGCGCTCGATGGCCGGACCCGCGGTCGTGCGGATGTTTGCGCCCATCTCCGCGGCGATGATGGTGGCGAGCGTCGTCTTGCCGAGGCCGGGCGGGCCGTAGAGCAGCACGTGGTCGAGCGGCTCGCCGCGCTGCAGCGCGGCGTCCATGGAGATGGTGAGCGTCTCCTTCACGCGCTCCTGGCCGATGTACTCTGCGAGGCGCCGGGGACGCAGCCCGCCCTCCGAGCCCCGGTCTTCCTCGCGCGCTGCCCCTGAGACGATGCGTTCGTTGGCCATGCGCCGCGATTCTAGCGCATGGGGCGCAGGCGAGAGCATGCACCTTGTACACTAACCCCATGACCGACGACGCCTACGAGCGCTGGCAACGCGAGACTTACGAGCCCGCAGTCCGTCGCGTGCCGGAGCGCAAGCCCGCCTTCCCCACGGAGTCCGGCATCGAAGCCGCGCCCCTCTACGGCCCCGACAGCCCTTCGACAAGCTCAGGGCGAGCGGGAGAGGATGGCCTCGGCTACCCGGGCGAGTACCCGTTCACGCGCGGCGTGCAGCCGTCCATGTACCGAGGACGTCTCTGGACGATGCGCCAGTACGCGGGTTACTCGACGCCGGAGGACTCCAACGCCCGCTACCGCTTCCTGCTCTCGCAGGGGCAGACCGGCCTCTCGGTCGCATTCGACCTCCCGACGCAGACCGGCTACGACGCCGACCACGACATGGCGCGCGCTGAGATCGGCAAGGTGGGCGTGCCCGTATCCAGCCTCGCCGACATGGAGGCGCTGTTTGACGGCATCCCGCTCGCCGAAGTCACCACGTCCATGACCATCAACGCCACCGCGCCGATGCTGCTCGCTCTCTACCTCGCCGTCGCGCGGAAGCAGAGCGCGCCGTTCGCCGGGATAGGCGGCACGACGCAGAACGACGTGCTCAAGGAGTACATCGCGCGCGGAACCCACATCTTTCCGCCCATGCCCTCCCTGCGGCTCGCGACGGACATGTTCGCCTTCTGCGCCGCCGAGGTCCCCCGCTGGAACACGATCAGTATCAGCGGTTACCACATGCGCGAGGCGGGCGCGACTGCCCCGCAGGAGCTCGCATTCACACTCGCGAACGGCATTGCCTACGTGCAGGCAGCGGTGGACGCCGGGCTGAACGTGGACGATTTCGCCGGGCGGCTCTCGTTCTTCTTCGCCTCGCACAACAACCTGTTCGAGGAGGCGGCCAAGTTCCGCGCGGCACGCCGTATGTGGGCGCACATCATGCGACAACACTTCGGCGCGAAGGACCCTCGCTCCTGGATGCTCCGCTTCCACACACAGACCGCCGGCGTCACACTCCAGGCCCAGCAGCCCGATGTGAACGTTGTTCGCACGACTGTGCAGGCGCTCGCCGCGGTGTTCGGCGGCACACAGTCGCTCCATGTGAACTCGAAGGACGAGGCCCTCGGACTGCCGACCGAGGACTCCGCTGCGCTTGCCCTGCGCACCCAACAGGTACTGGCGAACGAGTCCGGCGTCGCAGAGACGATAGACCCGCTCGGCGGCTCGTACTACGTCGAGCACCTGACGGATGTCGTCGAACGTGAAGCCACGGCCTACATCGAGCGCATCGACGCGATGGGCGGCGCGGTTGCCGCCATCGAGGCGGGCTTCCAGCGCAGCGAGATCGAGGAAGCAGCGTATCGTCACTTCCGGCTCGTGGAGAGCGGCGAGCGCGTCATCGTGGGCGTCAACGCTTTCACTTCGGAAGGGGATGAGCGCATCGAGCTCCAAACGATCCCGCCGCACGCGGCGCAGCGGCAACTCGACCGCCTCGCCCGTGTCCGCAGCGAGCGCGACACCACTGCGAGCGAGGCTTCGCTGCAACGGCTCGGCGAGGCGGCGCGCTCCACGTCGACGAACCTCATGCCGCCGATCCTCGAGTGCGTCGAGTCCTATGCCACGCTCGGCGAGATCTGCTCGACGCTCCGGGATGTCTTCGGCATGTTCGAAGCGCCCGCCTAAGGGAACCCCTCTTGCTTCATCCGTAGCCCCTCGCTGTTCAGCCTCCTGGAATATAGACTAGTCTGGTCTGGATGCTATAGACTAGTCTTGACGAGCAAGAGGCTGAACCTGGCGTGCAACTGCACCGCCCCACAGGAGGGTTGCCGTGACTACACAAACCACACCCCCGAACGCTGATTCCCCTCACACGTGGACCATCGCCGAAACCAAGGCTCGCCTGTCCGAGATCCTGCGCCTTGCAGATGAGGAAGGCCCGCAGCGCATTGGCGTGCAGCGCGCGTTCATCGTGGTGCCGGAGCGCGTATGGCAGGAGCTGGTGCAACCCCGTAAGCCGCTCGGCCAGTGGCTCGTGGAGAACTTCCCCCGTGGCATTGACCTGGAACTCCCGCCTCGTGATGACGACGACCGAGAGATTCCCTTCGCTGACGAAACCAACTGATGAGTGGTTATCTCCTCGACACCAATGTCATTTCGGAGCTAGCCAAGACCCCACCGGACACGCGCGTGGTGACATTCCTCCAAGTGATGGCTGACCTCTGGGTTCCTGTCATCGCACTGTACGAGATCGAGTATGGGTTACAGCTTCTCCCGCACGGAAGGCGGCGCAACTCCATTGCAGCCGCGATGGCTACATTTGTACAGCGATATAGCGAGCGTACGCTCCTGCTGAACCGCGAAGCAGCCGAACATGCAGGCGAGCTCCGCGCGCAAGCGCACCTCTCCGGCCACCGCCTCAGGATTGCTGACGCCCTCATCGCCGGGATCGCCGCGGCGAACGACCTCTCGCTCGCCACGCGCAACGTCGCGGACTTCGATTATCTCCCCATAGAAGTGATCAACCCCTGGCAGAGTGCGTAAGCGTCCGCGCGTGCTACAATCCCGCCAATCTGCCAGCATCGGGAGGATGAGACGATGCTCTCTGTACAGGACAACGAACGCCTGACGCAGGTTGGCCCGGGCACGCCGATGGGCGAACTCATGCGCCGCTACTGGCACC
Source organism: Dehalococcoidia bacterium (assembly GCA_034423175.1). Classification (GTDB taxonomy): domain Bacteria; phylum Chloroflexota; class Dehalococcoidia; order Lucifugimonadales; family Australimonadaceae; genus Bin16. Next base: position 3,153 of record DAOUJA010000064.1, read on the forward strand.
CCTTCGCCGCCGCGACGGAGCTCGACGAGCGTCCCACCAAGCCGGTGCGCCTGCTCGGCGAGGACCTCGTCCTCTACAAGGACAGGTCCGGCACTTTGGGCCTCATCGAGCGCTTCTGCCCCCACCGCAGGGTCGACCTCTCCTACGGCATACCGGAGGAGCACGGCCTTCGATGCATGTACCACGGCTGGATGATGGACGAGACCGGCCAGTGCATCGAGCAGCCGTTTGAGGAGACCGTCCACCCTGACGGCCGTTTCAAGGAGAAGGTGAAGGTCGCCGGTTACCCCGTGCAGGAGATGGCAGGGATGCTCTGGGCCTACATGGGCCCCGCCCCGGTTCCGCTCATCCCGGTGTGGGAGCCGTACACCTACGAGAACGGCTACTCGGACATCGGCATCGCGGAGCTGCCCTGCAACTGGCTCCAGTGCCAGGAGAACTCGCACGACCCCGTGCACCTCGAGTGGTTGCACGGGTACTGGGGCGTCGTGCAGCAGCGCGAGAAGGCCGTCGCGCTCGGCGGAGACCCCGATCTCAGCCCCATCATCCCCCGCAACCACAAGGAGATCGGCTTCACCGAGTTCGAGCACGGCATCATCAAACGCCGCGTCGTCGAAGGCACGACGAAGGAGGACCACGACTGGAAGGTCGGTCACCCCGCGCTCTTCCCCAACATCCTCTTCGTCGGCGACGGCGTGAAGTGCAACTTCCAGTACCGCACGCCGGTAGACGACACCACCACCCTTCACATCACCTGGTTCTTCTACAAGGCTGCGCCGGGCACGACGCTGCCCAGGCAGGAGAAGGTGCCCCACTTCATCGTCCCGCTCCACGATGACCAGGGCAGGCTCATCCCTGACCTCGTGAACCACCAGGACTTCGTCGCGTGGATCACTCAGGGCCCGAACGCCGACCGCGTCCAGGAGAAGCTCGGCGAGTCCGACCGAGGCATCATCCTCCTCCGCAAGCAGTTGATGGAGCAGATGAAGATCGTCGAGGACGGGGGCGACCCGATAAACGTCATCCGTGACCCGGAGAAGAACCGCAGCATCGAGTTGCCGCTGGAGCGCTGGCCGTCCCTGCAGGAAGTCAGCAGGATCTCCGTCTACTTCACTGCCCAGGCCGGCGAGAGCGAGCAGGTGAAGAGCGACATCCAGGGCGTGCTCAACACATGGGCGAGTCACGCCGAAGAGGTGGTCGCCAGCAACAGGAGTTAGCGCACGAGCGCAACGCTGGTACGGTACGCCAACCAGCGACCGGCAAGGAGGGACAGCGATGGCCAAGAACGGTTTCCTCATCTTCGACAGCGATATGCACATCATGGAGCCGCCGGACCTCTGGCAGCGCTACATCGACGAGCGTTACAAGAGCGCCGCGCCCGTGGGCATCACCTCGGAGAACGTGCGCGACCTGCGCATCAGCTGGCCCGACCTCGAGCGCATCGCCGACGGCACCGGCGCTGGGGCAACCACCATCAACCGAAGGGGCCACAACTACGACAAGAACCAGGTCCTCTACAGGGACCACTCCTCGCGCGGATGGGACTCCTACTGCCAGCTGGAGGCGATGGAGGCCGAGGGTATCGACGTCGCGGTCATGTTTCCCAGCCGTGGCCTCAGCGTTCTGACCCGGCCAGACATCGACCCCGGCCTCGGCGCCGCTATCGCCCGCGCCTACAACGACTGGATGTACGACTTCTGCTCCGTCGACCCCAACCGCATGTTCGGCGCGGGCATGATCTCCGTCTACGACATCAACGACGCCGTCGCCGAGGCACGCCGCGCGGTGCAGGAGCTCGGCTTCAAGGCCGTCTTCGTCCGATCCAACGTTGTCAACGGCAGGAACTGGCACGACACCTGGTACGACCCGCTGTGGGAAACGCTGCAGGAGTTGGATATCCCCATCGGCTTCCACGAGGCCTCCGGCTCCATGTCCAGGCAGGCCGGTGAGCACTTCGACAACTTCATGCTGCGCCGCGTCTACGCCCAGCCGTTCGAGCAGATGATGGGCCTCGGCAGCTTCGTCGGCGGCGGTGTGCTGGAGCGCCACCCCAAGCTCCGCGCCGCTTTCCTCGAGGCCAACTGCGCCTGGCTGCCGTGGCTCCTCTGGCGCATCGAGGAGATGCACGAGCTCGAACTCGACGCCTACATGCCGGAGCTCAACGAGAACCCCATCGAGCTCTTCAAGCGCCAGTGCTGGGTCTCCATCGAGCCGGACGAGGCGCCCGCCAAGTACGCCATCGACTACATCGGCAGCGACCAGCTCGTCTTCTCGACCGACTACCCCCACGGCGACTCGCGCTACCCGAATGCGGTCAACGCCTTCCTTGAGTTGGACCTCACCGACGAGGAGAAGCGCAAGATACTCTGGGACAACTGCGCCCGCTTCTACAAGGTTGAGGCGCCGGTGCCGGTCTAAGCAACAGGCGAACGTTCGCGCACGAAAGGGGGCAGGCAAAACGGGTTGCCTGCCCCCTTCGTATCTGTCTCGCCACGTCGGTGCGGGCATTCCACGCAAGACGTGCCCGGCAACGAGGAGGTCGTGTGGGTGACCCGGGAGTCATCGTTGTGCTGGACGCCATGGGCGTCGTCTACCAGCCGGGAGCAGACGTTGACGAGTTGCTGGTCCCGTTCCTGCGAGAACGGGGCTGCGCCAAGGCCTATGCCGAGATCATCGGCCTGTACAACGACGCCTCGCGTGGCTTGATGAGCGCACGGGAGCTCTGGCAACGCTTTGGTGTGGTGGGAGACCCTGACCGGCTCGACCGTGAGCTCATGACTCGCTATTCCCTCACCGAGGGCGTCACGGACTTCCTGCGCTGGTGCAACGATGCATCTGTCCCCGTCGCCTGTATCTCGAACGACGTCTCCGAGTGGGCGTCCCTGAGGGCGCGGCACTTCGGGCTCTCGGACGCCGTCGCTTCATGGACGATCAGCGGCGACGTCGGACAGCGGAAGCCGGACGGCGCCATCTATGACGCCTTCCTGGCAACCGTACCCTCCGCCGCCGCCTGCATATTCGTGGACGACAGGCTCGAGAACGTTCTCGCGGCGGTATCCAGGGGGATGCGCGGAGTGCTGTTCGGTGCAGGCACGGCCACCCTCCCCCAGGCGATCGCGGCTGCTCCTGACTTCCCGGTATTGAGAGGACTGATACAAGAGTTGCGCGGAGACTCAGGCAGCCCGTAAGGCGCCCCGATTTGTACGCTGCGTGCTATTGAGATACGCTTGCCCCACATTCCATGGAGAGAGGTGATGCCTCATGGTTATGCAAGGCACCGACATGAAGGTGGCGGAGACGCCGACCGGACAGCTCGAGGACTTCCGCATCCCTGACGCCTATGAGAACTGGCTGGAGAAGGAAGGGGTCCTCGTCCACAAGACCTACTACATCCCCAACATGCACGAGATCGAGGTCGGCCCCTGGGAGCGCAAGGGCGGCGAAGGCGCGGTCTGCCACATCGACAACGCCCACATGCCGAACGACCTGCACGTGGTGGACATCAAGCCGGGCGGCCGCTCCGAGCCCGAGCACCACATGTACGAGATCAACTTCTACATCGTCTCCGGTCGCGGCGCGACCACCGTCTGGCAGGACGAGGGCAGCAAGCAGACGTTCGAGTGGAAGACAGGCTCTCTTTTCACCATCCCGCTCAACGCCTGGTACCAGCACTTCAACGGCTCCGGCGACGAGAAGGTGCGCTACATCGCCACGACCAACGCCCCGCCGATGATGCGCCTCTTCCGCGACACCGAGTTCATGTTCGACAACCCCTTCCAGTTCAAGACCCGCTACACGGACGACGAGTCCTACTTCTCCGGCAACGGCAAGCTCTACAACAAGCGCATCTGGGAGACCAACTTCATCCCCAACGCGCCCGATATGGCGCTCTACGGCTGGAAGGAGCGCGGCGCGGGCGGCATCAACGCCATGCTCCAGATGGGCCAGAACGACATGGGCAACCACATCTCCGAGTTCCCCATCGGCACGTACAAGAAGGCCCACCGCCACGGCCCCGGCGCACACCTCGTGCTGCTCAGCGGCGACTCCGGGTTCTCCCTGCTGTGGACCAAGGATGACCGCTCCGACATGGTGAAGTGCGACTGGCAGGTCGGCTCCATCGTCGTCGTTCCGAACGACGGCACCTACCACCAGCACTTCAACTCCGGGACCAAGCGCGCCCGCTACATGGCCCTGCGCGGCGGCAACGGCGGCTTCTACGCGCCCAACCAGCGTCAGTCTGCCGACGTGAGCATCAAGGATGGCGGCATCCAGGTCGAGTACGAGGACGAAGCCCGCGAGATCCACGAGATCTTCGAGGCGGAGCTCGCCAAGTCCGGCGCCCAGTGCAACATGAAGGCGTTCATCCCCTACTGCACCGGCGTCGCCGGCGTCACCAGCGAGCGCGACACGTAGGAACGGGCTCACCGACATACGCGGACAGGCGAAGGGCGGGGCTGGTGCTCCCGCCCTTTCGCTATCAGAGCGGAAGGAGCAGCCCCATAGTCATCAACATCCCCCAACCGCGTACTTCCCAACGACGCTCCCATTCTGTCGCTGCCCTGTGTGGCTCGACAAGCTCACCGCGAATGGCAACCAGCTGGCATCATCTGGCATCATCTGGCATCATTTACTCGTGGACTCGGCCTTCCGGTGAGGCCGATATGAGGCCAGATCGAGGCCGGAACGGGGCGATTCGAGGCCGGAATGAGGCCAAATGAGGCCACCACCCCAAACCTCCCCTCCGGCCCGCTGGGAGACCGCACGATGCGCACCACTGTCTTCGGCTCCGCCCATGGAGACAGCGTACGCGGTCACGACACGACCGCGAAAGGGGCGCGTGTCGCGAATCCGGGGAATCAACATCGATGGACAGGATGTACAGGATCAGGGGGCTGCGACACGTCCCATTGTGCAGCCGTCCCCGCCCGTGGCAGCGTTCGCCCTGACCAGCGCGGTACAATCGCGCCACCGGAAGGACGACCCGTGACCGACTCCCACGACAACTCAGGCCTCGACGGCCTCGTACGCGTTATCGAGTCGCTCCAGGAGCGCATCCGCAACGACGGCGGGACCATCGGCTCGAACGAGATACGCACGCGCACGGCGCTCGTGGACCCGCTGCTGAACGCCCTCGGCTGGGACACGACCGATCCCACGATGGTCATTCCAGAGTACGCCGCCGGGGGAGGCGTGGCCGACTATGCCCTCCTCAAGGCAGCGCCGGACGGCGGTTCGCCCGTCATCGCGTTCGTCGAGGCCAAGCGCTTGCACGAGCCCTTGGAGCCTCACCGCCCCCAGATGCTCAACTACGCCAATATGAGTGGCGTCAAGTACGCGGGCCTCACGAACGGCGACCGCTGGGAACTCTACGAGGTCTTCAAGGAAGCCCCGCTGCACGAGCGCCGCATCGTGGACGTCTCGCTCCGGTGGGAGTCCGCCTTCAACTGTGCCGTCCAACTCCTGTCGCTCCAGTGGCCGAGTCTGGAAACCGGTGGGGCGTTGTCGAAGGACAGAGTGCAGCAGCTTCTGGTTGACGCGCTGATGGCAAAGGCGCCTCCTGCAATTGTAGCAATGCTCTTGGATAAGGGAGCGAATGCTAACTTGAAATTGCGTAACGGCCGGACAGTTCTACACTTGGCTGTGGAATATGCAAGACCAGCATCCGTAGCAGTATTACTTGACCACGGCGCCGATGTGAATGCAAAGGATGCAGAAGATCGACAGACTCCTCTTCATATCGCTGCGAGATCAGACCAGCATAAAGAAGTTATTGCTCTGTTATTGAGCAGAGGTGCGGATAAGGAAGCCAGAGACGATATCGACATGACGCCTCTCCATACAGCCGTAGAGCGTAAGGCTTGGGCTGTTGCTGAACTGTTATTAGATGAAGGTATGGACATCAATATCAAAGGCCCAGGTGGTATGACTCCTCTTCAGTGGGCAATAGAGTGCTCAAACGTAGGGCTGTATCATGGCACAGGAACTCCTCCGCCTGTTGTCAGGCTATTATTGGATAGAGGCGCGGACATTGAAGTGGCGAATAAAGATGGCCGCACACCTTTGCATAGTGCTGCGATTTTCGCTGGCAAACGAGGGGTTGTCACATTGTTGCTGAATAGAGGAGCAGCCATCGAGGCAACGGATAATGCAGGAGAGACATCATTGCATCACGCGGTTAGCGAAGGACAGTGCTTCTCGGCTGGCCTGCTGCTCGACCGAGGTGCGAATATTGAGGCTAAGAATCACCAAGGCATGACGCCCTTGCATTTGGCATCACGCGGGCTTGTCGCTAGATACCCGGTGATTGGCGGGAAGGTTCCTGGTTACCCTGTGCCAGATATACCAGCCACTGCAACTAGAGTGCGTGAAAACGGGAGGGAGTACGTGGAATATACGCACTGGGAAGAGACACATGAAATTATCAAGCTGCTCATTGAGTACGGAGCTGATCGGATAGCGCTCACCGACGAGGGTAAAACAGCCTACCAGATAGCAGAGGCGCACGGCGCAAGTGAGGACATAGTGCGGCTACTGCAATGATAGTGTATTGATTCCTGGAACAGGAATACCATGCAAGAGATATGGGAATTACATCGGAAAGTAAACGGAGCCCCTAGTTCTGACGAATGTTCACGACACCCTCGACGACACCGATCAGTCGATCAAACATGTTTAGAATTCCCGAAATACGTGCATCATGGCCGTCGAGTCGCTCCGCCATACGTTCCATGTGTTTTTGGTTTACTTGTAGGTATTCCACGCTACGCCGTAGGCAGCGCAGTAGCAGGATTCATTGACTTGGCCGACACGTTTCGGCGTGACGTAGACAACTTCCCGAAGGAGGATTATTATGCTTTGTTTGTTGATGCGTTGAAGAAAATCAAATGGCTAGATATAGACGGATGACTTCAAAGCATCCCATAGCAGGAGTCTTCTACCTCATCCGCTCGCATAGGTGCTCGCTCCCCACTGCGCGAGTCCCCATCCTGCCCATCCCTATTGATTCCCGGATTCGTGACATCCGTCCCTTCCGCGGTCGCCCCCCGCCTGCGTACGCTGTTCCCTGACGACTACCACCCGCACGGCCAGATTGCTTCGCGGCCTGCGAGCGCTATGGCGCCGAATGAGACCAAGTGAAACCGGCGGGCGATGCTCCGGTCCGCTCAGGAGTGCGATGTTACCAATTGTTACCGAATGTTACCGCTGGCGAGGCGAAGCCCCTGCTCTCTGCTCGTGTATGGCAGAACGGCACGCCTCGAAGAGGAACAACACCCGCTCACTTCGCGGCACGCCGGCCCGTCGCGCAGAGGTCGGAGAGGATGCAGGTCGCGCAGCGAGGGTCGCGCTTGGTGCACACGTCCTTGGCGTGTGCGTCCAGCAGCGCGTGGTACTCGTTGAAGAGCGCCGCGTCGGCGGGCAGGTGCCGCTCGAACAGCGCCTGGTAGGCGTCGTAGCCCCGCAGGCCGTGACGCGGCAGCATCCGGTCGACGATCCGCTGGGTGTAGACGTCCATCACGAACGACGGCAGCCCCGCGGCGTAGAGCACGATGTCGTCCGCCGTCTCCGGTCCGATGCCGTGCACCGCGAGCAGCTCTGCGCGCAGCGCCTTCGGCTCCATGCCGCGCCAGGCCTCAACGCTGTCGCCATGCTGCCCGAGGAAATCGGCTATCGCCTTCAGCTTCCGAGCCTTCGCGTTGAAGTAGCCGCTTGGCCGGACGACTTCCGCAAGCGTGTCTTCCGGCATCGCGCGCAGCGCGGCGGGCGACATAGCGTCCGCTGCCTTGAGGTTCTCGATGGCGCGCGCGGCGTTCGTCCACGCCGTGTTCTGCGTGAGTATCGCGCCGACGATCGTCTCGAAAGGGCCGTCGCCCGGCCACCAGCCCTGCGGGCCGTGATTCGACAGCAGACGGTCGTACATGTCAGTGAGGAGGCGGGCCGTGCGTGGAGAGCGGCGCCTGGGAGCGGGGGCAGGTCGTGCCATACGCCCGATGCTACCAGTCGACAGCGCTTGGTACACTGGGCGCCATGAGCACCTTCATCGAACAACTGGACGCCGCCGCAGCGCGCAACCGAAGCCTGCTCTGCGTGGGCCTGGACCCTTCACTCTCCGCGATGCCCATCGACAGCATCGCCGAGTTCAACCGCGCCATCATCACCGCCACGTGCGACCTCGTCTGCGCCTACAAGCCGCAGTGGGCCTTCTACGAGGCCGAGGGCATCGCCGGCATCGAGGCGCTCCAGGCCACGATCGAGGCCGTGCCGGACGGCGTGCCTGTGCTGCTCGACGCCAAGCGCGGCGACATGGACAACACGTCGCGGGCCTACGCGAAGGCCGCATTCGAGACGTGGGGCGCGGACGCGCTCACCGTGAACCCGTACCAGGGGCGGGACGCTGTCCAGCCGTTCCTGGACTACGCGGACCGGGGCGTGTTCGTGCTCGTGCGCACGTCGAACCCCGGCAGCGCCGAGTTCCAGGACCTGCGCGTGCGCGGCAACGGGACCGAGGGCCCGCTCTTCGAGGAGGTCGCGCGGCAGGCAGTCGCCTGGAACGACCACGGCAACGTCGGCGTCGTAGTCGGCGCGACCGTGCCGGACGAGCTCGCGCGGGTTCGGAGCATCGTGGGCTCGATGCCGATCCTCATCCCCGGCATCGGCGCGCAGGGCGGAGACCTCGAAGCGTCCGTGCGGAACGGCGTCGACGACAAAGGACGCCGCGTGCTCATCTCCGCGTCGCGCAGCGTCATCTACGCATCGAAGGGGGCGGACTTCGCGGAGGCCGCACGGAAGGAAGCGGAGCGTCTCCGCAACGCCATCAACGCAGAGCTGGAGCGGATGGGCAAGCCGTGGCCGTAGAGTTCCACCTCGGCGAGCGGCTCACGCTCCGCAAGCCGCACCCGTGCGGCGGCGTCGAGTGGCGCGTCGAGCGGCTCGGCGCGGACGTCGGCATCCGCTGCCTCACCTGCGGCCACTACCTGCTCACGCCCCGCCGCAAGCTGGAGCGCGCGACGAAGTCCCACCAGCCGCCGCTGTCGGTGGAGGGCGCATCGTAGAGGGCCCTCTCCCTCGCCCCTTGTAGAGGCCTTTGCGTGACCCCGCCCGCAGAGGCCGCGCCAGGCAGGGCGCCTCACAGAGACGCCCCTACGCAGGGACAAGGGACGAGGTCCCTGCCTCCGCAGGAACGACGGACGCCCTTACAGGAGCTACGAGCCAGGGTTACGCGGCGCTCTCCCGCCTGTTCTCACTCTCACCGCGGGACGCGGCGTAGAGCAACGGCGTCAGCAGCGCGGCCACGGTCATCAGTGTCCCGGCGGCGATGAAGGAGAAGGTGAGGCTCGTGACCGCGGCGAGCGGTCCGAACACCAGCGGCCCCAGCATCTGACCGGACGCCCAGTAGATTCCCACCACCGCCATGAACACGCCCCGCTGCTCCGGGCTGCTGACCATCGCCGTGATGCTCACGTTCAGCACGCGCCCCGCGTTGAACGACAGTCCGAGCACGAACATGAGCGCGACCGCCATGGGAAGGGCGCCGCCCCACAGCACGATCCCGATGAGCGGCAGGCCGTGCAACACCATCGTCACCGCGTACGTCGGCCGCTGCCCCACCCGCCGGAGGAACCGCGCGAACAGGAAGCCGGCCACGATCGCGCCGCCTGCGTGGATGGCCATGAGCACACCGAACTGGTCGTCGTTGAACCCGAACTCCTTGTAGACGGCCGCGCCCACCGAGGAGAGGACGGAGACGTGCAGCGAGGTGCCGAGCGCCATGACCGCGGGGAGCAGGGTGGCGCGTTTGCGGAAGACGCCCGGCACCGGCCCGAGTATCTCGCGCAGCGTCATCGCCGCTCGCCTCGGGAGCTGCGGCATCACCGCGACCACCACCATCGCCCCCGCAGATAAGGCCGCTGCGATGAGGAACCCCTCCTGGTAGCCCAGCACTACGGCGACAAACCCGCCTCCCGCATTCCCCGCCAGCCCGCCGACCGCCGCGAACCCGAAGAAGCGCCCCATCAGCGTCGTCGGGCGGGACTCGTCTATCCGGCTGCCGTAGGACTGAGAAGACGTCCAGTAGATGGCCCGGGAGCCGCCGAACAGCACCTGCGCCGCCAGCAGGGCGAGGAGCGACGAGGAGAACGCGAGCCCGACTGTCCCGACCACCAGCGCCGCGAAGCTCGCCTGGATCACCCACCGCTCGCCGATACGGTCCGAGAGCACACCGCCGAAGAGCCGCAGCGCGACCTGGAACAGTCCCTGCCCGGCGATGATGACGCCGAGCCAGCCCGGGTTGTAGCCGAGCGAGATGATGTACAGCGGCACCAGGACGATGATGCCGCCGAGCACGACGCTGTACGCGGTGGTGTGTACGTAGAGGCCTGCTTCAGCGACGAGAGCGCGGGGTGCGGCGGACATCGCACGCATGGTACCCCACCCGCGTAAAGTGCGTGGGCCGCCCGCTTCCCCCTGGCGCCCGTCCCTTGCGCCTAACCCTTCGCCTTCAACGCGTCCACTTCGCTGCGCAGGGAAGTCACCTCAGCGCGAAGCGACGCCAGTTCGACCCGCACCTGCTTGAGTTCGACTTCCACGACCGTAAGCTCCGACTTGCTGACCATGCTGTTCTGCTCCCTGGATGTTGGTGTCAGTCCCGGCCTGACTGCCCTGCGCGGAAGGCGCCGGCCCGCGGCACCCGCAGCGTGTAGCCGTCCTTCGATGCGAAGACGGAGGCCAACCGGGAGGCCTCCTTGCCGCACGCCGGGCACTCCGCCGAACTGTTCGCCTCGCTCATGGGCCTGCGTTGCTCGAACTCGTTCCCGCAGTCCGCACAGCGGTACTCGTACAGCGCCATCTTGCTCGCTCCTCTGGTGTCATTGGCGGGAGTAGTTTACCGCGTCAGAGGGTATCCTTGCGCCATGCAACTCAGCGCGGTCTTCTTCAGCCTGGACGTACTTCTGGATGGCCGACAGCCCCCCGCGGCAAGGCCTGCCGCCGCCGCAGTGATCGAGTCGCTGGATGCCCGCAGCGTCTTCTCCGCCGCGCTCACGGAGTGCCCGTCCGGACCAGTGCGCGCGCTCCTCGAATCACTCGGGTTGGTCCCTCACGCACTGGTTGGAACGGACGACGACCGTAAACCGCTGCCGGCGCCAGACCTGTTGTTCCGCGCCTGCGAGGTGCTGAACGTGCCGCCGTGGGAAGTGCTGTTCGTGGACTGTTCCGACGCGGGACGGCAGGCTGCGGCGTCCGCCGGATGCCTCTTCGCAGGCATGGGAACTACGGGCGCGTTCACGATAGGCGGGCTGGGAGAGGTGCTCGGGATCGTTGCCGGCGCCGGGCCGTCGCATTAGGCGGCAACGGCCCCGACGGCACTGTGCGCCTGCGGAGGCGGAAATGCCGCGACGAAGCTGTTCACTCCCACTCTCACCGTCTCCCCGACCTCGGCCGGAATGTGCACACCCATCACGCAGCGGACCGCTCTGCCTGAGCGAAGCCGCAGGCTGACCGTCTTGGAACGGCCATGGAACTCTACGGAGGTCACCGTCGCATCCACCGGCGATCCCGATTCGGCGTGCAGGCGCACCGTCTCCGGGCGAACGCAGACGATGGCCAGTCCCTTCGGCGCGTCGTCATTACCCACCGGGAGGACGCCCAGCTCGCACCGGACGTAGCCGCCTGAGCACTCCCCGGGAAGGATATTGGCTACGCCGAGGAACCGGGCGACGCCAAGAGAAGCGGGGTAGAGGTAGACGTCCGCCGGCCTCCCGGCCTGCTCGAGCTTGTTGTCCAGCATCACGCACAGCTTGTCAGCGATGCTGAACGCCTCGTCCTGATCGTGCGTCACGAAGACCGCAGTGGTTTCCGCGTCCCGCAGAATCTGACGGATGTGACCACGCACGTGCCTCCGCAGGTTGGCGTCCAGGTTCGAGAACGGCTCGTCAAGCAGTACGACGCTCGGTTTGGGTGCGAGCGCCCGTGCAAGGGCAACGCGCTGCTGCTGTCCACCCGAAAGCTGGTCCGGCATACGCTCTGCCTCAGCGCTCATGCCGACCAACTCCAACGCCTCCTTAACGGCGCGGTCATGGTTGGGTCCATGGGGCACACCGAACGCCACGTTCTTCCGAACGGTGAGATGCGGGAAGAGTGCATAGTCCTGAAAAACCATGCCGACGCGTCGACGCTCCGGCGGCACGAACAATCCCGGCCCCGCAACCGCATGGCCGCCTATCGTAATCGTGCCCGCGTCCGGCACTTCGAATCCGGCCATCAGCCTCAGCGTCGTCGTCTTACCGCCGCCGCTCGGGCCGAGGAGCGCGACCATGCTCCCGCGTTCGGCGTCAAACGTGGCCTCGCGGATGGCGGTCGTGCCGTTGAACGACTTGGCCAGCCCCGTTACCTGGACTGCCGGGCCGTCGAAACAGGCATCGTCGTGTGTTCTGCGGCGTGAAAGCGATACGCGCATACCCCAACGATACGTCCAAGCGATGCAGAGCGCAATGGATGCACGTAATCAGTCTTCGGCGCGACCTCCGTACTCCGCTTCAGCCAGCCTTTCGCGCATCTCTGCCTGCACGAGCGCGTCCCGGATAACGCGCGACCGCCCCGCGTACGCCGCCGGGCCGATCTCCCGTCGGTCGTAGGCACCGCGCAGCGCACGTGCCTCGCCGAGCAATTGCTCCCTGTCGGCATCGCCCGCAACGACGGCACGCCTGCGCCGGAGTAAGAGCAGCAGCACCACACCCGTCGCGCCGACCATGGCGGGGACCGCATAGCGAACGTACCACTCTCCTGCGGACTCGCGGGCAACGTCGAACGCCGACTTCCGGGGAAGGCCGGAAACGGTGAGGTTGAGCACTTCGGCAGGAGCGATGTCCTGTCCTTCCAGCAGCCGCAGCAGGCGCCCGTCCAGGTCGGTCGCCCCAAGGTCGGCCAGACGGGGAGACGACGGCGTGGCCACGTCGACCGGCACGACGAATCGCACCGACTCAGCACCGAAGCGCATCGTGCGTGAGAGGTCGAGTGTCGGTCCTGCGTAGTCGAGGCGGTAGACGAACTCGAACTGGTGCACCTGTCCGGGGCCCGTGGGCGGGATGGGGGAGTTGAGCGCGAAGCCGCGGTCAACCTCGAGCACCTGCCCCCCGGTGATGTTCGACCGCACGTCGAGGTTGTACGCGCCGGGCGGAAGCGCGAAGCGCAGGAAGCTCAGCATCGCAGGTCCCTCGGCGTTCAGGTCCGGCGTCAGGGTAAGGTCGGTGTCGTTCCGGATGATGGCGCGCTCCAGTATCTCGACGAACCCATCGTCCGGCACGGCGCCGGTCACGATGACGGTGTGGCTCTGCACCGTAAGCACCGACGTATCGTTCGTGGCATCGAACACGGTCACGACAACCGGGTCGCTCAGCTCACCGGGACCGCGCACAGCAGAGTAGTTCGCGCCCTGATACTCGACTGAGAAGAAGTACGTGCGCCCCGTCGCCACGGCGGCGATGAAGCTGAACATGCCGGACTCGTCGGGCAACGCGGTCTCCTGGGAGACGAGCGTCACGCCCTCCAGTACGTTGAGCGTAACCCGGGCCTGGGTTGGGTCGAAGGAGGCGGGCTCCGCCCCGTGCTCCACGCGCCCCGCCACCTCGACCGGTCCAGTGTCCTGGGCGAAGGCCTGCGCGGGCAGCAGCAGGAACACCAGGAGCAGCGTGACCGATGCGGCAAGACGCCTCAAGACTCTTCCTTCCCGGAACCGTCACCGGAGAGCAGTTCACGCAATTCCTGATCCACGCGGTCCTCGATAGCCGCGGTCGTCTCCCGCACCTGTCGCTGCTCAAGTATGAGTTGCGCAGCCCGCCGGCGCGCCGCCTGCAACTGCGCTCGGTATTCGGCTTCACTCATGTTCGCCAGGAAGTACTCCTGCTGCAGCGCTCGTATCTCCTCGTAGACACGGTCCCTCGCCCGCCGGATACCGGCTTCGAGGTCTCGCGCCGGGTCGTCGAAAGAGGCCCCGCCATGCCGCGCCGCCCAGAACGGATAGACCAGGACAGCTATCGTCACCAGAACCAGGAGCGTAATGACGAGGATGGTCATGGCTGTCGTGCCACTGTGTGCACTGGGGCCGGCTACGCTACCCCGGCGCCAGGTACGGCGCCCGGCGCCGGAGGGACTGCGTAAGCAGCAGCGCGTTGCCGCGCGGGCCAGAGTGCAACGACAGTGCCGAGGATAACGAACGGTCCGGCCAGCCACATCCACCACACCAGCGGGTTCACCAGCAGGCGGAACGCCGCGGTCCGACCGTCCGGCTGCAGCTCACTGAATATGACGTACAGGTCCTCCTGTGGAGTGGAACGTATGCCCGCCCGCGTCGAGATCATGGAGAACGACGGGTAGACGCCCTGCCATGCCGCAAGCGTACCCAGGCTCTGGCCTCCGCGCGTGACGGAGAGGAGAGCGGTGCGTTCAGTACGGTCGGCGAAGGTTTCGCCATCAACGCTCATGAAGTCGATGGTGTATTCCCCTATCGTTGCCTGTTCGCCAATCGTGAGGAATACGTCCCGCTCCTCGCTGTAGAACGACGACCCGACGATGCCGAAAGCAAGCATGACTACGGCAAGATGCACGACGTACCCGCCGTAACGCGGGCGGTTGGAGGCAACCAGTTGCGCGAACGCCACTGGCCATAGAACGCCGGTGGAGCGGCTCCGCGCCAGCGTTCCCCGCACCCACTCCTGCAGGATGCTGACGCCTGCGAACGTGCTGACCGCGATGCCGATCACGACCACTGGCAGCGTGATGCGCAGGAGGAGCGTGGCGGCGGCGGTGATCGCAAGGGTGATGACGCCCGGAACAAGCAGCGCGCGGCGGACGGACTGCCACGTCGCCGTTCGCCAGGGCAGCAAAGGGCCGATGCCCATGAGGAGGACGAGCGCAAGCATGAGCGGGCCGTTGACGGTGTTGAAGAACGGCTCCCCCACAGTGATCGTTCGACCAGTAACGAGCTCCGAGATGAGCGGGAACACCACGCCCCACAGCGTGACGAACGCGATACCGAGGAGGAGGAGGTTGTTCACGAGGAACGCAGCCTCGCGCGAAAGCGTCGACTCCAGGGAGGACGGACTGCGCAGGACGGCCATGCGGTAGAAGAAGAGCGCGAACGACGCTACCGTCACCACCCCCAGGAACGTGAGGAATACCCACCCGAGCGTCGATGCGCCGAAGGAGTGCACGGAAGGCACGGGCCCGCCCCGGTTGATGAAGATGCCGAATGCCCCCAGGGTGAAGCTGATGTTGATGAGGGCGATGTTCCACATGCGGAACATGCCCCGGCGCTTCTGCACCATGATGGAGTGGATGAATGCGGTGAGCGCCAGCCACGGCATGAACGCCGCGTTCTCCACCGGGTCCCACGCCCAGTAGCCTCCCCAGCCGAGGATGGTGTACGCCCACCAGGAACCCAGCAACAGGCCTATGGCGAGCAGCACCCACGCGGCCAGTCCCCAGACGCGCCCCGCGTCCACCCAGTCGTCGTCGATGCGCCCTCGCAGCAAAGCGGCAACGGCCAGTGAGAAAGGCACTGCTATCGCCACGAGTCCAGTCATGATGAGCGGCGGGTGCGCGAACATGCCCGGGTGCGTGAGCAGCGGGTTGATGCCCTGCCCGTCAGCCGGGGCCCGCTCCAGTGTGGCGAAGGGGTTGGCGAGAAAGAACAGCACCACCAGAAAGAAGAGCAGGATGAGCATGAGCACGCCGTTCGCGTATGGACGAAGTTCCCCCAGCCGTTCAGGAGCGAGCGCCATGGAGAGCGCGGCCATGCCGCTCAACGCGAAGGCGACGTACAAGAGTGATCCCGCATTGCCCGCGTAGAACGCCACCCAGGTGTAGACGCGCGGCATCGCAAGATTGCTGTTTTCCGCCACGTACCGGATGCTGAAGTCGTTCTCGAGGAACGCGTACACGAGCGCCCCCATCGACACCGCAAGCGTCAGCGTTATCAGATAATTCGCACGCTGGGCGCTGACGACGGCAGGGGCGTCTCGCCGCTTCGCGCCCCATAACGACATGACGGTGCTGTAGGCTGCGAGGAGCAGCGCGATGAGTATGGTCGCGGTGCCTAGGTCCGCCATCCGTCAGCGTCTCCCCGTCATGTCTACGTCTCCACCCAACTCCTGGTCCACGAGATCGAACGGCAACGGCTCGCCAAGCGGCATATCCACGGTGTCCGCGGGGCCTGCCCCTGCCGCATCCACAATCGCCGGACGCCCGCGGCGCATGTTCCTTACGGCGAAGACGAGGGCCCCCACGCCAAGCACGATTGCAAGGGGCGGCACAAGCCACGCCAGCAGGGAGAAACCGCGCGTCGGGGGCGAGGCGAGTATGACTTCTCCGTAGGATTGTACGAGGCTCTCCATGATGGCGTCGTCCGAAGCACCGTCACGTAGCTGGGTCCTGATCGCCGTGCGCATCGCTTCAGCGATGGGTGCGTTCGACTCGTCGATGGTCTGTCCCGCGCACTGGGGGCACATGACGCCCGAATAAAGGTGCTGTGCCCGCTCTTCCAGGTCTGGCGGAAGCTCATCGTAAGCCTGCGCGTTCGCAGCCACGGCTGACGACGCGTAAAGAACAGAGAGCATGAAGACCGTCGCCGCAGCGCGGCCGAGGCGCGGACTGATCCTAGCGGTCTTCACGGCAGCGACGCCCGGCGGGCTCTACCGCCGCCCGCGTTAGAGCTGCCCCCGCAGCTCGAGGAGTTGGAGGGTGCGCTCTTCCTCGGGAACGCCGTTGACCGACTGGAGCGCAGCCTGCCGTTGCGCGACCGTGGCGTCGATGAGTGTTACGAGCGCCCATCGGTCGTCCTCGGTCAGCAGCGGCTCGAAAGCGGGCATGAAACCCTTGCCGCCGGAGATGCTGTCGAATGCCTCGCCTGGGGTCACCTCGGTCTCGCCGGTGTCGCGGATGACCGACACTCCGGCGGCGTCGCCGAACGCGGGAGGCCGGGTTACGTTGTAGTCGCTGAGCAGGTTGCCCACGTAGCCATCGCCACCGGCTGTGAGGCCGTGGCAGACCGCGCAGTTCTGCTTGAAGAGCAGGGCCCCGCGCTGCATAGCCAACGGGTCGCCTTCCATCGGGTTCGATAGCTCCGCGACATTCTCGAGCTCGTCCACGGAGATGTAGCCGCCCTTCACTGGATAGGAGCCTTCCGGTGGCAGGAACCGCGGAGGCTCCTGGGACTTCACCGTCTGGTTGTAGTGCATCTCCTGGAAGACGTCGATGGGGTAGGAACCCGTGGAGCGGAAGGGGTCTCCGGGCGAGCACGCGGCAGCAACTGCCGCCAGTGTGACGGCGGCGGTCAGCAGCAGGAGTGTCTTGCGGCGGCTGGTCTGCACGGGCGGCCTAGCCCTCTTCCTTCTTGATCTCTTCGGCGCCCGCACTCTGCAGCGCGGACTCCGCAGCGGACGCGCGGTCCTCCGGGCAGTCGACGATGACGCCGATGTAGCCCTCGGTGATGCGCTCATCGTAGAGGCCCAGCTTGCGGCGCGGCAGGCGGGACTCGAAGAGCACGCCCAGCACCGTGAAGATGATTGCGCCGAGCATCGTGTTCTCGTACATGATGATGGTCATGGGCGGGATGCTGAGCAGCGGCTTGCCGCCGGTCACCAGGGGGTAGGAGATCTGGGTGCCGGCCGTCCACAGCAGACCGATGGCGAAGCCGACCAGCGCGCCAACCAGGGGGAACATGTAGAGCCTCATCTCCGGCTCGTGCTCGCCGAACGAGCCCTCCGGGAACGGGCTGCCGGAGTAGACGTCCAGGTCTTCGACCGGGAACCCGTCCTCCTTGAGCTTTGTCATGGCCCCAGCAGCCTGCTCGGGGTCCTGGAACAACCCCATCAGTTTCGTGTTTGCCATCGAACTCTCCTCGCTCCGCCTGCTAGTGCTCTTTCACCAGAGCCGGAATCACGCGATCCCCGACCTTGATCTCGTCTATCAATTTCTGGCCTTCCTTCTCCTCCCAGATGGGAATGAGCGGGAAGAACTTGCTGAACAGCATCAGAAGTAACGCCACCAGCGCGATGGACCCGACGATGAGCGTCACCTCTACAGCGCTCGGGCGGTACGTGTCGTAGGTGAACGTCCACGGCCCCTTCCGCATGAGCGCAGGCACGATGATGATGAGACGTTCCAGGAACATGCCGACGTTCACCATCAGGCTCGTCCAGAGCATCCACGTGAAGCTTCGTCTCACGCGTCTGAACATCCATAACGGTACGGGGATGATGTACGAGAAGACGATGAACGCCAGGAACAACCAGCTCCACGGCGGCTCGAAGAGGCGGAGGTGCCACACGGTCATCTCCTGCTCTTCCTTCAACCACAGGGCAAAGACCAGGTCCAGCCAGAAGAAGAAGAGCCATGCGGTGGCGACCACGATCAACAGCCTCGCCACGGCGTCGATGTGCTCTTCCCAGATGAAGTTCTCAAGCTTGTAGAGCTTGCGCATCAGGATCATCAGCGTGACTACGGCCGACACGCCGGAGTGCACCGCGCCGATAACGAAGTACGGCGCGAACACCGTAACGTGCCACGACGGGACCAGGCTCACGCCGAAGTCCCAAGACACGATGCTGTGCACGGAGACGAACACGGGCAGGATCAGAGCCGAGAGGAGGATCCCGGCGATGCCCTGCAGCTTCCACTGTCTGGGGTTGCCATGCCAGCCGAGCGACAGGATGCCGTAGACAGTGCGGCGCCATCCGGTGCTGCGGTCGCGGATGATGGCGAGGTCCGGTATCAGCGCGGTGTAGACGAACAACGAGCTGGAGGTGAGGTAGGTGATGATGGCTGTGGGGTCCCACACCAGAGGCGAGCGCACGTCCGGCCAGATGCCGCGCGCCCAGTCGTACGGGAACACCCAGTAGAAGATGCGCCAGGGGCGCCCGGCGTGGATGAGCGGCTGCAGCAGGGACGTCATCAGCGCAAAGACCGTCATCGTCTCCGCCGCGCGAACCATGGGCCTGCGCCACTCCGCCTGGCTCAGGCGCAGGATGGCGGAGATCATGACCCCGGCGTGGCTGATGCCGACCCAGAAGATGAAGTTGGTGATGAAGAAGCCCCAGAAGATGGGCTGCTGCAGGCCGGTGACCCCCAGCCCCTGGTTCATCATGAAGCCGAACGCGCTCGCCGCGCCCGCAACGATGAGCCCCAGGACGGAGACGATGATCACCCACCACATGGGCGTCCTGAGCACCACGTCCAGGAGCTCTCTGTTTATCTGTGCGTCGGTTAGCGTTCTGCGGTAGTACATCCGGCTGTCGTCCGTGCCTGTGCGCCTAGTGCGACTTGGCTATCACTCTTGCGTAGCGGTTCAGGTAACGCCTCACCTTCACGAGCCTGAGTCCTTCGCCGATCTCCCAGATGGAGACCACCGGGATGATCTTGCTGACGAGCATGAACAGCAGCACGCATCCCGAGATGGCGCCGACCATGATGAGCAGGTCAGGCGCCTCGGGCCACTGCGTCGCGGGGCGCGGATGCATCACGTGCTGGCTGGGGTCCGCGACCGAGAAGGCCGAGACATAGAGGCGCACCTGGTTCACGAGCGCTCCGATCACCACGCCCGTGCCGACGAGCGCCGGGCCCCACACGCTGCGTCGCACGGGGTTCCAGACGAGCGCGACGAGCGGGCCGATGAAGTTGAGGAAGAAGGAGACCATCAGCGCGCCGCGGTACTCGTCAAGCACCAGGAGCCGAATGACCTCACTCTCGCCCGGCTGACGTCCGTACCAGAATGTGATGAAGCTCGCCCACCAGAAGTAGAACCAGAGCAGGGAGAACGCGAGCAGCGGCTTGGAGAGCGCCCAGAACTGCTCCACGCTGAAGTATTTCTCGTAGTTGCCCAGCCGACGCATGAGGTACATCGTCAGCAGGGTCATGCCCACCGCGCCCTGCAGGCCGTTGACCACGACGGTTGCGGGAATGATGGCGTCCTTCAACCCCGGTATCAACCCGTGGTGGAAGTCCGAGATCATGAGCGTCTGAACGAGCGGGTACGTCAGCAGGTACATCGCGCCGGCGAGAAGCGAGCCCTGGTAGAGCACGCGCCACTGACGCACGCCGCCGACCCACCCGAGCGACAGCCAGCCGATCACTCGCTGGCGCGGAGAGGCCGGCAGGTGGTCCCTCGCGGCCGCGAGGTCCGGCAGGGCGACAGCCCACAGCAGGGCCAGTCCGATGAGCGCGAGCGTGCCGTAGCCAATCACGTCCCAGACACCGGGGGCGCCCAGCGGAAACTCGAACCAGATGCTGAGTCTGCCATTGATGGAAGGCAGGGCGATGAGCGCCGGTATGAGCATGAGCACGACGAGCAGGCCGGTTATGGCCATGTTCTCCGTGACGCGCGTCAGCGGTCGCCGCCAGTTGGCCTTTGCCAGACGGAGTCCCGCAGATATCACCGGCATAGCCGTGAACGTCGTCACGATGAATGCGAGCGTCGCTACGAAGTAGCCCCAATTCGCACGGTTCTCGTCGTCGAAGCCCTCGGTCAGTCGGATGATGAAGCCGACTATGCCCAGGATGAAGAGGAACGCGAGCACGGTCACCCAGCCCCAGAAACGGTGACCGAGGTCCTGGAAGCGGCCGAGCACGTCCCTCGCGACGTCCTGATGCGTCGGCAGGGGCCCAGCCGTCAGTTCGTGTTCGCCGTTATGCATGAGTGTCTACCTGCTTCAGGTACTTCACGCTGGGGTTGGTGCCAAGTGCCTCCAGCACCCGGAATGCTCGCTCGTCCTCCCACTTCCGGGAGACACGCGAGTCAGCATCGTTGAGATTGCCGAACGTCATGGCGTCGGTTGGACACGCCTGGACGCAGGCGGGGTTGAACGTCTGGTCCACTACCTGCTTGCCGCCGCGGGTGCTCCTCCGGATGCGCTGGATGCAGAACGTGCACTTCTCCATGATCCCGCGCGTCCGCACGGTAACGTCCGGGTTCAGCTGGTTGCGGAGGTCTTCCGGCCAGACGGGCTCCCAGTAGTTGAACAACCGGGCGTGGTACGGGCAGTTGTTACCGCAGAAACGCGTGCCTACGCAGCGGTTGTAGACCTGCACGTTCAGCCCCTCGTTGTTGTGGTAGGTCGCATACACCGGACAGACGGACTCGCAAGGGGCATTGTCACAGTGCTGGCAGAGCACGGGCAGGAAGCGCGCCTTGATGTCCGGGTAGTCTCCTTCCCAGTAGCGTTCGACCCGTATCCACTCGATAGCACGACCGTCCAGAAATGCTGACTGATCGTTGATCGGTATGTTGTTCTCCGCCTGGCAGGCGATGACGCACGCCTGGCAGCCGGAGCAGCGGTCCAGGTCTATGACCATTCCCCACTTGTGTTCAGCCCGTGTCTTCTGTGTACGCGTCGCCATGTCTGTCCTGCTCTGCTATGCCGTATGCACGTAAATCAGTTCTTCGCCGTGGAGCTGCCGGGCGGGCTCTATGCCTTCCAGCTTCGGCACTACCCTGCGCTGGTTGGTGCCGGAGACGCGGACGCGCGTGGCGCCCCAGGCGAATGCGCCGGTCTCCGCTTCTTCCGCGGGTTCCAGTATGTCAAGCACGTTCGCGCCGCGCCGCGCCGCGTAGCTCGTGTAGGCACGGTGGCCCTGGCCCATGGGCACCGAGGCCACATTGGGAGGCGTGGCCGGGTTGATGTACAACGGAACGCGGATGGTACGCCCCGTGGCCGACTCCACGATGACGATGTCGTTGTTCTTGAGTCCCAACTCGTCGGCAGTGTGCGGGTTCAGTTCAACCCACGAGTCCCACGCCGCACTCGTGATGGGGTCTGGCGCCGACTGTGCCCACGGCAGGTGCGCATACTGCCCCGCGCCGATGCCGATCCCCTCGAAGGGAACCAGGTGGAACGGGTACCGTTGCGGGTCAGCCGAAGCAACGCTGGGAGCGCGCGACGGCAGCGTGGGCAACGCAGGTCGGGAGCTGTCCGCGGTCGCGCTGATGTCCCACCAGCCGCCACGCTCGAGCGTCCGCTTCCAGAACTCCGCGAACGTTGGTTGCACGACTGAACCGCGCCCCTGCGCGTGGAGGTCCTGCGCCAATGCCCGCACAGCCTCGCGCATGTTGTCCCATGGCAGGCCAGGGAGGTCGAGTTGGCTGCCTGCCTGGAGCAGCACGTCGCCGAAACTCAGCGTGTTGTGGAAGCTCCTCACCGCGGGCTGCTGGAAGCCGATGGTCGTGTACCCGGGGCCGGGGTTCGGTTCGTCAGTGCCCCACTCTTCGAGCGGGGTGTGGCACGGCAGGATGAGGTCCGCGAGTTCGCTCGTTTCGTCCAGGAAGCTGGAGAAACTGACGATGGTGTCCACGCTGCGCAACGCACCACGGGCATCGAGCGCTCCGGGCAGGCCGTAAACCAGGTCCGCCTCGCGGACGAGCACGGCAGTGATGCTCCCTGAACGCATGTCGTCGAGCGTCTGCTTCCATTCACGCAGTGAGGCAGACCGGACCCGGCCGCTGATCGGTTCCGGGTTGAAGATAAGCCCACCGAAGCGGTTCACCGAGTCCACGAGCGCGTTGAGCGCGTACACGGCCATCATGTTGAACAGGCCGTTCGCCTGGGCCGCCGACGGGCCGCCTCCGATCACGAGCGCCGGCCTGTTACGGCTGTCCGTCAACTCGTGCGCGAGTTCCGTGATGACGTTAGCGTCCACGCCCGTCTGCGCTGCTACGCGCTCGGGTGCGAAGGCCGCCAGCGCCCTCGCTCCCTGCCCGCCGGTGAGGGCGGAGGCCGCATCTGAGTCGGCTGTTCCCTCCGAGATCATCGTGTAGGCGATGGACATCGCCAGCAGCCCCTCCGAACCTGGGTTCGCGTATACCCAGTGGTCGGCGGCGGCGGCGGTCGTGGAGTAGCGGGCTCCCACGTGCACCAGCCGCCCACGGGAGCGCCCGTCGCCCTGACGGAACTCGCCGTAGCCGCGGGAGTAGTGGGTGGGGTTCACCCAGGTGCCGAGGAAGTCGGCGCCGAAGTTGAGTATGTAGCTCGCGTGAGCGATATCGAAGTCGGGCTGGGCGCTCTGGCCGTAGAGCCGCCGTAGCGCTTCGCGGACGACGCTCTCGCAGCCCAGCGCATCGAAGCCCTGTACCCGGATACCGGAGCCATCGGCGAACGCCTGCACGACATCGGCGACGCGTCCGCGCAGCAATGGGGTAGCGAGCAGCACCTCGTTCGACCCGCGCTCCTGGAGGATGCCGACAAGCCGTTCGATGCCTTCTTCCCACTCGATCTTGCGGAACGGCCCGCCCTTTGCGATGCGGAGCAGGGGGTGTTTGATCCTGTCCGGGTGGTAGAGCGCCTGCAGCAGCGCCTCTGAGCGGATGCCGTGCTTGCCGGTATTCACCGGATGGTCCGGGTTGCCTTCTATCTTCTTGGCGCGGCCTTCCATCACGCGAACGAGCAGGCCTTCACTCGCCAGGCCGAGCTGGGCTGCGGTGGCATAGTAGTTGTCCCTGCCGGTGACGAGGTCTTCCGGCATCTCCACAGGGCTCTGCACCTGGATCTCGTGGTCCGGCACCCGGCAGCCGTTGAAGACGACCGCACCGATGCCGGTTACCCCGGCCCATTTCAGAAACTGTCTGCGAGTCAGCGCCATTCGCTCTTTCCGCCTAGTAGTGACACGTGGTGCAATCGGTCGGCGCGCTGTTGTCCCGATGGCAGTCGACACAATCGCGCATCTTGAGGTTTCGTACCTGTTCCACGACCTCCATGCTCGCGATGTCGCCGTGGCACGTGGAGCAGGAGAAGCCCTGCTGTATATGCGGCGCATGCACGAATTGCACGTGGTCAGGAAGCCGGTGGACCCGCACCCAGTTGATGGGGTCGGGGCCTTCCAACGGGTCCCCGATGAGCTTGGCGATCTCCGTCTCCGCCGTGGGAGAGTCGGACTGTTCGCCCGTGATGCGGGTGAAATCATGACAGAACCGGCACTGGGCCACGGCGGGCACGGTGGCCGCCTCTTCAGTGGCAACCGTGCGGTGGCAGAACTGGCAGTCCAGCCCTGCAGTGGTCACGTGAACGGTGTGCGGGAACGCTATCGGCTGCGTGGGTCCATCCCCGAAACCGAGGACTGCGGGAGGCTGCGCCCACCACGCCTGCACGAAGAAGTAGGCCACGAAGGAGAGAACCAGGGCAGCGACCAGACCGATGACCGGGACGGCTATCTTGACCAGGGTGTTGCTCATCGCTCGCACGCCGGGAACCCGGCCTTACTGCGCTCCTCTGTAGAACAGGTTGGAGATGAGGTCCAGCCTCTGGACGAAGAGGGAGATGGCGTACAGACCGAGCATGAGGAAGGCCACTGCCGCCGCGTAGAGGGGAACCCTGATGCGGCGCGCCACGTTGGCGGGGATGTCTCGTGAGATGGCCAGAGAGGGAATCATTCCGTGGGCGAGAAGCATGGATGCGCCAAATCCGAGGGCAGCCCCGAGGAGGAACCAGAGTGCCGCAAGGAGGTCGGCTGCGGCAGCCCAGTCAGATGCGGTTATGTAGCTGGGGTCTGGGCCCGTCATTCACGTCGTCCAGGGGCTTGCGCTGCAAACAGCGTCGCCGGAAGCCCTGCCTGCTTCTGGATTCGGCGGAGAGGCGCTGCTCCAACCTGGCATCTGCGATGCTCCCGCCAAGTAGAGCACGTTAAACTACCTCTGGGGTGGGTGTCAACAGTTTGTGATGAATTTCGCAGACTCCCCCGCCCCACCCCACGGCGCCCCTTTCCTTGAAGCGGCCAGCTTCAACTGTCAGGCTCACCGACGCTTGCAATCCCATGATGGGCGCCTACAATTGTCGCCCGGTGGCCGGTTTGGCCACAGGAGTGCGGCAGACGATGGCAGCCCGGAACAACGCGACCTCTCGAGAAACAGTAACTCGACGCAGCTTCCTCAAACGCGCGGCGCTCGTGGGAGCCGCGGCGTCCGCGCTGGGCATCCTCTCCAGGGGGCGCCTCGGCGGTATCGGTCAGCAAGGCCGCTCCACACCAGCCGACCTTCCGGGTGCAGGCTCCATCTTTCAGCCTCGTGGAGACACGCGTATCCAGCGTTGAACGTTAGGAAACGCACCCATTCGTACAGGAAGGCGTCGCGTATTCCCACTACCGTGGCGATTTACATTTCCTGCGTGCGTTGACGGCGCATGAATCCTCTTATACGATTCCCCCGGATCACCTGATGCAGCAATGCGCAGGGAAGCAACCTGCCAAGGGACATTCCCCTGAGGCAGAAGCCGCGTGGCGCTTGCTTGGGGAGTGAGACGTTGGACAACATCGACCGGAAGATCATCGAAACCCTCCAGCAGGATGGCCGTGCATCCCATGCGCAGATGGCGCGTGAACTGGGGTTGAGCGAGGGAACGGCCCGCCGTCGCCTCGCCAAGCTGCTTCAGGACAAGGTCATCAGAGTCGCAGCCATCCCGGACCCTGAGCGGCTCGGCTACCACACGTCCGCGTTCATCGGGCTGCAGGTAGACCCTGCGCGCGTCGAAGCCGTGGCCGACGAACTCTCCGAGTTGGCCGAGGCCGAGCACGTTTCCATCACTACCGGAAGCTACGACATCTTCATCTGGGTGAACCTGACCAGTTCCGAGGCGCTTGCCTCGTTCCTGCACAACAAGGTGGGAATAGTGGAGGGTATCCGGCACACGGAGACATTCGTGAGCCTTGAAACCCGCAAGCGGGCGCTCGGCGTCGGTCTCGTATAGGCGTCCCGGCCCGGTTGACACCCTTCAGACCGCTCCGTAGCATGGAATAACCGGGCCGAGGTAGCTCAGTTGGTAGAGCACAGCACTGAAAATGCTGGTGTCCCCAGTTCAAGTCTGGGCCTCGGCACCAGGCTGTATGGCTCGGTGCTGACACGAGCGGAAGTGGCTCAGGGGTAGAGCGTCTCCTTGCCAAGGAGAAGGTCGCGGGTTCAAATCCCGTCTTCCGCTCCAGCTTCTCTCTAAACGTTCGACCCGGATGCCCCCATCAGAAGCGGACCCCCGAAATCGCTCGTATCCTCCGTGGCTATTCCGTACGCTCCGCTATAATCCGAATGGCGCCGAAGTGGCGGAATGGTAGACGCGGCGGTCTCAAAAACCGTTGAGGGCAACCTCATGCCGGTTCGAATCCGGCCTTCGGCACCAATGTCCCTCCAGTCATCGAGCAAATCCCGGGCCCTGGAACTCAGCCACCCCCATCGCACCCGGCGGAGAAGCGCGAGGTCCGATCCGCTGCCACCTGGCCACCGGACAACCGTAGTCCGACAGTCGTTTGACATGCATCGTCCGCGTTGATTACCGTCGCAACTTGATAACGGGAATGCGGTTCTCGCCCCTGGCGCAAGGAGGGTGTCATGCTCAGCCCGGAGGACAACAAGGCTCTCACACAGGTCGGGGCGGACACAGCGATGGGCCGGTTGCTCCGGCGCTACTGGCACCCCATCGCCGGCTCTGTGGAATTGGACGACGAGCCCACCAGGGAGGTCCGGCTGCTGGGCGAAGACCTGGTGCTGTACAGAGACAGGTCGGGAACGTTGGGCCTGTTGGGCCGCGCGTGCCCTCACCGTCGGATCAGCCTGCTGTACGGCATTCCAGAGGAGCACGGGCTGCGTTGCGTATACCACGGATGGCTCTGGGACGAGGAAGGCCGCTGCCTGGACCAGCCCGCGGAGCCGTCCGGCAGCACGTTCACCGAGCGCGTGAGGAACACAGCCTACCCCGTAAGGGAAGTCGGCGGACTTATCTTCGCCTACCTCGGCCCGGCCCCGGTCCCGGAGTTGCCGCACTGGGACTTCCTCGAGCGCGGAGACCTGGTCCGGCGGATCACGACGCAGGTAGTCGACTGCAATTGGGTGCAGGTTATGGAGAACTCCGTGGACCCGGTCCACACGGAGTACCTGCACGCGCTCCAGACGCTGTACCACCGGGAGCGGCAGGGACAGGAGATCGCGCAGGCCCCGGGCGGCGAGACGATGCTGCGGCACGTCAAGATCGGGTTCGACGTCTACGAACGCGGCATCATCAAACGGCGCGTCCTGGAAGGTCAGACCGAGGAGGATGACGCCTGGCAGATCGGGCATCCGGTGCTCTTCCCCAACATCCTCAAGGTTGGCCACGGCGGAAGGGGCAGCTACCAGTTCCGGGTTCCGATAGACGATACGCACACACTCCACGTCGCCTACAGCGGGAGCCGCCCGGAGCCGGGCGAAGAGGTCTCAACCACCATCCCCGTACGCGCCGCCGACGTGTTCGACCCGGTGAAGAATCGATTCAAGGTCGCGACCAACCGCGACCTCGCCCAGGATGTCATGGCGTGGGTGACGCAGGGACCGTTGATGGACCGCTCTGCAGAACACCTCGGCGACTCTGACCGGGGCGTCATCCTCTACCGGCGTCTCCTCGCCGATCAGATGAAGATCGTGCAGGACGGCGGCGAGCCGATGAACGTATTTCGCGACCCGGCGGAGGCCGCCTATGTGGAGGTGCCAACGGAGGAGGAGAAGTACGTTGCGACCGTCGGCACAGGCGAGCGCGTCAACTTCGGCGGATTCGGTATCTTCGGTGGTTCCCGCCAGGAATTCCCAGGTTGAGGAGGGCAATCATGGCACGAAGTCCAGTGATCGACGCGGACGGCCACATCCTTGAGCGCACGCAGGATGTGTGGCGGTACATCGAACCGCCGTTCGATACGCGTGGTGGCGGCCTCTGGCAGGGAGGTCATCCGTGGGATGCCGAACTGTCAGGCACGCTGACCAACCGCGACTACAAGGATGGCGGCCTGGAGCCCGAGCGCCAGGTGGAGACGTGGCTGCGTATCGCCGACCGGGAGAACATCGAGACAGCGGTCCTCTTTCCCACCGGCTCCGGTCACGTCGCCTACATCCCCGAGCCTGCGTGGGCAGTCGCGGTCTCGCGCGCGACGAACACACACTTTGCGACCGATTACGGCGCAGCATCGCCGCGCCTCCGACCCGTGGGCGTCCTGCCCATGCGCGACCCGAAGGCAGCAGCGGAGGAGCTCCGCCGGGCGGTTACGGAGCTGGGACTCGTCAGCTTCGAGATCCTCTCGCAGGGGCTGACGGCGGGGTTCGGCGACCCCTTCTATGACCCCATCTTCGCAGAGGCGGAGCGCCTTGGCGTCCCGCTCTGCATACACGGCACACGCTCCAAGCCGGAGGAAGTGGGCGGCGACAGGTTCAAGACCTTCGCCGAGGTACACACCTACGTGTTCCCGGCGTCCGTCACCCTGCACTTCGTCAGCACCATGACGAACGGGGTGCTCGAGCGATTCCCGAAGCTGAAGCTCGCCTTCCTCGAGATCGGTGCGACGTGGCTGCCCTACTGGCTGGACCGGCTGGACGAACACTGGGAACTCCGCGGCGCGCAAGAGATGCCGCACGTCACGAAACGGCCAACGGACGTCTTCCGGGAGCACGAAGTCTACGTGAGCGTGGAGCCGGAGGAGACGCTGCTCCCCCAGGTCATCGAACACCTCGGAGACGACCACTTCCTGTTCGCATCCGACGTCCCACACTGGGATGCACGGTTCCCGGAGAACCTCGAATACCTGGAGTCCCGGCAGGACATCCCCGCAGCGAGCCTTCGGAAGATCACGTACGACAACGGGAAGCGCCTCTTCGGGCTCTAGGCGGCGTCATCCGCGTCGCTCGCGCTGACTGCGAGGCCGGTTCAGGTGTGGGCGTGGCGTCGGCACGGGGCCGCCCTCGCCGGGGACGGGAGGCGGCTGGGCCGGAGGGCCATCCGGGTGGTCGTATGCGCCGGTGGCGGCGTAGTACTGGCGCAGATGGTGGGCATCGGTGATCAGCATGGGCAGGTTGGGGTCGGCGCCGATGCGTCCGCCGTACTCCGCGACGCGGGCCTGATTGGCTGTCGTGACCGCTTGCGCAAGGGCGGGCAACTCCATCTCCAACAAAATGTGCACTGCATAGCTGTAGTTGTCCGACATCTGCCATGCTTCTCTGTGGGGATGGACGGCGACCGGTGTACCGCCGTACTTTCCCTTCACGTCCCAGGTCTCCATGACCTGCCACGCTTCCGTGGCATGGTTGATCGACGGGCCGAGGAAGAGAACTACCTCTTTGCCTCTGATGCCGCCAGTAAGCGACACACTGGAGGGTGGCCCGGACCCCGTCTCATAGTGATATTCCGCATCGCCATGCACGATGCTGTACTCCATGATATGCCGCATCGTTTCCAGAAACTCCTCCTCCGAGATTGCCTCCTCTCCTTCAGCGCCCGAAATCAGGCTCTCCAAGAGTTCGGGTATGCCTATGTACAATCCTGTCTGCACCGTCAATCGAGGGGGGCCTTCACCGAGGATGTAGCTGTTGACGCGCACATCGGCAAAGCATTGAACAGCCGAGAAGGAAGAAGTCGGTGAGGGAGAGACAGAGAAGAACTCATCGTAAGACGCTGGGCGGAACGAGTTACCACTCGTACATCGCTCCGTGCCGGGGATGAACGTCGCCCGGGCGACGATGTGCGTGACGAAGTCGTAAAAGGGGGAATCGTTGAGCCCAAAGGCGCCGAGCTGCTGTTCCATGCCCGGAGGTGTGCCATCGAGTTCGCGGAAATTCTGCTCGATGAATTGGATCGCTTCGATTTCGAACGCGATCCTCAGTCCACTTAACAGCCACCAGACTCGTGAAACCAACATCGTCGTTGGACGGGGTCCGCACGGGTCCACGGAGGATCCGGGCACGGGTGTGCAGGGTGGTATCTCCTCGGCGAGGTAACCGGTGTAGGGTGAGGGAGTCGGGGTAGAGGTGGGCGTGGGCGTGGGCGCAGGTGTTGGCGTCGGCGTCGGCACAGAAACAGGCGCAGCTTCGGGCTGTCTTTTCGGGGTGGGGGTGGGCGTCTGCGGCGCGCCATCACATGCGGCGAGGAGGAGGAGCGCGGTGACAACAGCGGCAGGCGTGAATCGAGCAAGCATCTTCTGCAAGGCAGACACTGTCCGGACACGGGAGTGCATAGGGCTCCCGCCCCTGCCGGAACCATACCACGCCGAACGCGGTTGAGCAGAGGTCTCCTCAGCGCCGGCGACGGCCTTCAGCCGCCGTGCCGTTCCATCATCCCCAGCAGTTTGGTCGTCGTGTTCCAGTTGCGGATCGTCATACTCTGGTAGATAGGCATCGACGCCAGACGACCCAGGTAGCTCTGCGAAGCCCTGGCAATGAGCCTCGAGAAGTAGAGAACACCGTTGCCTGCCCACACTTCGTCCACTCCCTTCCTGGTGAGCACAACTTCCATGGCGGCAGCGGTGGTAGCCGGAGGCATCAGGAAGAGCGTGTCGTAGCGGTGCGCGTCTGGCCGGTCGCCGAAGCCTGTCGGCGCCTCCGCAACCACTGCCTGCATCTGCGGTAGAGATACCAGCGCGACTCTCGCCCGGTAATCGAACGCCGCGGCCAGCATCTCCTCGATCCGGGCCGTCAGGCTGCCCGCCTCGGAGAGGGTCGAGCGGAAGATCACGTTTCCGCTCTGGATATAGGTGGAGACTTCGCTGAAACCTTCCAGCTCAAAGCGGTTCCGGAGTTCTGCCATACTGATGACATTCTTCCCGCCCACGTTGATGCCGCGAAGCAGCGCCGCGTAGGTCTCCACCCGGTCCACGTGTCCGGTCATGCGCCGCCCTGACCTCCCCGCCTTCCCTACCGCTGAGGCACCGCCCTGGGTTCCACAGGTTGGAGCACCCCGACGTACGGCAGGTTGCGGTACCGTCCGCCGTAGTCCAGCCCATAGCCGATGACGAACTCGTCCGGCACTTCGAAGCCCACGTAGTCTATGGGTATGTCCGCCATGCGGCGCACGGACTTGTCAAGCATCGTGCAGACGCGCAGGCTTGCGGGGCCCTTGGCCTGCAGGTGCTCCAGCAGGTAGCGCAGCGTGAGCCCGGTATCCACGATGTCTTCGACGATGAGCACGTGCCGGCCCTTGAGTTCCGTCATCACGTCCCGGATGACGTCAATGCTCTTCTCCCGCTCCTCGCCGTAGTGTGTGATCTCCATAAACTCAAGCTGCAGCGGCAGGTTGATGGCCCGCATCAGGTCTGCCATGAAGACGACCACGCCCCGGAGGATGCCGATGAGCACCAGCTCTTCGCCCGCATAGTCCCTGGACACCTGGGCGCCCAACTCCTTCACCCGTGCCTGCACGGTAGCCTCATCGAACAGCACGCGCTCCGTGCCCTCCACCGAGACCTCCGCGAGCGGTCCGAAACCGTACTTGCCCATCAGCCGCATCAGGTCGCGCCGGTAGAGCAGCTGAACGTTCACCTCCGGGTACATCTCGCGCACGTGCCGCAGCTTCCGGTTCTTCTGCGTGACCAGGTTCTGCTTCATCGTCGTCAGCTCGAAGTACTGGTCGTATTCCGGCAGGTAGAAGTCCGGGGTGAACATCTCCACCACACGGCTCCCGTCCCACCGCAGCGGGAAGGAACGGGGCTCGTAAAGGTAGTTGATGTGGTAGTAGTCGAGGAGGTCGGCGAACTCCTTTTCGCTCGGGTGCATGAAGGCCTTGGTGGGGGCCACCTCGTCCCCGTCGCGGCGGCGTCCACGACGCCCGCGTCTCGTCCCGCCCGCGCTTCCCGTGCGCTCTTCCGTCCGCGATGCATCCGGCGGCGGAGGCATGCCGAGCGCTGCGCGCTCAGCCGTCTGCCTGCCCTGTCCTCTGCGTCGCTGCGGCGCTCGCTGCGGCTCCTCAGATGTGGCTGGCGCTTCCTGTGCGGGTGGGTCGCTCACTCCCGGGGCGCTCTCTGCGGTGGAAGGACGGCGCCCCCGGCGGCGCACCGGTGCTCGCTGCGGCTCCTCCGCCGCGGCAGGCGTTGCGTCGATGGACGCGTCGACGGGCGGAGCGGCATCGGCTGCGGTGCGGCGGCGCGTCGTTCTGCGTCGGGGCCGAGGTTGAGGGTCCTCTGGAGGTCCTGCCTGCTGGGGGTCCTGCACCATTTCGTCAGACCTCTCTTGTCATGGTTATCGCCCTCATCGCGCGGAGTGCTGCTCCTCCACCTTCACTGATCCATGCACATATTCGGACGTAGTTGCGACGTTGTACTCGGACCCGCCCAGCACCAGCGCCTCCACCGCGGCCCGAGCCGTGTCCAGGGAGGTGTAGCACGGAATCCTGCGCTCCGTCGCCGCACGCCGTATCTCGAAGCCGTCGCGCAACGCTTGCGCGACCTCCTCAACAGTGTTCACTACGGCATCCACCGTGCCGTCCGCCACCACTGAGTAGGCATTGGGATATGCGTCACCCACTTTATTCACTTCAGTGACTGCCAGCCCCAGACCGCGCAGCAGCGCCGCCGTGCCGTGAGTTGCATACAGTTCATAGTCCAACCCGCCCAGCATCTTCAACCATCCAACGGCGTCGGATTTGTCCCTGTCTGCGATGGTGACGAGGATACGGCCTGACGACGGAAGCATGAGACCAGCCGCCATCAGCGCCTTGGCCACGGCGGGCCGCAGGCTCACGTCTATCCCCATCACCTCGCCGGTGGACTTCATCTCAGGCCCCAGGTAGGTGTCCACGCCCGCAAGCTTGGACATCGAGAACACCGGCGCCTTTACGCTCGTCATCGGCGGGTCCGGCTGCAGCCCGCCGCTGTAGCCCTGCTCTGCTATCGAGCTCCCCAGCATCACGCTCGTCGCCAGTTGCACCATGGGGATGCCGGTTACTTTGGAGATGAACGGCACTGTCCGGCTCGACCGCGGGTTCACCTCTATCACGTACACCGAGGACAGACCACTGTCCGCGGCGACCGTCAGACCGAACGGTCTGCTCTCGTCCACGATGACGTACTGGATGTTCATCAGTCCGCGTACGCCGATGGCGAGCCCGATGCGGGCCGTGTATTCCACGATCACGTCGCGTTCGCGCTCGGAGAGCCCCTCCGCCGGGTAGACGGCCATGGAGTCGCCCGAGTGGACGCCCGCGCGCTCGATGTGCTCCATGATGCCGGGGATGAGCACCTCTTCTCCGTCTACTACCGCGTCAACCTCCACCTCGCGCCCCTGCAGGTACTTGTCGATGAGGATGGGCCGGCCCGGCGCCGCCTCGAACGCCCGCGACAGGTAGCGCTGGAACTCAGTCAAGTTGTCCACGATCTCCATCGCCCGGCCGCCCAGCACGTAGCTCGGACGCACGACGAGCGGGAAGCCGAGGCGTTCCGCTATCGCCGTCCCCTGGTCGAGCGACGTTGCGGTGTCGCCCGGAGGCTGCGGGATGCCGAGGCTCGCCATGAGACCGCCGAACCGCTCCCGGTCGGAGGCGATGTCAATCGCGTCAGCGGACGAACCGAGGATGGGCAGCCCCGCTGAACCGATCGCCTGGCTCAGGTTGATGGCGGTCTGCCCGCCGAACTGCACAACCGAGGGCGGGTACGCTCCGTCCACACTCTCGTTCTCGATGATGTCGCGAACGCTCTCCTCGTCGAGGGGCTCGAAGTAGAGCCGGTCGCTCGTGTCGAAGTCGGTTGAGACCGTCTCCGGGTTCGAGTTGACCATGATGGAGTTGACCCCGGCCTCGTCCAGCGCCCAGGCGGCGTGGACGGAACAGTAGTCGAACTCGATCCCCTGCCCGATGCGTATCGGCCCGCTGCCGATGACGATGGCCTTCCGCCCAGCCAGCGGTTCGGCCTCGTTCTCCTGCTCGTAGGTGCTGTAGAAGTACGGCGTCAAGGCCTCGAACTCAGCCGCGCAGGTGTCCACCATCTTGTACACCGGGCGCAGGCCGAACTCTCCACGGAGTCCGCGCACTTCCTCGTGGGTCCGGTCGGTGAGAAGGCCGATCACTTCGTCCGGCATGCCCAGGCGCTTGGCTTCCCACAGCAGGTCGCGGGAGAGTGTCTCGGAGCGAAGCCGTTCCTCCACGCGGATGATGCGTTCGAGGCCATGGAGGAACCACGGATCGACGTGCGTTACCTGCGCCAGTGCGTTCGGGGTCATGCCCCGCCGGAGGGCGGCGGCCATCGCCCACAGGCGCTCGTCCGTCGGTTCCAACGGCAGGCGCTCGGGAGCGAGTCCCTCCCAGTCCGGCGACTCCCAGAGCAGTGTCCGTCCCCCGAGTTCTATCGAGCGCACTGCCTTCTGCAACGCCGCCTCGAAGCCCCGGTCAATCGCCATCACTTCGCCCGTCGCCTTCATCTGCGTGCCGATGCCGCGGTCGCCCCGTGCGAACTTGTCGAACGGCCAGCGCGGCGACTTGATGACGCAGTAGTCCAGTGCGGGCTCGAACGCCGCCTTCGTTCGCTGTGTAACCGCGTTCGGGATCTCGTCCAACCTGCGCCCGACCGCGATCTTCGCCGCGACCCGCGCGATCGGATAACCCGTAGCCTTGGAGGCAAGCGCCGACGAGCGGCTCACGCGCGGGTTCACCTCTATGACGAAATACTGCATCGGGTCGGGCACGCCGCCCGGAAGCACCTCCCCGATAACCGGATGCGGTGACAGGCCGAACTGGATGTTGCACCCACCCTCGATACCGAGCGCCCGGATGATGCGGATGCTCGCGGAGCGGAGCATCTGGTACTCCTTGTCCGAGAGCGTCTGGCTGGGCGCGATGACGATGCTGTCGCCCGTGTGGACGCCCATCGCGTCGAGGTTCTCCATGTTGCAGATCGTGATGCAGGTGTCGGCGGCGTCGCGCATCACTTCGTACTCGACCTCGCGCCACCCGCGCATGGACCGTTCCACCAGCACCTGGTGGATGGGGCTGGCAGCGAGTCCGCTGGTGACAACCGCCTCCAGCTCCTCCATCGTCGTGGCGAAGCCACCGCCCGTGCCGCCGAGTGTGTAAGCGGGTCGCACTACCAGCGGCAGTCCCAGAACGCCCCCCACACGCATCGCTTCCTCGATGGAGTTCGCTACCTCACTGGGTGGAGTTGGCTCACCCAGCCGGTGCAGCAGCGCCCGGAAGAGTTCGCGGTCTTCCGCCGTCTTGATCGTCTCTATGGACGTGCCGAGCAAACGAACGCCGTGCCTGTCGAGCACCCCCGCCTCGTGAAGCGCAACCGCGAGGTTCAGCCCCGTCTGGCCGCCCAGTGTAGGCAGCAGGCCGTCCGGACGCTCCCGCGCGATGATCCGCTCGATCACCTCGACCGTCAGCGGCTCGATGTAGACCGCGTCCGCCACTCCTTCGTCCGTCATGATGGTCGCGGGGTTGGAGTTGACGAGGACTACGGAGACCCCCTCCTCGCGCAGCGCCTTGCACGCCTGCGTCCCCGCGTAGTCAAACTCGGCGGCCTGCCCGATAACGATAGGCCCGCTCCCGATGACGAGCACCTTGCGCAACTCGGTGGCAGCGTTCACGAAGCAAGCCCCTCCGGCCGGTAGAGGCGTATACCGGGGATGCGTTCGAAATCGCTGTCCCTTGTATAGACCTCATGGTCGCTCTCCATGGCGAGAGTCGCGATGAGGATGTCCGCGATGTGGACGGTAATCCCGTCGGCGCGCAACCTCCGCGCGATGTTCCCGCAGTTCGTCCATGTCTCCTTCGTTGCCTCCACGTACGGGAGTTGACCCATGAGCCCGGCCAGCAGTTGATATTCGCGGTCGGACCGCACGCCAC
This sequence comes from Dehalococcoidia bacterium, assembly GCA_034423175.1. Classification (GTDB taxonomy): domain Bacteria; phylum Chloroflexota; class Dehalococcoidia; order Lucifugimonadales; family Australimonadaceae; genus Bin16. The sequence goes on from DAOUJA010000064.1 coordinate 38,732, forward strand.
CCAGCACCTCGCTGAGGACAACGCCGGTCATCATCACCTCACCGCGTTCCAACAGCTTCTGGAGCTCGCCTTGAACCGAAGACTCCCTGGAGCGAAAGTACTCGATCCACACCGAACCATCAGCGATAACCATGCGTCTTTCTTCATTTCCCTGTTGTTGCGGAACTCTGCCCTATGCTGTCCAGCCGCTCCTGGCGTTCAGAGTCCACCCTCCTCCGTTCTGCTCTGTCCTCCAGGATGTCTATCTGGCCCGCGAGTCCGATGAGCTCCCGGACAGCCTCGGTCCGAAGGTACGCCTGGAGGGCCTTGTTGGTAGCCCTGCTACGGTTCTTCTCTCCGGTGCGTTCGACCACCTCGCGGAGGAGCCGCTCATCTATATCGAGTGTTGTCCGCATCTTCTTTTCCCCCACGCCAGCATCATCGATTCTGCTCATCATTATCGTATATCAATAATCCGCATCATTTCACCATGTCTAGAAAACGGTCGAAGATGTACTCGTTGTCCAGCGGCCCCGGCGACGCTTCCGAGTGGTACTGGATCGTCAGCACCTGCAACTCGCGGTGCCGGATGCCCTCGATCGTTCCGTCGTTCAGGTTCCGGTGCGTCACCTCGATGACGCTCGGCAACTCCTCGTCGGACACGGCGAACCCGTGGTTCTGCGCGGTGATGTACACGCGGCCGGTGGCGATGTCCTGCACGGGATGGTTCCCGCCGCGATGACCGAATTTCAGCTTGTACGTCTCCGCCCCCAGGGCGCGGGCGATGATCTGGTGCCCCAGACAGATGCCGAGCGTCGGCACGCGCTCGATGATCGTGCGCGCCGTCGCGACGGTCGGAGCGTTGTGGACCGGGTCCCCCGGGCCGGGCGAGAAGACCACGCCGTCCGGGTTGTCCCGCAGTACCTCCTCTGCCGTGGCGGTCGCCGGATGTACGCGCACCCGGCATCCACGTAGAGTCAGCAGACGCAGGATGTTGTACTTCACGCCGCAGTCCACCACCGCAATGCGCCTGCTTCCCTCTCCGCTCCACTCGTACGCCTCGCCAACTGTTACGCGCTCGACGAAGTTCACCGCGTCGTAAGACGGGAGCGATTCCAGTTCGTGGAGCGCGGCCAGCGGATCGCGTGTCGTCAGCAGGCCCATCATCACGCCGTGGGAGCGGATGCGGCGGGTAATGGCCCGTGTGTCCACGCCCCAGATGCCGGGGACGCCCTCGTCGGCGAGGTAGGTGTGCAGCGTACGCGCTGAGTCGTAATGGCTCGGTGTCGACGAGTGCTCCCGCACCGCGAACCCCGCCACCTTGATGTCCTTTGATTCGACGTCCGCCGAGTTGATGCCGTAGTTCCCTTGCATCGGGTACGTGGGCACGAGGATCTGCCCGGCGTACGACGGGTCGGTGAGCATCTCCTGGTAGCCGGACATGCTCGTGTTGAAGACGACCTCTCCGAAGGCGTCGCGCTCGGCGCCGAAGGAATGGCCCTCGTACACCGTTCCGTCGCTCAGCACCAGGTACGCCGTCGTCACAGGCTCTCTCCCCTGAACGCAATCTCGCCACCCGCAATGGTCACCCGCACCCTGCCATGCAGCGTGTGCCCGGCAAGCGGCGTGTTCTTTCCTTTCGATGCGAACCGGCTCACGTCGACCGTCCACCGCTCCTGTGGATCAAACAGCACGACGTCTGCCGGCGTGCCCACGGCTAGCGACCCCAGGTCCACAAAGCGCTCGCCCAGCACCGACGCCGGCCCCACCGTGAGACGCGCGACGAGCGTCGTCAGGTCCATCGCGCCCGATTGCACGAGGCTCATGAGCGAGCCGAACGCCGTTTCCAACGTCGAGATGCCGACAGCCGCCTCGTCGAACGGCGTCGCCTTGTCCCCGAACGTGTGCGGCGCGTGGTCGGTCGCCACGGCGTCTATCGTGCCGTCCAGCAACCCCTCCACTAACGCCTCGCGGTCGGTGCGCGAACGCAGCGGCGGGCTCACCTTGGCCCGCGTGTCGTAGGCCGACACGGTAAGCGGATCCGCCATGCCCACCGACTCGTTCGAGCCGAAAACCCAAGCGTCCGTCATCGTCAGGTGGTTCGGCGTCACCTCCGCAGTGACCCGCAGACCGCGCTTCTTTGCGGCCCGCACCATCTCGACGCCGCCTGCCGTGCTCACGTGCGCCACGTGGAAGTGCCCGCCCGTCAGGCCGAGCAGTGCGATGTCCCGCGCGACAACCGACTCCTCCGCGGCAGACGGGTACCCCGCGAGCCCGAGTCGCGAGGCCACCGCACCTTCGTGCATTCCCAGCCCTGCCGTGATGGAGTGGTCCTCGCAGTGGTCCATCACCGGCAGACCAAGCTCGCCAGCGTAGAGCAACGCTTTCTCCATCAGCAGCCCCGTCGAGACCGGGCTGCCGTCGTCCGTGAACCCGACGACTCCTGCGCGTGCAAGCTCCTCCATGTCCGTCAGTTCCACACCCTTGCGACCCCTGGACACAGCCCCGAACGCCAGCACTCGCACCGGCCCTGCCTCCCTCGCGCGCTCCGCGATGAAGCTGACGACCGCTGACGTATCGATGGCCGGCGACGTGTTCGGCATCGCGCAGACCGTCGTGAACCCTCCCGCGGCTGCGGCTGCGGTGCCTGTCGCGATCGATTCCTTGTCCTCGAACCCCGGCTCCCGCAGGTGGGCGTGCAGGTCGATGAACCCCGGCGCGGCGACAAGCCCCGCGCCATCGATGACCAGCGTGTCGCCGGGAGGCGCTTCCGGCACGTCGGCCATGATGCCGTCCTGCATGAACAGGTCGCCCGTGCGGTCGCTGCCCGCCGCCGGATCGATGAGCCGCGCCCCGGTGATCAGGATGGGCCTGCTCACTCGCTCACCTCTTCCTGTCCCCCGGTGAGCAGCTGGTAGAGCAGCGCCATTCGTATGGCAACGCCGTTCGTCACCTGCTCCTCTATCTGAGCGCCCGGACCATGCGCCAGCGACGACGCGATCTCGATGCCCTCGTTCATGGGGCCGGGATGCATGAGCAGCGCATCGGGCTTCGCCCTGCGGTAGCGCCCCTCGGTCACCTGCCAGCGGCGCGTGTACTCGCGCATGCTCGGCAGCATGCCTGCGCCCTGCCGCTCCTGCTGGATGCGCAGGGCTATCACCGCGTCTGCGCCCTCCATCGCACGGTCGAGGTTGTGGTCGACGCTCACCCCTGGAAGGCTCTCGCCCTCGCCGCCATGCATCAGGTCGAGCGGGATGAGCGTCGGGGGGCCGCTCAGCACGACCGACGCGCCGAGCGCGTGCAGGCCGAATACGTCAGACCGCGCCACGCGGCTGTGCAGCACGTCTCCGACGATGACGACGCGCTTCCCTTCGAGGCTGCCGACATACTGGCGCATCGTCATCAGGTCGAGCAGTGCCTGCGTCGGGTGCGCATGACGGCCGTCGCCCGCATTCACGACCCCCATCCGCTGGAGGTTCCGCGCCAGGAAGTACGGCGCGCCCGAGTGCGAACTTCGGATGATGATGAGGTCGGCATGCATCGCCTGGAGCGTGAGCGCCGTGTTCAACAACGACTCGCCCTTCTCCGCGCTGCTGCCGGAGCCACTGATGTTGATGACGTCCGCGCTCAGCATCTTGCCGGCCTGCTCGAACGACACGCGAGTTCGCGTACTCGGCTCCAGGAAGAGCGTCAGCACCACCTTTCCTCGCAGTGACGGCGCCTTCTTGATGCTCCGGTCCAGCAGCTCGCGCATCGCCTCTGCCGAGTCCAGGAGAGCTATGATCTCCTCTCGCGGGAAGTCGTCCAAATCGAGCACGTGCCTGCGGCGCTGCGAAACGTCCGTCTGCGCCGCGACCGCGCTCTGCTCCGGCGCCATCATGCCGTCACCGCCTGTGAACGAGGCACGATCGCCACTTCCTCGACGCCGTCGATCTCGTCCACACGCACCTCGACGATCTCGTCGAGCGACGTGGGGATGTTCTTGCCTACGTAGTCGGCGCTTATGGGCAGTTCGTGGTGACCGCGGTCCACCAGCACGGCCAACTGCACGACGCGCGGCCGGCCCAGGTCAGTCAGGGCGTCGAGGGCCGACCTGACGGTGCGCCCGGTGAACAGCACGTCGTCCACCAGCACCACCGTCTTCCCTGCGATGCTCACCGGCATCTCGGTGGGGCGGACGAGGGGTTGGGGGCGACTCGTCAGATCGTCGCGGTACAGGTTGATGTCGAGCGCGCCGACGGGAACGCTGGCGTTCTCGAAGGAGGCGATGGCAGCGGCGACGCGCCGGGCGAGCGGAACGCCCCTGCGCCGTATCCCCACCAGCAGCAGACCGTCGAGCCCCTTGTTGGACTCCACGATCTCGTGCGCGATGCGCGTCAGCGCGCGCCGCATCTCCTCGCTGGTGAGGATGAGCCGTTCTTCTCCCAAGAAAAAACCTCTTGCCCGCTGGCAAGAGGTTCCGTCACACTCCAGGGCGCGGAGCGCCCCGAGTCTCGCGTTCCCTGACCTTGCCAGCCTCACGGGACTGGATTTAAAGGCGGGTGCGGTGAAGACCGCAGGTGGCAGTATAGGACGGCCCGATGGCAGCGCGCAAGCTGCTCCTTCAGAACAGCGCTAGTTCTCAGAGAACCCGTGCGACGGGTTGCGCCGCCTGCGGCGCTCCAGCTGCTTGCGGGCGTCCTTCAGCAGTTCCAGCTCGTCCCAGAGCCGGTCGAACGCGGGCTGCTCCAAGAGCTTCTGCTGGACTGAGAGATTGCCCTGGAATATCTGCGCCACCTGGTAGGAGAGCACTTCCGGGTCTTCCGGGAAGTTCACTTCCCGCACGTAGCCTCCGCGAGAGGCGACCAGTTGCCGCACGAAAGACGCGGCATCGTAGCGCACATTCTCGACCAGCGACGGGTCCACCATCTCGTGGCTCTCGTCCGTCAGGTACTCCACCTCGGCGGCGAGATAGGGGTTGTCTCGCAGGAACTCCCGTACCTTGAAGCGCCGACCTCCCACGGCAACGACGCTCAGACGTCCGCCGCCAGCCTCGCTCGTCGTCATGATGTGCGCCGTAGTGCCGGTCTCGAACGGCGTTACCTCTTCCGCCCCAACCTCGGTGCCTTCCTTGAGCAGCAGCACGCCGAACGGCTCGTCATTCGCCAGGCATTCGTCGGTGAGTTGAAGGTAGCGAGGCTCGAACACTACGAGCGGGAGCTCCATACCCGGATACAGGACCACGGCCTGCAGTGGGAAGAGGCGAAGGTATCCCGTTTCGGCGTTCTCGGCCATGCGGCAGAGTGTACAGGCGCAGCCTCCCGCGTCAACCGTACTGTCCGTCCGATTACGGCTTCCCCACCGTCCGGACGTTGATGTCGTTCGGAATGCCGCCCGCGCCGATGCGCGTCGCGCCGAACACGACGACACGGTCGCCGGTCATGACCGCGCCGCGCTTCCGCAGCGTGGAGAGCGCCTGCACCACCCGGTCCTCGGTGCGGTCTGGAAGCTCCGCCCGGATCGGGCGGACGCCATAGCAGAGCGAGAGGCCGTTGCACACGGCGGGGTCCGGCGTGAACGCGTAGACAGGCGCCTTGGGCCGCAGGTGGGAGATGGTCCTGGCCGTGTGGCCGGACTGCGTAAACACCACCAGCGCACTTACCTCCAGACTCTGCGCCACGAAGCGAGCGGCCTCTGCCATGGCGTGGGACTCGTCGTCCGGGTGCTTCACGTGGAACGGCGTCTCCGCAGTCTCTGCCTGCTGGGCGATGCGGCCCATCGTCGCTATCGCTTCGACCGGATACTGGCCGATTGCGGTCTCTTCAGAGAGCATGACAGCGTCCGTGCCGTCCAGGATCGCGTTGGCGATGTCGCTGGCCTCCGCCCTCGTGGGCATGGGACTGTCCATCATCGAGCCCAGCATCTGTGTCGCGGTGATGACGGGCTTCCCCGCCTCATTAGACTTGCTGATGATGTGCTTCTGGAGGAGCGGCACCCGCTCCGGCGAGACCTCCACGCCGAGGTCCCCTCGTGCGACCATGATCCCGTCCGACTCCTCGATGATGTCCGGCAGGTGCTCTATGGCCATCGGGTGCTCGATCTTGGAGATGATGGGCGATGCCGAACCCATCTTCTGCAGCAACTCCCGGCAGGAGCGGACGTCGTCGCCGCTGCGGACGAAACTCATCGCCACGTAGTCGACACCGATGAATACGCCGTAGGCCAGGTCCTTCCGGTCCTTCTCGGTGACCGGGTCTGCCGTGACCCTTGAGTCCGGCAGGTTGACCCCTTTATGGGACGTGAGCACGCCGCCCGTGATGACGGAAGCGCGCATGCTGTCGCCGTTCACCTGGGCGATGCGAAGCACCAGGTTCCCGTCCGCTATCAGGATGCGGTCGCCTCTGCTCACGTCATTGACGAGTCGAGGGTACGGGATCGAGACCGACCCCTGCCTCGTCGGCACGTCGTCCTGTACCACGGCGACGGTCTCGCCCGGCGTGAGTAGTATGCCCTCGTCCCCCTCCACCACGCCCGTGCGCAGACGCGGTCCCTGGATGTCCTGCAGCAGGGCGACCGTACGCCCCATCTCTGCGCTGATGGCCCGGATGCGCGGAACGGTGTGCTCCAACTCCGCATGGGTCGCGTGCGAGAAGTTCAACCGGAATACGTCCACCCCTGCCGCGATGGCCTGCCGCAGACGTTCGTCCGGGGCGAGCGCAGGCCCCAGCGTAGCGACGATCTTGGTGTGGCGCGGGAAAACGGTCATGCCCTGCGATGATAGCAAACCTCCGCTCACGCTCGTGAAGCCTGAGCGGAACCCAGGATGAGGCCCGGAACACTACTACGCACGGCGCTGCTAGAATCGTCTCCTGATGGCGCTTTCCAGGGAAGACAACGAACTGCTGACGCACGTGGGTCCGGAGACCCCCATGGGCGAGCTCTTCCGCCGTTTCTGGACGCCCATCCTCCTCGCGCACGAGCTCCCGGAGCCGGACTCGCCTGCTATTCGGGTCAAACTCTTCGGTGAGTTTTTCGTCGCCTTCCGTGACACCCGCGGCAGGCTTGGCCTGCTGGACGCCCGATGCCCTCATCGCGGCGCCGACCTCTCCTTCGGCCTCGTGGAGGAGGGCGGCATCCGGTGTGGACGCTGCTACTGGAAGTTCGACGTCGAGGGCAACATCCTGGACATGCCCCTGGAACCGGAGGACAGCCCGCTCTGGACGGAGGTGAAGGCGCCCGCCTTCCACATCGCCGAGTTCGGCGGTCTCCTCTGGGGCTACGTCGGCCCCCAGGACGACGTGCCGGACCTCCCCGAGTTCGAATGGACACGCGTCGAGTCTGACCAGCGCTACCTCTCCCGCTTCCTCGTCGAGTGCAACTACATGCAGGCCGTCGAGGGTGGACTGGACGCCGCCCGCGTCGCCGCGCTCCGGAAGGCGGGCGCGCTCGGCCCGGACGACCCCATGGGCGAGGAGGCCGAGCACTCCGTGCAGGCCCGCGAGACCGAGTACGGCCTGCTCGTCGGCACCGCGGTCGAGTCGGAGGCACGGCAGGCGGACATGTCCGTCACCCAGTGGCTCATGCCGTTCTACACCACGCTCGCCTCCGGCAGGCGCGGCATCTACGAGGGCACGGCCTGGGCCCCGATAGACAACGAGAACACGATGGCGTTCGCCGTGACCTACAACCCCCGCAGACCGCTCAGCAAGCGCGTCCTCACCGAGATACGCCAGGGCAAGCGTATCCATCCCAGGCTGGAAGAGGGCGTCTACCGCCGCGAGCGCAACCGCGAGAACGGCTATGTGCCGGAGGGCAGGGAGCGCCCCTCCGACTTCGCCTCGCGGTTCGAGACTTCGTTCGAGATGGCGCTCGCCTGCCAGGAGAGCATGGGCGCGATCGTCGACCGCTCCCAGGAGATGCTCGGCCCCAACGACGGTGCGATCGAGGGCGCCCGCCGCATCCTCATGCAGGCCGCCGTAGACCTGATGGAAGGCACTATCCCCGTCATCGTCCACAAGGGTGAGGCCTACCGCGTACGCGCCCACGACGCCCGTGTGGTCAGGGCGGACTCGTTCGACGAGGACGAACGCGTCCTGACCGGCATCGCCCCCGAAGTCTGACCGTGGCCGGCTATTCGGGCACGCCCCTCCCGCGGAAGCTGGGGATCACGCCGGGGGCGACACTCGCCATGTATGACTCCCCACCGGGATTCGACGCAGCGCTCGGGGACCTGCCGGACGGAGTGCGCCGAGCGGCCGACAGCGACACGAGCGTCGACGTCCTCGTGGCGTTCCACGTCAGCCGTGAGGAGCTCGAATCGGCGTTCCCCACACAGTCGCGTCGCATCGCGCCGAACGGTGGCTACTGGATCGCATGGCCCAAGCGCTCCTCCGGCGTGCCGACAGACCTCACCGAGGACGTGCTGCGCGAGGTTCTCCTCCCCGTTGGACTCGTCGACAACAAAGTCTGCGCCATAGACGAGACCTGGTCCGGTCTGCGGTTCGTCGTCCGCAAGGAGCGCCGCGGCGCCTGGCCGCCGGACTAGCCTTCCGTCAGCAGCGGACGCAGCACTGCCGTAGGCGTCGCGTTCAGAGCATGCACTGCGGCCACCACTTCGCGTCCACGCTCCTCGCCGTACACCCCGCCGATGAGGTCGATCGCCTTCTCATCGACCTCTTCCGTGGTCATGGGGTTGTCCGCCGTACCGTGGACCGCTGGCACGTGCCGTTCCAGCACGCCGCTCGCCGTATGGATGCGCACGGTGGCCGGACGCTGCCGCTCCATGCCCGCAAATTCGGGTGTGCCCTGCAATCGCACCCTTGCCATCAGCTCCCTCACGTCCGGGTCGCTCATGCGCTCGTAGGTGTGGGTTGCCTGGAAGGTAAGCCTGCCTCCGTCCAAAGCGATCACCGCCATGCAGTACTGGAGGTTCACGTCCGGCATGTGTCGGCCGTTCACGATGTTGGCGCCCTGCGGCGGCAGCAGGGCTTCGACTTCACGGATGTCGGACGGAGTAAGGCCGTGCTCAGTGACGAGGGAGCACATCGCTTCGGCGGCGGCCTGGATCGGCGAGCCGACCGAAAACTTCTTGATATTGGTCAGCGTGATCTCGTAGTGCTCGCCCAGGCTGGATACCCACTGCGGGAACTCGTCCCGGCGGGGACAGAAGACGTCCAGGAAGCCGTTCTCGCCCTCGAATGCGTCCTCCTCCCCCGTCATGCCGGAAGCGACGAACAGTGCGGAGGTGACGCCGGAGCGGGCGCCGTTCCCGCCGAATACGAACGACTTCTCGATGTGCTCGGAGTCGCGCGCCCAGGACGTGATGCCGGAGGCCTGCTGGGCGGTGTAGGAGAGCGCGTATCGGACGCCCTGCGGGTCGAGTCCAACCAGCGCGGACGCCGCCGCCGCCGAACCGAACATGGGGCCGATGGTGTGCGTGGCGTGCCCGTGCATGCCGCGGGCGTCGATGCCTCCCATGAGCCGCGCGATGCGCGACCCGACGTCGTAGCCGAGGGCCACGGCACGGAGGAACGCCTCGCCGGAGGCGTTCTGGCGTTCCGCCACTGCCAGGGCGGCGGGGACCACGGCACACCCCGGATGGGTAAGCGACGGTGCGTGTGAGTCGTCGGTCTCGTCGGAGTGGGCAAGCATCCCGTTGGCCATCGCCGCGTTGATTGCGGTGGTGACGACGTTCGAGCCGACCACCGCAGCCTCAGGGACACCGCCCTGAGAGCGGACGAAGTTGACGGCGGCCTCGCCGGGCTTGAGCCGGGAGCCGGTCACCATGGCCGCGATGGTGTCCAGAACGTGGTGCTTGGTCTTCTCGAGCACGGCGGGCGGAAGGGCCCGGTCGAGGGCGCCGGCGACGTAGGTGGCGAGGGTGTCGAGCGGGGGTTGCTGGGTCATGGGGTCTCCTCGTTGAGTGCTATTGGAGTATCTCGCCGCCGTTGATGTGGATGGTCTGCCCCGTCACGTAGCTCGCGTGCCTGCTGCAGAGGTAGACGACGAGCGCAGCGACCTCTTCGGGCTGACCGAAGCGCGGGACCGGCATCTTCGGGTCGATGCCGGAGATGTCGACGTCGCGCTCGGTGCCCGGGTCCCGTTCCACCTCGATGGAAGCCGGGGCAATGGCGTTCACCGTGACGCCGTGTTTGCCGAACTCCCGGGCGAGTCCGCGGGTGAGGCCAACGATGCCGAGCTTGACCGCAGCCTTCATCGCGCCGCCGCCACGATAGGCGGAGACGCCCGAGTAGTTGATGATGCGTCCCCAGCCCCGTTCCACCATGCCGGGCAGAACGGCGCGGCTGGCGAAGATGGGGCCGTCCAGGTTGGCGGCGGCAGTTGCCCGCCAGTCCTCGTTGGACTGCGCGAGGAAGGGGCCCGACACGCGGTTCGTCGCGTTGTTCACGAGCACGTCGACGCCGCCGAAGGCGCGCTCCGCCGTCTCCACCGCCGCCTGCACCTGCCCTTCGTCGCCGACGTCGCAGAGGGCCGTCACGACCTCGGCGCCAGCGGAACGGCAGGCATCCGCCGTTTCTTCCAGTTGGCCGCCGCTCCGGCGCGTAGTCAGGACGAGCCGTGCACCCTCGGCGGCGAAGGCCTCGGCGGTAGCCCTCCCGATGTTCCGCCCCGCGCCCGTTATGAGCACAACCTTGCCAGCGAGACCCATGTCCATGCCGATCCTCCCAGCTACTCGGGGATTCTACGCTCCGCTTACTCTCCGACAGGGAATGCAGAGAGCAGAAGCCCTCTAGCGGGGGAGTGGGGGGCCACAACGCACCGGGCGGGCGGGTTGGAGAGAATTGCGCCCGCCGGACCCCAGGGGGCGCAGCGGATGAGTGTCCTCACCCGCCGATCGGATACAGCTTCCGGACGTTCGTGTTCACGAGCTTGCGGACCGTCTCCAGCGGCAGGTGGCCGAGGTTTTCCGCGAGCACGCGCCGCGAGTTCGGCCACGGCGAGTTGGGGTGCGGGTAGTCTGTGGACCACATGCAGTTGTCCTGCCCCCACCAGGAGAGCAGTTGCCCGCCCACGTAGTCGTTGAAGAACGTCGCGTAGCAGTTGCGGTAGAAGTACTC
>DAOUJA010000065.1:0-14612 GCA_034423175.1 Dehalococcoidia bacterium
GGCGACACAGTGGCCATCAGCGTCACCAACGAGCTCAACGAGACCACAACAACACATTGGCATGGCGGCGACGTCCCGGCCGAAGACGACGGCGGGCCGCACCAGAAGATCAAACCCGGCGCAACTTGGGTAGCCGACTTCGAGGTGATCCAGCCGGCAGCCACCCTCTGGTATCATCCTCATCTCAAAGGCACCACTGCCGAGCATGTCTACCGTGGCGCGGCCGGCATGATCATCATCTATGACGACAATCCTGCCGCCGCAGCGCTGCCCGACACCTACGGCGTCGACGACATCCCGGTCATCATCCAAGACAGGGACTTCACCGAAGATGGACAACTGGACTTCGCCATCGACGCTGCCGGGAAGGGGAACCGCGATCGCACGCTGACGGTGAACGGCACAATCGATCCGTTCGTGGAGGTACCCACGGGCCTCGTTCGACTCCGGCTGCTCAACGGCAGCCAGGCCCGCATCTACAACCTCAGCGTCCACGGGAGCACGATGACCAAGATCGCTTCCGACGGCGGCTATCTGGCCGGTCCCGTCGTGATCGACCGGATCGAACTCGGTCCCGGCGACCGTGCTGAGATCATCGTCGAGGTCGGCGACACCCCTGTCGCTCTAGTGGACGACTTGTACGGTAGGGTGCTCGAGCTCCGGTCGAACGGATCAGCCTCCAGCGCCGGACCGCTCCCAGGCCAACTGGCGACCATAGAGCGGATCACCGAATCGGAGATCACGGTCGACCGGAGCTTCCGCATGGAAAAGGTGGGCGACGGTTGGGGCATCAACGGAGTGCAGATGGACCTGACCCGGATCGACGAGACGGTGCAGTTCGGCAACACCGAACGCTGGACTATCACGGTCGACACCGGCGTGCACGTGTTCCACGTCCACCAGACGCAGTTCCAGATCCTGGCGATCAACGGCGAACCCCCACCACTTGAGGAAGCCGGGTGGGAGGACTCTGTGTTCGTGCACGGCGACCGCGAGGTGGTCATCGCCGCCCGCTTCAACACCTACGCCGACAACGACACACCATACATGTTCCACTGCCACATGCTCGATCACGAGGACCTGGGCATGATGGGGCAGTTCCTCGTCGTCGCAAATCCTCCAGACCGACCATGAGTTCCAGCGTGGCCCTTTCAATCGCTCGGACGTTCCCGCCGACGGAGTTAAGGACGGCGGAGGGCACGGCCGCCCCATATGGACCGGTTCGAGGAGTCGCCAGAAAGCGTGGTGGGACACGCCGACGACCTCGGTCGTCTTCCACCGCCCATGCCGCCGCTCTCATGAGGCCCGGTCTGGTCTGGGTCGTCGTTAGATCAAGACCTCCCACCGAAAAGTTCGCAAACTCAGTCCTGGCAGGCCCACCAGCGAACGCGAGACCTAGTAGATATCCAGCGTGAACCTCGGACCCGGCGCCCCGCTCGTCTTGTAGTCCAGCACCGCATTGGCGAGCGAGTCCGCGACCACCTGCTCGATGACGAGCACCGTCGCTCCGTCGTGCGCGTAGGCGATGTCCGCGGCCCCGCGCTGGTCGATCACGATGCCCCAGTCGCCCTGCCCCGTCCACACCGGCGGCACCGCCAGGCGCAGGAGCCTGCCCGGCTCCAGCGCCCGCGCGTCCGCCACCCGCCGCAACTCGGCGAGCGCCGATTCGGTCACCGTCAGCATCGCTACTGCAGGACCACCAGCTCGCCGTCCTTGTAGTCCAGCAGGTGGCCGGACATCTCCATCGACGCCTCGGCGGCGAGCAGGAAGCGGGGCCCGGCGTAGTCCGGCCCCGGCATCCGGTTGCGCGCCTCTTCCGGCGCGTCCTCCGTCGCGATCGCCGCTCCCGGCGAGATGATGACCACGGCGATGTTGGAGTCGCGCACCTCTTCCGCGTGGAACTTCGTGAACGTGATGAGCGAGTCCTTCGCCGTCGCGTAGGCGAGCGCCCCCGGCGGGTTGAGGCCGCCGCCGCCGTGCAGGTTCACGATGTTGCCGCCGCCGCCCGCCTCCATGTACGGCACCGCGTGCTTGGAGGCGAGGAACGAGCCGAGCAGCGCCACGCCCATCACCGTGTCCCAGAACCACGTCTTCTCCATGTCCTGGACCTTCGGCCAGCGCGGCTTGTCGTTCCAGTTGAAGTGCGGCACGATCGCGGCGTCGTTGATGAGGACGTCAATGCCGCCGAAGCGCTCGTTGACGTCCGCCATCAGCGACCGCACCATCTCCTCGTTCGTCACGTCGGTGGGAACGGCCAACGCCTCCGCGCCGAGCTCGCCCAGCTCCCCCAGCGTCTGCTGCAGCCGCGTCTCGTCGACGTCGGCTATGGCCACCTTCGCGCCTTCCCTGGCGAACCCGTGGGCGATGTAGCGGCCTATCCCCTTGGCGGAACCCGTGATGACCACGGACTTGTCCTTCAGCATCGTGCGCCTCCCTCTCTCGTCGGTAGTCTCCCCGCAACCTATGGGATACGGGGCAGAGGGTCAAGAGATGGTGCTCCGGCCCCGGCCTGTTAGACTCGTACCACCCATTGCTGGAGACTCCACTGTTGCGGTCCCTCGCACTCCCCGTCACGATGCTCCTCGCGCTCGTTGCGTGCCAGTCCGGTGCGCCGACGACGGCCCCTGACGTCGAGGCAACCGTAGCCGCAACGACCGCGATTCCCACTTCGACGCCTGTTCCCGTCGATACGCCAACGCCGGCCCCAACCTCGACTCCCACTCCCGTCGATACGCCAACTCCGGTCCCAACCCCGACGCCGACACCCACGCCCGTGCCCACAGATACCCCGACGCCGAGCCCAACTCCAACGCCTGTGCCCACAGATACGCCAACGCCGAGTCCAACTCCGACGCTCGTGCCTACCGATACGCCAACGCCCGCGCCAACGTTGACGCCGACACCGGCGCCCCCATCCGCGACCGGACCGTCGCAGGCGCAGACCTGCCCTGCCGGAATGACACCGGAACAGTTCAGCCAGTACGGGTTCGGCGAATGCCAAAGGCCGCAAGCCATCAAGCCGCTCACCACCGACAGTGCAGTGGAGGTCCAGGAATGGCACGAGGACTACTCGGACAGCATCAAGGAATGCCTGGTCAATACGGAATGCAGTGGGATCTTCGAAGGGAAACTGCAAGAGGTCAGGAAACTGGACTTCGGTCTGTACTACATCGACCAGGCCATAGGCGCCGACCTGCAAAGGCAGATACGAGAAACGATACCGCAGCTGGAGTTCATAACGCAGACCAACTGGAGGGCGACCGAAGAGGAACGAGAAGGCATCCTGCTGTTCTACCACGCTGACAACATCAACGCGGTGCGGTGTGACTATGAGGACAAATGGGTGGGGTGCGCCCACTTGCTGGACGGAAGGATAACGATAAAGCCGCGCAGTACATGGTTCCCTGAATACGGAACGGTGCCCGTGCCGGCCGCGATACTCCGGGAGACGATACTGCATGAAATGATCCACGCGGTGCTGGGCATAGGTCATTCGGTGAGAGGGATCATGTGCAACCTGAACCCCTGCACTACAACCGGTGCGCCGATATACACCAGCAGCAGCTTCGTTCAGAACGGACAACGATGGATCACCACGTGGACGTGGCATCGGACGTACGACACTACGGACAGGCTGGTGTACAGGCTGTACGCCGAAGGTGAGATCGAGAATGGGATGGACCTGGACGACATCAAACGGGTGTTAGGTCTGACATCCTCTACTGACGAGACTGCCGACTCCCCCGGGTAGCACTTCCCGGCATACGGCACGCGGGCCGACGGACCCCGCCTCTGACCGGTCGTCCGGCGGAACAATCGTAGACGGCGGCCTGCTGCGGTACACTCTCGCCAGCCATGGAGAGGAACGTCCCGTGGACGGATGAGAGGAGGCTCGTCATGGGAATCCTGGAACGGACCTACGCCCCGCAGACCGGCGCCCCGGTCGACGAAGTGCTCATCTCGTCGGACTCGCACGTGATCGAGCCCGCGGGCCTCTGGAAGGAGAACCTCCCCAGGGCGCTCCGCGACCGCGTCCCCGACCTCGGCGGGGCCCGGAGCACCGATGCCCCCGGCGGCATGGACAAGTGGGAACGGGTCAACGAGATGGCCCGCGACGGCGTCAGCGCCGAGGTGCTCTACCCAACGCACGGCCTGAAGACACTCGTCCTCGGCAACCGCGACCTCGAGGAGGCGTGCGTCAGGGTCTACAACGACTGGCTGGCCGACTACTGCTCGGCGGCCCCGGACAGGCTCATCGGCCTCGCCCTGCTCTCCACGTACCGCATCGAGGCGGCCGTCGAGGAGATGGAGCGTGGCCGCAAGGCCGGAATGGCCGGCGTGATCGTCTGGCAGGTCCCCGCGCCCGAGCTTCCCTTCACGTCGCGCCACTACGACCCCCTCTGGGCACGCGCCCAGGAGCTGGACATGCCCGTCTCCCTGCACATCCTGAGCGGGCATGGCTACAACCTGCGGCAGTCGTTCGGCAGGGGCGAGCGCGGCATCGAGCAGGAGCGCACCAGCGTCAACATGAAGCTCGTCTACGCGATGGACGCCCTCTACGACTTCATCTTCTCCGGCGTGCTGGAGCGGTTCCCCCGGCTGAAGCTGGTGCTGGTGGAGAACGAGATAGGCTGGCTCCCCTTCGTGCTGGAGCAGTGGGACTACTACTTCCAGCGCCACGGCACGGACCGGGCCGCCCTGGACCTCACCATGCTCCCCAGCGAATACTTCGAGAGGCAGGTGTACGCCACCTTCTTCAACGACGGCGTCGGCGGCAGGATGCTCTCCTGGTGGGGCGCCGGAAACTGCATGTGGTCCAGCGACTACCCGCACGGCAACTCCACGTGGCCGGACTCCCGCCGGATAGTGGCGCGGGACATGGGGGACCTGCCCGCGGACGTGCGGGCCCGGCTGCTGCGCGAGAACGTCTCGAAACTCTACGGGGTCGAAGCGGTCCCCATTCCCGGCAAGGCGTAAGAGGAGGGCAACCTTGGAATACCGAGAAGTCGGCAACACCGGTGTCATGGTCTCCGAGATCGGGTTCGGCGGAGGCGGCAACGCCGGGCTGATGGTGCGCGGCGCCCCCGAACAGCAGCGCGAGGCCATCGCCCGCGCCGTCGAGCTGGGCATCAACTACTTCGACCAGGCGCCCGACTACGGCGACGGCGTCTCCGAGTCGAACCTCGGCCGGGTGATGAAGGAGCTTGGCTTCCGGCCCTACCTCACCACGAAGATCGAGGTGCGCGCCGACAACCTGGACGACATCGCCGGGCACGTGACCCGCTCGCTGGACCAGAGCCTGGAACGTCTCGGCGTCGACTACGTCGACTTCCTCCAGATACACAACGGTCCGCTCATGGAGCGGCCCGAGCTGTCCGGCCGCACCTACACCCGCCTCTGGATCGAGGACTACCTGGGGCCGGGCGGGGCGCTGGAGGGGCTGCAACGCGCGCAGAAGAGCGGCAAGGCGCGCTTCATCGGGTTCATCACGCGGGGCGGCGACGGCGAAGCCGCACGGAGGCTGATCGACACCGGCGCCTTCAGCCTGATCAACGTCTCGGTCAACCTGCTCAACCCGTCGGCGGCGACCAAGCCCTACGGGATGCGCGTGGACGCCGACTGGGACGGCATCCTGGACTACGCGGCGGCGCACGGCGTCGGGGCCTCTATCTACTCCCCGCTGGCAGGCTGGTTCCTGACCGACAACGCCGTGGAGGGGGGAGAGCCGCACCCCCTCGCACGGGGCGCGCGGAGCCCGGAAGCCGGAGCAACGGGACTCCGCCAGGCGCGTGCGCTGCGGTTCCTGTCCCGCAACCTCAACCCCGACACCCAGGAGGACGACCACTCCCTGGCCGCGGCTGCGGTCCGCTTCGTGCTATCGCTCAACGGGGTGTCCACGGTGCTCGGCGGCTTCTCCGACCCCGGCCAGATCGAGGAGAACGCCGCCTGTTCCGGCAAAGGCCCGCTCTCCGTACAGAACATGAAACGCATCGAGATGGTATGGCGGGCCAACTTCGGCCTCGACGACCCGGCGGGCTGACGTCCCACGGCTCGCCGCCCCCTCGGTTGACACGCCAAGCGCCCCGGCATACTGTCGCGGGCGGTGAGGAATGGAAAGGAGAACTTACATGCTGGAAGGAAGGGTTGCAGTCGTATCGGGCGCAGGCCCGAACATCGGACGCGAGATAGCGGGAACGCTCGCCGAGAACGGCGCGAAGGTCGTCTGCCTGGACATACGCCGGGAGGCGGCTGAGGCCACCGCGCGCGAGGTCGTCGACCGGGGCTACGAGGCGCTCGCCGTCGACGGCGACATCACGAAGCCTGAGGACATGGAGAACCTCGTTTCGCAGGCGCTTGCGGCCTACGGCCACATCGACATCCTCGTGAACAACGCCGCCATCACCAGCACCCCCGGTCTGCTGGAGGAGGACCTCGGCACGTTCCGCAAGGTCGTGGACGTCATCCTGGCGGGCACGTTCAACTGCACGCAGCACGTCGCGCGGCAGATGGTGGCGCAGGGCAGGGGCGGCGCCATCGTCAACGTCGCCTCCACGTCCGGCCACCGGGGCAAGAGCGGCGCCATCGCCTACCAGTCGGCCAAGGCGGGCATCCTCAACTTCACCCGCGCCTGCGCCATGGAGCTCGCGCCGCACAACATCCGCGTCAACTCGCTCACGCCCACCCAGACCGGGATGCCGGTGGGCGGCAAGCCCGCGCGCCCCGACGACGAGGTCCCCCAGAGCGTGCCGCGCGGACGCTGGGGCAGGCCGCGCGACCAGGCGCAGGCCGTGCTCTTCCTCGTCTCCGACAACGCGGACTTCATCACCGGCGCGGACCTCCCGGTAGACGGCGGCAACCTCGCCCTGCGGCAGTCCGGGTAGGGCGCCCCCTCTTTCCCAGCCAGATGCAGGGACGTTCCTCGTGGGCGCCCAAGGAAGGAGAACAGCATGACGACGCACCAGCACGAACACCGCGGCCACGGCGAGCATGAGGGCCTCCGATGGGGCCACTCCTGGCGCGAGGAGGACCGCGTCACCGAGTACGTCGAACGCATGGACGAGCAGCAGGACGAGCGTCAGCCCGTCTTCGATCTCCTGACCCGGCTCGTGCAGGCCCCGGCGGACGCGCCGGTCCGCATCCTCGACATCGGCACCGGCTACGGCCCCGTCGCGACGGCCTGCCTCGACGCTTTCCCGAATGGCACCGCGGTCGGGCTCGACATTTCGGAGGCCATGATGGAGGCGGGCAAACCGCGCATGGCCCGGTTCGGCGAGCGCTTCGCCTACATGTTCGGCGACTTCGCCGACGGCGTGCTTCCGCAGGAGGTCATCGACGCAGGACCCTACGACCTGGTCGTTTCCGCGCGCGCCATACACCACCTGCCCGCCGAGCTGATGGCGAGTCTCTACGCCAGCATCCACGGCGCGCTCAACCCGGGCGGGGCGTTCTTCAACCTGGACACCGCGTCGGCGGAGACGGAGTACATCAATCAGGCCATGCGGGGCGCTCGCCGTCGCGACCGGGACCGTCGGCCCCGCGAGGAGCGCCGCACGCCGGAGCAGCTCGCCCACGACGCGATGCACCACCACAAGAACGCCACCCTCGCCCGTCACCTCGAGTGGCTGCGCGCCGCCGGCTTCACCGAGGTCGAGTGCTTCTGGAAGAACCTCACCCTGGCCCTCGTCGGCGGCTACAAGGTGTAATCTCCCGTCATTCCCGCGCAGGCGGGATGTCCGGGTTTACCTCGTAGCACTGGGCAAAATGGGAATCTTCCCGCCCGCGATCAATACTCGACTCATGGAGGCTGTTGGCCGAAGGCGGTGTATCGAAGTGCGTTAGGCCCCGCTCACGCCTGGCCCAGCTTCCGCACGGCGTCCCCTACCCTGATGGCGCCGGACTGCACGACCTTCGTGTTGACGCCCCGCAGGCGGAGCTCCTGCCCCACCGCTGAGCTGACCAGGCGCAGCGCGTCAGTCCCGAACCGGGCGCTGAACTTCGCGCAGCCCGTGTGCGGCTTCACCGACACCTCCAGCACCGCCGACCCGATGGCCAGCCGCGTTCCGGGCGGCAGGTTCTCGATTCCGATGTCCAGGTCCACGAACAACTGATCGCCCGCGATGTGCCAGCGCTCCCTGCCGCCAGCCATGAGGTCCGCGGCGCGGGAGTTCATGAGCGTCAACTGCAGTTCCGGGTCGGCTGAGCCGTCCGGTGTGCCCGTGCTGCCGCGCGTTGCCCAGTTGTCACCCACGAGGCCGACGCTTGTGTCGAGCGAGCCCTCGTCCACCAGTTCGCGCTCGCCGCGCTCCGGACGCTGCACGATGAGCTGCAACACGCCGTCGTCCTTCGGCGATTGTCGGACCTCGTCGAGCCCTGCCTCCAACGCCGCCATCGTCTTGTGCTCTGCCGTTGTTGTCACGTCACCCTCCCGCTGTCCGGCTGCGCGGTCTATTCTACTCCGCCGCGAGACACCCTCACTCCCCGCCCGCACGGGCGGCACATCCCCCAGGAGGAGGGGGGACCAGGCAGCTTCAGGCCAACGGCTGCGAGGTTCCTGCCTCCGCAGGAACGACGGGGCCACGCCCTTGTACAATCGGCGGGCCGCGAGCGGGCGGCGGAGGCGCGCATGACCACCACGGGAGAGCGGGACGTCGTCATCATCGGCGGGGGCATCGCGGGCATCGCCACCGCGTTCTACCTCGCTGCAATGGGCGTCCGCAGCACCGTCATCGAGCGCGACGGCATCGCGAGCCACGCCTCCGGGTTCGCCTATGGAGGACTCTCCGGCGGCGTCACGAACGGCCTGCACGTCAACACGCCGCTCATCGAGTACAGCATGTCGCTCTACCCCGCGCTTGCGGGCGAACTCACCGCCGAAACGAACGTCGACATCCAGTACCAGCCGCGCCCCCTGCTCCGACTCGCCCTCAACGACGACGAGGCCGCCGCGCTCACGCGGCACCTCGACTGGCAGCAGGCGCTGCCGGGCTATGCCGTCGAATGGCTCGCCCCGGACGAGGCGCGCGCGCTGGAGCCGCGCATCTCACCCGACACCGTAGGCGCGCTCCACGTCGAAGGGTCGTCGGACGTCGAGCCGTACCGCCTGACGCTTGCGCTCGGCCAGGCGGCCGAGCAGCGCGGCGTCACGCTCCGCACCGGCGAGGTCACAGCCGTCCACACGACCGATGGCCGCGTCGACGGCGTCAGCATCACGACCGGCGCGGGCAACGCGGAGCGCATCGCCTGCGACACCGTCGTCGTCGCGATGGGGCCGTGGACCGCGCAGGCGTCGGACTGGTTCAACGTGCCGCTACCCGTTGCGCCGCTGAAGGGGCAGATCATCCGGCTGCGGGCGGACGGCGCTCCGTACGCGCTGAGCATCGGCCATCTCGGGAACTACGCGATGACCAAGCCGTCCGACGGCCTCGTCTGGTGCGGCACCACGGAGGAGCACGCCGGCTTCGACGAGTCCCGGACGACCGAGGCGCGCGACGCGATCATCGAGTCCACGCTGCGGATGCTGCCCGCCCTGGAGGACGCCGAACTGGTGCTGCAGACCGCCTGCTTGCGGCCCGTCACGCCGGACGGCGCCGTGATGGTCGGCCCGGTCCCGGGCGTGGACGGCGCGTACGTCGTCACCGGGGGCGGACGGCAGGGCATCATGATGGGGCCGGGGATGGCCAGGGCGACGGCGGACCTCGTCGCCGGAGGCGGGCCTGCGATCGACCTCGCGCCCTACGCGCCGGGCCGCTTCTCCGCATGAGCGCGCAGCCGCAGGCGCAGCCGGACCAGCGCACGCAGTCCCGCGCCGCCCTGCTGAGCTATGGCGCCTCGTTCTCGTATCAGATAACCCTGGGCCTCATCCAGGTCCTCGTGCCGCTCTACGCCCTGCACCTCGGCTACGACCTCACGCTGCTCGGCGTCATCGTGGCGTCCCAGGCCGTGTTCGGGCTGGTGCTGCGGCTGTTCGCCGGCGCGATCGCCGACCAGTTCGGCGAGCGGTGGGTGCTCTGGGCCAGTTTCGTGACCATGATCGTCGGCACGGCCTTCTTCGTCGTCTCCGGCTTCTTCTGGATGCTCATCCTCGCCCAGTCGTTCGTCGGCTACTCGCGGGCGACGTACTGGACGGCGACGCAGTCGTACGTCAGCCGGATCAACCCCGAACGCTCCGGCGAGATCTATGGACGCCTCAACGCCTTCGGCAGCGCCGGCGGCCTCATCGGCGCGTTCCTGAGCGGCATTCTCGTCATCAAGCTGGGCTACGGCGCAGCGTTCGGCATCACCGGGGCGGTGGCGCTGGCCGGGTTCATGGGCTGCCTGGCGATGCCCCCGCTCGCGGCGCGGCCCGCCCGGCGCGGCTTCCGCGCCCCGCTCGGCCACATCCCCGGCATCGCGCGGCACCGCGGCATGGGCCTCGCCGCGTTCGCCGCGTTCGTCGCGTCCATGTCCATGATCATGACGAGCATCCTCTTCATCCCCTACCTCCGCGAACTCGACTACACCGAGGACGTCATCGGCGGGATGCAGGCGATAGGGGTGGCGGGCAGCGTGGCTATCGGCATGGTGTTCGGCCATGTACTCGCACGCCTGGGCCGACAATGGACGTACACGATAGCGCTGGCGATGGTGGGGCTCGTGGTGTTGGGCGTATCGGCGGGCGCGGGAGCATATGTGACCCTCGTGCCGCTGATGCTGCTCTACGGGACCTTCCGTTCGACGCTCGGGATCCTGTACCCCATAGCGGGGGCCGACCACAGCTCCCCCAACCAGCGCGGGATGGCGATGGCCTACGTAGGCCTGTACTGGGGCACGGCGCAGCTCGTAGCGCCGTTGGGGTTCGGCGCGCTGGCCGGAGCGTTCGGGCTGGAAGTCAGCCTCTGGGTAGCGGGAGCCCTCTTCCTCGCCGCAGGGGCGCTCTTCCCGATACTCTATCGCTGGTTCGTGCCTGGCGCGGAGCAGACGTTCGGCGAGCGCGCTTGACGCAGCCCCTGTGTTGATGAACGATTGCCACCGTCAGCCCTTGGCGCCCGGAGGGAGAGCACCGCGATGAGCGGCTACGACTACGACATGGTGGTCATCGGCTCAGGGCCAGCAGGCCAGAGGGCCGCAGTCCAGGCCGCGAAGATCGGCAGGCGGGTGGCGGTGGTCGAGCGGCTTCCGCACATCGGCGGCCTCAACGTCACCACCGGCACCGCGAGCAAGGCGCTGCGCGAAGCCGCACTCCACCTGAGCGGCTTTCGGGAGCGCACCCTCTACGGCGAGTCCTACACCGTCAAGCAGAACATCACGATGAACGACCTGATGGTCAGCACGAACCACGTGATGCAGCAGCAGTCCGAGATGCTCCGCAGTCAACTCGCCAGGAGCCGGGTGGACATGTTCCACGCGGAGGCATCGTTCGTCGACCGCCACACGATCAATCTCGACAACGATGAGGACGACGCCCCGGACAGCACCATCACCGCGGACAAGGTGATCATCGCCGTCGGAACGTTCTCCACCCAACCCCCGAGCATCCACACGGACGGCAGGCTGATCTTCCTCAGCGACGACGTGATGGACCTGCCGGAAGTGCCGCGCGTGCTGACCATCGTAGGCGGCGGCGCGATCGGTCTGGAGTACGCCAGTACGTTCGCGGCACTGGGCGTACGCGTGACGGTCGTGGACAGGAGTCCGCAGCTACTGCCGTTCGCGGACGACGAGATCGTGGACACGCTCGTCTACCACCTGCGGCAGAACGCCGTGACGTTCCGCCTCAACGAAGACGTCTTTGACATCGAGTATCTGCCCGGCGAGCGCGGCAGCCGGGTGCGCGTCCTGCTGAAGAGCGGCAAGCAGATCACGAGCGACGCGGTCATGTACTGCGTCGGGCGCACCGGCGCGACTGAAGAGCTCAACCTCGGCGCCGCCGGGCTGGAGACCGACGGCAGAGGACGCATCAGCGTCGACGAGAACTACCAGACGAGCGTCGAAGGCATCTACGCCGTCGGCGGCGTCATTGGCTTCCCCGACCTCGTATCGACCTCGCAGATGCAGGGGCGGCTGGCTGCATTCCATGCGTTCGACATCCCCACCAACAGCGTCCCCGGACTCTTCCCCTACGCGATCAAGACCACCCCTGAGATCGCCATGGTCGGCAGTACCGAGTCCCAATTGACGGACGAAGGCATCCCCTACGAGGTGGGGAAGGCCCAGTACCGGGAGATCGCGAAGAGCGTCATAGAGGGGGACGAGTCCGGCATCCTCAAGCTGCTCTTTCACATCGACACGCGGAAGCTGCTTGGCGTTCACATCGCGGGCGAGGGCGCAGCGGAGCTGGTCCAGATCGGGCAGGCGGTCATCGCGCACGGGGGCAGGTTGGACTACTTCGTGGAGGCGGTCACCAGTTTCCCGACACTGGCTGAAGCCTACGTGGCGGCAGCCCTGGACGGGCTCCAGCGCCTCGAAGAGTGACGGCTCAAGCCAGCGCCGCCACAACCTCCTCCGTCGACACCACCTGCGCGAACGTGCCCATGTTCAGCAGTGAAGCCTGATGGTTCTCGGTGCGCCCATTGCAGGCGTCGCCCACGACGATGCTGTCGAAGTCCCGCTCGCGGGCGTCGCGCACCGTGCTCTCAACCCCTGCCTGCGTGGCGATGCCCGCGACGATGAGCGTCGAGACCCCGAGGCGCCGCAGCCACTTCTCCAGCGCGGTCCCCGTGAACGCGCTCATCCCGCCGCCCTTGCGGATGAGGAACTCGCCCGGCTGCGGCGCCAGCTCGTCGATGACCTCCGCTCCCCACGTGCCGTCGCGCAGGGAGCCAAGCGACCTCGCGCGTCCGTGCCGCGCGGCGTCCAGGTAGTCCTCCCGCAGGAAATGGCCGGTGAAGAAGACCGGCAGCCCCGCGGCGCGGGCCGCCGACAGCAGGCGGACGTGGTTCTCGATGAGTTGCGGTACAGCCGGGTCGCGCCCCGCCTCGGGTGTCCGTCCTCCCTCCTTGAGGTAGTCGTTCTGCATGTCGTGACAGATGCAGGCAAGCGTCTCGCGGGCCGGTAGTTCGAGCATCGGTTATCCCTCCCTCGTCATGGTTGCGGGCATTGTAGGTCGAATCCCCAACGCCGGAAGGTGCTGCTCCTTTGACACTCAGTCCACGCGGTGCTAGTTTCCCATCTGTCGAAGTATGCACACCGTTCCCACGAGCGGACGCCGTGAACGGCGGAGCGGCAAGGAGGGCAGCCATGCCGGTTATCGACTCTGACGCACACGTGGTTGAGACGGAGCACACCTGGGACTACATGGACCCCGAGGACGAGAAGTTCCGCCCGCAGGTGGTGGACGACGGAAGCGGGGGGAAGTTCTGGAAGATCGACGGCGAGATACGCGGGAGGGCGCGGGGTCCCGTCGCAGCGTTCGGCCTCTCCGACAAGGTGAAGCGCAACATGGTCACGGATGACTCCAAGCGCTACATGGAGGACATCCCCGGCCGCGTCGCCCACATGGACGAGCTCGGCATAGACGTGCAGGTGCTCTACCCCACCATGTACATCGGGCGCATGTGCGAGAACCCGGACACGGAGATCGCCCTGGCCAAGAGCTACAACCGCTGGCTCGCCGACATCTGGCAGCAGAGCGGCGGACGACTCCGCTGGACTTCCATCCTCCCACTCGCCACGATGGACGAGGCGCTGAACCAGTTGCGATGGTCGGCCGAGCACGGCGCTTGCGGCGTGACTATGCGCACCATCGAAGACGAGCGGTTGCTCATAGACGAGTACTTCTACCCGGTCTACGAGGAGGCCGCGCGGCTGAACCAGCCCATCGCCATCCACATCGGCAACTCCAACGCCTACATCCGGAAACTCATGGCCAACGACGGCATCGGCGGGACCTTCGGCGGCCTGCGGCTCATGTCCGTCGCCAGCTTCCATCAGCTCATCACGACAGCCACGCCCAAGAAGTTCCCGGACCTGCGATGGGGGTACATCGAGGCGAGCAGCCAGTGGCTCCCCTACGCCATCCACGACCTGCGCCGCAGGCTGGAGACCCGGGGCCGTGAGCTGGAGCAGGACGTGCTCGGCGCCTACAACATCTGGGTCACCGCCCAGACCGACGACAACCTGCCGGACGTGCTGAAGTACGTGAACCACCGCCACATCCTGATCGGCACGGACTACGGCCACCAGGACCAGTCCAGCGAGATCGAGGCGATGCGCGTCATCAGGGAGGAGGGCGGCCTCGCGCCGAACGTAGTAGACGACATCATGGGCCAGAACGCCCTCGACTTCTACGGCATCACCGTCGACTCCCCCGTGCTCGCGAGCGCCTGATACGGAGCAGCCCGGGAACCAACAATCATCGCCTGAGGAGGACACAGCATGCTGACCGCTGAGCAGAACGACCGCCTGACCCGGGTTGGCCCGGGCACGCCGACCGGCGAGCTGATGCGCCGCTACTGGCACCCCATCGCCGCCGTCGCCATGATGAACGACCGCTCCACCAAGCCCATCCGGCTCCTGGGCGAAGACCTCATCCTCTACAAGAGCAAGCAGGGCGTCTTCGGCCTCGTGGACAACTACTGCCCGCACCGCCGCATGGGCATGGTCTACGGCATCCCGACCGACGACGGCATCCGCTG
>DAOUJA010000066.1:0-1511 GCA_034423175.1 Dehalococcoidia bacterium
GTGAAGGACCGGGAGACCAACAAGGTTGCCGCCCGGAAAATCGAGAAGACGGACGCCAGCGCCCTACAGGGTTTCGTCCGGGAGAAGGTGCAGCCCGGCGCGACGCTCTACACCGATGAGGCGGCCGCCTACAAGGGCATGCCCGAATACGAGCATGAAGCCGTCAATCACTCCGTCGGCGAGTATGTCCGGGGCATGGCCTCGACGAACGGCATGGAGAGCTTCTGGGCCATGCTCAAGCGTGGCTACACCGGGACATTCCACCACTTCTCCGAGAAGCACATGGACCGCTATGTCGGAGAGTTCGCGGGGCGGCACAACATGCGGGACGCGGACACCATCGACATGATGGGAGCCGTTGCCAAGCGGACTGTCGGCAAGCGTCTCCGCTATCAGGACTTGGTTCGATGATGCGGGCGGGAGAGTTCTTCGCCGGCATGGGGTTGATGCGGGCTGGCCTTGAAGAGTCCGGCATCGAGACCGTATTTGCCAACGACATTTGCCCGACCAAGGCGGCGCTCTACCGCGACAACTGGGGCGATGAGGAATTGCATGTCGGAGACATTCGCGCCCTTCGCGGCGGCGACATTCCCGATATCGACCTTGCCACGGCGTCATTCCCTTGCGTCGATCTCTCGCTTGCTGGGCACCGGAAGGGCCTGCAAGGCGAGCAGTCCGGGCTGATCCTCGACTTCCTGCGCATCCTCGGCGAGATGGAGACGCGGGCGCCGCATACGGTGCTGATCGAGAATGTCCCCGGCTTCTTCACCGCGAACGATGGCGAGGACTGGCACACTGTCGTTCGCGGGCTGCATAGCCTCGGCTACGAGACGGACCATGCCATCGTGAATGCGGACTCCTTCGTTGCGCAGAGTCGCGCTAGGGTCTTCCTTGTGGGCAATCAGGGACGCGCCGCGATCCCCGAGCCGCCCGCCCGGAGAGACGATTTGCGCCTGGCGGATGTGATGGATGAGGAAGCCGAATGGTGGGAGCCGATGCGGTTGGCGCGCTTCCTGCTGTCCCTCTCGCCGCTGCAAGAGAGCCGCGTGAGCACCTACCAGGCGCGTGAGACGACGGGCTGCTATGGCGCGTTCCGGCGCACCCGCAACGGCTCGGCGGTGTGGGAGGTCCGGGCAGACGAGAAGGCCGGGGCGCTCCGCACCACGCGCGGCGGGTCCGCGAAGCAGGCCGTCCTTCGCGCCGGGCATGGCTGCCTCGCCGCGCGGTGGATGGGCGTCATGGAATACGCGCGGCTGCAAGGCGCGGAGCATATGCGGTATGGCTCCGTCACGCCGGGGCAGGCCATGTTCGCGCTGGGCGACGGCGTGTGCGTCCCGGTCGTGAAATGGCTGGCCCATCACTGCATCCGCCCGATGCTGCAACGATGAGGAAGGCAGCGGAAACGCCCGAAGTCCGGGCTCTCTACGCTGGCGTCGAACGCATCTTGAACACGAAGGACGATGAAGGCCGCACGGTGGGCGGCTGCGTCCACGGCGTCTATCTCTTCTACG
>DAOUJA010000067.1:0-2256 GCA_034423175.1 Dehalococcoidia bacterium
CCACCATTGACAACTCCGCACTGACCGCGAGCTGGAGCAACGCCGGCCTGAGCTGGTCCCACGGCGGCACCGTCGAGCTGAGTCTGAAGACGGCGCCCCCGCCAACCGTCTCCCTCTCCGCCTCCGCCACCACCGTGCGCGAGGGAACAAGCGTGACGGTGACGGCCACGCTTTCCCGGTCCCGGACCTCCGAAACGGTCGTCCCGGTGACGCTGCACGCAAGCTCAACCGAGGACGGCGACCACGGCGCGCTGGCGAGCATCACCATCCCCGCCAACTCGACGACCGGCACGGGCGTCATCACCACCACGATGGACAGCGACACGGACGACGAGGTGTTCCACGTGGGGCTCGACAACGCGGCTAAGGACGCCGGTTACGCCTGGGGCGCCGTGACGTGGTTGGACATCACCATCCTGGACAGCGGGCTCCGCCAGGTGTCCCTCTCCGTCTCCCCCAACCCGGTGCCCGAGAACGGTCTTGCTGTCGTGGCGTTGCACGTGACGTCACTGAGGTGGGGCACGCCGGCGTCCCTGGGGAGCGCCGTAACGATCCCGCTGACGTTCACCGCAGGCTCTGCCGAGAGCGGCGACCACGAAACGCTGACGAGCATCACCATCCCCTCCGGCTCGACGTCCGGCGTCTCCACCATCACCACGGCCCAGGACACCGACGCCGACGACGAGACCTTCACCATTGCGCTGGACACGGCCAACGCGGCCTGGCCGTCGGGGGTGAAGGCCGGCGCGGTCGCCTCGGTGCAGGTCAGGATCACCGACGACGACGCCGCTTCGCCGGGAACGCTGAGCGTGGACACCGGCTTCGAAAACCCGGCCTGCGGTTCCACCATCAGCGTCACCTCCGTGAAACCGCAGTGGGCGCTCCTGCTCAGCCCGGCCCCGAGCTCGGACGCCGGGACGGAGTACCGGGTCCTGGCCGATGCGAATGGCGGATGGCTGGCGGGAGTGCCGGTCCATTCGACCGGCAGCTCGGTCTTCACCTCCACCAACACCTTTGCCGGGCTGCGGGACGCTTACCCCGGTTTCAGAGGCTTCGAGTACAGGCTCGCCGACCATGCGGACGTCACCGCAAGCTGCACCTGGACGTTCCAGACCGGAGGCGTATGAGGCGTATGAGGGAGAAGGCGGCAGCGAGCATGACCCGTCGAGCCTGCCCCGTTCCCGACACGGGTGCGAAACACCATTGAAGGAGGACCCAACCATGAGCAGAGAAAACAACATGTCACGGAGCACGTCTTGGGGCGGCCATGCCCGCTCTCCCTTCCTTCTCCTGGCCGTCGCGCTCATGGCGCTGGCGGTCTTTTTCGTCCACGACTCGCAGCCTGCGCAGGCGGGCCACGGCGTCGAGGCCCCGGTCCTGTCGGAGCTGTTCATCACCGGCACGGTGACCCGCGGCGGCGAGACGTACACCTTCCCGCTCGTCGCGAACCCGGCGTTCTCGCCGCACACGGCCGACTACACCATCCGGGTCCCCAACGACCTTCAGAGCATCACCTTCTACCCCTCCTGGACGGACAACGCGGTTCAGGGGGTACGACTGCTTGAGAGGGCAGGCTCCGCCTACCACGTTCGGGGCTCCACAAACATTCAGGATATTACCGCGTCGGGCAATGCTCTGACGAACAGTTCCACCCCCAGCTACCCCACAGTTCGTGTTCGGAAGAACGTCGGCAACGGCAACAACGACGGGTTCCACCACTTCAACTTGCAGAAGATCACGGCTGATTCGCCCACCTTCGACGTGTCCACGGTGGAGGACAGGACCTACACCGCGGGTCACGAGATCTCGCACCTGGGCCTCAGCGAGGCGGAGATCGACGCCCTCAGGCTGCCCAGGGCCTCCGTCGAATACTACTCCGGCGAGATCACCTACACGGCCACGGGGCTGCCCCCAGGGCTGTCCCTGGGCCAGGGCCGCCTCATCATCGGCACGCCCACGGCTGCCACCACGGAGTCTGCCGAAGTTACCTACACCGCCACCGACGAGATCGGCGGCTCGGTCTCCCTCACGTTCGACATATCGGTCGCCGCGGCGGTGGAGTTCTCCGATGCAGGCGCTGTTGCGACCTTCAAGAACACCATCATCGAGTACACCGTCGGCCAGGACACGCCCGTCAACATGACGCTGCCGGAGGCCGAGGGCGGACACGGCACCCTGAAATACGGCCTGAGCTACTGGGTGAAAGAGACACGGACGGTCGACGGGCGGCAGGTAACCGCCCACTGGGAGCACAGC
>DAOUJA010000068.1:0-13360 GCA_034423175.1 Dehalococcoidia bacterium
TCTCGGCCACCGGCACCATCGTCCTGGGGGTGGAGTGATGACGAGCGGCGCGTACCAGGGCCCCCTGCCCGTCAAGCAGCCGGAGTCCGACTTCTACTGGGAGAAGGCGCAGGCGCACGAGCTCTGGCTCCGCCGGTGCAACGGCTGCGAGCACGCCTACTTCTACCCGCGCGACTTCTGCCCGGACTGCGGTTCGCGCGACGTGTCGTGGGTGCAGGCCAGCGGCAGGGGCACGCTGCACACGTTCGCCATCGTGCACCGCGCGCCCGTCCCCGCCCTCCGCGACCACGTCCCGTTCGTCGTCGCGATGGTCGACCTCGAGGAAGGCGCCCGCATCCCCACCAACCTCGTCGGCGTCGAGCCGGACCCCGAGCACATCAAGGTCGGCATGGCCGTTGAAGTCGCCTTCGCAGACGTCACGGATGAGGTCACGCTGCCAGTGTTCCGGCCCGCGTGAGGGAACGGATGGTAGAGAGGCACACACGATGCCAGGCACCATAGAAACTGAATTACGTCAAGCTATCGAAACAGTCCGTTATAACTCTGAACCAGAACGCAACATTGACATGATTCTGTATCTATACGGATTTGGGTGTTCGCCTTGGCCAACTCTTGAAGAAGCTGCGTGGGAGTTCAATCTTGGAACTCGTGAGAGGGCGCGCCAAATAAAACAGAAATTCGTTAACCTTCATCGTTCATCTCCAATGCCAGCACTACAAACCGTTATAGATGTGCTAAGTGAACGAAAATACTGGCTCCAGTCAGATTTGGCAAACTGCCTACGTGAGTTAGAACTCGCCGAGCATAGAATCAGCATATCAGGGTTACTCAACCTCGCAAGGAGGTTGCGTAATCTAGAGTCAACTGACGAAACTATAGAAACTAAGAGGCGGCTCGAACAGCCCATATTACGAGAATGGTTATTTGAAGACACATCGACAGCCTCTTGTGCAATCTGCCGCAAAGAATACAACGTCAGTTCACTAGTGACTGCACACAAGAAGAAGCGAAGTGATTGTAGTTTCACTGAACGAACTGAACCATATATCGTTGTCCCTCTTTGCAGGTTCGGATGTGACTTCCTCTATGAAACCCGCTATGTGATTGTAGAAGAAGGCACAGTACGAAGAGGAACGCCATTGCAGCATCAAGTAGCTGAGAACGGATACCTTGAACAGGTGGTTGGGAACAAAGTGGATAATGAGTGGCTAGTGGGACCTAAGTTCGACTCCTGGAATTAAACAGGCCGCTTACGTGCCACCTCGCCCTTCGTAGATGAGGTCGCGTAACTCCTCCCACGTCAACCCCTCCAGCGGGTCGGGATCGTCCGGATCCCCCACGCTCATGTCGGGAAGGTGGTAGGGCTGGGGCTCGGGGGTGTCTTGTGGCGTGCTCATGGCTGTTACCTGGAGTCCTATTGTAGCGCCCTCGTCATCGGCGTGGTTCGACAGGCTCACCGCGAACGGAACAGCCCGAGAGATGTTTCGACTCCGCCTCCGGCTCCGCTCAACATGACAAGCCAAGGAGGTGCGTTCTCGCAGAAGCAGGGTCAGGCAAGAAGCAAGGTAAGACTGCCGCCGCTGATGATCCGCTCACTCGGTGAGCTTGAGCAGCTCCCAGATCTCGTCGCGGGCGGCGCGGGCTTTCGCGTAGTCGACGCCGAAGTACGCCATGGTGCGGCAGCCCATGCCCTCCGGGATGGAGAGCAGCCCCAACAGGATGTGTTCGGTCCCGATGGGGTATGCCGAGTGGAACTGCTCCGCTTCCGCCAACGACAGCTCCATCGTCCGGAGCGCCTCCGGTGTGTGCGGCGCGCCCCACAGCGGGAAGACACGCTCCTCGTGGTCGGGCAGCGGACGCCCGTGCAGCAGCTCGAACTCGGTGATCGAGGCGGCGAGCGCCATGTCGATGCCGAGCCTGCGGAGCATCAGTCCGCCCGCGCATTCCGGCTGGCGGATGACGCCGAGCAGCAGGTGGCCGGTCATCACCGCCGAGCGGGGCCTCGACGCCCTCTCGAACGACTCGACGCCGTGCTCCCACGCCAGGCGGGCGCAGCGGCCCATGCGCTCCCAGGTCAGCTCCGCCATGCGGCTAGTGCACTTCCCTGCCGCCGTTGACGACGATCATCTGCCCGCTGATGAAGCGCGCGTCGTCGGTGAAGAGGAACGTCATCACGCCGGTGAGGTCCTCCGGCACGCCGCGCCGCACGAGCGACGCCTCCGGCTCCGGGTACGCCTCATCCGCGCCGATCGGCTCCTCCGTGTCGGAGGTCGTCGATCCCGGCGCGACCGTGACGACGTTGATGTTGTACTGGCCAAGTTCACGCGCCACGGCACGGGTGATGCCGATGATGGCCGACTTCGACGAGACGTAGTGCGGGTTCATGTCTGTCGGCCCGCGCGCGATGCGGAGCGTGCTGCCGGAGCTGACGTTGACGATGGTGCCGGAGCCCTGCTCTTTCATGTAGGGGAAGACGGCCCGGATGCCCAGGAACGTCCCGCGCGCGTTGACCGCGAACACCCGGTCCCATGTCTCCATGTCCACGTCCAGGATCGACTTCACGCCCAGCCCGCGCATCATCCCCGCGTTGTTCAGCAGACCGTCGATGCGACCGTACTGCTCGTGCGTGCGCCGCGCCATCTCCTGCGTCTCGTCCTCGGAAGAGACGTCGACGCGCAGCGGGATGACCTCGGCGCCTTCCGCGCGGCAGAGCTCCGCAGTCTTGCTCACGTCCTGCACGTCCGCGATGGTGAGCTTCGCTCCTTCCTTCGCGAAGCGAATGGCGTACTGCCGTCCGAGTCCGCGTGCCGCTCCCGTCACGATGATGGCCTTGTCCTGCAAACGCATATGCGCCCTCCTCGACGAGTCGTCGTCCGACAGCCTACCCGCCGCGCACAGCTGCGTCCACGACCCCGCGCAGGGCGGCGATGTGGGCCGGGGTCGCTCCACAGCAACCGCCCACGATACGGCAATCGTCGGCCAGCCAGCGCTCCGCGCCTGCAGCGAGCACGTCCGGTGTGAAGTCGTCGTCGAAGTTCCAGCGAGGGCGCGTGAAGCCTCCGCCGTGGGGATACGTGCCAACCGGGCCGTCCCACACACTCCGCAGCACGGCGAGCGACGGCTCCACCAGCGGGACGTGCGTGTGCATGATGAACGCGACGTCGATGCCGGAGAGGTCGATGCGCCGCAGCGACTCCTCCAGCGGCTCGTCCTCCTGGTTCATCAGCGTGAGATTGCCTTCCTCGTCCGTTACGCAGGAGAACCCCGCCCACACCGGCAGGCCCGCCGACGACGCCGCGGCAAGCTCTATTTTCGCGCGCTCGACGTGCGACAGCATCTCCACCATGAGAAAGTCAACGCCCGCGTCGGCGAGAGTGCGTGCCTGCGATGTGAGCGCCCAGTCCTCGTCAGGGGGAGCCACCTTGCCCTCAGGCCCTCGATAACTCACCGTCGTCATACAGCCCGCCACGAGCAGCGGGCGCTCCGCTCCCGCGCGTTCGCGC
This sequence comes from Dehalococcoidia bacterium, assembly GCA_034423175.1. Lineage (GTDB taxonomy): Bacteria > Chloroflexota > Dehalococcoidia > Lucifugimonadales > Australimonadaceae > Bin16. Next base: position 3,504 of record DAOUJA010000068.1, read on the forward strand.
GCCTCCATCGCCAGCGAGACCGCCGCGCGGTTCAGCTCCTCCTCGCGTCCGTGTATCCCGTGTGCGGCGAGACTCAGTTCCGTGCAGCCGAACGTGTTGGCGCTGATGACGTCGGCGCCCGCCTCGATGAAGTCGGCGTGGATGGCGCGGAGGATATCCGGCATCTCGGCGTTCGCGAGGTTCGCCCAGGCGCCCAGTATGCCGCCGCGCCGCTGCACCTCGGTGCCGATGCCGCCGTCCAGCAGCAGGCAGCCGCCATCCGCAATCTGCCGCATCACCGCCTGATATGCCGAACTGTGCTGTGTCATGGGGCTAGCCTATCACCAGCCAACCCTCGTGGGCGTCGTATACTGCGTAGAACGGCAGGCACAGCGAGGAGAAGCAGATGACCACGGAATCACAGGAGATCAGGCGGCTGGTCAGCGAGCGGTACGCGAAGGACGCGAAGGCGGTCATCGAACTGACCGCGGTCGAGCAAGCGACCGAGGACGACGCGTGCTGCGGCCCTTCCGGTCAGGACCGCGCCATGACGCTGTACGAGGAGGGGCAGCTTGCCGGGCTGCCCACCGAGTCGATCGCCATCTCGCTCGGCTGCGGCAACCCGACGGCACTGGCGGGCCTTCAGGAAGGCGAGCGTGTGCTCGACCTCGGCTCAGGCGGAGGCATCGACTGCTTCCTGGCGGCGCAGCAGGTGGGCGAAGCCGGGCACGTCACCGGGCTCGACATGACGCCCGACATGCTGGACCTCGCGCGCAGCAACCAGGCGAAGCTCGGTGTGACCAACGTGGAGTTCGTCCACGGCGAGATCGAGAACATCCCGCTCCCGGATGCGTCGGTGGACGTAGTCATCTCCAACTGCGTCGTCTGCCTGTCGCCCGACAAGGATGCGGTCTTCCGCGAGGCGTTCCGGGTGCTGTCGCCGGGCGGAAGGCTCCATATCTCCGACATGATGGCGCTCAACGCCGACGGTCCCGCCCGGAAGGACGTCGAGGCCTGGGTGTCGTGCAGCGCGGGCGCCGAGCCGAGGGACACGTACCTGGGACGGCTGAGCGACGCGGGTTTCGAGGGCATCGCCATCACCGAGGAAGAGGCGTGCGTCGAAGGCGACGCCCCGGCGGACGTAGCCGGCGTGAAGGTGGTGGCGCACAAGCCCGGATAGAGGGGGAACCCTCGCCCACGCATCGCCCAGCGCGTCACTTGGTGGTCACTCTGGATTCCAGCCTCCGCTGGAATGACGGGATGGATGCCCTAGCCGGTGATCCCGGCGCCCGCCGGCACCGGGAGGCCGTAGAGCTCCGAGGTGCCCTTCCAGACGATGCGCGACTTCTGCTCGTCGGTGAGGTCGGGGCGGTTGTAGATGTAGCGCGGGGAGTCCGGCACGCGGTGGGCGTGGGGGATGTCGCTCGCGTACACCCAGCAGTCCGTCCCGTACTTGTTCACCATGTAGGGCAGCAGGTCGTCGTCGACCTCGAAGCCGATGAAGATGCGGCCGTCCTTGATGTACTCGAGCGGCGTCGCCTCCGGCAGGCCGCGCTCCACGATGGCCTTGTGCTCGGAGCGTATCGTGCCGAGCTCCAGCCGGTCCTTCACGTTGTCCAGCGTGAAGTCCATGACGGCGACGGCGAAGTCGACCCAGGTGCAACCCGTCTCCAGGAACGAGACCTTCACCTTCGGGTAGCGGTCGAGGATGCCGGAGCCGCAGATGGTCTTGAAACCGCGCACGACGGACATGAGGAACTGGTCGCCCGCGATGTTGCGGTAGGTCTTCATCGCGTCGCGCGCGCCGATGCCGGGGTGCACGTTCACGGGCATCTCCAGGTCCTGCGCCGCAGCCCAGAAGCACTCGAGGCTCGGGTCGTCCAGCGCCTTCGCCGAGTAGTCGCCGAAGACCATGACGCCGACCGAGCCCATCTTCTTCGTGCGCTCCATTTCGCGGACAGCCTCGGCGGGGTCGTGCGGGTCGATGGCCGTCACCCACTTCAAACGGTCGGGCGACTGGTTGGAGATGTCGGCGACCCAGCTGTTATAGGAGCGTGTGAGCGCGGCGTTCAGCGCGGGCTCGTCCGCGATGGGCCAGTGCAGCAGGAGCGTGGGGTAGTTAACGGAGAGGTACGTGTTCTCCGCATCCATCACCGCGAGGCGCGCCTCGGCGGAGTGGAACTCGCCGCTCTCGTGCGGGCCGCGCCACTTCGCCATCTTCTCGTACTCGGTGGAGACGACGCCGTCCTTGCTGGAGGGCGAGCCGCCGACCCGGATGCGACGTCCATCGATCTCCCAGATGTAGTCGTGCTCGAACTCGCCGGTCTCGACCACCTTCGGGCGGCGGTCGCGGAACGCGGGCTCCAGGTACTGGTCCGACCACGTGGCCTCCCACTCCTCGACGTGCCCGTCGCCGTCCATCGCCAGGATGTCCATCGCCGTACTCCTCGGTCAGGATGCGGCAATCCTACCACGGGGGGACGAGCACCTGCGTCCCGGCGTTGCATGTGAGAGGCGGAGCCGCAGTGCCATGGCGGCAGTCACCCATCGCTGCTATGTAACAACCCCGCAACACTTTCGTAATCGGCGCAACACACCCTGCGTCTACGCTTGATGGAAGCGATGCCGCAGGAGGCGCCCCCTTGAAAGAAGTTATAGCCGTCATCAGACCGGAGAAGTGGCAGGCGAGCGTTGATGCCGCATTTGCCCTGGGCATATCCGCTTACACCCACCGGCGCGTTATGGGCCGGGGCCGTCAGCGAGGACTCCGCTACATGCGCCCCATCAACGGAGAGGATGACGGAGTGATGCAGTTCCTTCCGAAGCGGATGCTGGCCTGGGCGGTGCCGGACGAGGTTGCAACGCCTCTCGCGAATGCGCTCATCGCAGCCAACAAGTCCGACAACTACGGCGACGGCAAGATTTTCATCTGCCCGCTGCAGGAAGTCATCTGCACGGAACGGCCCGAGCAGGAGCTCGCGAGCGCGGGCACGGTCTAGTCATGGTACTGCGTCCCTACGTCAACTACCCCAAGTTCAAGGACCAGTTCGCAGCGATGGACTTCGAGGCCGAACCGCTGCCCATCCTCTCCCTCTTCCCCATGCCGGCCCGGCAGCCACTGGAGGAATGGCGGATGAGCCTGACGGATGTAACCGGCAAGACAACCGTCGTGCGGTGGCAGGATATCGAGCAGTTGCCGGTCGTCCGCGAGCCGACTCCGCTTGTCTGCCAGATCTTCAACTGGTCGGAGACGCCGCTGGTGACCGGCGTGCGATTCCAGTCAGTGCTCGAGTCTGCGGGGATGGACCTCGCCACAGCGGGTTACGTCGCCTTCTATTCCGCGGACGGCATGTACTTCGAAAGCCTGCCCAAGACCCTTGCCCGCGATCCGAGGGTGTTGTTGGTCTACGAGATCAACGGGGAGGCGTTGCCGCACGAACTCGGGGGGCCGGTGCGTCTCTGGGTGCCGTTCCTACAGGGGTACAAGAGCGTGAAGTGGTTGCACCAGGTCAGGTGCTTCGTGAGGGACCCGCATGGCATCAAGCGGCTCCTCGGCCAGAGCAAGACGTCCGTTCTCGGGGCCCCAGGCCAGGAGAAGGCGCACGTCGTCGTGGCCAAGGTCGGCAGCGGTGAGGCGTCAGCCGACATCTAAGGCTGAGACCGGACACCACGATTCCAGCGCAATGCAGAGGCTGAAGCGAGCATGAGAATAGACCCCCAGACGCACAAGGCGGCGAGCATATCCCTCTTCAGTTTCGCCCGTCCGCACATGCGCGCGTTCCACATGAGCTGGCTCGCCTTCTTCCTCGCTTTCTTCGGGTGGTTCGGCATCGCGCCGATGATGGCCATCGTCCGCGACGACCTCGGACTGACCAAGGCGCAGATCGGCAACACCGTCATCGCATCCGTCGCGGTTACCATCGTGGCCCGCCTGTTCGTCGGATGGCTGTGCGACCAGATCGGCCCCCGGCGGACCTACTCCGGGCTGCTGATCATCGGCTCCATCCCCGTGATGAGCATCGGTCTCGCTACCAGTTACGAGTCCTTCCTCCTGTTCCGGCTTGCCATTGGCGTTGTTGGAGCCTCGTTCGTTATCACGCAATACCACACGTCGGTCATGTTCGCGCCCAACGTTGTCGGGACCGCCAACGCGACGACCGCGGGCTGGGGCAACCTCGGCGGAGGCGTCACGCAGATGGCCATGCCCCTGATCTTGGCGGCCATTATCGGTCTCGGCGCAAGCGAGGTCCTGGGCTGGCGCCTCGCCATGGTGGTTCCCGGCGTCGCGCTCTTCCTCATGGGCATCGCCTACTATCGGCTCACTCAGGACAGTCCAGGCGGTGAGGCGCGTCCATTGAAAACCCAAGAGTCCAACGCCAAGGGTGCGTTCCTGGAAGCCGCAAGAGACCATCGCGTCTGGGCGCTCTTCCTGGTCTATGGCGCCTGTTTCGGCGTGGAGCTCACCATGCACAATATCGCTGCTCTCTACTACCACGACCGGTTCGGGCTGAGCGTTGCGACCGCCGGTCTCATCGCTGGGTTGTTCGGGCTGATGAACCTCTTCGCTCGGACGCTCGGCGGCGTCTTCGGCGACCTCGCAGGACTGCGTTTCGGCCTCAAAGGGCGGACGCTCTTCCTCGGCACCGTGCTCCTGCTGGAAGGCATCGCACTGGCCGTCTTCTCGCAGATGGCTATCCTGCCCGTGGCCGTTCTTTCCATGCTCGTATTCAGCCTCTTCGTGCAGATGTCAGAGGGTGCGACGTACTCAGTCGTCCCGTTCATCAACCGGCGCGCACTCGGAGCCGTGGCAGGCATCGTGGGAGCTGGCGGCAATGCGGGGGCTGTCGCCGCCGGGTTCCTCTTCCGCATCGAATCGCTCGCCACGGAGCAGGCATTGCTCTACCTCGCCGTCATCGTTACCGGCATGTCCGCTCTCGTGCTCGTGGTGCGCTTCTCGCCCGAGCGGGAGACCGAAGAACGCATCGCGATGGAACGCGCCCTCGGACGGGGGGCCGCGGCCATCGCTCCCGCATACGCCAAGCGCGTCCCTATGGCCCTGTACAGCAACACGTAGGAAACCATGGCAGAGCAACGCATGAACCCCATCGAACGCCTCAAGGCAGAGAAGAACGGTCTCGACATCCTGGAAGAGATAGATGAACTCGCCGCGCAGCACGGCGGCTGGGAGACGCTCGAACCGAACGACCGCGAGCGGCTTAAGTGGATCGGCACGTTCTTCCGCAAGCCCACTCCCGGACGCTTCATGATGCGAGTCCGCATCACCAACGGCCAGCTTGATTCGCGCCAGCTCAGCACGCTGGCCTCGCTGGCGCAGCGCCTCGGCAACGGCGTAATAGACATCACCACACGGCAGCAGTTAGAGCTCAGAGCCGTCGAGATACGGGACGTTCCCGATATCCTCGAGGCGCTGCGAGGCGTCGACCTCACTTCGCTCCAGACCGGGATGGACAACATCAGGGGCGTCAACACCTGCAGTCTCTCCGGGCTGACGCCCTATGAACTGTTCGACGCCGCGCCGATCGGGGAACAGTTCACTCAGACTTTCCTCGGCAACCGTGACTACACCAACCTTCCGCGCAAGCTGAACGTCACCATCACCGGCTGCCTCGAGAACTGCACGCACAGCGAGACGCAGGACATCGCACTCACGCCCGCCACTGGCCCGAAGGCCACACACGGCTTCAACGTCGCCGTCGGCGGCAAGATGGGTTCGGGTGGTATGACCGTCGCCGAGCCCCTGGATGTGTTCATCGCGCCCGATGAAGCAGCCTCTCTTGCGGCAGCGATCACTCTTCTGTTCCGCGACGAGGGTGCGCGTGAGCAGCGCACGAAAGCCCGCCTCGCCTTCCTCGTGCAGGAATGGGGCCGCGACCTCTTCCGGCAGCGGCTGGAAGAGCGATGGGGCGCTCCACTCCTTCCCTCAGGCCGGGACGTACGGTTGCAACGGACGACTGACCACCTCGGCGTGACCGAGCAGCGGCAGGCGGGCCTCTACTCGGTGGGACTCTGTGTTCCTACGGGAAGAACGCAGGCCGGCGACATGATGGAACTCGCCCGTATCGCCCAAGTCTACGGTGCGGGAGCCATACGCCTCACGACTGGCCAGAACGCAATCATCGTGGGGGTGCCGGAAGCGAAGGTGCAGCCCCTCCTGGATGAACCGCTGCTCACCCGGTTCTCTCCATCACCGCATCCGTTCACGCGCGGACTTGTGAGCTGCACCGGAAAAGACTACTGCAACCTGGCGCTGATCGAGACCAAAGCACTCGGCAAGGAGCTCGCCGACAGCCTGGCAGCCCGCTTTCCGGACGCCGCTCCACTCACCATGAACTGGTCAGGCTGCCCGGCGGGCTGTGGCAACCACCACGCAGCCGACATCGGCTTCCAAGGGGCGAAGGCCCGCGTCAACGGCGAAGTCGTGGACGCGGTGAGCATCTTCGTCGGAGGCCGCACCGGGACCGATCCGCGCCCCGGAGAGAAGATCATGGACCTCGTTCCAGTGAGCATGCTCGACGAACTCCTGCCCGTCGTCATCGACAACCTCACCACGCTGAAGAAGATCAGGCGGGAGCAGCCCGCAGAAGACCGGGTACTCATGGTGCCGGTCAGCTAGCCCTATACGCATAAGGAGACGAATCATGAAGATGGTACGCGCAGTGGTCCGCCCGGAGAAGGAAGACGCGGTCGCCTCGGCTCTTGCTAAGAACGGCTTCCCGGCGATGACGAAGTGGGACGTGCTCGGCCGGGGCAAACAGCAGGGCGTGCAGGTCGGCGGTCAGATCTACGACGAACTGGCGAAGTCCATGCTGATGGTCGTCGTCGAGGACGACCAGGTCGAAGCGGTTGCCGACACGATACAGGCGGCAGCCGCGACCGGGTTTCCGGGCGACGGAAGGGCGTTCGTCACCGACGTCGAGTCCGCCTACACGCTGCGAACGGGCCAGTCCGGCCTGTAAGGGGCGTGTGCCTTGACGGAGCACGTCCCTGGCCATCGGGCCCTTCACTAGAAACGGCATGGCCGTCCACAGGACGCCTGAGTTACCAGCGCCCTACCCCTGCGCCACGGTATCTAGTAGAGTCTCCTCTTGATACCAGCAGGAGGACCAGAACATGCCGAGAGAATGGGACGAGGTGAAATACGAGGTGGCGGTCGCGAACCGCGTACTCGCCGAGGTGGGACTCGCAACCGGCTTTCGTGCGTCGCTGGGACACGCCAGCATGCGCCTGCCGAACGACCCGGACAAGTTCGTGGTGAAGGGCCGCGGCTACGCCGTCGACGCGCTGCACTCCATGCGCCCGCAGGACATGATCGTCGTGGACATCGAGGGCTACAAGGTGGACGGGCCGGTCGGATCGTCGCAGCCGTTCGAGGTCATCATGCACTCCTCCATCATGAAGGCGCGACCGGAGGTGAACTCGGTGGTGCACGTGCACCCGCACTACACGATTCTTGCCACGACGCTCGGTAGGCGCCTCCGCCCCATGAACCAGGAGGGCGCCCAATTGGTGCAGAAGGAACTGCCCGTCTGGAACCACGTCAAGACGGTGCAGACGGAGGAGGAGGGCGCTGAGGTCGCCGCATTGATGGGCGACGCCCCCGCAATCCTGTTGCGCGGCCACGGCGCAACGTCCGCGGGCAGCAGCCTGGAAGACGCCGTGATGACGATGATGCAACTGGAGGAGCAGGCCAAGATGAACTACTGGGCCTACTCCGCCGCCGGGCCGGACCACCCGTACCTGGAAGACGAGCTCGTGGACGAGATGTCCGGGCGCACCCCGCTGCCCCAACTGCCGCACTTTTCTCAGGTGCTCCCCTCCGGCTGGCGTCCCAGGGTGGGCGGCGTCTGGCAGTACTACACGCGCGTCGTCACCAACAACCCGGAGGCGAAGCCGGAGATCGGCAGGCCGTAAGCCCGGAGGAGCGCGCCGCGTTCCGCTCCTAAGCTGTTCGCGGCGCGCTTGACCCGCGTTCGATCCCCGCCCTACCCTTACGCTACGCATACACGCGCACGCGAGGAGAACGCACGCATGCTCACCGTCAAGGCGAACCAGGAACTCACGCAGGTCGGCCCCGGCACGCCGATGGGCGAACTCATGCGCCGCTACTGGCACCCCATCGCCGGCGCCGCCGAACTGGACGACCGCCCCACCAAGGCCGTCCGCCTGCTCGGCGAGGACCTCGTCCTCTACAAGGACAGGTCCGGCACATTGGGCCTGATCGAACGCTTCTGCCCCCATCGCCGCGTCGACCTCTCCTACGGCATACCGGAGGAGCATGGCCTGCGCTGCATGTACCACGGCTGGATGATGGACGAGACCGGCCAGTGCATCGAGCAGCCCTTCGAGGAGACCGTCCACCCGGACGGACGCTTCAAGGAGAAGGTGAAGGTCGCAGGCTACCCCGTCGAAGTCGCAGGCGGGCTGGTGTTCGCGTACATGGGGCCGCAGCCCGTCCCGTTCCTGCCGCTCTGGGAGCCGCTGGTCTGGGACAACGCGGTGCGCGACATCGCCATCTCCCACCTGCCGTGCAACTGGCTCCAGTGCCAGGAGAACTCGCTCGACCCCGTCCACGTCGAGTGGTCACACTCCTACTGGGGACAGTACGTGCAGCAAGGGCCCGGCTTCAAGGGCGCGCTCCTCAACCTGCCGACGCACCAGAAGATCGGGTTCGACATCTTCGAACACGGCGTCGTCAAGCGCCGCGTGTTCAAGGGCTATACGGAGGAGGACGACGACTGGAAGCACGGCCACCCGGTATTCGTGCCGAACATCCTGCTCGTCGGCTCCGAGGTCTCGGTGACGATGCAGTTCCGCGTCCCGATAGACGACGAGAACACCCTGCACGTTTCGCTCTACACGTGGCGCGGCGCTCCGGGACAGCCCGTTCCGAAGCAGGAGTCCGTTCCCTACCGGGAGGTGCCGCTACTCGATGAGAACGGCCACTGGATCGTGGACGTTGTCTTCAACCAGGACTACACGACGTGGGTGACGCAGGGGCCCGTTGCCAAGCGGCACCTGGAGCACCTCGGCGAGTCCGACCGCGGCATCATCCTCTACCGCAAGCTGCTCCAGGAGCAGATGGGCATCGTCGCCGACGGCGGCGACCCGATGAACGTCTTCCGAACGCCTCCGCCGGAGGGCGGCATCGTCGCGCCCCTCGAGCAGGTGAAGTTCGGTATGAAGCGCGCCAAGAAGTACATCCCCGGCGAGGCCGGCTACTCCCGCGACGGCGACCTCATCAACCTGGTGCTGCAGACGTGGGACGACCTCCCCGACCAGGCGCCGGCGGAGTCGGAGGATGAGATCAAGGCACGCGTCGGCGGGGCGGTGGAAGGCATCAAGAACAACTGGCCGCTCTAGGGGGGGCAGCTACAGAAGCGATGGGCCGGAGAGGCGCCCTGCGGGGCGCCTCTCGTCATATCGCCCCCCTTGCGCCATGCGGTACAATCCTCGCCGAGCGAACGAACCCAAGGAGGCCAATCGATGCTGAGCGTACAGGAGAACGAGCAACTGACGCAGGTAGGCCCCGGCACACCGATGGGCGAACTCATGCGCCGCTACTGGCATCCCATCGCCGCCAGCGCCGAGCTGATCGAGCGCCCCACCAAGGCCGTTCGGCTGCTCGGCGAGGACCTCGTCCTCTACCGCGACAGGTCCGGCACCCTCGGCCTCATCGAACGCTTCTGCCCCCACCGCCGTGTAGACCTCTCCTACGGCATCCCGGAGGAGCACGGCCTCCGTTGCATGTACCACGGCTGGATGATGGACGAGACCGGCCAGTGCATCGAACAGCCCTTCGAGGAGACCGTCCACCCGGACGGGCGCTTCAAGGAGAAGGTGAAGGTCGCCGGCTACCC
>DAOUJA010000069.1:0-1982 GCA_034423175.1 Dehalococcoidia bacterium
CGGCACAGGCCCCTGAGAACTCCCAGCTTGGTTGCGAAGCTCTTGCCTGAGCCGGAGCGTGCGAGGACGGCGGTGTTGGCGTTGAGGTGCGTTCCGTCCCAGGGGTCGTAGACCACCGGGGAGCAGGCCCGCATGTCGATGCCGTAGAGGGTGCCGCTCCGGGTGTCCAGGTCCGGCGGCGAGAATGGGAAGAGGCGGGATATGCTGGACGTGTCCAGGCTGCGCCACTCGGCCACGGCATTGAGGGCCAGGGGGAGCGTGGACAGAAGTCCCTCCCTTTGTCTGAAAGCGAGGTTGTCCAGCTTGCCCAGGGTGGCGGCGAAGTGGGCCTTCGCCCGCTGGGTCATCTCCTTGAGGGCGTCGGCGTCCTTCGCGTGGAGCGTCACTGATAAAGAGGAGTGGAAGAGCCTCTCCCTGCCCCGCTGCACCTCGTCCCTGAGCCGGGTGATGTCCTCCAGGGCGATCTCCGCCTCGGGGGACATGGTGCGCCCGCGCTTCAGCGACAGGGACTGGGCCGACTCGAACCTGACCTTCTGCCACTCCAGCGTCCGGGCCGCCTGCTCAGCGGGTATCGGGCTGACGTGGACGGACAGGTCCATCGGCGCTCCCGCCGCCATAAGTCCCTGCAGGAAGCCTGGGGCCAGCGACCGGGGCCACTTGCCCAGGTGAAGGGAGCGGACGAAGCGGTCTCCGACGCGCATCTCGCGGCGTCTGACCTCGACCTCGACGGTGGCTTCCTCGTCGAACTCGGACGGAGACCCGCCCAGGGTCGCGGACACGAGGAACATCCTGAGCTGCCGTCCTCTCAGGGGGTGGACGGACAGCCCGGCCCTTGCCAGCAGACCCCGAAGGTCGTCGATGCGGGCGTGCTCGCAGACTGCGTAGAAGCGCCGGTCGAGGATGCCGTCGCGGTTCTCAAGGTCGGTCAGCAGGCGTCCGAGGGACTCGGCGGCTGCCTTGGTCTGCGGGGGCAGGTTCTCTGGCTGGGCCTCCTGCAGTTTCGCCCGCAACCGGCCCAGGCGTGGCGGGTGCTGCCTGATGAGCAACTGCGCCGGGAAGTCCAGGGCGTTGAGCGCACCGGCGAAGGCCCCCAGCTTCGGCTCGTCGATCTCAAGGCCCATCACCTCGCACACGCCGAGCTTCGCCCCGTCCAGGCGGACGGGGCCGTCCTCTTCGAGATGCGAGAGCATGAAGAACAGCGGCAGCCCGGGCGGGAGCTTGGGCTCGGGATCCACTGGCTCCTCTCCCTGCTCCTTCGTTCCTCGCTTCGTGATTCGTTCAAGCAGATTCTTCAACTTGATAGGTTCCTTATCTCTATGAGGTTGGGATGGATGGGAGGAGTCCGTGCTTCAGCAGGGCGGCGACGCCCTTGGCCGACAGCACTAGGACCAGGCCGACCACCGCCAGGACGACGGCTGACTTGGCCCTGCCACCGCGCTCCTCGCTGCCCTCGGCCATCAGGACGAAGCCCGCCCAGACGATGGCGAAGACGGCGAGGCCGGCGGCGGCGTAGGCCATCGCCGTGAGCACCTTGTCGAAGGCGTCGAGCATGGCCCGCTCCTCGTCCGGGGCCGCGCCGGTGAAGACCAGCGCAGCCCCGGCCAGGAGGATTCCCGTGAGGAAGCGCCTCACCAGGGCCACTCCCATCCGAGGCGCTCGAACCACTCGCGCAGCCCGTTCGCGGGCGACTGCTCTGCGGGCGGGTCCTCGGGTTGCGGCTCCGGCAGGACCAGGACGGCGTAGGAGTCGTCGGACCCGACGCCGGGCGGCGCAAGGGCCAGGCTCTCCTCGCGGGTGCGGGTGAGCGGCTCGCGCTCCACGACCTCGGCCTTGACGTGCTCCTTGTGCAGCACGTCCACCGTCACCTCTCTCGTGATGGTGGCGCTGGGGACGTGGGCGTAGGCCGTCGCGGTGACGGTCTCCGTTGTGCCGTCCTCGCAGGCGGCCGTCGCCGTCTGGGTGTCGGAGTCGCTGTCCCCCGG
>DAOUJA010000070.1:0-190119 GCA_034423175.1 Dehalococcoidia bacterium
CAGGGGCTCAGCATGACGCTCCCCCCTCCCACCACCCCGCCGCGTGCGCTGCCCGCGCACCCTGGATTCCCGCCGGTGCGGGAACGACGGTAGTGTGCCAGCGTAACGCCATATACATCAGAACGACGGCGCAAGCGAGAACGACGGATGAAACGAGAACGACGGCGGAGGCGCCGGTGCGCCGTGCTATCCTTGGCGCATCCCCTGCTCTCGGAGTTGCGATGGTTGCTCAACCCACCGGGCTCGCTATCGGCGTGCCTACCCCACGAGTCGACGGTGTCGAGAAAGCGACAGGTCACGCCGTTTACACCGCCGACGTACAGCTGGACGGAGCGCTCTTCGGCAAGACGCTGCGCTCTCCGTTTCCCCATGCCCGCATCGTTTCGATCGATACGTCGAAGGCGGAACAGGTGTCCGGAGTGCACGCGGTCGTGACCGGCGCGGACATCTACGAAGGCGCGCGGCACGGGCGCGCCGTACTCGACATCCCGGTGCTCGCGCAGGGGGTCGTGCGCTTCATCGGCGAGCAGGTCGCAGCCGTGGCTGCGGACGACGAGGACATCGCACAGCGCGCGCTCGACCTCATCGAGGTGGAGTACGAGGAGCTGCCTGCCGTGCTGTCGATGGACGAGGCCAAGGCCGACGGCGCGCCGCTCGTGCACGAGGACATGCTGCAGGTGAAGGGCTACCCGAAGGAGGTTACGGAGCCGAGCAACGTCTACACCGTCTGGGAGTGGGCGAAGGGCGACGTGGAAGCGGGCATGGCGGAGGCCGACGTGATCGTGGAGAACACGTTCACGACGCCGCGGCAGCACCAGGCGTACCTGGAGCCGCACACGTGCCTGGTGATGGCGCACCCGTCCGGCAAGGTGGACGTGTGGGCAGGGAACAAGTCCCCGCACCCGGGCAAGCGGATGGTGGCGATGGCGGTCGGGCTGGACGCGGCAGACGTGGTGTTCAACCCGGTCACGATCGGCGGGGACTTCGGCGGCAAGGGCTCCGCGATGGCGATACCCGTGGCGTGGATGCTCTCCACGCGCACCGGCAGGCCGGTGAAGATCGTGTTCGACTACTCGGAGGACCTGACGTCCGCGAACCCGCGCCACGCCTCCCGCGTCACGGTGCGCACGGGGGCGACGCGCGACGGGGTCATCGTCGCGCACGAGGCGCTGGTGGAGTACGACAGCGGCGCGTATGCGGGCTTCAAGCCGGGCGGGCACCTGGGCGGCGCGAGCGCCGCGGCGGGGCCGTACAAGGCCGCGAACACCCGCATCATCGAGCACCAGGTCTACACGAACAACGTGCCGTGCGGGTATATGCGCGGTCCGGGAGAGCCGCAGGCGATGTTCGCAGTGGAGTGCCAGATCGACTGTCTTGCGGCAGCGCTGGGGATGGAACCTGCCGAGTTGCGCCGGAAGAACCTCGTGACGGAGGGGGAGGAGGACTCGCTCGGCACCGTGTTCGAGCAGGTGCGCTCCATCGAGACGCTGGATGCGGCACTCGCCGCCGCAGGCTACGCCGCCGCGAACCCGACGGAAGGCCGCTTTGCCTACGGGAAGGGCATCGCCATCGGCGAGCGCGTGCAGGCCGGAGGCGAAACGCACGCGGGCGTGACGTTGCACCAGGACGGGTCGGTCACGGTCAATACGTCGGTGTTCGAGCAGGGCACCGGCTCCTACACGGTGATGCAGCAGATCGTGGCAGACGAGCTGCGGATGCCCGTCGAGCAGGTACGCGTCGCGGTGTGGGACACGGCGAGCACGTCGTTCGATTCGGGCATCGGCGGGGCGCGGGTGACGCGCATGGCGAGCGCGGCGGTGTGGAACGCGGCCCAGGCCGCCAAAGGCGAGCTGTTCAAGCTGGCGGCGGACATCCTCGGCTGGCCGGAGGAGTCGATGGAGGTGGACGGCACCGAACTGCGGCGCACCGACACCGGCGAGAGCACCGAGTGGGCGTCGCTCGCGGAGCGAACCGGCACCCCCATCGTGGGACTGGGCGACGTGCAGGATACGGCGCGCAATCCCTACACGGCGTTCACGGCGCAGGTCGCCGAGGTGGCGGTCGACCGTGAGACCGGACAGGTCAAGCTGCTGACGATCACGACGGCGCACGACACCGGCAAGATCCTCAACCCCATCGGCCACCAGGGGCAGGTCAACGGCGGCGTGGTGCAGGGGATCGGCTTCGGGCTGCAGGAGGAGCTTGCGGTGGAGGACGGGCGCGTCACGACGGCGTCGTTCGCGGACTACAAGATACCGACGATGGCCGACCTGCCGGAGCTGCGCACGGTGCTGCTGGACGAGGAGCAGGGCGGGGGTTGGGGGCCGTACCAGATCAAGGGCATCGGCGAGCAGTCCAACTCGCAGGCCGCGCCCGCGATAGCGAACGCCGTGGCGAATGCCGTCGGCGTGCGGATACGCGACCTTCCCGTGACGGCGGAGAAGGTGTACCGGGCGCTTCACGCCGGATGAGGCGGAGGGCGGAGAGCGAGGACGCGTCTTCTCACGAGGAGGCTGCCCTGACAGGCCGCCTGCGCACGTTCTCGGCGCTGGGCTACGCGCAGTACCGGCAGCTGTGGGGCGGCACGTTCTTCACGTTCGCCGCGGGACAGATGACCATGATCGCGCGCCCGTGGCTCGCCTATGAGCTGACGGACTCCGCGTTCTGGCTCGGCGTCGTGGCGCTTGCGCAGGGCATCCCCATGTTCTTCATGTCGCCGTTCGGGGGCGTTGCGGCGGACCGGCTGTCGAAGCGCACGGTGCTGCTCGTGTCGCAGTCGGCGCTGCTGGCGATGGCCCTGATCATGGTCGTCGTGCTGTATCTGGAGATCGTGGCAGTATGGCACCTCGTCCTGTTCTCCCTGGTGCACGGCTCGGCGATGCCGTTCAACATGCCGGTGCGCCAGTCCTACGTGCCGCTGCTGCTGCCGAGGCGGCTGATCCCCAACGGCGTCGCGCTGCAGGCCGCGGGCCGGAACGTGAACCAGGTGGCGGCGCCGGGCGTTGCCGGCGTCCTGCTGGGCATCGACCCGCTCATCGCGTTCGGCACCGTGGCGTCGTTCCACGTCGTCTCGATGGGGATGTCGCTCACGTTCCCGGCGGGCCGTCCGGAGCAGCAGCGGGGGCGGGGGATGCGCGGCGAACTGCTGCTGGGGTTCCGCTACGTCTACTCGACGCCGCTGCTGCGGCTGCTGTTCGCGATGCTGCTCATCATGCTGGTGCTCGGCATGCCGTACGTGCACCTACTTCCGGTCTTCCAGGACGTGCTGAGCGTCGGGCCGGAGCTGCTGGGGGTCATGTACGCGGCGATCGGGCTGGGCGGGTTCTGCGGGTCGCTGACCGTCGCGTCGTTCTCACGTCTCGCGAACGGCCTGCCGCAGCTGATCGTGGGGGTCGGTTTCGGGCTGGCGCTGGCCGCATTCGCGTTGTCGCCGTCCTACGCGCTCAGCATCGTGCTGCTGTTCGGCACGGGATTCGCGCACCAGGCGTACACGACGATCAACCAGACGCTCATCGTCACGCGGACGGACCCGGCGCTGTACGGGCGCGTGATGAGCATCAACCTGATGCTCCGCTCGTTCATCACGATGGCTATCCTGCCGTTCGGCGCGCTGGTGGACCAGTTCGGCGCTCCGGCGACGTTCGCGGTGACCGGCGGGGTGCTCGCGGGGTCGCTGCTGCTGATCGGTCTCGTGCGCGGGACCTCGATACCGGAGGGGGTGCGAGGGGCTTGACAGCTACTGCGCAGACGGCGGTGCGCATATTATGGACACTTTAAACGACCAGTCATATAATATGTCCTGGTTACGAGAGGAGACCCGCCATGCAGACGATAGGAGCAGCGAAGTTCAAGGAGCAGTGCCTGGCGCTGCTGGACCGGCTCGACACAGACGGGCTTGTCATCACGAAACACGGCAAGCCCGTTGCCCGCGTCGTTCCCTACGACCGACGGGACGCCGACCTCATCGGGAGCCTGCGGCATAAGATTGAGGTTAAGGGCGACATCTTCACGACCGGTGTGCGCTGGGACGCAGATGCTGAATCTTGACACGCATATCCTGGTCTTCGCGATAAGCGGTTCGCTCCGGCCCGCCGAGCAGCGCCTGCTGACTTCGAACAACTGGTCAGTCTCGTCCATCGTGCTGTGGGAGCTGGCCAAACTCGTGCAACTGGGCCGCGTGGGTCTGGACCTGGACGACCGGGAAGTGGTGCGCGTGCTGGGCCGGGTGCATGTGTGGCCGATAGACCTGGCGGTCGCGCGGGCGTCAACGCACCTCGATTTCAGAGGCGACCCAGCGGACGAAATCATCGCCGCGACGAGCATCGTGCACGACGTTCCGTTGCTTACGCGCGACCGCGCCATGAGGCGCTCGAAGGCCGTTCCCCTGGCTTCGTAGCCAAGGGGCTCGCCCCCAACCCCATCAACCCTCTACTGCCTCTGTCGTTGCCCGCCGTCGTTGGGCTTGGGTAGACTGCTTGGCAGGAGCATGCTATGACGGCGGACGACCGCAACTCAGAGGCCATCCGGGCGATGGCGGGAGCCATGGAGGAGCTCGCCTCAGGGCAGGTGCGCCTGGGCGCAGCAGCAGAGCAACTCGCGGACCACCAGCGCTCGATAGTGACCGCCATCCAGGGGTTGGCGAACGAGCAGTCCCGGATCGAGACGGCGGTGCAGGACCTGACCAGAGCGCAGGCCCGAACCGACCAGATCGTGCGAGAGTTGGCCGTGGGACTGGTGCACATTGAGGAAGTCGTGGTGGAGCTGGCCGCTTCTCAACGCCAACTGGCCAGCACGCAGCAGTCGATCATCAAGGTGGTCAGCCAGTTGCAGGTGGACGTGGCGACGTTGATCGAGCGGGAGTGACGAGAAAGGCGGATGGCCATGGACGAACGAATCCGAGACCGGGTCGAAGCTGCGCTGAAAGACGCCGGCGGGCAGTACGTAGAGGTGCACGTTGAGGAGGCGTCGTCGTCAACGGTCCGCTACCGGGCCCGTGACCTAGAGGAGATCGGACGCGGCAGCGCGATCGGCGGGAACGTCCGAGCGCTCGCGGGCGGCGGCTGGGGGTTCGCGTCGTTCAACGACCTGGACAGCCTCGAAGCCAAGGTCCGTCAGGCCGTCGACCATGCCCGCGTCATCGGCGGCGAGCGTGTCGAACTCGCGGAGACGGCCCCCGTGGTGGACCACGTTCCGCCCGTGCTGGGACAGGACCCCGGCGCACTGTCGCTCGCGGACAAGAAGGCGGTCCTGGACGAGTACGCGGACGTGATGATGGGCACGCCGGGCGTGCGGTCAGCCACGGTCGGCTACACGGACGCGCGGCGGCGGATGGTGTACGCGAACTCTGAGGGCTCGTACATCGACCAGGAGCGGGTAGACATCAATCTCAGGCTCAACGCGCAGGCGCAGAACGGCGCGGACGTGCAGCAGTACGGCATCAGCCTCGGCAGCCTGGGGGACTTCGCGTTCGTGATGGACCTGCGGGAGAGCGCGAGCGAAGCCGCGGAGAAGGCGGTGGCCCTACTGAGCGCGCCGGAGGTGAAGAGCGGCGAGTACACGGTGATCCTCGATCCCATCCTCGCGGGAGTCTTCATCCACGAGGCGTTCGGCCACCTCTCCGAGGCCGACCACATCTACGCGGAGCCCCGCCTGCAGGAGCTGATGAAGCCCGGCAAGCGGTTCGGCGGCGCGCACCTGAACGTGAAGGACGGCGCCACCATCCCGCGTCCGACGCTGCGCGGCTCCTACCTGTACGACGACGAGGGCGTGCAGGGGCAGGAGACGGACCTGATCCGGGAGGGCGTGCTCGTGGGGAGGCTGCACTCGCGCGAGACGGCGGCGAAGCTCGGCGAGCGCCCGACGGGCAACGCGCGGGCGCTGAACTACCGGTTCGCGCCCATCGTGCGGATGACCAACACGTTCATCGTCCCCGGCGAGTCGAGCGTGGAGGACCTGTTCGCGGACGTAGAGGACGGCCTGTACGTGAAGAACTGGTACGGCGGGATGACGGCGATGCAGATGTTCACGTTCTCCGCGGGAGAGACGTACCGCATCCGCAACGGGAAGGTAGCGGAGCTGTGCAGGCCGGTGAAGCTCTCCGGCAACGTCTTCACGACGCTGCACAACATCGACGCCATAGCGGGCGACCTGGAGATGAACGAAGGCGGGGGCTGCGGCAAGGCGGGGCAGAGCCCGCTGCCGGTGTCCAACGGCAGCCCGCACATCCGCATCCGCCAGTGCCTAATCGGAGGAGCGTAGCCATCGTCTCTCCGGAACAGGCCAGGGAATCGGCGGAGCGGCTACTGGAGCGAGCGCTCCGTACCGCCAGCGAGGCGGAGGTCTTCTACGCCGCGTCCGAGAACACGTCCGCCCACTTCGAGGCGAACGCGCTCAAGGGAGTCGACGCGAACGACGCGATGGGCGCGGCGCTGCGCATCATCAAGGACGGGCGCGTGGGCTTCAGTTCCACGTCCAACCTGGACGACCCGGATGCGCTGGTGGAAGCGGCAGTCGAGACGGCCCCATTCGGCGCGGAGGCGCGGTTCGAGTTCCCGGGCGCGCAGTCCTATCCGGACGTTCACCCCTACGACTCTTCCGTGGAAGAGGCGACGCTGGAGGAGATGGTTGCGTTGGGGGAGCGCGCCATAGCCGACCTGCGCGCCTACTCCACCGAGGTGCAGGTGGAAGGCGGCGTGGGCAAGTCCACGTCCACCATTGCGCTGGTCAACAGCCGGGGCGGCAGCGTCGCGTATGAGCGCTCGCGCTTCCAGATAGGGTTCGAGGGCACGGTCATACGCGGCGAGGACATGCTCTTCACGCCGGAGAGCGAGAGCAGCATCGCCGCTCTGCGTGACCCGTCGTTCGTCGTCGCGTCGATCATCCGCCAGCTCGAATGGGCGAAGGAGACAGCGGCGGTCGAGACGAAGTCGATGCCTGTGGTGCTGATGCCGACGGCGGTGCGCGGGCTCCTGCTCGGGCCGCTGCTCTCCGGGCTCAGCGGCAAGTCCGTGCTGCACGGCACGTCGCCGCTTGCGGGGCGGCTGGGCGAGCGTATCGTTGACGAACGGTTCAGCCTGACCGACGACCCCACGCTCGGGGGCTGTCCAGGCGCACGGCCGTCGGACGACGAGTGTGTGGCGAGCCGCCGTCTGCCGCTCATCGCGTCCGGCGTCGCGTCGTCGTTCTTCTACGACCTGCAGACGGCGGGCCAGGCGGGCGCGGCGAGCACCGGCTCGGGCGAGCGCGGGCTCGGCTCTCTGCCGGGTCCGTCGACGAGCGTGCTGCTCGTGGAGGAGGGGGACGCGGCACTGGACGACATCATCGCCGGCATGAGCGAGGCGCTCATCATCGAGCGGCTGCTCGGTGCAGGTCAGAACAACGTCCTGGGCGGGGACTTCAGCGCGAACGTGCTGCTGGGGTACAAGGTGGAAGGCGGGAAGATCGCCGGGCGTGTGATGAACACGATGGTGTCCGGCAACGCATACCGGGTGCTGAACGACGTGCTGGCACTGGGGAGCGAGGGGCGTTGGATGGGAGGTGGACTGTACGCGCCTCCGATCGCCGTCGGCGGCATCTCGGTCTCCAGCAAGGAATAGGGCATGGCGCTCGGCGAGGTCATCCCCCTATTGCGCGACACGGGCTGCGAACTGAAGCCGTCCCTGCTGGGACGGCTCAGCGGCCTGTCGCCGGAGGAGCACCAGGAGCTGCAGGAAGCATGGAGCGACATCCCGACGTCGCGGCGGCTCATGATCGTCCGCGCCGTTATCGGCATGGCGGAGGACAACATCGAGATGGAGTTCACCGGCCTGCTCCGTGCCGCGCTCCATGACGACGACGCCCCGGTGCGCGCGAGCGCCGCAGCCGGGCTGTGGGAGACCGGCGACCGCATCGTCATCCCGCCGCTCACGGCGATGCTGGGGAGCGACGAGTCTCACGAAGCGCGCGCCGCCGCGGCCGCCGCGCTCGGCCACTTCGCGGAGATGGCCGACGAGGGGAAGCTCATCGAGCGCGACGCCGCGCTCGTGCAGCAGGCGCTGCTCGAGGCGCTGGAGGACGATGATGAGGAGACCGCGGTGCGCCGCCGCGCCCTGGAAGCGGTCGCGCCGATGCATCACCCGGACATCCCCGGTTGGATCCGATGGGCGTACAAGAGCGAGGAGCCGTTGCTGCGGCAGAGCGCCGTCTATGCGATGGGGCGCACGTGCGACCCGGTGTGGCTGCCCGTCGTCGAGCATGAGTTCGGCAGCAGCGTCGCGGCGATGCGCTTCGAGGCGGCGAACGCGGCCCGCGAACTCGCGGACCCGAAGACGCTGCCCCACCTCCACGAACTGGTGACGGACGACGACCCGCAGGTGGTGCTCGCGGCGGTGCACGCCATCGGCGGCATCGGCGGAGCTGCCGCGCGCAAGCTGCTCAAGCATTACTTGGAACAGGGCGACCCCACGCTGAGCGAAGCCGCGCAGGAGGCCCTTCGCGTGCTCGAAGCCGACGAGGGCGACTTCTCCATGCTGACACTACAGGAGGAGCAGTAAGCATGGCGGGCGGACTTCGGGTGGCACAGGCGGTCTCCGCCGGAGGCGTCGTCTGCGAGCAGGGAGACGCCGTCTTCAGGGTGGCGCTCTGCGGCCGCCTGAAGACGGGGCTGTGGGCGCTGCCCAAGGGCACGCCGGACAGCGGGGAATCGCTGGAAGAGACGGCGCTTCGCGAGGTGCGGGAGGAGACGGGGCTGGACGTGGAGATAGCAGCGTCGCTGGGACACATCGAATACTGGTTCACCCGCGATACCGAGCGCATCCACAAGCGCGTCTACTTCTACCTGATGCGTCCGCGCGGCGGATCGTTCGACGACCACGACCCGGAGTTCGACGTCGTTCAGTGGGCTTCCCCGGAGGAGGCGCTCGGCATGCTGACCTACCCCTCCGAACGCGACGTGCTGCGCCGGGCGATGGCGACGCTCGACGCGGGGGAGGCCGCCGTATGACGGAGATCAACCTCCGCGGTCAGAAGGTCGTGCTCCGTGAGAAGCGGATCGAGGACGGCGAGGACGACCACCGCTGGCGGTCCGACCAGGAGCTTGCCGAGCTCGACGCAGCCCCGCGCCTCCGTCAGCCGCTGCTCGACTTCCTGCGCGACTACGAGAACGAGCTGAGGTACCCGTCCCCATGGGTGCGCCGCTACGGGATAGACACGCTGGACGGCCTGCACATCGGCAACTGCATGGTGTACGACATCGACAACTTCAAGGGCCAATGCGAGGTCGGCATCCTGGTCGGGGACCGGGACTACTGGGGCAAGGGCTACGGCAGGGAGGCCGTGCAACTGCTCGTGGCGCAGTGCTTCAGGAATGCGGCGATGCAGCGCCTGTACCTGCACACGCTGGAGTGGAACGCCCGCGCCCGTCGCGCGTTCGCGATGTGCGGGTTCCGCGAGGTGAAGCCGGTGCGCCGGGCGGGCTACAACTTCATCCTGATGGAGTTGACGCGCGAGGAGTGGGAGGCGGCTCAGGACGGAGCGGACTAGCGCGACGGGAGCGCCACCACGGCTTCTCCGGTGGTGGTGCGTGCTCCGGCGCCGTTCTCGATCCATATCTCGCAGCGCACGGAGCCGGCGGACTCGTCCCGCTCCACCACGGCGCCTCTGCACGTGAGCACGTCGCCCGGGACGTCCATCTCGCGGTAGCGTACGGAGAGCGAGAGGAGCCGCCCCTGCTCGCCCGCCCAGTCCGTGACCAGCTGGCCGAGGTAGGCGCTCTTCAGCGCTCCGTGCAGGATCACGCCGGGCAGGCCCTGCTCCGCGGCGAAGTCCTTGTCGTAGTGGATCTCGTAGAAGTCGCCGGACGCGCCGGCGTACATCACGAGCTGGCGGGTCGTCGGTTCCTTCACCAGCGCGGGCAACTCCGTGCCCTCGGCAACGTCGTTCAGGTACGTTTGCGTGCTCATGCTGCCGGCATCCTTATGAGTGTGTTGCGCTGGGTGGCGGCGAGCTCACCGCGCTGGTTGGTGTAGGTGGTGACGTAGGTGGCGATGAGCATAGAGCCCATGCGGCCCTCCCGCTCGATGAGGGTCTCCATCTGCGTGACGAAGGTGATGGCGTCGCCAGGGCGCACGGGCTCGCCGTAGGTCCACTCGCTGCCGCCGTCCAGGACGCGGGGCACGGCCGCGGCGTCCGGGAGAGCGGGGATGGCGAGGCCAACGGAGCGCAGGAACGTCGGGGGCGCGACGTCCGGGTAGGCGGGGTTGTCGTCGCCGATGGCGGCGGCGAAGCGCTCGATGGCGCCGCGCTCGATGATGGTGGTGCGCGGCTCGCCGTCGCGTCCGACGGCAGCCTGCATCGCGGGGGTGAGTATGGACACGTTCGCTGCTCCGGTGTGGGGTCGGCGGGCAGGCTAGTGGCGGGCGTGGGGGGTGTCAAGCATCGCAGCGGGATACGCAGTACGAGAGACGTAGATATTCCGGCCAGACTGCTGGAAAGCTCTGTAGATTCCGGTCAGCGATTCGTATCCCGAACGTATTGACAATCCCCATGGAGAGTATTATTGTCAGGCGCTCACACGGCGATAGCCGTGTAGCTTTGTGATTGATGACGGTATGGGTTGCCGGGCCACCAGTTCCAGCAAGGCCTACCGCCCTTCAACAGCCCCTCCTGAGCGGAGGGGCTCTGCCTTTAAGGAGGAGAGCGCAACGCTCGCGTGCGATTGACCCTCAGAAGCGGCGGGTGCTAGCCTTAATGGAGCGCAGGAGTGTAGCTCAGCCTGGTAGAGCAGCGGTCTCCAAAACCGCCGGCCGAGGGTTCGAATCCTTCCACTCCTGCCACTGACCGATCCGGGCGCAGGTGGTGGAATAGGTAGACACGCTGTCTTGAGGGGGCAGTGGGAGAAGTCCCGTAAGAGTTCAAATCTCTTCCTGCGCACCAACCCAGGAATCCGGCGAGAGGCCCCGGCAGGATGCCGGGGTTTCTTCATGTTCAAGAAGCCTTCCTGAGAGATTCCCCGGGTCTGGTTCGGCAAACGTCCCTCCCCCCACGCCACCGCGTGCGCTGCCCGCGCACTCTGGATCCCAGCCGGTGCTGGGATGACGGGCAAGGGAGCGAGGTCCCTGCCTTCGCAGGGACGACGAGGAGAGGCGCCGTGAATGACGAGGAGAGGCGCCGTGAATGACGGGGGAAGGCGCTGCAAGCGACGAGGAACCGCGCAAGACGACGATGACCAAGGCGCGTCATCCCGTGTGGCGGTACAATCCGCTGCGCACGCCCACGTCCGCACGGAGGAGCCATGCCAACCGTTTCCCACGACAGACTGCACACCATCGCCGACCGCCTGCTGCAGTGCGCCGGAGCCAGCGCAGAGGAAGCAGGCGTCATCGCGAGGCACGTCATCGGCGCGAACCTCGCGGGCCACGACTCTCACGGCATCATCCAGGTGCCCACGTACATAGACCGCATCAAGCGCGGGCACATCGTGCCCGGCGCGCCGTTCGACATCGTCAACGAGACTCCGTCGACGCTCGTTGCGGACGGCCACTGGGGGTTCGGGTACGTCGTCTCCGAGCGGGCGATGAAGCTCCTCATCGAGAAGGGGAAGCAGCAGGGCTCGGCTGCGGCTACGGTCTACCGGCAGAGCCACGTCGGGCGTGTCGCCGACTACCCGCTGATGGCGATGCGGGAAGGCATGATCGGCCTGATGACCGCCGACTCCGGCAGGACGACGAAGAACGTCGCCCCGTTCGGCGGGAGCGAGCCGAGACTCGGCACGAACCCGATCTGCGTCGCGGTGCCGAGCAACCTGGAGGGGCCGCTGTTCATAGACATGGCCACGAGCGCGGTCGCCGCGGGGAAGGTGGACCTTGCCGCGGCGCGGGGCGTGCCCATCCCGGAGGGCTGGGTGGTCGACAGCAGCGGCAACCCCGTGACGGACCCGCGAGTCATGCGCGAGCAGGGCGGCGCGCTGCTGCCACTCGGGGGGTCGGAGGGATACAAGGGCTACGGCCTCTCCGTGGTAGTGGAGATACTCTCCGGCCTGCTGACGGGCCTCGGTTTCGGCCACGACCCCCGCGGGTTCCACAACGACGGCTGCTTCATGGCCGTGTTCGACGTCGCCGCGTTCCGCCCGCTGGAAGAGTTCAAGCAGCAGGTTACGGAGCTGGCGGGCTACCTGAAGGCATCCAAGCGGGCGGCGGGGTTCGACGAGATCCTCTACCCCGGGGAGATCGAGCACCGGAATACGCAGCGCCGTCTCCAGGAGGGCATCTTCGTGGAGGACGCGACGTGGGCGAAGCTTGCCGGGCTCGCGGAAGAGTACGGCGTCAGCGGGGAGTTGGAGCTGTAGGAGCCGGACGTCTCCAGGCGTGAGCCCCTCGTACGGCCCGCGGCCTTCGAGCGGTGTGGGAGACCGCGTTCCGTACGCGGTGCCTGGTCCGACAACTCGTGTACGCCCGCATGCGCGCCTGTCTTTCCAGGAGTCGCGTGCGCGACGTGTAGTCGGCCAGTTCCTCATGCCACCCCCGCCGGATGCTCTCCAGTTCCCTGCGGGCCTTCCGCACCTTCCTTACCTCCCTGGCAATCGCCAACGCCAGCAGAAGGGGCCCCACGAGGATGGCGGCCACGCTGACGATACCCAGGGCGAACCGCAGGCTGATGCCGAACACCAGCGAACTGCCCGTCCCGACGGCCGGAGCAGCGCCGGGGAAGAGGGTCAGCAGCCTGGCTGTCATGGGGCGCAGGAAGTTCATGATCGCCGCGGACCACGCCTTCCAGACGGCGCCCGCGGCGAAGCCGGCTCCCTGGCGTCCGATGATGTAGGCACGGGAGTGCGGAGAGCCGTCGGCCACGGTCCGTTGCCGGCGCTTGAGGAGCCGCCGCCACAGCGGCGGGGACTCCGGGACATGCGCGTGCTCCTGCAGGGAGTGCGGTAGTTCCGGTCCCGGCAGCTTCAGCCGGTGGCAGAGTTCCTTCTGCCGCTCGTACAGCGGCATCACCTCTTCCCGGTGGCTCGCCTCCAACTCTTCCAACTCGGCGCGAAGGGCATTGAGGCGTTCGTGGCTTCTGAGCTTGGCAGCCGCCTGCGCCACGGCGGAGCCGCCGGCGATGGCCAATGGGATGAGCAGAGCAGGTAGGGGCATAGTTCCAGAGGGGTACGGCGACAGGGCCGGACGTTCAGGTTGTGAGTCCATTCTACCAAGCCATCCGCAGGAGGGGCCGCGTCCACGTTGTCGTTGACGGAGGGCCGCCGTCTGTTAAACTGGTTTGTCACGGCGACGTAGCCAAGTGGTTAAGGCGGAGGTCTGCAAAACCTCTATTCGGCGGTTCGATTCCGCCCGTCGCCTCCAACCCCGCCAACACGACCCGTGGAGCCCCAAAGCAGGAGCGGTGTCATGGAAGAGATCGTCAGGAAGGTCGAAGCCAGGGAATCCGAGCCCCGCGCAGGCGCTCAGGACGGCGTCCGCAGAGAGATCGTCATCCAGGTCGAGGCGGAGACGCTCGAACGACAGCGCAAGGTGGCGCGCGTCAGCGCGGGGAGCGGCAGCACGTTCGAGATGATCTGCGACGAGGGCACCCGCATCGGCGGCGACGACACCGCGCCCTCCCCGCTGGGCTATTTCTCGGCGGGCGTCGCGTTCTGACTGCTCACCCAACTCGCTCGGCTGAGCGAGATGACCCACATCGCCTACAGGAAGGTGCGGCTGCAGCAGACGACGCGCTTCTACCGCGACGGCTCAGCCCTCGCGGGCACCATCGTGGGCGGGCCTGCCGGACTCGAGACCAGCGTCGACGTGGAGTCGGACGAGCCGCCTGAGCGCATACGGCGACTGGTCGACATGGCTGAGGCGAGTTGCTACGCCCTGCAGTCGCTGGTGCAGAACATGGAGGTGACGTCCGTGTTCTCGCTCAACGGCGAGGCGTTGCCGCAGGCCGCTCCGGCGTAGCGGGCGTACAGGGTCAGTCGGCGAGACCCTTCCCCACCTCGTTCATGAAGCGCTCGGCGAGCGCGAGGTGCTCGGCGGCTGTCGTGAACCCGGCGCGGCTGGTGTTGACCGCCAGATGGGTGGCGCCAAGCTCGAGCCAGCGCCCCGCGGCCGAGGCCCATTCTTCCGCACCGCCCCCTGCGAGCGGCATGCGTCCCTGGACCTGGACGGCGTCGCGCGGGCGACCGGCAGCCACCGATGCGTTGCGGATGGTATCGAGTTGCGCTTCGGCGTCTCCCTGAGCGGAGCTGCCGGCGACCCAGCCGTCGGCCAACCGGCCGATGCGCTCGAGCGGCCGTCTGCCGTGTCCTCCGCCCATCCAGATGGGGATGGGCCTCTGCACGGGCAGCACGGTGAGCCCGCCGTCGACGATGCGGTGCCAGCGTCCATCGAAGTTCACGACGTCCCGGGTCCAGAGCATACGCATGACCTCGATCTGCTCCTCGACGCGGGCCCCACGGGTGTGGAAGTCAGTGCCGAGGCCTATGGCCTCCTCCTCGTTACTGCCGAGGCCGATGCCGAGGCGCAAGCGTCCTCCTGAGAGCGCGTCGATCTCCGCCGCCTGGCGCGCTACGACGACGGTCTGGCGCTGCGGAAGGATGAGGATGGAGTTCGCGAACTGGACCGTCCGGGTAACCGCGGCGAGGAATGCGAACAACACCATGGGCTCGTGGATGTGGACTTCCGGCGTGTAGCTGGCGCTCGTGCGGACGCCCAGGGTGTGCTCGAGCGCGGTCATATGGTGGAAGCCGAGCTGCTCCGCGCCCTGCGCGAACTCCTTCATCTCGTCAGGGTCGTGCAGCTCGATGGTAGGGAAAGAGATACCGATCTTCACAGGCGCACCTCCGCTGGTTGGTTGCATGGTACCGCATGAGGTCAGCCCCACCGCTGCAGCAGGTTGATCACCACCGTCAGCGTCACGAGGCTGGCGACCGTGCCGATGATGACCGAGCTTGCCACGAAGCGCGGCACCGTGCGGTACTCGGTCGCGAGGATGGAGACGAACACGGCTGCGGGCATCGCGGCGACGAGCACGACCGTGTTCCGCACGACACCGTCGAGCCCCAGGAGCGTCGTCACGCCCACGCCGACCATCGCTCCCGCGATCAGCCTCGTAGCGAGCGCCGTCGTGAGGATGGCCGGCTGCCGGAATTCGATGCCCTGTGCGAGCTGGAAGCCGAGCACGAGGAGCATGGCGGGGATGGCCGCGTCCGCCATCATGCCGATCGGCCTTTCGAGCGTTGTGGGGAGCGTCCATTCGAACCCTCGTATCGCCAGCGCGATGGGTACGGCGTAGAGCGTTGGCGCCTTGACGGCCTGGAGCAATGGGGCCCAGCCCTTGGCGCGTCCGCGCGCGGCGATGTAGATACCGACGGGCCAGTTGATAGACGTGTGTGCAACGAACACGATGATGGCCACGGAGAGTCCGTCGTCGCCGAACGCGAGGAACGAGAGCGGGATGCCCATGTTGCCCGAGTTGCCGAAGGCCCCGGCGAGCATGAAGCCGCTCTCCGTTGTCCTGTCGAGCCGCAGCACCCTCGATACCACCCAGGAGACGGCGACCATCGCGAACATGGCGGCGGCTGCTGCCGCGACGATGCGGAGGGATACGTCCAGCGGCAGGTGGGTACGGAGCAGGCCGTCCAGGACGAGCGCCGGGCCGAAGATGTAGAGCGCCGCAGGCCCCAGCAGCCCAAGCGAACCGGGGCGAATACGCTGCAGCACGGCGCCGGAGCCGGCGACGAGGAAGATGGGCAGAACTACGGTGAGGAAGATGTTGAGCAAGACGGCGCCGCACTCCAGCTTTGTTACAGATTCGTAATACGACAGTAACACGGGTGTAAAACCTGCCGTTGATACTGCTCTCATCACGCAATGGGAGGAGTGCCGCAATGGACAGTGGTTCGATAGCCTGGTTGCTGACCGCATCGGCCCTGGTGTTGCTCATGACGCCGGGGCTTGCCTTCTTTTACGGAGGCCTCGTCCGCAGCCGCAACGTCATCAGCACCATCATGCTGAGTTTCATGAGCATGGCAGTGGTCAGCGTCGTGTGGGTCCTCTGGGGCTACAGCATCGCGTTCGGCGAGGGCAGCGCCATCGTGGGAGACCTCTCCCTCCTGGGCCTGTCCGGCATCGAGCCGGGCGAGGACATGCTGTTCGCCGTCTTCCAGATGATGTTCGCCATCATCACGCCGGCCCTGATCACGGGAGCGATGGTAGAGCGGTTCAAGTTCACCACGTACCTCGTGTTCCTGGTCGCCTGGGTGACGCTGGTCTACGCGCCCATCGCCCACTGGGTATGGGCCAGCAACGGCTGGCTGTTCGACCTCGGCGCGCTCGACTTCGCGGGCGGCACGGTCGTTCACATCAACGCCGCCATGGCCGCCGTGGCCGCGGCGCTGCTGCTCGGCAAGCGGCGGGACCCGGGCCTGGAGCCCGGCAACGTGCCGTACGTCGTCATCGGCGCAGCACTGCTGTGGTTCGGGTGGTTCGGGTTCAACGCGGGCTCCGGCCTCGCTGCGGATGGAGTCGCCATCAACGCGTTCCTCGTGACGAACACGGCGGCCGCGACAGCCGCGCTCACGTGGGGCATCCTGTCGCAGATCCAGAACAAGCGCATGAGCGCCGCGGGAGTCGCGACGGGCGCGGTTGGCGGTCTCGTGGCCATCACCCCTGCCGCAGGCGCGGTGGGCGTCATGGGCGCACTGGCGATCGGCCTGGGCGCGGGCGTGTTCTGCTACCTCGCAGTGCTCATCCGCCCGAGGCTTGGGATCGACGACTCGCTCGACGTGTTCGCGGTCCACGGCATCGGGGGTATCTGGGGCGCGCTGGCCACGGGCATCTTCACGGTCTCGGTGTTTACGGGCGGTGTCAAGGGACTTGTCGAGGGCAACATCGAGCAAGTGGGGATCCAGGCCGTGGGAGTCGTCGCGACGATGGCCTACTCGTTCGTTGCATCGCTCATCATCCTGAAAGTGCTGGACCTGATCCCGGGTCTCGGGCTGCGGGTCAGCGAGCGCGACGAAGGCACGGGCCTTGACGTGGCCGCTCACGGTGAGCGCGCCTACGTGAGCGACGGCGCCGACTAGCGACGGGCCGACTAACAAGACGAACGGACTGGGGGTATGCTCAGGCGGCATACCCCCAGGGAACGAAGGAGAGGGGATACAGCCATGATAAGCATTGAAGCGATAGTCCGGCCGGAGCGCATCCACCGGGTTACGGAAGCGTTGCAGGACGTGGGATGCCAGGGCTTCTACTACGTCAACGTGACCGGCGAGGGGCGCCAGCGCGGCGTCGAGGTCTTCGTCGGACGCGGGGGCACGATGGCAAGCCGGGCCTCGGTGCCGAAGACGCTCGTGCGCACCGTCGTGACGGACGACATGCAGGAGGCGGTGATCGCGGCGATCATCGAGGCGGCGCGCACGCCCGACGAGGGCGAGATCGGCGACGGCAAGATCTTCGTCTCGCCGGTCAGCGAGGTTGTGCGAGTGCGCACCGGCGAGCGGGGAGAGGCCGCGATCTAACCCCCGCCATTCACATCAGGGTCCGTTGAGAGAGCCCGGCTACACGTGTAGCCGGGCTCTCTCCTGGTGAGCCGTCGTGGCATCAGGGTACGCGACGGGCACGCGCCACAGTCGGGATCAGGCGTTGTGCGGGTCCATCATGTGGCCGAGGAGTTCCTGCTTGGTCCGCAGGTAGAAGGCATTCTCCTCGTTGGCCTCGACGACGATGGGAACGCGCTCCTTGATGGAGAGCCCGTAGCTCTCCAGACCGACGACCTTCTTGGGGTTGTTGGTCATGAGGCGCATGTTGCGCACGCCGAGGTCCACGAGGATCTGCGCGCCGACGCCGTAGTGGCGGAGGTCCGGCGGGAAGCCGAGCTGGCGGTTCGCCTCCACGGTGTCCGCCCCGTTGTCCTGCAGGGCGTACGCCTTGATCTTGTTGTGCAGGCCGATGCCCCTTCCCTCCTGGCGCATGTAGAGGAAGACGCCGCGCCCGGCCTCCGCAATGGCCTTGATCGCCATCTCGCGCTGCACGCCGCAGTCGCACCGGAGGCTGCCGAACACGTCGCCGGTGAGGCACTCGCTGTGGACGCGGACGAGCACGGGTTCCTTCGTGCGGACGTTGCCGAAAACGAGGGCAACGTGCTCGGCGGAGTCGACGGAGGAGCGGTAGGCGAAAGCGCGGGCGGTGCCGTACTGGGTGGGGAGCCTCGCTTCAGCGACGCGCTCGACGAGCCGTTCATGTTCGAGGCGGTAGGCGATGATGTCGGCGATGGTGACGATGTCTATGCCGAGCTCATTGGAGACTTCCTCCAACTGCGGCATGCGGGCCATCGTGCCGTCGGCGTTCATGATCTCGCAGACGACGGCGCCCGGAGGCAGCCCGGCCATGCGTGCGAGGTCGACGCTGGCCTCGGTCTGACCCGCGCGGACGAGGACGCCTCCCGGCTGAGCGCGGAGCGGGAAGATGTGGCCGGGGCGCGCGAGGTCGGTCGGTTTGGTGCCGGAGTCGATGAGCGCCCTCACGGTTGCGGCGCGGTCGTGGACGGAGATGCCGGTGCCGCCGTTGTCGATGTCGACGGAGACGGTGAAGGCGGTGGTGTGCTTGGAGGTGTTGTTCGCGACCATCATGTCGAGGTCGAGTTCGTGGAGGCGCTCCCCGGTCATCGGGGCGCAGATGAGGCCGCGTCCGTGGGTGGCCATGAGGTTGATGGCCTCCGGGGTCACCCACGTGGCAGCGATGGCGAAGTCCCCCTCGTTCTCCCGGTCCTCGTCGTCCACGATGATGAGGAGCTTCCCGGTGCGGAAGTCCTCTATCGCCTGTTCAACACTGATGACTGGCATCCATCATCTCCCGCCAAGCGCCTGGGAGGCCGTGAGACGCTCTACGTACTTCGCCAGGATGTCGACCTCGATGTTAACGCGGTCGCCGGTTTTTTTCACGCGCAGAGCGGTGTGTTCTGCGGTGTACGGGACCACAGCGACGGAGAATGCGGTCCCCTCCTGCGACGCGACGGTCAGGCTGATGCCGTCCACGGCGATGAAGCCTTTCTCGACTACGTACCGCGCCAACTCCGGCGAAAGGTCGATGCGGAGTGCGCGCGATTCCGGTGTGCCACTGAACGAGACCACCTCGCCCGTACCGTCCACGTGCCCCTGCACGACGTGACCGCCCATCCGCGACGATGGTGTGAGCGCTCGCTCCAGGTTGACGAAGCCGCCAGGCGCGAGGGCGCCGAGGTTGGTGCGGGAGAGCGTCTCGGCGACGACATCGACGGCGAACTCTGTTGCCGTGCGTTCGGTCACCGTGAGGCAGACGCCGTTAACGGCGATGGAGTCGCTGACGGCGAGCGCGTCCATGACCGAGCCGCCTGCGATGCGCAGGCGGTGCGGGGCGACCTCCACGACCTCTCCGACTTCCTCTACGATGCCGGTGAACATCTTCACCCTCACCCTAATGAGACTTCACTATCGGCCTTATGCAAAGGCCTCCTTGCAGGGAGAGGCGTCAGACACCCCGGATGGGGTAGCCGACGACCATCACGTCCCCGTCCAGTTCCGCGTACGTTACATCACGGAGGCGCAGCGCGTCCGCCATGCGCTCGGCGCCGGGGCCGCCGACCGGGCCGGGCACGCCGTCGCCGCCGATGACGACGGGCGCGACGAACGCTACGACCTTGTCCACGAGGCCGCCCGCGAAGAGCGCGCCGTGGAGGGCTGCCCCGCCCTCCACGAGCAGCGACATCACGTCCCGCGCGCCGAGTCCGGCGAGGAGGCGCGGGAGGTCGACGCGGCCATCGCTGCCGGGGGCAACGATAGCCTCGGCCCCGAGCGATTCGACTGCCCGCGCCGCTTCCGGCGAGGCCACCGCGACGAGCGTTGTCCCCTCCGCGGCGAGCATGGCGGCGTCCGCAGGGAGGCGTCCCGAGCTGTCGACGACGACGCGGAGCGGCTGGCCGCGAGCGGGCAGTGGGGCGTCGCGCACGGTGAGAAGAGGGTCGTCGGCCAGGGCGGTACCGATGCCGACCATGACGGCGTCGGCCTCGGCGCGCAGGCGATGCGCCTCCCGGCGCGAGGTCTCGTTCGATATCCAGCGGGAGTCCCCGGAGCGTGAGGCGATCCTGCCGTCCAGGCTCATGGCGAACTTCGCGACGACGAACGGCAGCCCGGTGGCGACGTGCTTCGCGAACGCCTCGACGAGCTGCCGCGCCTCCGTGGGGCCGTCGTCCACCGTGACGGGTATGCCCGCGTCCCGCAGGCGCTCGACGCCGCGGCCGGCGGTGTGCGGGGCGGGGTCCATCACGGCGACGCGCACCGACGCGACGCCCGCCTCAACGAGGGCTTCTGCGCAGGGGGGAGTCCGTCCGTGGTGCGCGCACGGCTCGAGCGTCACGTAGAGGTCCGCGCCGCGCGCTGCATCGCCCGCCGTGCGGAGCGCTTCGGCCTCGGCGTGGGGACCGCCGGGCGGCTGGGTGCGCCCCTCGCCGACGACGCGTCCGTCGCGCACGAGCACCGCGCCGACGGGCGGGTTGGGGCTGGTGCTGCCAACCGACTGGCGGGCGAGGTCGATGGCCCGCCTCATGTGGTCCGTTGTGGTCACGACGTGATGCCTCGCGAGGCTGCGCAGAGCTCTTGCGCCAGTATAGCGGTGCGCATCGGGTAGTCGTGTTGCGCACCTGGAGGCAGGGGTGGCGCTTGCGGGGGACACCCCCGCGCCCCCGGCAGAGGGCGGAGCCCCTCTGCACTCCCTCATTGCAGGGTCCAGGGGACGGGGCGAGGTTCCTGCCTCCGCAGGAACGACGGACGAGGCAGCAATCAGGCAGGGGGTGCGGCGTTGGGGGGTGGGTCGAAGTCCATCTGGATGCGGCTGGCAGTGGGCTCCTGCTGGCCCTGGTACTTGGAGCCGAGTTCCGCCGAGCCGTAGAGGTGTTCCGCGGGTGTGGAGAGGCGCAGGAACGATATCTGGCCGATCTTCATGCGGTAGTAGAGCGTGATGGGGAGGTTGGAGACGTTGCTCAACTCCAGGGTGAGGCGCCCCTTCCAGCCGGGATCGACGTAGCCGGCGGTGGAGTGGATGAGCAGCCCCACGCGCCCGAGCGAGCTCTTGCCCTCCAGCCTCGCGACGAGGTCGGCCGGGACCTCGACGTGCTCGAGCGTGCTGCCGAGCACGAACTCGCCGGGGTGCAGCATGAAGGGGACGTCGTCGCCGACGGTGACCTGCTCCGTGAGCGTCTCGTTCATTGCGCGGACGTCTATGTAGGGGACGTGGTTGTTCCGGAAGACGAGGAAGCTGCGTCCGAGGTGCAGGTCGACGCTGGCAGGCTGGATGCAGCCTTCCATGAGCGGGTCTATGACGATGCGGCCGCTGGCCAACTCCTCGCGTATGGTCCGGTCGCTCAGAACCGTCATGTATCTCTCCTCGGGGAAGCGCCATTCTAGCAGCGGCGGGCGTACCATGGTTGCAGGGGCAGGCGGAGCGCAGGATGAAGCACCCGTGGGCAAACATGTTCGTGCTGCTGATCGCCACGGGATCGATCGTGACGGGCTACTACGCATTCGTCGCGGCAGAGCCGGAGCAGGCGTGGCAGGCGAGTGCGCACCGCGCGGCGGGGCTGGCGGTGGTGGCGGTGCTGGTATGGAAGGTGCCGAACCTGCTCCGCCCGCTCAAGCGGCGCTGGGGCAGGTGGACAGGGCAGGACTGGGTGGCGGTGGGAGCGCTTACGCTTCTGCTCACGGACATCATGCTGGGCGTGGCGTGGTCGCACGTCGGGCAGTTCTCCTACCTCGGTTCGTCCGGCATGACGTGGCACGCGCTGCTGGTGTTCCTCATCGCGCCGATGATCGTGTGGCACCTTGCGCGGTACCGGAAGCTGCTGCGCCCGCGGTACTGGGCGGAGCGGCGGTCCGTGCTGCGGCTGGGCGGGTTGGCACTCGCAGGGACAGTCCTCTGGCAGATCGGGGTGCGGGTCGACGGCGCGACGGGCATCGCACAGGCGAAGCGGTTCACGGGCTCGTACGCGGCGGGCGACTTCACCGGCAACGCTTTCCCCACGACATCGTGGCTGAACGACTCGCTGGAGCGGATCGACCGCGAGTCGTGGACGCTCACGATAGACGGCGCGGTGGACGTCCCACAGACCGTGCGGTACGACGACCTGACGGCTGACGAAGAGGAGACGGCGGTGCTGGACTGCACGGGCGGGTGGCACTCGACGCAGACGTGGCGGGGCGTGCGGATGGGCACACTGCTGGAGCGAGCGCGCCCACAGACCGCGGCGGCAAGCGTCACGGTGACGTCGGCGACGGGGTACTACCGGCGGTTCGGGCTCCGTCACGCCGAGGGGCTGCTGCTCGCGACGCACGTGGGCGGTGAGCGGCTGTCGCACGGTCACGGCGCGCCGGTGCGGCTGGTGGTGCCGGGAAAGCGGGGATTCGAGTGGGTGAAGTGGGTTACGCGGATAGAGGTGAACACGACCGGGGCATGGTTGCAGCCGCCGCTGCCGTTGCAGTAGACAGACAGGGCAGACCGCAGGCGGAGCAGCAGCATGGCCGATAGCTACCAGGTAGTCATCGTTGGCGGGGGGCCGGTGGGAGCCGCCCTCGCGGTGGAGCTTGGGACGCGGGGCGTCTCGTGCGCGGTGGTCGAGCGCTACCCGGAGCCGCAGCGCATCCCCAAGGGGCAGAACCTGAGCCAGCGCACGCTGGAGCACTTCTACTTCTGGGGCATCGTGGAGGAGCTGCGCGCGGCCCGCGTGATGCCGAACAGCTACCCCATCGGCGGCGTGACGGCGTACAAGCACCTGATGAGCGACCACTGGTACACGCCGCCGGGACGGGAGACGGTGCAGTCGTTCTACTACGAGGAGAACGACCGCCTGCCGCAGTACCTGACGGAGGCCGTACTGCGCGCGAAGCTGGCGACGCTCCCGAGCGTCACGACGTATTTCGGCTGGACCACGGATGCGGTCGAGCAGGGTGCGGACGGCGTGCGCGTCGGCATCGTGGAGACGGGCGCGACGAGCGACGGCTTCGCCTGGGCCGGGTTCGGTCCGGAGGACGACGTTCGCGGAGATGCGGCAGGCGAGCGGCGAACGCTCGAAGCGGCATACGTCGTGGGGTGCGACGGCGCGCGGTCGTTCGTGCGGGAGTGCGCGGGGATCACGTCCAGCGGGGAGGACTTCGAACAGAAGATGCTGCTGGCGGTGTTCAAGTCGCGTGAGCTGCACGAGGCGTTCTCGCGGTTCCCGGAGGTGACGACGTACCGGGCGATGGACCCGGAGCTGCAGGGGTACTGGATGTTCTTCGGGCGCGTGGACGTTGGGGAAGGGTGGTTCTTCCACGCGCCGGTACCGAACGACTCGGAGAAGGAGACCTACGACTTCCAGGGGCTCCTGAACCGCGCGGCAGGGCTGGAGTTCCGGGCGGAGTTCGAGCACGTCGGGTTCTGGGACCTGCGCGTCATCGTGGCGGACTCGTACCGCAACGGGCGCCTGTTCATCGCCGGGGACGCGGCGCACAGCCACCCGCCGTACGGGGCGTACGGGCTGAACAACGGACTGGAGGACGCGGTGAACCTGGGCTGGAAGCTCGCGGCCGTGCTCAACGGCCGGGGCGGCGAGGCGCTGCTGGAGTCGTACGGGGAGGAGCGGCGGCCCATCTTCTGGGAGACGGGGCAGGACTTCATCGCCGCAGGCATCAAGTCCGACCGGGAGTTCCTGGAGCGTTACAGCCCGGAGCGGGACCGGGCGGAGTTCGAGGAGCAGTGGAAGGGGATGGGGCGCAGGTCGCGGATCGGCGTCTACGAGCCTCACTACGAGGGTTCGCCCGTGGTGTGGGGGCCGCCGGGCGGCGTGAGCAGCGCTCACGGCAGCCACACGTTCACGGCGCGGGCAGGACACCACCTGCCGCCGAGCACGCTGTCCGACGGGCGCGGGGTCCACGAGGGGTTCGGTCCGGACTTCACGCTGCTGGCGTTCGACGCCGATGCCGCGATCACGGGAGGTTTCGAGGACGCCGCGCGCTCGCTGGGCGTCCCGCTCACGGTCGTCCGCGACAGCTACGCGGAGAGCCGGGCGGCGTACGAGTCGCGGCTCATCCTCGTGCGTCCCGACCAGTATGTCGTGTGGTGCGGGGACGCGCTGCCCGTCGGCGTCAGCGCCGCGGACATCCTGCGCCGGGGCGTTGGCCTGCCGGTGTCGTAGCCGGGCTACTCGATGAGGGCGTCGGCCTCGATCTCGACGAGCATGTCGGGGTCGATGAGGCGGCTCACCTCGACCATCGTTGAAGCGGGGCGCACGTCGCGGAAGAACTCGCCGTGAGCGCGCGCGACCGCCTCCCAGTTGGCGATGTCGGTCACGTACGTGCGCGTGCGGACGACGTCGGCGAGGGACGTGCCCGCCTTCTGCAGCGCGGCCTCGATGTTGCGGAGCGTCTGCACGGCCTGCGCGTAGGCGTCGCCGACGCCCGCCACCGAGCCGTCGGCTGCGGTCGCGACGGTGCCGGAAACGTAGACGGCGTTCCCCATCCGCACGGCGCGGGAGAAGCCGATGGAGCCCTCGTACGGGCTGTTGCCGCTGACGTTGGTACGTGTCAAGGCGGGCCTCCCGCTAGTAGAAGACGGCGCGGGAGTTGCCGCCCGCGGGGGCGACGGCCTCGCCGGTGATGCAGCCCGCCTGCTGCGAGCAGAGGAAGACGACGACCGACGCGATCTCATCGACCGTGACGAGGCGGCGGATGGCGTTGCTGCGGGCGGCGCGCTGCTCCGCCTCCGCGAGCGTGATTCCCTCGCGCTCGGCGGTGCGTTCGAGCCGCTCGACAAGGGCCTCCGTCCTGCTCACGGCGGGATGGACGGCGTTGACGGTGATGCCCTTCGGGCCGAGCTCCTCCGACATGACCTTGGTGAAGTTCATCACCGCGGCGTTGCGGAGCCCGCCGCTGATACCGGCAGCGTTGCGGGCGGCCATGCCGTCCATGTTGACGATGCGGCCCCATCCGGCGCTCTCCATGTAAGGGGCGGCGTGCTGGGCGCAGCGGAGGTAGCCCATGACCTTGACGTCGAAGTCGTCGCGCAGCATCTCCTCGTTCAACTGCCCGAGCGTGTCCGGGCCGCCGGCGAAACCGACCCGGGCGGCGTTGTTCACGAGGATGTCCAGCCCACCGAGCGCATCCGCCGCATCGGCCACGAGGCGCATCACGTCCTCCGCGATGCCGGTGTCGGCGCGGAAGCCGACGACGCGCACCCCGGTGCCGGCGGCGATCTCGGCGGCGACGTCGCGCGCCGCGGCCTCGTCGCGAGCGCAGAGGGCCACGTCGACGCCCTCGCGGGCCAGCTCCCACGCGATGGCGTAGCCGATGCCTCGCGTGCCTCCGGTCACGAGCGCCCGCTTGCCAGTTATGCCGAGGTCCATGGTTCTCCTCCGTGGTCGGGGTGTTCGCCGCAGCGCCAGTTGGACCAAGGCGCTCAAGGGAGCCCCGATCCTGAGCTTCTTGGTCCGATCTCAGGAGTGAGTCAGACCCTCAATCTGAGCTTCTTGGTCTCCTTGGTCAGGGGCGTTTCCAAGGCCACGGCCTGCTTCCCGCGACCAAGGGACCAAGGGGCTCATGCATTTCAAAGTTTCTGCCTTTGCAGGCGGGGACCCTTTCCATGTCCGCGACGCCTTCAGTTGCAGGTGAGCCGCGTGCTTGCGTCCAGCGTAGCGGATCCGGCAGGCAACAGGTAAGGGGCAGATGACGCGATCTTCACCAGGGGGAGTTCTCTCTGCCCGCCGTATCCACAAATCGGGGCGGTTGCGTGTGCAGCCGCCCCGATGCGTTTCGCAGACGCTCCTGCTCCTATCCGGCGAAGGCGGTGCCGAAGACGACGGCAACGATGGACATGAGCTTGATGAGGATGTTGAGCGAGGGGCCGGACGTGTCCTTGAAGGGGTCGCCGACGGTGTCGCCAACCACGGCGGCGGCGTGCTCATCGGTGCCCTTGCCGCCGTGGGCGCCGGCCTCGATGTACTTCTTGGCGTTGTCCCACGCGCCGCCGGAGTTCGCCATGGTGATGGCGAGCAGCGCTCCCGCGGCGATCGCGCCGATGAGCAGTCCGCCCACCGCCTCCTTGCCGAGGAACGGGATGACACCGACGACGATGGGTACGACGACGGCGAGCAGACCGGGGATGATCATCTCCCGCAGCGCGCCCTGGGTGCTGATGTCCACGCAGCGGGCATACTCAGCGCGAACGCCTTCCTTGCCCTCGCGCAGGCCGGGGATCTCGTTGAACTGCCGGCGCACCTCTTCGACCATGTCCTGAGCGGCCCGGCCCACGGCCTCCATGGTGAGGGCGCTGAAAATGAACGGCATCAGCGCGCCGATGAGCAGTCCGACGAGCGTCGAGACCTCCAACAGGTCGATGGCCTCGAGACCGACGACCTTGGCGTAGGCGGCCATCAGAGCGAGCGAGGTGAGCACCGCCGAGCCGATGGCGAAGCCCTTGCCGGTGGCGGCGGTGGTGTTGCCGAGCGAGTCGAGCGCGTCGGTGCGCTCGCGGACCTCGGGGTCGAGGTGGGCCTGCTCGGCGATGGCGCCCGCGTTGTCGGCGACAGGGCCGTAGGCGTCCGTCGCGAGCGTGATGCCGAGGGTTGAGAGCATTCCAACCGCGGCGATGGCGATGCCGTAGAGCCCGGCGAGTTCATGCGCGCCGATGACCGCGGCCGCGATAACGATGAGCGGGATAGCAGTGCTGAGCATGCCTGTAGCGAAGCCGCTGATGATGATGGTGGCCGGGCCGGTGACGGAGCGGGCGGCGATGCCCTTCGTCGGCTTGTATTCGTAGCTGGTGTAGTACTCGGTGCTGACGCCGATGATGACGCCGGCGCCCAGTCCGACGGCAACCGCGCCCCAGAACTGCCAGACCTTATCCATGCCGAACCCGCCATCCACTTCGAACAGCCAGTAGATGGCGCCGAAGGAACCGACAAGCGCGAGGAAGCCTGCGGCGAAGATGCCGCGCCGAAGCGACCAGAGCAAACTGCCGATGTTGGTCGTCTCGCCCGTGCGGACGAGGAACGTGCCGATGATGGATGCGGCGATGCCGACGGCGGCGATGAGGAAGGGGAGCACCGCGAGAGCGGAGTCGACCTCGATGTCGACGCGAGACTCGTCAACGCCGATGAGGACTGCAGTTCCCGTCGCAGCGAGGGCCAGGCTCGCGATGATGGAGCCGACGTAGGACTCGAAGAGGTCCGCGCCCATGCCGGCGACGTCGCCGACGTTGTCGCCGACGTTGTCAGCGATGACGGCGGCGTTGCGGGGGTCGTCCTCCGGAATGCCGGCCTCGACCTTTCCGGCGAGGTCGCCACCCACGTCGGCGGCCTTGGTGTAGATGCCGCCGCCAACACGGGCGAAGAGGGCGATGCTGGACGCGCCGAAGCTGAACCCGGCGACGATGTCCTTATCGTGGAATATCAGCCACAGCGCTACGGCGCCGAGCAGTCCGATGCCGACGACGGTGATGCCCATGACGCCGCCGCTGGAGAAGGCGACGCGGAGCGCGCGGTTCAGGCCGGTGCGGGCGGCGGCAGCCGTCCGCATGTTGGACTTGACCGCGATGCGCATACCGATGAAGCCTGCCACCGCGGATGAGATGGCACCCACGAGATAGGCGACCGCCGTCATCTCGTTCTGTTCCTCGCGGACGAGTCCGAGGACGAGCAGGACGACGAACACGACAACGACGAAGCCCGCGAGGACGGTGTACTCGCGCTTGAGGAAGGCGTTGGCGCCCTCCTGGATGGCCGCGCCGATCTCCTTCATGCGATCGGTGCCTTCGTCAGCGCTCAGCACGCGCATGGCGAGATACACAGCAAAAACGAGCGCCACAGCGCCCGCAACAATGGCCAGTATGAGGCCTTCCATCAGCATCTACCTCCTGGGGGCATGGGCACGGCCCGCGACTGCCCCGTACTTATGATGAGTGCCGGGTCCCGGCAGTAGGGCATTGTCTCTGTCAGGGCATGTTCAGGTCAAACAGGTGCGGTTGGCTCGAGGAGTTCGACTCTTCCTGTTGCTCTGTCTGATCAGCCCTCGCCTGCTCTCCTACCGCAAGAGATACTCCCAACGATAGCAATCGACTTCTTCCAACAGACATGCCCCGTGAATGGAAACGTCGTTTGAAATCACTGCCCAACCATTAGCCTTCGCTGCCGCAACGACCTCCGCGTCGGCGGCAGCACGACCGGATCTGCCTTTCCACAACCCCCCATAGGTAAAGCCCCCTACGGAGAAAGGCCGTCCGTAATTCCTTTCTATTCCTCGAATCAGTGCTCTTGCGGCCAAGTCTGTGTCCAGATCAACGACCACTCCCTCAGATTTCCAGCGCGCCAAAATTCGTTTCTCATGTCCCTCACGCTGCTGTGGGTAAACCTCTTGGTAGACCCCTAGGGGGATTCTCAGCAAATCACGGTGGACTAGCCGCTCCAACTCCGCGAATCGCCTTGCGCGTATGAACTGAATGAGTACGTTGGCGTCACAACAGAAGAGAGGGCTATCGCGCTGGGACGTCATACTACTACGACGCCTGTACGACCTCGGCAAACTCCGGCAGCCGATGCAGCGGCATGTCTAGCACTTCGGCCACGTCGAGAGGAGACACGCTCTCATTCGCTGCTGCTGACAGCAACAGCTCGGACATCCCCACACCGAGTTCGCGGTACTTCAGTGTTGGCTTCGTCTGGCCCTTTCTTGAACCCCCACGAACAAAAGGCTTCCGTTTCTCCCAAACGGCACGGCGCTCCTGGTAATAGCCGCGCTCCACCAGCCCACGCTCTTCCAAGAGTATGGCGATGGTGTCACGGCTGGCATGAAAGGGACCTCTCACGAAGTCCAGTTTCCTCTCAGTCCAAGTACCTCCAAGTCTTTGCAGTGCAGGGTCGGATAGTCGGGAGTCCAACTGCTCAGAAGGAACGAGGACACGCGCGGCGACGCGATTCGCAAAGGTCTCCACCTCCCGTTGACCACGGAAGTCGCAGACGACACCCGCTCTCCTTACAAGCAAGTGCACGAATTCATGAAGCAGCGTGAAAATCCGCCCGGTTGCAGCCTCCGCGTCTGAATGGTTGACGAGGATGCCAGGGAGTCCCCGCTCCGGCCATGTTGATGCGCCTCTCACTTCACTGGTTGGGAGATTGAGCGCGAACACAAACACATTGCGGTGCTCGATCGCAGTCCGCCATCCAACGAATGCTTCACCCGAGGTCTGCCATCCCTCCCGTACCGTCCATGTCATGCCGAGGAGGTCGCTTACTTCCGCAGCGGCGTCGTCGGGTCTATCCAGTTGGAGAGCAGGTATCCGAGCTTCTCGCAGGGCACCTACCCGCTCAAGCCAGTCCGATCCTATCTCCATCAGGCGAATGAACTGCCGAAGCCTCTTTCGGGATTCGTAGCTCAGGCTCCCCATCTTGCTCTCGTCAAGGCCACGATAGTCCAACCGCTCGACTTCCGGGGGTGGCGCGTCCAGGAAAAAATGCCCTACGGGGCAAAGGTACTCCTCAGCCAAGCGCCGAAGGTCGGCCAGCGATGGCATCGCCTCGCCATCCTCCCAAGCGTGAATCGCTGTGGGTATGACATCTAACTTGGCCGCAATGTCGCCAACGGTAAGCCCCATCTGCTCGCGTTCCCACTTGAGCATCGAGGGGGTTACCCAATTCTGAGTAGATGGTGTGTCAGTGACCACGATGCAATCTTATCCCGCTCCGTCAGGTGGCGGAGCGGTCGTTGAGGAGGCGTTCGAGGCGGCGCTGGCGCATGGTCATGGTGAGGTCGCCGCGGGTGCGTTCGAGGACGCCGCGAAGCTGGTCCGTGGTGCGGCGCAGGCCGGAGGTGAGGGCGTCCGGGAAGTCCATGACGACGAGGATGTTGTAGACGTCGTCCATGTAGCGCATCAGCTCCTCCGCGCGGGAGTCGTCGTCGCGCCGGAGGGAGTCGAGGATGTAGCGCCGGAGTTCGCTCGCGGCCTCGGCGAGCCCGTTCAGGTAGGAGGGGGTCTCGACGCCGATGTCCGCGGGGAGGGGGAGCTGCGTGCGGGCGATGAACGCGAGGACGGCGCAGGCCTCGGCGTACTCCTTCTGGGCGTCCTGGGTGTAGCCGGTGAAGTAGAGGTCCGCGTGACCCTCGAGGGTCTGCTGGGTCTCGCGCACGAGGGCGCCAGCCGCAGCGATGAGCTCGCGCGCTTCATCGAGCTCGTTGCGGTGGATGGCGCGGATGGCGTTCGCCGAGGTGCGCACCACCTCGCGGGAGACCTTGATCGCCTGCTCGCGCCGTTCGTGCTTGGCGCGGAACTCGTCGAGTGAACGCGCGGCTATCTCATCGATACGGGCCTGGGTGTCGGGAGTGGAGTCGTTCATGGGCATAGACTAGCAGAAGGGGGCAACAGCGCGGCCCCCGCCTCAGCGGACCTCCGGTGCCCTCCCTGGCCCTTCGTGGCCTGTCGGCCATCCTGGATTCCAGCCTCCGCTGGAAAGACAGGGGTGGGCAGCCTCGCCTCGACCACGCCCCTCGTGGCCTGTCGGCCATCCTGGATTCCAGCCTGCGCTGGAAAGACGGGGTGGGCAGCCTCACCTCGACCATGCCCTTCGTGGCCTGTCGGCCATCCTGGATTCCGGCCACCGCTGGAAAGACGGGGGTGGATTGTGCGGCGTTTCACTTACGCTCCTGCTGTGCTATGCTCGCGCTCGTGGTCACCCCTGAATCCGTGGGGTCCGGCCCTGCCATGGGAGGAATCTGCCGAGCAGGCCATGGTCAACCCGAATGAGCACTCGTCTCTCTCTGTGCCTTCTCTCCTGACAGGAGGAGAGGAGCACGGCGCGGTCTACGGGCAGGCGATGCCCGGCTGGGACATCGACCGCATCGAGGGCGAGGCTGTCGAGCAGTTGAAGTGGAACGCGCAGGAAGCGTTCCCCGAGCCCGCGATCCAGGTGCCTGAGGATATCGCGCGCAACGTGGCGGTCACGTCCGTGGACGCGCTGCTGAACTGGGGGCGGCGCTCGGCGGTGTGGCCGGTGGCGTTCGGGCTGGCGTGCTGCGTGTTCGAGATGATCGCTTCGGCGATGTCGCGCTTCGACCTCGCGCGATTCGGGATGGAGGCGATGCGTGCGACGCCCCGGCAAGCGGA
The DNA here is from genome assembly GCA_034423175.1 of Dehalococcoidia bacterium. Taxonomy (GTDB): domain Bacteria; phylum Chloroflexota; class Dehalococcoidia; order Lucifugimonadales; family Australimonadaceae; genus Bin16. The sequence continues at coordinate 31,119 of DAOUJA010000070.1, forward strand.
CCTGCTCATCGTGTCCGGGACGCTCACGTGGAAGATGGCGCCCGCCGTGCGCCGCATCTACGACCAGATGGCGGAGCCGAAGTGGGTGATCGCGATGGGGGTCTGCGCGACGAGCGGCGGCCCCTACTACCAGGGCTACAGCGTGGTGCCCGGCGTGAACCACATCGTGCCGGTGGACGTGTACGTTCCGGGGTGCCCGCCCCGCCCCGACGCCCTGCTCTACGGCATCATGCAGCTGCACGAGAAGATCAAGAAGTACAGCGTGGGGCAGGACGCCGCGGGAGTGGACCGCGCATGACGACCGCTACGGCAGGCAATGCGCTGGCCGAGTCGCTGCGCTCCCGGTTCCCGGATGCCGTGCTCGGGTCCGACGAGAGCGCCGTATGGGTGGAGCCAGGCGCTATAGCGGATGTGTGCGCGTTCCTCCGTGACGACCCCGAGCACGACTACAAGATGCTCGGCTCGCTCACCGCGGTGGACTACGTCGAGTACTTCGAGGCGGTCTACCACCTCACGTCGCTGAGCAGGAACGCGACCGCCATCCTCAAGGCCCGGGTGTACGGCAGAGACGAGGTCTCGCTGCCGAGCGTCTCCGGGGTGTGGCGCGGCGCGGTGCTGCAGGAGCGGGAGGCGTGGGACCTGATGGGCGTGGCGTTCGAGGGCCACCCCAATCTGAGAAGGATCCTCACGTGGGAGGGGTTCCAGGGACATCCGCTGCGGCGGGACTACCTCGAGCCGCCGCTCCCCTACTCCTGGCCGCAGGGGGGATAGGGATGACGCTGCGGACCGAGCCTGTCGTCGTCAACGTGGGGCCGCACCACCCGAGCACGCACGGCGTTTTCCGCATGAAGCTGACGTTCGACGGGGAGAACATCCTCGACGCGGAGCCGGTCATCGGGTACCTGCACCGGGGCACGGAGAAGCTGGCGGAGGAGCGGCAGTACACGCAGGTCATCACGCTGACCGACCGGCTGGACTATGTCGCGTCGATGACGAACAACCAGGCGTACGTGCTCTCCTGCGAGCGGCTGGTGGGCATCGAGCCGCCGGACCGCGGGAAGTACCTGCGGGTCATCGCCGCGGAGTTGCAGCGCGTCGCGAGTCACCTGATCGGCGTGGGGTTCTTCCTCCAGGAGCTGGGCGTGTTCGGCGGGACGGCGTTGATGTACGCGTTCCGCGAGCGCGAGCGCATCCTGGACATGTTCGAGATGCTGTGCGGCGCGCGCATCACGCTCTCCTACATGCGCATCGGGGGCGTACTGCAGGACGCGCCGGAGGAGTTCTGGCCCGCGCTCCGCTCTTTTCTGAACGACATGCCGGGGTACGCGGACGAGCTGCAGACACTGGTGTTCGACAGCGAGATCGTCAAGAGCCGCACGATCGGGGTCGCGCCGGTGTCGGCGGAGGACGCAGTCGCGGCGTCTTTCACGGGCCCCATCCTGCGCGCGTCCGGCGTGGAGTGGGACTGGCGCAAGGCGGCGCCCTACGACGTGTACGACCGGGTGGAGTTCGAGGTGCCGACGTGCGAGGGCGGGGACAACTTCGACCGCTTCTGGGTGCGGATGCTGGAGGTGCGACAGTCGCTCCTCATCATCGAGCAGTGCTGCGAGCAGATAGAGCCGGGGCCGGTGCGGACGACGATGGCGATGCTGTTCCGTCCGCCGCCGGGCGAAGCGTACGTGCCCATAGAGGCGCCCAAGGGCGAGCTGGGGTTCTACCTGGTGAGCGACGGCTCGATAGCGCCGTACCGCTGCCACGTGCGCTCCCCGTCCTTCATGAGCCTTACGTTGTTCAGGGAGATGCTGGTGGGGTGGAAGCTGGCGGACGCGATCGTGACGCTGGGGAGCCTCGACTTCAACATGGGCGAGGTTGACCGCTGATGGGGGAGACGCTCGCAGGGAACGTCATCTACCGGAACGTCTACGAGTTCGTGCAGGATCTGCTGGGCGAGGAGTGGTCGTGGGTCGCCTACGCGGTGGCAGGGATGGCGATCGTCCTGTTGGTGACGAACGCAGTGCTGCTCATCGGCACGGTGTACACGTGGTTCGAGCGTCGGCTGCTCGGACGCTTCCAGGGGCGGCTGGGGCCCAACCGCGCGGGGCCGTTCGGGGTGCTCCAGCCGATAGCCGACGCGATCAAGCTGGTGACGAAGGAAGACATCATCGCGGTGGGGGCGGACCGGGTGGTCTTCACGCTCGCCCCGGTGGTGATGCTCGCGCCGACGCTGCTCGTGCTCGCGGTCATCCCGTTCGGCGCAGAGTCGTGGCTCGCGGACCTGAACATCGCCGTGCTGTATATCGCGGCGGTGAGCGGCATCTCGACCATCGCGGTGATGATGGCGGGGTACGCCTCACCCAACAGTTTCTCGCTGTTCGGGAGCATGCGCGCGGTGGCGATGCTGGTGAGCTACGAGGTGCCGCTGGTGATGGCGCTGCTGGGCGTGACCGTGCTGGCGCAGTCCATGTCGCTGGTCGACGTGGTGGAGGCGCAGGCGTTGCCGTTCCTGTTCGTGACGCCGCTGGGCGCGCTGATCTTCCTCGCCGCCGTATCGGCGGAGCTGAACCGCGCGCCGTTCGACGTGACGGAGGCGGAGTCGGAGCTCGTTGCCGGTTACATGACGGAGTACAGCGGCATGAAGTACGGCGTGTTCATGCTGGCGGAGTTCACGAATACCGTCGTGGCAGGCGCGATCTTCGCGGCGCTGTTCCTGCAGGGCTGGAAGTGGGCGATCCTGCCGTCGCACGTGTGGTTCCTGCTCAAGGTGGCGGGGTTCGTGTTCGTGGCGGTATGGGTGCGGGCGACGCTGCCGCGCTTCCGGCTCGACCAGATACTCGCGGTGGCGTGGAAGTACCTGTTCCCGCTGAGCCTGCTGAACGTGCTGCTGCTCGCGGCTGAGGTCATCGTCTGGCCGGAGCGGGGCGTCGCGGAGTTGCTCATCATGTCGGCTATCAACTGGGCCGTCACGGTCCCGGCAGCGGTGCTGTGGTCCAAGGCTGTCTCGCTGCGCACCGCGCCGCCCGCGCCCGCCGCGTTCTCAACGGAGGGCCGCTGATGTACGGCACCGGCATACTGCGCGGCCTGGGGGTGACACTGCGCAACCTCGTGCGGCGTCCGTTCACCATCCAGTACCCGGAAGCGCGCATCCCGCAGCACCCGCGGTTCCGGGGGCAGGAGTTCACCTGGTACGAGGAGCGGTGCACCGGATGCGCGAGCTGCGCGAAATACTGCCCGCTGGGCATCATCCGCATCGTCACGGACCCGGATGGGGGCAACGAGCAGGACGGCGGCAGCTACAAGGTGGAGGTCTTCGACATAGACCAGGCGCGCTGCATGTACTGCGGGCTGTGCGTGGAGGCGTGCCCCTACGACGCGCTGCACATGGGCTCCGGCTTCGAAGCAGCGCGTTACAGCCGGGCTGACCTCGTGATCGACATCGACACGCTGAAGCAGCGGGAGAAGCACCCGAGCACGTGGTTCCGCCCGCAGTTGGAACGGGAGAAGGCAGACCCGCACCACGACGAGTCGCAGGAGTGGCGGAGCGTGGGGCGCGAGCCGTTCATCTGGCACCCCAAGCGTCCGGGGCAGATGCCGGAGGAGATGGACCACCGCTCCAGCGCGGCGGGCGACTACGGGAGTGAACAGTAGCCGTGGCGTTCGACAACCTCTTCTCCGAGATCGTGTTCTGGACGCTGGCGGTGGTGACCATCGGGTCCGCTGCGCTCGTTGTGCACCTGCGCAGCATCTTCCGGGCGGCGCTGATGCTGGTGGTGAGCTTCCTCGGCATCGCGGGGCTCTTCGCGATGGTGAACGCGGAGTTCCTGGCGGTAGTGCAGGTGCTGGTGTACGGCGGCGGTATCGCCGTGCTGGTGATATTCGCCGTGATGATGACGCGGGACGTGGACACGGGAAACCAGTCGACCGCGGTGCAGCCGGTGGCATTCATGATGGGAGCGGCGTTGCTTGCGGCGCTCGCCTACAGCATCGTGCAGGCGGAGTGGTCGCTGCTGCCGGACTCGCTGCCGGGGCCGATAGCGACCGTGTTCGTGGAGACGCCGACCCAACTGGGACGGCTGCTTCTGAGCGACTACGTGCTCGCGTTCGAGGTCGCGGGGGTGCTGCTGCTTGCCGCGGTCATCGGGGCGCTATCGCTGGTACGGGAGCGGCGCGATGCTTGAGCGTCTGCTCATCATCTCGGCGGTCCTGTTCTGCATCGGGCTGTACGGCGTGCTGTCGCGCAAGCACATCATCGCGGTGATCATGTCCGTGGAGATCATGTTCAACGCGGTGAACCTCGCGCTGGTGGCGTTCTCGCGCTACACCGTTCCAGCGGGGCTGCGACTCTCCGGCGCAGGGGCCGAGCGCTTCGTACTGGAGGGGCAGACGCTGGCGGTGTTCGTCATCGTGGTTGCCGCGGCGGAGGTTGCGCTCGGGCTCGCGCTCATCATCGCGCTGGCACGGCGGCGCGACACGGTGCATATCTCAGACCTGAGCACGCTGCGGCGTTAGCGGGACTCGCGATGTGGGTTGACTACAAGAAGGCGCCGAACCTGATGCTCGCCGAGATGTGGAAGGAGATCCTCGAGGGCGAGGGCCTGCCGGTGCGCCTGCTGCCGGAAGGCGGGCTGCTGGAGTACAGCGAGACGTCGGCGTTCCGCATCATGGTGCCGCGAGGGCGGGAGCACGTGGCGGACGAGATCCTGAGGAAGTTGTAGGAGATGCTCCCGGAAGCAGCAGCCTGGCTCATCATCGGCCTGCCGCTCCTGGCGGGTGTGTTCAGCATCGCGGTGCTCAGGCCGTGGTCGCCCTCGCTGTGGCGGTACGCCGGCTACGTGGCCATTGCCGGGACCGGCGCGGCGTTCGTGCTGAGCCTCATCGCGGTCAACGGCGCGATGGGGAACGGCGACGCAGGCTACGAGCCGCACACGTGGTTCGCCGTCGGCGCGATCGGAGCGCAGGACGGCTTCCACATGACGGTGGGCATCTTTCTCGACCCGCTGTCGGCCATCATGGCGGCGGTCGTTTCGGGCGTCAGCACTGTCGTGCAGGTGTTCTCGCTGGGCTATATGCGCAAGGACGCGCACGACGAGAACGGGGAGTGGAGCGACTACCCCCGCTACTTCACGTACATGTCGCTGTTCACGGCCTCGATGCTGGGGCTGGTGCTGGCGTACAACCTCATCCAACTGTTCGTGTTCTGGGAGCTGGTGGGGCTATTCTCCTACCTGCTCATCGGGTTCTGGCACCACCGTCCTGCAGCGGCGGCGGCCGCGAAGAAGGCGTTCATCGTCACGAGGATAGGGGACTTCGGGTTCATGCTCGGCATCCTGTACCTGTTCCTGCACCGGGGCGAGTTCGCCGCGTTGGGTCTCAACCCATTCGAGATCCCGGCCATCCTCGACGCAGCGCCGATGCTATCCGCGGGGGTGGCGACGTGGGCGGCGCTGGGACTATTCGCGGGCGCCGCGGGCAAATCGGCGCAGTTCCCGCTGCACACGTGGCTTCCGGACGCGATGGAAGGGCCGACCCCGGTGAGTTCGCTCATCCACGCTGCGACGATGGTCGCCGCCGGCGTGTTCCTCGTTGCGCGGCTGTTCGGGCTGTTCGAGGAGAGCGCGGCGGCGATGAACACCGTAGCTATCATCGGCGGGTTCACCGCCGTGTTCGCCGCAGCGATGGGCCTCGCCGCGAACGACATCAAGCGGGTGCTTGCGTTCTCGACGGTCAGCCAGCTGGGTTACATGTTCCTGGCGTTGGGCGTGGGCGCGCCCGGGGTGGCGATGTTCCACCTGTTCAACCACGCCTTCTTCAAGTGCCTGCTCTTCCTCGGCGCGGGGTCGGTGCACCACTCGGTGCACACGTTCGACATGCGGTACATGGGCGGCATCCGCCAGTGGATGCCAGTGACGTACCTGACCACGCTCGTGGGCGGCCTGAGCCTCGCGGGGATATTCCCGCTCGCGGGGTTCTGGAGCAAGGACGAGATACTGAGCACGGCGTGGAGCGGAGCGCACGCGGCGAACAGCGGCGTGTCGCAGCTCGTGTTCTGGCTGGCGCTTGCTGCGGCGTTCATGACCGCGTTCTACGTGTTCCGCCTCATCATCATGGCGTTCCACGGCGATTTCCGGGGCGGCATCGACTCCGTGCCGCACGAGGACCGGATACCGGATGAGGCGCACCACCACGTTCACCAGGACGAGTCCCCACGTGTGATGACCCTGCCGCTCATCGTGCTGGCGGTGTTCGCCGTCGGCTCCGGGTTCGCGGCGAACTCGCTCATCGACCTCGGGCCCGTGCCCGCGCACTGGTTCTCGCACCTGCTGCACGAGGACGCGCCGAAGTTCAACGTCTTCATCGCGCTCACGTCGAGCGCGGTGGCAGTGGCGGGCATCGGACTGGCCGTGCTCGTTTACGGGACGCGCACCGTCTCGTTCGAGGGGTTCGGACGCCTGTGGCGGTTCGGGCACCGGCTGCTCGCGCAGCGGTTCTACATGGACGCGCTCTACGAGGACCTCATCGTCCGCCGCGCGCTCTACCGCGGGCTGTTCCTCGTCTCCGACTGGGTCGACCGGCGGGTCGTAGACGGTGTGGCCGACTTGGTGGGCTGGCTGGGGCGCAACAGCGGACGCGCCATCGCCCAGCTGCAGACCGGCCACATCCAGGTGTACGGCGTGGGGGTCTCGATGGGCGCGGCGGTAATCCTCATCTACTACCTGATGCGCTGAACGATGCTGACCGCAATCACATTCCTACCCATGATCGGCGCCGCGCTGGCGTTTGCGGTACGCGGCTCCTCCCGGACGACGCGCCTGATCGCGCTGACGACCGTGCTGGCGGAGCTGGGGCTGACCATCTCCATGTACGTCATCTTCAACGCGCAGGGGGACACGTACCAGTTCGTGCAGCGCGCGCCGTGGGTGTCCGCATTCGGGATCGAGTTCCTGATGGGGGTCGATGGGTTGAGCGCGCCGCTGGTGCTGCTGAACGGCATCCTGGGGCTGGCGGCGGTGCTGGTGTCGTGGAAGGTGGAGACCCGGGTCCGCGAGTACTTCATGTGGCTGCTCCTGCTGCAGGGCGCGGTCATGGGCGTCTTCGCGTCGCTCGACATGATCCTGTTCTTCATCTTCTGGGAGCTGGAACTCGTGCCGATGTTCTTCCTCATCTCCATCTGGGGGACGGGACGCAAGGACTACTCGGCGATGAAGTTCCTGCTGTTCACGTTCCTCGGTTCGGCGTTCATGTTCGCGGCGATCCTGGCGCTCTACTTCTCGTTCCCGGCGGGCGAGCGCACGTTCGACATGACGGCGCTCATCCACAAGGACCTGACGAACCTCATCGTGCCGTCGTCGCTGGTGTTCAGCGGCTTCCTGGTTGCTTTCGCGGTGAAGCTGCCCATCGTGCCGCTGCACACATGGCTGCCGGACGCGCACACAGACGCGCCGACGGCGGTGAGCGTGATGCTCGCAGGCGTGCTGCTGAAGATGGGCGGCTACGGGCTGCTCCGCATAAACGCGGGCATGTTCCCGGATGATCTGGCCGCGGCCGCGCCGCTGCTGGCGCTGCTGGCGGTCGTCAACGTGCTGTACGGCGCGTTCATCGTCATGCGGCAGACGGACCTGAAACGGCTGGTCGCGTACAGCAGCGTCAGCCATATGGGATTCGTCGTGCTGGGGCTCGCGTCGGTGGGAGCGGGCGCGTCGCAGCTGGACGGCACCGGGCTGAACGGGGCCGCGATGCAACTGTTCACACACGGGACGATCACCGGGCTGCTGTTCGTGGTCGTCGGGCTCGTGTACGACCGTGCGCACACCCGGCACATCCCGGACATGGGCGGGCTCTCCGGACGTATGCCGCTGATCGCCATCGGGTTCATGGTCGCGGGGCTGGCCTCGCTCGGCCTGCCGACGACGAGCGGGTTCGCCGCCGAGATCATGGTGTTCCTCGGCACGTTCCCCGCGTACGGGCTGGCGACCGCGCTATCGGCGTTCGGCGTCGTGCTCGCGGCGGGCTACATCCTGTGGACGGCGCAGCGCACGATGTTCGGTCCACGCCTGGAACGGTGGAACCACCTTCAGGATGCAACGCGCGTGGACGTCGCCGCGATGGGCGTGTTGATCGTGCCGATCTTCGTATTCGGGGTGTATCCCGGGCTGCTCACGGACGTTTTCGACGCAGGCATCGGTCCCATCATCGCCTCCTTCGCAGAGAGCGCGTCCCTTGTTGCGGGGCAGGGAGGCTAGCGCGTGGGCATCACAGGCAGAGACCTCTTCCTCATCGCGCCGGAGCTTACGCTCACCGTGGCGGCGACCGTTGTGGTGCTGTCCGGCCTCGTTTTCCGCCAGCGGCAGTGGACGCCCGCACTCGCGCTGATCGGCCTCGTCGCGACGTTCCTGTTCGGCGTGGCGCTCTGGGACGACGTGCACGCTAACGGAACGCAGTCCGCCTTCAACGACTCGCTCGTGGTGGACAAGTTCGCGTTGTACATCAAGTTCCTCGTCGCCGGGACCGCAGCGCTCGTCATCATCGCGGGCTCGGACTACGCGGAGCGGTTCAGGCCGTACGAGTCGGAGTTCACGGGACTGGTGCTCTTCTCGGCCACCGGTCTGATGTTGCTTGCGGCAGCGGCCGACCTCATCACCATCTACGTTTCGCTGGAACTGGCGACACTGCCGGTGGTGGCGCTGGCCGCGTTCGTAAGGACGCGCGTTGCGCCCATCGAGGCGGGAGTGAAGTACCTGCTGCTCTCCGCCGTGTCGTCCGCGTTCCTGCTGTACGGGTTCGCGTTCCTCTACGGGGCGTCGGGCACGATGCAGGTGGTGGCCGGGGACAGCGGCGCGCCGACCATCGCGCGGACGCTGGCGGCGGGTGCGTCCGGGGGGCCGTTCGGCGGGCTCGCGGTGATGGCGGGCGCCGTGCTGGCGACGGCGGGTTTCGGCTTCAAGCTCTCCATGGTTCCGTTCCAGATGTGGACGCCGGACGTGTACGAGGGCGCGCCCACGCCCGTCGGCGCGTTCCTGGCGACGGCCAGCAAGGCGGCCGCATTCGCAGTAGTGCTACGCCTGTTCTACGAGGCGCTCGGCGGCTCGTCGGCAGACTGGTCGACGCTGTTCGCCGCGCTGGCCGCCATCACGATGACGATAGGGAACCTCGTCGCGATAGTGCAGGGCAACGTGAAGCGGCTGCTGGGGTACAGCGCCATCGCACACGCGGGCTACATGCTCATCGGCGTCGCCGCGGTCACGGCGCACGGGCAGGGTTCGCCGGACGCTTCCGGCATCACGAGCGTCCTCTTCTACCTGGGCGGCTACGCCGCCATGACGCTTGCGGCGTTCTTCGCCGTGATCGTGCTTACCCAGCGCAGCGGCGACGAGCGCATCGAGGCGATGGCAGGCATGGGCAGGCGCGCTCCGCTTGCGGCGCTCGTGCTGGCCGTGGCGCTGCTGGGCCTCACGGGCATCCCGCCGACAGTGGGGTTCATGGGCAAGCTCTTCCTGTTCAACGCCGCCGTGAACTCAGGACTGGTCTGGCTGGCGGTCGTGGGAGCGGTCAACTCGGTCGTCTCCGCCTACTACTACGTAGGCATCATCCGCACGATGTACCTTCGCCAGTCCACGGGAGACGCCACGCCCGTCGTCGCTACGCTCTCGGCGAGGGTTGCGCTCGGAGTGACGGCGGCGGCGATACTCGTGCTGGGGTTCTGGCCGGGCGGTCTGCTGGAAGTGGCGCGGACTGCTGCGACGGGGCTGATCTCATAGTGGAAGGCTCAGTCAGGTCAAGGGGGCGGTCTCCCGGTAACGTTCCGCGTGAACAGTGTTTCCCCACTTCTTACCGTCAGGTCTGAGGCAGGGATCAGTGCCTACCGCCCCGCAGTGAGGACACTCACCGCTGAGGACTTGCTCTCTTCTAGTAGTGTGATAGAGGTTAGCCTTTTGAGTGTTCCCAATCTTGCAGAGCTCACCAGGGGCAGCATCGCAACATATCGCGCCTCTAGCCTTGTCTTCTATGTCGCAAGGGAAATCCAAGGGACTTGGCATAACGTCACCCCCTACCCATGTGTTCACCGCTGGCAACACATCTATATTCCATACGCAAAATCTCGGCTGTTTCAAAATCATACTTTGAATCAGCCGAGTTTTTTGTCCCGCGGAAGCCGGAATCCCGGCCAACGCATATCATGGCGTCACGATGACGCCTTCATCCAACCGCCTCTACACCGACCTCGCGCACCTGTGGCCGCTGATGAGCCCGCCGGAGGACTACGCCGACGAGGCCGCCTGCCTGCTGGGGGAGCTCCGCAAGCGGCTTGGCCCCGGCAGGTCCCGCATCCTCGAACTCGGGACCGGGGGCGGACATCTCCTGCACCACATCGCCGACGGTTTCGACGCGACCGCGGTCGACCTCTCCGATTCGATGCTCGAGCATTCGCGCCGCCTGAACCCGGAGGTAACGCACCATACCGGCGACATGAGGACGGTGCGTCTCGGCCAGACGTTCGACGCCGTGCTGATCCACGACGCCATCGACTACATGACGACGGAGGAGGACCTGCAGGCGGCGTTCGCGACGGCGCGGGCGCACCTGCGCCCCGGCGGTCTATTCATCGTCATTCCAGACGACTACTCCGAGACGTTCACACCGCCGCGCGTGTGGCACGACACGCGCCGTGCCGGCGAGGCCGAGCTGACCTTCGTGGAGTATTCGACAGACATCGATCCGAACGACACGCATGTCGAGACGGCGTACGTGTTCTTCTTCCAGGAGGACGGTGAGCTTCGCGTGGAGGTGGACCAGCACACGACCGGCCTGTTCTCCATAGAAACGTGGAGACGGGTGCTCATCGAGGCAGGATTCGAGCCGGAGCAGGTCGACTACCCCTATGCCGACGACGACAGGCCGATGTACCTGTGGGCCTGCACTGCGACGGACGCAGGCTCTCGCGTAGAATGACGCGCACCAGAGAGGCACAGAAAGAGGTGAGAGGAGCATGGTGGAAGGCATAGCAGGCCGCGTGGCGGTCGTCACCGGCGCGGGGCGGGGTATCGGGCAGGGAGTCGCGGTGCGGCTGGCGAGCGAGGGCGGACACGTTGTGGCGAACGACCTCGAACAGGGCCCGCTGGACGAGACGCTGGAGCAGATAGCGGATGCAGGCGGCAGCGCGGTAGGGCTCGCGGCATCGGTGACGGACGCGGACGTCGGCGAGCGGTTGGCGTCGCTGGCGGTGGAGCGTTTCGGGGGGCTGCACATCGTCGTGACGGCAGCAGGCTTCCTCTGGGACGGGATGATCCACAGGATGACGGACGAGCAGTTCAGCGCGATAGTGGACGTTCACCTGGGCGGGACGTTCCGCGTGGTGCGCGACTCCTTCAAGGTGATGCGGGAGCACGCGCGGCAGGAGAAGGAGCGCGGCGAGGCCGTGCCCGCCCGGCACATAGTGACCATCTCGTCGCTCTCCGGGTTCGGCAACCTGGGTCAGGCGAACTACTCGGCGGCGAAGGCGGGGATAGCGGGTCTGACCCGGACGGTAGCGCTGGAAGGGGCGATGTTCAACGTGCTGGCGAACTCGATGGCGTTCGGGTTCATCGACACGCGGATGACCCGCGCGATGGAGTCCCAGAGCGAGTTCGTGCGAGGAGCGCCCCAGGGCATACCGGAAGCGGCACGGAACAGGGCGCTGGAGGTCATCCCGCTGAAGCGCCCGGCGGCGGTGGAGGAAGCAGTCGGGCCGATCATCTTTCTCTGTTCCGACCTTTCAACCTATGTAACGGGGGCGCTGCTGGAAGTGAACGGCGGCGTGCACATCTCGTAGCGGAGAGAGCGGCGCTGCTTCAGTCGTTCGAAGAGTACGAGGTCAAGCCGCGGACCCACGTGGTGGAGTACGTGCGGCTCAGGCGTTGCAGCCAGACGCTCGCGTTCATGCGGCTTTCCATGCGCGTCTATCACGAGGCGTGCGAGGCCCCCGGCTACTACGCCGGGGGCATCCGCGCGAGGTGGTGGCGCGGCGATTTCTACACGTACACGGTATGGGAAGACCGTGAGGCGATGAGCGACTTCGTTCGCTCCGCACCGCATGCAGAAGCTGCGGCGCGCGTTCAGGAGTTCGCCGGCCCGGGTTCCTGTTACGTGGAGTTCGTGAGCGAGGACCCGCCTGACTGGGACGCGGCCCGGCAACGCCTGTCCTACCCGACCGCGTATTTCACGCCGCCGCTCTGGGGGGACCTGAGAGGACGCTAGTAGAGGTCGTGCAGGCGTTCCTTGAGCAGGGCGTGGATGGCGGCCAACAGCAGCACAATGGTCATCAGGAAGACGATCAGCCGCCAGTCCAGCCCGTGCGCGACTACGGCAAGTGCGGTGCCCGCCGCAGGCGCATGCTCGGTCTCGGTCAGAGCCATCAGGAGGATGGCCAGACCCACTCCGAGCGCAGCGTAGAGCTCGAACAGCAGCGAGACGCCCGTGAAGTGCGTGCCCGGGAGGCCCTCAGCCAGGAAGGCGATCGGCGCAGCGGCCACGATGGCCATCACGTGACCGCCCACGGCATGCCGGGGCTGGGCGGGCACGCCGCGCGGAGCGATGAAGAGTATGAACGCGGTTGAGGCGATGGCGCCCACGAGCACAGCCCGGGCAACCGTGTCGCCCGTGAGCAGGTCAGCCGCCCAGATGGCCAACGTGAGCGAGACCGCGGCAAGGCCGGCCTGAAAGACATACACACGCAGGTAGAGATGACCACGCGCCCCGCGCGCTACCCGCGGATTGATGAGCTGGGGGCGCCGACGCGCTGTGCCCACGCGCCGCCCCGGCATACTGACGGGACGTGTGCGCCGCTGGATACGGGCTGTTCCGGGGAAGACGTTGCGCTGCAAAGGGAGGCGGAGCCTGGCAAAAGCGTTGTTGAATCGTGGCCTCATCGATCACCGGAAGAGCGTGAAGAACCGGTCCTGGTACTCTTCGAACAGGCCCCAGCGCTCAATCTCCCGATGAACGTCGCGGGGTTCTCTCTCTCCACGCCGCGCTTCCTCGATCAGCCGCTCGATGCGAAGGCGTGCGTCCATCGGCACACCGCCCTCGGTCCGGAGCAACCCCTTCGCGCGCATCTCCGAGACGTTCGCCTGGGCGGACTGCGTGGTGAACTCGTAGATGAACTTCATGAGCGAGAGGTCCCACAGATCGTCGGAGCCGGTGATCACGGCTTCCAGCGGTTTCCCCTCTCTCTCCAGCCGATCGACGATCCTGTTCGTCACCTCGTCTACGGTGCCCGAGACGACGGCGGTTTCCGCACCCTCGTTCTTGTAGTGGTACATCAGGCCGGGGTGGTCGGCTCCGATCTCCTCAGCCAGGCGGTGGAGGTAGCGGTCGGCGTTATCGCCGAAACCCTCGTGGCGCAGCAGGTAATAGGGCGTAACGACCTGTGGGCGCTCTGCGCGCACGACACCTTCGCGCACGACAGACTCCTTCCGGCCCTCCTGCGGAACGTCCAGGTCCCGGTAGGAGGGTTCGGTCACGAGGTAGTAGCGAACGGACGTCGAGCCGAACGTCGCCAGCCCCTGCAGGGGAGGCCGGATAACACGGGTACTGGCGATAGCCTCCATGAGGCGCAGGTCCTGCTCGTCCATGGTCTCATTATAGTCCGGGAGGGCAGCGCAACGGGCCTCATCAGGCGTGTCATTTTCAGTGCTGCTGGGCGCGGTCAGCGCTTTTCGCCTTGACCGCGTCTGCCCAGGCTGGTAACCATGATGCATCACTGCCGGAGGGAAAGTATGGGCAAGTACATGTTTCAGGCGAGCTACACGCAGGCGGGCATAGCCGGCTTGCTGAAAGAAGGCGGCACCCAGCGCCGTGCGGCGCTGACCCAGACGATAGAAGGAGCCGGCGGTACGCTGGAATCGCTCTACTACGCATTCGGGAAGAGCGACCTCTACATCACCGCGGACCTTCCCGACGACGCGACCGCAACGGCCGTGTCCCTGACCATCGGCGCTGCGGGCGCCCTCAACGTCAGCATCACCGTACTGGTGTCGCCGGAAACGGTGGATGAGGCGATCAGCAAGAGCGTGCCCTACCGGGCGCCTGGCGCCTAGGGCGCGCACGGTCTGCGTGACGCGGGTCTCAGGTAGAATCTGCCGCGTCATGCGGAAGCGGACACAACCTGCCGCCGAGCGGTTCTGGGCAGCGATATCGGAAGGACGTTTCGAGCTTCCGCGCTGCGAAGTGTGCAGTGCGTGGCAGGAGCCCGATGCCGGAACATGCGAGCGGTGCGGCTCATCCACGATGGAATGGGGAGCCGCACCGCCCGGTGGTGTCGTGTTCAGCACGATGGAACCGCTGAGCAGCACCGCCGGGCAGGTCCGCACCCTTGTAGTCGTGGACATGGACGCCGGCCCGCGGATGATGGGGGTAGTGGAAGGAGCCCGCGGCGGGGCACCCGTCGGAATGCGCGTCGCAGCAATCGTCCCCGGAGCGCCTGGCGCAGAGCGGCTGCCATTGTTTGCGGAATCCGCCACCCACAAAGCAGATGCATAGCTGAAGCCGCCAGCCATAAATTTTTTCTATATCTGAGGCTGTTTGTGGGCTCATCCGGTCCGTTGGAAGCCGTTTCCGCATTTGCCGATGGCAGGGGAAGACCGATATACTGCTGGGCAACTCCCGGCGTAAATCGCCCCTTGTCATTCTCCTGGCGCCTTCCGCAAGGGAAATCGATATGGCCGCGAGCAAAAGATTTCATCTATGACAGACTACGATGTGGCGGTCATCGGATCAGGGCCGGGGGGATACCCTGCCGCAGTTCGAGCCGCCCAACTGGGCCTGCGCACGGTCTGCATCGAGAGGGAGGCCATCGGCGGCGTCTGCCTCAACCTGGGCTGCATCCCGTCCAAGGCCCTGCTGCGCAACGCAGAGGTCTTGAGCACGATCTACAACGCGGCCGAGTACGGCATAGAGGTAGGCGGAGTCAAAGCCGACTACGCTGCCGGAGTGGCCCGCAGCCGAAAGGTCGTCGACCGTCTCGCCAAGGGCGTTTCGTCGCTGTTCCGCCGGGACGGCGTCGAGTACATAGAAGGCAATGCAACCATCACGAGCCCCAGCGAGGTCTCCGTGGACGGCGAGCGGATCGCGTGCCGCAACATCGTCATCGCCACGGGAGCCCGTCCTGCGCTGCCCCCACCGCTGGCCGCTGACGGCGAAACAGTGATGACGTACCGGGAGATCATCACCGACGAACGGGTGCCCGAGCGCGTCGTTATCGTCGGCGCCGGGGCGACCGGCATCGAGTTTGCGTACCTCTACAACGTGTACGGCTCGGAGGTGACGATTGTCGAAAGCCTGCCGCGCATCCTGCCCAAGGAGGACGAGGAGGTCTCGCAGGCACTCTCCCGCGAGTTGGGAAGCCAGGGCATACGGTTGCTCACCGGAGCTTCCATCGAGGCCGTCTCGGTACAGGGCGGTGTGGCGCGATTGACGGTGGCCTCCGCAGGCACCACCGAAGAGTTGCAGGCAGACCGCGTGCTCGTTGCGGCGGGCGTGGCCGCCAACACGGAGGGACTCGGCGTGGAGAACGCCGGTGGAACGTTGGAGCGTGGGTTCGTCCTGGTGGACGACTGCCTGCGCGCCAACCAGGAGAATGTCTACGCGGTGGGCGACGTGAACGGCCGCCTGCCCCTCGCCCACGTGGCACACGCTGAGGGCGTCTATGTGGCGGAGCGTATCGGCGGACTGAACCCTCCTGGGTTAGACTACCTCGGTATGCCGCGCGCGACCTACTGCAACCCCCAGGTTGCGAGCATGGGGTTGACAGAGGCGCAGGCCCGTGAACAGGGCTACGACGTGAGGGTGGGCAAGTTCCCTTTCCTGGCGAACGGGAAGGCGCTCGCCGTCGGACACAGGGAGGGGTTCGCCAAGATCGTCGTCGACTCGGCGACAGGAGAGTTGCTCGGCGCGCACCTGATGGGGCATGAGGTGACGGAGCTGTTGGGCGAGTTGAGCATGACCCGCCTGCTGGACGGCACGGCGATGGAGATCGGAAGGCTGGTGAACGTTCATCCCAGCATGTCAGAGGCAGTGAAGGAAGCAGCGCTGGCCGCGGTATAGCGTGCAGCGTGCGGGAGACGATAGAGACTACGGCCCACAAGCCGAGTGGAGGAGTCCATGAGTGACGGGAATTACGACTTTGCCCTGGCGATCGGAGGGGAAGCCGGTCAGGGTATAGCCACACCCGGCGACACGCTCGCCCGTATCGTCGTGCGGCGCGGGCTGCACCTTTCCACCTACAACGCCTACCAGTCCATCATCCGAGGCGGTCACATCTTTCTCACGGTCCGCATCGCGGATAGAGAGGTCCGTAGCCACGGCGACAAGCTGGACATGCTGCTGGCGCTGAACCAGGACACGATGAGCCGGCACCTGCGGCTGCTCGGGCCGGGCGCAGCGGCGCTCTACAACAGCGACACGATCTCTCCGGGCGAGTACGCGGACGGCGTGCAGCTCTGTCCTCTGCCGGTGAACGACCTGACCGGCTCTCAGCGCTCCGGGCTGAACCAGAACACGGTTGCGCTCGGCGCGATGATGCACCTGCTTGGCCTGGACTTCGAGCTGCTGGAGACGAGCATCAACCAGCAGTTCGCACGGAAGGGCGAGGACGTGGTGAACGAGAACGTGCGGGTGGCCCTCGCGGGGTACACGCACGCGCAGGAGAATTTCACTCCGTACCCAATGCCGATGCCCGAGGGCGGCGAGCCCCTGGGCGTCTGGTCCGGCAACGAGGCGCTCGCGATGGGCGGGGCGGCCGCGGGTGTGAAGTTCTACGCAGCCTACCCCATGAGCCCGTCCACGGGCGTGCTGCACTGGATGGCTCAGAACGCCCGAAACCTGGGCATCATGGTGCGCCAGGTCGAGGACGAGATCGGCGTCGCGAACATGGTTGTAGGCGCTGCCCACACCGGGGCCCGTGCGATGTGCGCGACTTCCGGAGGCGGCTTCGCCCTGATGACCGAGGCGATCGGCGCGGCGGCGATGATGGAGATACCCTGCGTATTCATCAACGTGCAGCGCGCAGGTCCGTCCACGGGTGTTCCGACGAAGACCGAGCAAGGCGACCTCTGGCAGGCCCTGGGCGCGAGTCAGGGCGACTTCGAGCGGTTCGTCGTCAGCCCGAAGGACGCACTCGACGCCTATAACACCGTGCCGGAGCTTTTCAACCTGGCTGACAAGCTGCAGTGCCCGGGCATCATCCTTTCCGACCTGCTCATCTCCGAAGGGCGGTACAGCGTCCTTCCCTCGGAGATAGACTTCCATCCCACGATCGACCGGGGTGAACTCATAACGGAAGGCACCTCCAACGGAGGCGCCTACATGCGGTACAAAGACACGGCAAGCGGTGTCTCCCCGCGTGCGGTGCCTGGAACCGAGGGGCACGTACACACCGTAGCGACGGACGAACACGACGAAGACTCGATGCTGCTCTCCGATGAGTTCACGAACCCGCACCGCCGCCGCGCGTCCGTCGAGAAGCGCGCGCGGAAGTTCGAGGCTGCGGCGAGCCTCATCGAGCCTCCGGAGATCGAGGGCCCTGCGAACGCGGAGGTAACGCTCGTTGGCTGGGGTTCCACCGCCGGCGTCATTGAGGAAGCGATCGAGCAGCTTGCAGACCGTGGCATCACTGCGAACCAACTGGCGGTCAAGTGGCTCATCCCTCTGCACGTAGACGAGATCACGGCAGCTCTCACGAGCGCCAACAAGTTCATCATCGTGGAGAACAACTACTCTGGCCAGTTCGCCCGCTACATGCGAAGCGAGACAGGGTTGAGCGCCTACGGGCACATACGCAAATACGACGGTGAACCGTTCGCGCCTCACCACATAGCGGACGGCGTCGCGGACCTGCTCGGCAGAGACGGCGGCGTCTTCGTCCCCTACCAGGAAGTCATCGTCTAGCCAAGGAGAAGACACCATGACCACGATTCAACTGACGGCACGCGATTTCAAGGGGAAGATCGACCCCGACTGGTGCCCGGGCTGCGGCGACTTCGGTGTGTTGAACAGCCTGCAGCGCGCAGCTGCCGAACTCGGCCTCCGTCCGCACGAGATAGTGACGGTCAGCGGCATCGGTTGTTCGTCCAACCTGCCGGGCTACATCAACACCTACGGCATGCACACCCTCCACGGACGCTCGCTGGCGTTCGCCACGGGTGTGAAGATGGCGAACCACGATCTCACCGTGATCGCGACCGGCGGCGACGGCGACGGCTACGGCATCGGGGGAAACCATTTCACCCACACCGCCCGCCGTAACGTGGACCTCACCTACGTCGTGATGAACAACCAGATATACGGCCTCACCACGGGTCAGGTTTCCCCAACCAGCAGGGTGGGGCAGAAGACAAAGAGCACCCCGTTCGGCAGTGTGGAATACCCCATCAACCCTCTCACCTCGGCCATCATGAATGGCGCGACCTACGTTGCAAGGGGTTACTCCGGCGACGTGAGGCACCTGACGGAGCTCATCAAGGGAGGCATCGAGCACCAGGGGTTCTCCCTTATCGACATATTCAGCCCGTGCGTCACCTTCAACCTCGACAACACCCACAACTTCTTCAAGGAGCGCATCAAGAAGCTGGAGGACGAGGACCACGATGTCACAAGCTGGGCCGCTGCCTGTGAGAAGGCGATGGTCTGGGGCGATGAGATCTACATCGGCAAGTTCTACCACCTGGAAGGCGAGAAGGAATCGCTTACGGCGCTGGAACCCGTCCTGCGCGACGGCCCTGTTGCCAAGCGCACCGGCGGCCTCACCGAGGAGCAGGCAGAGCGCATCGTGCAGCGGATGATGTAGTACACAACGCAACGCCCGGCACAACCACGGCCCGCGAGTCAGCGATTCGCGGGCCGTTCGCTTGCCTTAGTCCCATACCGGCTGCGCTGCGTGTAACATTCCTTAGCGGGTAACGCCGCACGCCAACGAAGATGCCCATCACTCCCGAACAGCAGGCCGAGATCGATGCGCTCCGCGAGGAGCAGCATCAGACACGCCGCGCCACGGTGCCCGCGGTCGAGGAGGTCCTCTACCAGCCGTTGGAGGTGCTCGACCACGGGTTCGTGCGGGTAGTGGACTACATGGGCGACGACGCGGCCATCGTGCAAGCAGCCCGCGTCTCCTACGGGCGCGGGACGAAACGGACGCGCGACGACCAGGGGCTCATCAACTACCTGATGCGGAACGCCCATACCTCGCCGTTCGAGATGTGCGAGATCAAGCTGCACGTGAAGCTGCCCATCTTCGTGGCGCGGCAGTGGATACGGCACCGCATGGCAAACGTGAACGAGTACTCCGCGCGCTACTCCGTGCTCGACAGGGAGTTCTACGTCCCCGAAGGCGAGCAACTGGCCATCCAGTCCACCACGAACAACCAGGGGCGCGGGCAAGTAAGCGCAGGCGAGCAACTCACGCTGGGTACGGGTCCCTCGGCCCCAGCCGCGTCACAACCAGGTCCCGGGAGAAGGACGGCAAGGGAGCGGGCCGCCGAAGCGCAGCGCGCCAGAGCGGTCCAAGAGGAGACGCAAGGCTTCCAGGAGTCCATGGCGGCAGACGCCAATCGGTCGTTCGGGGTGTACGAAAAGCTCCTGGGCGACGGTGTTGCCCGGGAGCTGGCACGCATCGGTCTGCCGCTGAGCACGTACACCCAGTGGTACTGGAAGACGGACCTGCACAACCTGCTGCACTTCCTGGCGCTCCGGGCCGACCCCCACGCGCAGTGGGAGATACAGGAATACGCCCGCGTGATCCTTGACGTCGTGGAGCGCTGGGTGCCCCTGACGGCGAACGCTTTCCGCCGCTACCGGACCGGCGGGGCACGCCTGAGCGCGGAAGGGCTGTCAGCCGTCAAGCAGATGCTCGCCGGCGAGGAGGTGGACGAGTCCAAGCTCGAGATGTCACCTCGGGAATGGCGGGAGCTCAAGGAGACGCTGGGGCTCGACTAGATTCCATCGGTGGTAGGGGCAGGTTTCAAACCTGCCCCTACGCCGCCCTCACCCTCATCCCCCTCCACACGAGAAGGCCCCGCTCACGTGAGCGGGGCCTTGCTCTGTTCGTATCGCTGTACGGGTCTCGCGGTTAGGCGAAGGCCCTGCGGCGGGTGCGGAAGACCATGAGCCCGCCGCTGAGGACGAACGCTGCACCCAGCACCAGGGCCAGCAGCGCGACCGTCGGCACCAGCGAGTCGCCGGTGGCAGGCGGAGCGCCGAGGGCCGGGCGGAATGCGCCGAGGTCCTGCGCGGTCTCGTAGACCGCACGTGCGCCGCCACTGCTGGGGTCGTCCTCTGCTTCGCTGTCCTGGACGGTGCCGTTGTACAGGCGGTTCGCCCAGAGGTAGAGGTTCTCAGTCTCAACCTTGGTGGCGACGTCGCTGGAGGCAGCGGCTTCCACGCTCGCGGCCGCGTCGCGCATCTCGCCGGCGAGCCGTATCACGTTATTCGCAGCGTCGATGAGGTCGTTCGCTGTGTCTTCGACGTTCTCATCATCGCGATGGGCGCCGGAGAAGAGCATGTCGCCGACCACCGCAGACGATTCCCGTGCCTGGGTAACGATGCCGTCGACCATCCCGCCTGCCATGGCTGCATTCGCCTGGGCGTCGGCGAGTGACTCAGCCTCGTAGGCGGCTTCCGCGTACGCGAGAGCGGCCGCAGCCTGGTCGCGCAGTTCCGTGGCTTCTCCGTTCTCACCCACGAGCCGGCTGATGTGCGAGAGGACAGACCCCGGGGTTGCCGCGCCGTAGGAGATGATGCCGGAGGGACCCGGATCGGCGTCTTCGAGCGGCTCAACCGTGATAACGAAGGTGCTGTAGCGCGCAAGGAGGTCCGCACCGCCGGGGGAGACGTACTCACCCTGGAGGAAGGGTCCTCGCCCGAGTCGACCGGTGCTGAGCTTGTTGTCGTCGGCGTCAATGAGCCAGCCCTCATACGTAGAGCCGAGGGAGAGCGTGGCTGCGCCGGTGAAATCGATGACGAGGCTGTCGCTTGCCGCGTTGGCGTCGCGGAAGCTGGCGGTGCCGTCAAGGGCAGGTTCCCTCGCGCTGGCGCTAAGGGACATGAGCAGGGTCAGCGCCAGCACCAAGGCTACGCTGATGGAGAGCTTTCGGCGTGTGAACATCCCGCCTCCTGTTAGTCCGGTAACTCTTTACGCATCAAGGCATGGCCGGACGATGCCTTCCGGACACACCTAATGCATATCATATCCTTCGCCAAGCCGGAAGCCGGTCTGGCTTTGGACGGCATTATAGTACATCATCCGCGTTCCGCCATAGCTTTTCCAGCGTCCTCTCATCCAAGTTTCAGTGGATGCACGCTCAATTGCTCCTGTTTGACCCGGTTGACGGGGCGGTTATACCATGGCGCGCAATCAGATAGCGAGCGTTCAGGGGAGCCGGGCTTCGCGTCCGGCTGAGAGGCCCACAACTGGGCGACCCTCAGAACCTGACCTGGGTCATGCCAGCGTAGGAAGAGCGACGCAACCCGCGGAAGCCGCGAAGGGGCCGCTCCTCCAGTGAGCGGCCCCTTCGCTTTGCCAGGAGGAGAGGCATGTCGACCGAGACCTGGGCACTCGCCGCGGCGATCATCACCATGGCCGCCATGTCCGCCGCTGGCATCGCCTACGCCAGAACGAGGCGGCAGAACATCGAGGACTTCGTATCCGCCCGCGGCTCCATCGGGGGTTGGACCGCGATGGCCACGATGGCCGCGTCCCTGCTGGGAGCGTGGATCCTGTTCAGCCCCGCCGAAGCGGCGACCTGGGCAGGTATGGCCGCACTCATCGGCTACGGCATCGGTCAGGCCGCGCCTATCGTGGCCTTCACGATCGTCGGTCCGAGGATGCGCAGACTCGCGCCCAACGGCCACTCGCTGAGCGAGTTCGTCTGGCAGCGGTATGGCCGCGCGATGTACGTGCTCACGCTGCTCATCATCGTCCTCTACATGTTCACGTTCCTCGCAGCCGAGATGGGCGCGATCGCACGCGCGGTGGGCGCAGTTGCCGACGCGCCGCTGCTGCTGACGCTCATCCTCGTCGGCGCGGCAACGCTTGCGTACACCGTCTACGGCGGCCTCAGAGCCTCCATCTTCACCGACAACATCCAGTTCGCGATCATCGTCCCTCTGCTCCTCGCGGTCCTCGTTGCCGTGTTCGCCCACTTCGGAGGCTGGACGAAGGCATTCGATACCGTGCGAGAGGAGAACGCCGCACTGCTCGACGTCACCCAACTGCACGGCATCGAGTTCGGCCTTACCCTCGTGATCGCCATCCTCGCGGCGAACCTCTTCCACCAGGGGCTGTGGCAGCGGGTGTACGCGGCCAGAACGGACGACGACATACGGCGCGGGTTCCTCGCCGCAGGCGCTGTCGTGGTCCCGCTGATCGTCGCCGCGGGGTTGTTCGGATTCTGGGCCGTCAGCGGCGGACTGGTGAACGACGATCACCCCGCCTCCATCGCGCTCTTCACACTTGCCCTGGACGTTTTGCCGGGCTGGGCGCTCGTCATACTCGTGGCGCTCGCACTCATGCTCGTGATGAGCAGCATGGACACGCTTCTCAACGGCATGGCAAGCGTCTTCACGACAGACCTGTCACGGATCCGGGGCGGGCGTGGACTGCTCGGCTCCACGCGGCTCATCACTGCGCTGCTCATCATTCCCGCAGCAGTGGTCGGCTTTGCGTTCGACAGCGTGCTCTACCTATTCCTGATAGCGGACCTGGTCTGCGCCGGGGCCATGGTGCCCGTGTTCGCGGGCATGTGGAGCCGGCGCCTGAGCGGCACAGGGGCAGCGGTTGGAGCGGTAGCCGGCATCGGGGTAGGGGCGCTGTTCTTCCCCACCAGGACCCTCTCCGGATGGTGGACGTGGGATGGGCTCACGAACGTGTGGCACATCCTGGCGTCCGGGAACCTGCTGGCCAGCTTCGTGCTGGCTGTTGTCGTCTCGTCCGGCGTCACGGCGTTGTTCATACTGGCGGCCCGCCGTCGCGGCGCCGGAGAGTTCAACCTGGAGGGGCTGGCAGACGAGATACGTCCCCTGGAGAGTGGAGCATGAACCGCCGGACGGAACGCTGTATGTCCGAGGAGCGTCGTGGCTGAGCCGTTCAGCGCTCGCTTGAGGACCGCAGCCTCGGACGTATGGGAGGCGCAGCACGAGCATCCGTTCATCCGGGGCATCGGCGACGGCAGCCTGGACCTCGACCGTTTCCGGTACTGGGTGCGGCAGGACTACCGTTTCCTCATCGAGTACGCCCGTATGCTCGCGATGGCATCGGCGCGCGCGTCCAACGTGGAGGCGATGACGAAGCTTGCAGGGCTTACGAACGAGACGCTGAACGTGGAGATGTCCATGCACCGCTCCTACGCGGCGGAGTTCGGCATCAGCGATGAAGAGCTGGAACGGGAGGAGATGTCTCCCACGTGCCGGGCCTACACGGACTTCCTCGTGCGCACCGCGGCGACGGGGAGTTTCCCGGAGCTGGTCGGCGCGCTGCTGCCGTGCATGTGGGGGTTCTCCGAGGTCGGGCAGCGGCTCGCCAACCAGGTACGTCCGTCGGACCCCCGCTACGCCGCGTGGGTCGACATGTACGCCGCGCCTGAGTTCGCCGAACTGGCGGCATGGTGTCGTGACCTGCTCGACAGCATCGCCGACGGCCTGCCGGATAGCGCCCTGGCCCGGATTGAAGAGACATTCGTCACCAGTTCGCGTTACGAGTACCTCTTCTGGGAGATGGCATGGAACAAGGAGGCGTGGCCGGTATGAGCGGGGAGCGTACTCCCATCGCACTGACGATCGCGGGCTCGGACTCGGGCGGCGGCGCGGGCATCCAGGCCGACCTCAAGACGTTCGCCGCGTTCGAGGTGTACGGCGCGAGCGCGCTCACCGCAGTGACGGCGCAGAACACACTGGGAGTCACCGCCATCCACGAACTGCCGGTGGACGTCGTCCGGGCCCAGATCGACGCCGTGGCCACCGACCTCGGAATGGACGCGGTGAAGACGGGGATGCTCTCCAGCGCGGCGATCATCGAAGCAGTCGCGGAGCGGCTGGAACGTCACGGCGTCGGGCAACTCGTCGTGGACCCGGTGATGGTGGCGAAGGGAGGCGACCGGCTGCTCCGCGAGGACGCCGTCGCTGCGCTGGTATCCCGGCTGCTGCCTCTCGCGCTCGTCTGCACGCCGAACGCCGGAGAGGCCGAGGTGCTCTGCGGGCGACCCGTGGGGACGATGGAGGAGGCACGGGATGCGGCGCAGGCCATCCACGGCATGGGTTGCCGCTACGTGGTGGTGAAGGGGGGGCACTTCGGCGAGGACGCAGTGGACGTGCTGTACGACGGGCACGCTTTCACGGAATTCCCGGCGCAGCGCATCGAGACGACCAGCACACACGGGACAGGCTGCACGTTCGCTTCGGCCGCGGCGGCGGGGCTCGCCAGGGGGAGCACCGTGGAGGACTCCGTCGCTCAGGCGAAGGCGTACGTGACGGCGGCCATCGCGGGGGCTCCTGGCATCGGTGGCGGACACGGCCCTCTCCACCATTTCCATGCATGGTGGGCCGGTAGTCGGAGTAACACCGAACCGACTCCGCAATGAGCCCCCGCACCCGGCTAAACAGGGTCTCGCCCGTGCTATACTGCGCGCACCACAGAAGCATTGAGGCCTCGCCCAGCCTCTGTGCGAGGAGGTGAAAGGGGTGGCAACGCGACGGAAGGGAGATCTGGCGTACCGGGTAGCTGAGAAGTTGAACAGTACTCGGGCAGACGGGGATAGAGCACTCAACGCAGTGCTTGACTGCATTACCGAAGCGGTAGCAGCCGGAGACCGCGTGGTCCTCACCGGTTTCGGCTCTTTCGAGTCCCGCCAGGTGAAGGAGCGGCAGGTCACAGCGATCCGCGGGCCGCAGGCAGGGCAGCGCATAAGCGTTCCCGCCCACCGGCGCGTCGGTTTCACG
Source organism: Dehalococcoidia bacterium (assembly GCA_034423175.1). Taxonomy (GTDB): domain Bacteria; phylum Chloroflexota; class Dehalococcoidia; order Lucifugimonadales; family Australimonadaceae; genus Bin16. The sequence goes on from DAOUJA010000070.1 coordinate 56,073, forward strand.
GCCGGCGCGGACCTTGCAGGAGTGGTCCGCAGGTAGCCGTCAGCGGGTAACCTCAGTCCCGACACCACTTCAAGCCACCTCCCGCGACAAGCTCGGGAGGTGGCTTTCATGTGCGGAAACATCGCGTCGCCTGCGCACGACAGTCGACCGTTCCTCTCCCACGGCGCGAGGTCTACCATGAGCGCCGTGGACGGCCAGCGCTATATCGCCCTCCTGGACCTGGATGCCTTCTATGCCTCAGTGGAGGTGCTGGAAGAGCCCTCCCTTGCCGGGCAGCCGCTGCTCATAGGCGGCAGCCCGACATCCCGCGGCGTAGTGGCGGCGGCCTCCTACGAAGCGAGGAAGTACGGCTGCCACTCAGCCATGCCGATGTCGCGCGCCGTACGTCTCTGCCCTGAAGCACTGGTCCTGCCGCCGCGCTTCCACCTCTACCGGGAGTATTCCGGACTCGTCATGGACATCCTCCGCCGTGAGTCCACCGTTATCCAGCAGATGTCCATTGACGAGGCATACGTAGACCTCACTCCGGTCTCGAGCGACATGCAGGAGGCCGTGGGCCGCGCCCATCGTATGCAGGGGCGCATCCGCGTAGACATCGGTCTGCCGTGCTCGGTAGGCATCGCGAGCAACAAGATGGTCGCCAAGGTTGCGTGCGAATCGGGCAAGCCCGGAGGGTTCGTGGTCGTGGAGCCGGGAACGGAGGCGGCCTTCCTGGCGGACCTGGACGTGCGCTCACTGCCCGGCATCGGCCCCCGTTCCACCGAGCGCCTGAATGCGCATGGGTTCCAGACACTCGGACAGATCGCAGCTGCGTCGCCAGAGGCCCTGGTAACGGTGTTGGGCCCCTGGGGGGCTGCGCTGAAGCGCCGGGCCCAGGGGGAAGACCCCTCTCCGGTGGAGGGGGAGCGTGAAACGAAGTCCGTGAGTTCTGAGGAGACGTTCGGGGAGGACGTGAACGTCCGTGAGACGCTGGCGGACGAACTCGGGCGGATGGCGGAACGCGTCGCCCGGTCGTTGGAGCGACACGGACTGGTGGGACGCACCGTTACCCTCAAACTCCGCCTTTCCGACTTCACCACGATCACCCGCTCAACCAGCAGGGATAACGCAACAGCCCACGCGGATGCGATACTGGCCGATGCGCTGCACCTGCTGGACACGAATTGGGAGCCACGGACGAACGTCCGTCTCATCGGCGTCGGCGTCAGCAATCTACGGCCGGTCCAAGTGTCAGGCCAACTGGCCCTGGACATGGACACAAGCCGGACGGAGGACTAGGGGCTTGCTGCTGCTCAACGAACAAGAGGTGCGGGACCTGCTCCCGATGGACGAGTGCGTGGACGTGCTCGATGCCGCATTCGCCGAATGGGCCGCCGGGTCGGTCTCGAACATGCCGCGCTACCGGCTGCCGCTCATGCGGGGCGCCCAGCAGGTGATGGCGGGGATGTCCCGGGACTCCGGAGCAACCGGACTGAAGACGTACGTGAGCGGGACGCGGGGTTCCAGCCGCATGGTCGTGCTCCTCTTCAGTGCGGAGGACGGCTCGCCGCTCGCCATGCTCGCGGCCAACGCGCTCGGGCAGATACGGACCGGAGCTGCAAGCGGTGTGGCTACGCGCCACATGGCGCGCTCGGACGCCGGGACCGTTGCCGTCGTAGGGACCGGCTCCCAGGCGGCAACGCAGCTTGGGGCGGTGGCCGCGGTGCGCCCCGTCGAGCGGGCGCTCGTCTACAGCCGAACGCCTGAGCGGCGCGAAGCGTTCGCGCAGCGGATGTCGACGGAGCTCGGCATAGACGTTCGCCCCACAGAGTCAGCGCACGATGCAGTCGCGCAAGCTGCAGTGGTCTGCGCCATCACCAACTCGCGCGAGCCGGTGTTCGACGGCGAATCGCTCGCGCCCGGAACGCACGTCAACGCGGCGGGGAGCAATCACTGGATGCGCCGCGAGATAGACGAAACGACGATACGACGCAGCGACCTCGTCGTGGTGGACGACCTCGAGGACGCGAAGATCGAGTGCGGTGAGCTGATTTGGGCCGCCGAGCGCCGGGCCTTCCGTTGGGAGAACGCGGTGGAACTGCGCGACGTCGTCTCCGGGCGGGTGGCCGGCAGGCCGTCGCCGGAGGCGATCACGCTCTTCGAGTCCCAGGGGCTTGCCATGGAGGACGTGACCGTCGGCATGCACGTCTACCGCAAGGCGCTGGACGGCGGCATCGGCAGGGAAGTGGAGTTCTAGGGCGACTTCGGCCGCTTACGAGCGCCGGGCCGCTTCCTGGACAGCAAGGAGAAGCGAACGGACCATGGCGGAAGAGCAGTACGAGCCGCGGCACATAGACATCGCGCCGGAGGGGCTTCACATCATCTGGAAGGACGGCGTGGAGACGCTGCTCCCGCACCGCTACCTGCGGGGCCATTGCGGTTGCGCCCAGTGCGTGGACGAGATTACCCACACGCGGCGCGTGGGCGTGGACGACGTGCCGTCCGACGTGAAGATAGAGGAATACATGGAAGTGGGCCGCTACGCCGTAGGTCTGCTGTTCAGCGACCTGCACGAAACCGGGATATTCCCGTACAGACTGCTCCGCGACCTGGCAAGCCAGTCAGCGGGTCCCTGAGCGACCCCGGCCGAGTCTCATTGAATCCGAGCTACCGGCTAGCTTGCGATCCCCATGCGCTCCTTGAGCGCGTCCACAGCCTCGTGAGCGCCGTAGACCGTAGTCAACCGCCCATCCACCCGTATCCGCAGTTTCCCGATGTGCCCGGTCTTCGCCAGCAGCCAGAGCGACCAGTTGAGCGCGGAGCGCTTCATCCGCGGGAATGTTCTAATCAGTTCATCGCCCTGGTACTCGAAAACCTCGTCCGGGCGGCGCATCAGTTCTTCGTACACCATAGCCTGCAGGGGTGGGAGACCGCCCTCGGCAAGCAGGCTGTAGTTTGCGATCTGGGATATCTTCATCAGCGCGTCCCTCTCAGCAGGCGTCCCCTCCGTCGTTGGGGAACAAGTTTAAGCGGGACTCGAGAGCATCGGAACCAGATTGGGTTGCGGGTAAGCGGATGTTCGCTGCTTGCCGGGGCCGCTCTCACGGCGTCTGATAGACTAGGCACGTCCTCGATTCGACCGTGCGGACGCGCACGCCCTAACCCAATGACCATTCAACCGGAACCGGAACTCTCCATCGAGCAGGTGCGGCAAGTGGCCGCGCTCTGTCACATCGCGCTGACCGACGACGAGGCGGAGCAACTCCGCGCGGAGATGGCGAAGCTGCTGGACGAGGTGAGCGTCCTGCAAAGCATCGATACCTCCGGCGTCGAACCGACAGGCCACGCGGTGGAGGAGGTGCAGACCGTGATGCGCGACGACGTGCCACGTCCACCGCTGGACCAGGAGGACGTGCTCGCCAACGCGCCGCGCCGCGAAGGGCCGTACTTCCGCGTTCAGGCCGTGATGGACGAGTCCTGACCGATGACCGGGCTTCACTACCAGACAGTTACCCAACTCTCCCGCGCCCTGGCCGACAGGGAGGTCTCCTCCGGGGAGCTCACGGAGCACCACCTGGAACGCATCGCCGGGGTAGACCCGCGGCTCGGCTCATACCTCGCCGTTACCCCCGAGACCGCACGCACACAGGCCGCCGAGGCCGACCGCCGCATCGCGCAGGGCGAGGCCGGTCCGCTCATCGGCGTTCCCATGCAACTCAAGGACAACCTCTCGACGCGCGGCATCGCCACGACCTGCGCATCGTTGATGCTGGACGGATACGCGCCTCCCTACGACGCCACGGTGACCACCCGCCTTGCCCAGGCCGGGAGCACACTGCTGGGCAAGGGGAACATGGACGAGTTCGCCATGGGCTCCTCCAACGAGACATCCGCGTTCAAGGCCGTGCACAACCCGTGGGACCTCTCCCGCGTGCCGGGAGGTTCGAGCGGCGGGCCTGCTGCCGCTGTTGCCGCGGGACTGGCGCCGTACGCGCTCGGCTCGGACACGGGAGGCTCCATCCGGCAGCCCGCCGCGCTCTGCGGCATCGTCGGGCTCAAACCGACCTATGGGCTCGTGTCGCGCTACGGGCTCATCGCGTTCGCATCGTCGCTCGACCAGATCGGTCCGCTGACACGCTCCGTTGAGGACGCGGCCATCGTGCTCAACGCCATCGCCGGGCACGACCCGCTCGACTCCACCAGCATCCCGGCAGGGCCGCCGGACTATACGGACGGCCTTCAGGACGGCGTGCGCGGGCTGCGCGTAGGCGTCGTGCCGGAGTATCTCGGCGACGGGATCGACCCCGCGGTCGCGGAGTCCGTGAAGGCTGCTCTTGGCGTTCTCGAATCGCAGGGAGCGGTTGTCCAGGAGGTCGCGCTGCCGACATCGCGGGCAGCGCTCGCGGTCTACTACGTCCTCGCGCCGTCCGAATGCTCCGCGAACCTAGCCCGCTACGACGGCGTGAAGTACGGCTACTCCGACCAGGAAGCGGACGGTATGTGGGCTGCGCTGGACGCGACCCGCCGCAAGGGGTTCGGCGAAGAGGTACGCCGGCGCATCCTCATGGGAGCGTACGCGCTCTCAGCGGGTTACTACGACGCCTACTACAAGAAGGCCCAGCAGGTGCGCACGCTCATCCGGCGGGAGTTCCACGACGCCTTTCAGCGCGTCGACATCCTCGCACTCCCTACCTCGCCCACTACCGCGTTCGAGATCGGGGGCATCGTCGACCCCGTCGTCATGCACGCGAACGACATCTGCACCATACCGGCGAACATCGCGGGGATCCCGGGCATCTCCGTCCCATGCGGGTTCTCGGACGGCCTACCCGTTGGGCTGCAGTTGCTCGGCCCGCACCTGAGCGAGCCCACGCTCCTCCGCGCCGCCTACGCCTACGAACAGGCGTCGGAGTGGCACAGCCGTCACCCCGACCTGTGAAACGCTCCTAGCGGGTGATGTCGCGCCGCTGGAAGAGGACGAGCGCGGCGACGAAGCACACGAGTCCTACGCCGAACAGCACCAGCACGTCCCGCAGCAGCGTCTCGCCATCCGTCGCAGCGGCCAGGGGGTCGAGGTAGTAGAAGAGCGACAGGGGAGCCAGCGGTCCCGCCGGGCTCCATATCGCCCCGACGAAGTCGAGGAAGTACATCACCGTCAGTATCCCCGCGGTCACGGACACCGTGCGGCCGCCGTCCGAGCTTACCGCAGAGAGCAGGACGGCTATGCCGCCGGAGGCGAGGAGCAGGCCCAGCTCGTTCACCTGGGCCAGCAGCAGCGTACCGGCGTCCACATCGCCAGCGAGGCCCGTAAGCGCCGCACCCGCCAGCGAACCCAGCCAGGCCATCGCCACGATGAGCACTGCCCCCAGAACCAGCACGCCTACCTTCGCCAGCAGGTAGCGCCAGCGCGGTATGGGCTGCGCCAGCAGCATCAGGGCCGTGCCGCGCTCGATCTCTCTCGCCGCCGCGCCGCCCGATACCGACAGGACGAATGCGAGTCCCGCGACGATGTAGACCGGGTGGCGGTAGTCGAGGGCGATGTAGCTCGTCAAGGAAGTCCCGAACCCTGCCTGTGCGCGGAACATCGCGGTCATCGGCGCGGGCAAGGACTCGAACAGTTCGGCGATCGCGTCCAGTCCGCCGAAGGCGTCGAACGTATAGACGATGATGAGGCTCATCAGGAAGAGGCCGAAGGACACCGCGAGCAGCCCGATGCGGTGCGAGCTCAGCGTGTGCATGAATACGCTACGCACCGGTCAACTCCCTGCCACCGTCCTCGCCGTAGAAGCCCATGAAGAGGCTCTCCAGGCTCAGCCGTTCGTAGGTCAAGTCGGCGATGTCGTGGCTGGCCAGCTCCCGCAGCACGTCATTGATGTCACCGGAGACGGCCAACTCCCACCGCGCGCCATCCCGCGACAGCACTTCCACGCCGGGTATGGAGAAATCGTCCGGCGGCGCCCCCCGGAACTCCACCTCCATGGTCCGCGCCTTGCCCTCTCGGAGGGCCTCCACCGAGCCGGTCCCGACGATGCGTCCGTCCCGGATCAGCGCCACGCGCTCACAGACCTCCTCCACATCCGAGAGGACGTGGGACGACATGAAGACGGTGGCTCCTCTTTCTCGCGCCTCCCTGATGATCGAGAACAGCTCCTGCCGCATGAGCGGGTCGAGCGCCTCGGTCGGCTCGTCCATGACGAGCACGTGCGGGTCGTGCTGCATCGCCTGGACGAGCGCCAGTTTCTTCGCCATCCCGGACGAGTAGCCCTTCACCTTCCGCCGGAGCGCGGCGTCCGGCAGTTCCAGCCGTTCCAGCAACTCCGTCTGGCGGGGGAGCCTGCCCCGGATTCCCCGGAGGCTTGCAACGTAGTTCAGAAACTCCTGCCCGGTGAAACCGCTGGCGAAGGCCACGACGTCCGGCAGGAAGCCGAGCCGCGCCTTGATGGCGACGGTGTCACTCCAGGCGTCCATCCCCAGCACGCGGGCATCGCCCTCGTCCGCTCGGATGAACCCGGTCAGGACACGGATCGTGGTGGTCTTGCCCGCGCCGTTCGGGCCGAGGAAACCGAAGATGGCGCCCTGTTCGACCGAGAGGTCGACTCCCCGCAGCGCGTGCACGCTGCCGAAGCGCTTGTGGACTCCCGAAACGGTGAGCGCCGGCACCCCTGCTGCGCTCACGCTGCATCCCCGGTCAGCACCTGTCCCTCGTGGACACGCATCCAGCGGGCGCGGTGGAGGAAGGTGTCCGGCAGCGTGCGTGTATCAGCCGTCGTCACGATGGCTTGAGGATACCAACACGCTTCTTCCAGCACGAGTTCCCTCCGGCGCTCGTCCAACTCAGAGAGCGCGTCGTCCAGAAGGAGCAACGGCGGGTCACCCCTGCGCTCGGTGAGCAGGCGCGCTTCACCCAGGCGCAGCGCCAGCGCCGCAAGGCGGGCCTGCCCGCGAGAGGCGTGCCGCGACGCTTCCACGTTGTTCAGCAGCAGCCGCAGGTCATCCCGGTGCGGGCCTACGAGCGTCATGCCGCGCGCTCGCTCCTGGTCCCTCGAGGCCAGAAGGGCTTCTCTCAGCGCCCGGGCGCCGTCTCCGTCCTCAGGCTCCTCAGCCGTCCCTGCGTAGGCAACCGACAACTCGTCCTGCGACGACAGCCGTTCGAACGCAGAGGCGGCATGCTTTGCGAGGCTGGCCATGGATAACCAGCGCTCGCTCAGGAGGGCTGCCCCTTCTCTCACGAGCGCTTCGTCCCAGAACGCCAACTCCTCCTCGCGCGCCCGCCGCTCCCGCAGGGCGCGCAGCAGCGTGTTCCTCTGCCCGAGGACGCGCTGATATCGTGACAGCGCCTGCACGTACCTGCGCGATACCTGCGCGAGCAGGATGTCCAGATACCGCCTGCGTCCGCGCGGAGGGCCGAATACCATGTTGATGTCCTCCGCGGCGAAGAGCACAGCGCCCATCATTCCCACGAGGTCGGAGGCGCGCTTCGGCGCGCCGTTCACACGGACCTGCTTGACGATGCCGGCGCCGTCCCCGCAATCCAGGCCGACGCGCAGTTCGAGCGGTCCGCGCGGCCCGTTCAGGGCCGCGGCCACGATGGCGTACCCTCCCGCCTCCGCCGCCTGCCACGAGACGACGTCCCGCTCCGTTACCGCGCGGTACGACTTACCGATGGCGAGCAGGTAGGCCGCTTCCAGCAGGTTGCTCTTGCCCTGACCGTTCTCTCCGCTGACGACCGTCAGCCCCGGCTCCAGCGTCAGGTCCAACTGGCGATAGGAGCGGAAGTTCGTGAGTGTCAGGTCAGTGAGCAGCACGGCGTGATACCCCGGTGGGGACAGAGCCATGATAGTCCACGCCGGCGCATACGAGGACACTGCTGATGGCAGCAACTACGCGGACGCCTCTTTCCGTCAGGCCTCAAGGGAAGTGCCACGTTTCCCGTCATGTACAATGAAGATACGGCAAAGAGGCGGGTTCTCGATAGCCGAAACAACAGAGGAGTATGCCTCATGCCTGTGAACGCGCGAAGGTCTCGGAGCGGCTGCCTGCGCAGCGCGGCCGCAATCACGCTCATGCTCCTCTTGCTCGCGGCTTTCGCCGTCGCGTGCAGCGACCCGGAGCCGACGCCAACGCCGACGCCCCGGCCAACCCCGACACCGACGCCGACAGCGACTCCCACGCCGGTCCCCCCAACGCCGACTCCGACGCCAGCACCGGAGCCCACACCAGACGCCATGATGCCCAAACCGGAGGCAGGTTCCGTTGATGACCTCGTCATCACGGAGAGCACCACCGTGGGTGACCTCGTGGCCGTACTGTCTGAATCAGAAGCCTCCTGCCTGCGCGATGCTGTCGGCGCAGCTACGTTCGATGCTATCGAAAACGTTCCCCTGGCGAGCGCTCCTCCGGGAGCCATGGAGTCCCTGCCGTTCGATTGCCTTTCGCCGGAGAATGCGATCGGCATCAGCATAGCGATGATGTCCGCGGCGGCTGGAGGGCTGAGCGAGGAGACGCGCAGCTGCATCAGCGCCCTCGCGAGCGATAACCCCAGCGTGCTTGGGATCGGCGAGCCGCCGGAAGACCCTGCTGAGCTCTTTGGCACGGCTATACAGATGCAGCTCTGCATGAGCGACGAGGAGGCCGCCCGCTTCGCAGCAGGCAGCGGAGAAGCAATGCCTCCCCCATCTGTCATGCGCTGCATGGAGGAGCAGTTGGGAAGCCTGGATGACTTGCTCACCCTGTTCACCGGAGCAGAGCCGGACCTGTCGAAGATCGGCGAACTGATGGCAGCCGCCCAGGAATGCGGGCTCGAGATGACGCCGCCAGGGGGCGGCAGCCTGCAAGGCCCGTAGGCCTGTCCAGCCCTCATCCTCATCTCACTCGACGTTGCGAGCCGTCTCCAAGACGGCTCGCGGCATATCCCGCGCTTGCAGGTGCGCCCGCGGAGAGGGATGCCTCGCAACGTCGAGGCTTTGACACTCCGCCACGGCACCCATAGCATTGTTCGGTACGCCCGTGGACAGAGCCCGTGAGCGACTTCACCACCACCGAAGAACTCCAACCCATCGCCTGGCAGGACGACCAACTGCTCCTGCTCGATCAGACGATGCTGCCCGCGCGCGAAGAGTGGCTGGCGGTCGACGACGTCTCCGGCGCGGTCGAAGCCATCCGAGCCATGCGGGTGCGAGGGGCGCCTGCCATCGGTATCGCCGCGGCGTATGCAATGGCTCTCGCCGCGCGCAACATCGGAGCCGCGGCCATGCCTGTGTTCCTGAATGAGTTGGACGCGCAGGCTGCACGGGTGGCGGCTGCCCGCCCAACCGCAGTCAACCTCGGGTGGGCAGTGCAGCGGTGCCGGGACGTTGCGCGCACGTGCGCCACACCCGCACTGGCTGCCACGCGCATCCTTGCTCTTGCACACGCCATGCGGGAGGACGATATCGACTCCAACAGGGCGATAGGACGCAATGGAGCGACGCTGATGCCGGAGTCCGGCGGCATCCTCACGCACTGCAACACCGGCGCGCTCGCAACGGCGGGCTACGGTACGGCGCTCGGCGTCATCCGCGCCGCGTGGGAGTCCGGCAAGCGGGCGCACGTATTCTGCACGGAGACACGCCCGTGGCTGCAGGGCGCACGCCTTACCGCATGGGAACTGGCGCGTCTCGGCATCCCTTCCACGCTCATCGTTGACTCGGCCGCGGGCGCGCTTATGGCGTCCGGGAGTGTGGGCGCCGTCGTTACGGGCGCAGACCGCATCGCCGCGAACGGCGACACGGCGAACAAGATCGGCACGTACAGCCTGGCCGCGCTGGCGGCCGCGAGCGGCATCCCTTTCTACGTCGCGGCGCCGTTCTCCACCGTGGACCTCGAGGTGCAGTGTGGAGAGGACATCCCGGTCGAGGAGCGGCCCGGCGCAGAGGTGACCTCGCTGGGAGGACAGCCCATCGCGGCGGAAGGTGTAGACGTCTGGAACCCCGTGTTCGACGTGACCCCTGCGGCGCTCGTCGCCGGCATCATCACGGAGCGCGGCGTGCTCCGTCCGCCCTACGAGGCGCAACTCCGCGCCTTGGCAGCTCGGCCGAGTGTCACGGAGGTGGCATGACTGATCTGCCACGCGCGACCGTCGGCATCATCGGCGGCACCGGCCTCTACGACATGCAGATGGAAAGCGTGCAGGAGCTGACGCTCTCCACGCCATACGGAGAACCGAGCGGGCCCATCACGACAGGCCGGATGGGGGATGTCACGGCCGCGTTCCTTCCGCGGCACGGCATCGGCCACCGCATATCGCCCACGGAGCTCAACTCCCGGGCCAACATCCACGCGCTGAAGCAGCTGGGCGTGGAGCGCGTCGTGTCGGTCAGCGCGGTGGGCAGCCTGCGGGAGGAGATAGCCCCGCTGCACATGGTGGTGCCCGACCAGCTCATCGACCGAACGAGGTTGCGCGAGAGCACCTTCTTCGGCGATGGTCTGGTAGCGCACGTCTCATTCGCGGACCCGTTCTGCCCCGGCCTGAGCGCTCAAGTGGCGGATGCTGTGGAGGAGGACGCCTCGGCAACGGTGCACCGGGGAGGCGCGCTGGTCGTGATGGAGGGCCCCGCGTTCTCCACGCGGGCGGAGTCCGCGCTCTACCGCTCGTGGGGCGCAAGCATCATCGGCATGACGGCGCTGCCCGAGGCGAAACTGGCCCGCGAGGCAGAGATGTGCTACGCCACGCTCGCGTGCGCGACCGATTACGACGTGTGGCACGACGAGTACGCCAGCGTGACCGTCGAGGTGGTGATACAGAACCTGCAGAGGAACGTGGCATCGTCCAGGGAAACACTGGGCCGTCTCATACCCCGGCTCACGTCCGAGCGCACGTGCGGCTGCGGCGACTCCCTTCGCAATGCGATAGTCACGCCCATGCATCTCGCCCCGCAGGAGACGCTGGAGCGGCTCGGCCCCATCGTTTCGCGGTACACCAACAAGTGAGGAGATTACGACATGGCACGAGGCAGACAGGAACCCGGCGAACCGTACCGGCGCATATCCGTTCAGGAGGCGCATGAGATGCAGCAGGAGGGCGCGCTCGTCGTCGACGTGCGACGTCCCGACGAGTGGGTGACCGGACACGTGTCCGGCGCGTTGCACATCCCCGTGGACGACTTCCTCGGGGAGGCGGAGGCCAAGCTTCCGAAGGACAACGACCTGTTGTTCATCTGCGCGGCAGGCGTCCGCAGCGGACTGGCCGCTGAGATGGCCGCAGCGCTCGGTTTCGAGTCAGAGCGCCTCTACAACATCGAGGCAGGCACGCCGAAGTGGATAGAGGCGGAGCTGCCCACCGACTACGGCGACTAGGAAGGGAGAACCTCTTGCAACCGGAAGGAAAACTCGGAGACGTCAAAGACCCGTCGCTGGCGGAAGATGGAGTGCGCCTCGTTGAATGGGCGTCGCGGGAGATGCCCGTGATCCGTCTCATCAGGGAGCGCTTCGCAAAGGAGAAGCCCCTGGAGGGACTCACGCTCGCAGCCTGTCTGCACGTAACCTCAGAGACGGCGAACCTCGCCCTCGCGCTTCAGGCCGGGGGCGCCGACGTGCGCCTCTGCGCGAGCAACCCGCTCTCCACGCAGGACCCCATCGCCGCGGCGCTCGCCGTCGCCTACGACATACCCACCTACTCAATCAAGGGCGAGGACAACGACACCTACTATCAGCACATCGCCTCAGTCGTGGACGCGAAGCCGCACATGACCATGGACGACGGGGCGGACCTCGTCGCCATGTTGCACACACAGCGGCAGGCGCTCCTCGACGGCGTTATCGGGGGGATGGAGGAGACGACCACCGGGGTGATCCGGCTGCGCAGCATGGCGAAGGCCGGGAAACTCCGCTACCCCATCATCGCGGTCAATCAGGCCGACACCAAGCACATGTTCGACAACCGCTACGGCACGGGCCAGAGCACGCTGGACGGCATCACCCGCGCCACGAACCTGCTCTTCGCCGGCAAGAACGTGGTTGTCGCAGGTTACGGCTGGTGCGGGCGCGGCATAGCCATGCGCGCCCGGGGCATGGGAGCCCAGGTCATCGTCACCGAGGTGGACCCCGTCCGCGCCCTCGAGGCAACGATGGACGGTCATCAGCTCATGCGCATGGACGACGCTGCGCGGGCTGGAGACGTCTTCGTCACGGTGACCGGCGGCAAGCACGCGATCGACGCTCAGCACTTCCAGGTGATGAAGGACGAGGCCGTCATCGCCAACAGCGGCCACTTCAACGTGGAGATCAACATCGACGCCCTGGAAGACGCCGCAATCGAAAAGAAGGAAGTGCGCCCCATGGTGCACCAGTACGTGATGGCGGACGGAAGGAAGATCAATCTGCTCGCGGAGGGCAGGCTGGTCAACCTCTCCGCTGCGGAAGGGCACCCGTCCGCGGTGATGGACATGAGCTTCGCCAACCAGGCACTCAGCGCGGAGTACATGGCGAAGAACGCCGCGAATCTCCCGATAGACGTCTACGATGTTCCCCTGGAACTGGACCAGCAGGTCGCATCGCTCAAGCTGGCAGCGATGGGCCTCGCCATGGACACGCTCTCTGAGGAACAGGCTGCATACCTTGCGGGTTGGGAAGCGGGCACCTAGCCCGCCGGATGGAATACCGGAGTTTTGGAGGACCCACGGAATGACACAGAACGGAACGACGTTCGAGACATCGCCTTCTTATCTGCTGACCTCGGAGTCAGTTACCGAGGGACACCCGGACAAGCTGTGCGACCAGGTGTCGGACGCCATACTCGATGCGATCTACGCACAGGACCCGATGGCCCGCGTCGCCTGTGAAACTGCGACGGGCACGAACATCGTCGTCGTGGTCGGCGAGATAACCACTACGGCCAGGATCGACTATGAGGGCGTCGTCCGCGACACCATCAGGCGCATCGGCTACGACGACCAGGAGATCGGCATCGACTACAAGACGTGCGAGGTCATCGTCCGCGTCCATGAGCAGTCGCCGGACATCAAGGCGGGCGTGGACACCGCGCTGGAAGAGCGCGGGAAGGACGCCGCGACCGAAGAGTTGAACCTCGGAGCAGGCGACCAGGGGATGATGGTCGGTTTCGCCTGCAGCGAGACGGCGGAGTTCATGCCGCTCACCATCTCGCTCGCGCACAAGCTTACCCGGCGTCTCTCCATCGCCAGGCGCGAGGGTGTGGTCCCCTACCTCAAGCCGGACGGGAAGTCCCAGGTCACGGTCGAGTACGCCTACGGCAAGCCGAAGCGCATCGCGGCCATCGTCGTGAGCACCCAGCACAGCGCAGACGTCTCCAACGAGCGGATCGAGCAGGACGTGCGGGAGCACATCATCGGTGCGGAGGTCCCCGCGGAGCTCATCGACGACGAGACGCGCATCTACGTGAACCCGTCCGGGCGGTTCGTCGTTGGCGGGCCGCACGGTGACTCCGGCCTTACCGGGCGCAAGATCATCGTCGACACGTACGGAGGCGTCGCGCGCCACGGAGGCGGGGCGTTCTCCGGCAAGGACCCGACGAAGGTTGACCGCTCGGCTACGTACGCCGCGCGCTGGGTTGCGAAGAACGTTGTCGCCGCCGGTCTCGCGGACCGCTGCGAGGTGCAGGTCTCGTACGCCATCGGCGTTGCAGAGCCCACGAGCCTTGCGGTGGAAACGTTCGGTACGAACAAAGTGGACACCGGGCTCATCACGGAGCTGGTCAAGAAGCACTTCGACCTGCGCCCGCGGGCCATCATCCGCGACCTCGAGCTCCGCAGGCCCATCTATGGGCCTACGGCCTCCTACGGCCACTTCGGGCGCATGGACGTCGACCTTCCCTGGGAGCGCACGGACAAGGCGGAAGCGCTGCGCGCCGACGCGAAACCGGGAGCGGTACGGTGAGCGACGCTCCCCTCATCCGGTTCGGCACGGACGGCTGGCGCGCCCTCATCGCCCGGGACTACACGTTCGAGAACGTGCGCATCTGCGCCGCTGCGGTCGCCGCGTATCTCAAGGACGAGGGCCTGGGGAACCGCGGCGTGGTCGTCGGATACGACACTCGCTTCGGCTCCCCGGAGTTCGCCGCCGAAGCCGCTGCGGTCATCGCCGCGAGCGGCATACCGACCTATCTGTCGGACCAGGTCTCGCCCACTCCGGTTGTCAGCTACAACATCCTCCACCAGCAGGCGGGCGGAGGCGCCATCATCACCGCCAGCCATAACTCCGGCCTGTGGAACGGCTTCAAGTACAAGCCGGACTACGCGGGCAGCGCGCCGCCAGAGGTCCTTGAGAAGATAGAGCGACACATCGACGCCTTGCAGGCCGCAGGCGGCGTGGACGCGCCAGGGAGAGACGCGTCGAAGGCCCAGACCGTGGACATGAAGGGGCCCTACCTCGCGAACCTCGCGGCGGCCATGGACCTGAACGCTATCGCGGCGTCCGGCCTGCGCATCGGCATCGACGCGATGCACGGCGCGGGCGCAGGCTACGTCACCGCCGCACTCGAGGGCAGGGGAGCGGACGTGCAGGAGATGCGCGCCGAGCGGAACCCCGCTTTCCCCGGCATGCGCCAGCCCGAGCCCATCGAGCCCAACCTCGGGCCGAGCATCGAGGCCGCGCGCACCGGACGCTTCGACGTGGTGCTCGCCAACGACGGGGACGCCGATCGCCTCGGGGTGCTCGACGAGACGGGCGCTTTCATCGACACGCTCTCCACCTTCTCGCTCCTCTGCCTCCACCAGTTGGAGGGGAAGGGGCTGCGCGGCCCCATCGTGCGCTCCCTCACGCAGAGCGCGATAGTGGACAAGCTGGCTTCCCTCTACGACGTGCCTGTCATGGTAACGCCAGTGGGCTTCAAGTTCGTTGGCCCCACGATGATCCTGGAGGACGCGGTCGCTGCCGGAGAGGAGAGCGGCGGCTACGCGTTCCGCGGCAACATCCCGGAGCGGGACGGCATCTTCAGCGGCCTCCTCTTCGTGGAGCTGATGGTCCGAACCGGCAAGCGCGCGTCCGAGCTGGTCAGGCTCCTCCACGAGAAGGTTGGCGAGCATGCCTACGACCGCCTGGACGTAGATCTCGCCCCCGGGGACCCGAAGCCGGACACCGAGGTGCTCGCCGCGAAACCGCCCGCCTCCATCGCAGGCCTGCGCGTCACGGGCACCGACACCATGGACGGCGTCCGCTACGTGCTGGAGGGGGGCTACTGGGGGCTCATACGCCCCTCCGGCACGGAGCCGCTGCTCCGCATCTACGCGGAAGGCGACAGTCCGCAGCGCGTCGCCGAGATGCTCCAGGACCTGCGCGGCATCGCAGGAGTATGAAAGAAGCCCGCTCCACGAGCGGGCTTCTTCCTGAAATGCCGGGTAAAGGCGAGCGTCAGCGCTTGGTGTACTGCGGGGCGCGGCGGGCGCGCTTGAGGCCGTACTTCTTGCTCTCCTTGATCCGCGAGTCCCGCGTCAGGTAGCCGTGCTTCCGAAGGTCCTTCTTGAGGCTCGGGTCGGCCACAAGCAACGCGCGGGCGATGCCGTGCCGGAGTGCGTCCGCCCATGCCGAGACGCCGCCGCCTTCGATCTTCGCGACTACGTTGAACCGGTCTGCGGCGGCGGAGATCGTGGCGAAGGGCTGCATGGCGCGCTTCTGCCAGTCTATCCAGGGAAGCGCCTCTTCAAGCGGCTTGCCGTTCACGATCACCGCGCCCGTGCCGCCCGGGTAGAGACGCACGCGAGCGATAGCGGACTTCCGCTTCCCCGTCCCGTAGTAGTAGCTCTCCTGCGTCGTCATCTGCTCTCGCTCTCCTCTTCCTGCTCATCCTGAGCAGCATCAGCCGTTCAGGTCCCGGCTTCCGGCTCGCCGCTCCCGGTCGTCTCCTCGACCTCGGCAACGGCGGTCTCGGGCCCGTCGTCCGCGGGGGCGGTCTCCTCCGCTTCCACCGGCTCTGCAACCGCATTCGGGGCCTCTTCCTCAGCCGCCGTCTCCTCCCGCACCGCGCGCCGCCTGCGGCGTGCCGGTGCGGGAGCCGGAGCTGCAGGCGCCTGCTTCGCCTTTCCCATGCCGATGCGGACCTGCGCCTCATGCGGGTGGGCCGCGGACGTGTAGACCTTCAGGCGCCGGAGCATCCTCCTGCCGAGCCGGTTGCGCGGCAGCATCCCCTTGACCGCGAGTTCGATCACCCGCTCCGGGAAGCGCCCGAGCATCTCTTCCAGCGTGCGTGTCCGCATGCCCCCCAGGTAACCGGAATGGCGGTAGTACAGCTTCTGCGACATCTTATTGCCGGAAACCCCTATCTTCGCGGCGTTCACTACGATGACGAAGTCTTCCGACAACTGATGGCGGCTGTAGTCCGGGCGGTGCTTGCCCTGGAGTAGACCGGCGACCTTCGTGGCGAGGCGGCCAAGCCGTTCGCCTTCCGCGTCCACCACGTGCCACTTCTCCTTACGGGCTGCCGGGGTCGTGTGTCTTGTCGTGCGTTGTAGTTGCATCGTTCTCAGGCGGGAATCCCGCGTATCTCACTTCCTGTAATGTCAGGCCGCTTGCGGGGAGGACCGTCTCCGCCGCGCCCTGCGCGCCGCTCTGCACCATCCGCTCGAACTCGCTCACCGTCATCCTGCCGAGCCCCACGTCCACCAGCGCTCCGGTTGTCCTGCGTACCTGCTGGGGAAGAAAGGCGTTCGCCTCCAATTCCACCACCAGTTCATCGCCGTCCCGGTCCACCGACGCCCGCGTCATCCGCCGGACGAACGTCCTGCCCTGCGGTTGCGTCCCGCTGAAGGCGCGGAAGTCGCGCTCCCCGAGCAGGCTTGCCGCCGCCTGGCGCATCGCCTCCTCATCCAGCGTGCGGGCCACCCGGTGGGTTACGCTCCGGCGCAGCGGGGACGGCTGACGGCCCTGCAACAGCCGGTAGCGGTACACCCGCGAATCCGCGTGCCTGCGAGGGTCAAACGATGTGGGCACGTCGTAGGCTGCGCGTATCGCTATCTGCTCGCCCAGGTAGTGGTTCAGCCCGGCCACGACGCGCTCAGTGGGCAAGGCGCTCTCCGTATCGAAGGCCGCAACCTGCGCGGCTGCGTGCACCCCGGCGTCGGTACGCCCTGCTCCCCGGACCGTGGCCCTGACTGTGGTGAGCGACTCTATCGCGTTTTCGAGTTCCTCCTGTATCGAAGGGGCGTTCGCCTGGCGTTGAAAGCCGGCGTACCCCGTACCGTCATATTCGATGACGAGCGCGATACGTCTCGTCACGGTCCTCCTCTACACCAGCTCCAGCAGCGCCATCGGCGCGGCGTCGCCCTTGCGCGGCATGAGCTTCACCATCCGCGTGTAGCCGCCGGGCCGGCCTGCGTAACGCGGGCCTATCTCATTGAACAGCCGCTCGACAGCTTCCTTGTCAGGGACCACGGAGAGTGCCTGGCGGCGGTTGTGCAGGGTCGCCTCGCGTCCCTTGCTGATCACCTTTTCGGCAAGTGGGCGTACCTCGCGGGCCTTCGCCTCGGTCGTCGTCACCCGCTCGTATCGCAGTAGCTGCGAGACGAGGTTGTTCATGAGCGCCTCGCGGTGTTCGCTGCGGCGCCCGAGCTTGCGGCCGGAAACACGGTGTCGCATCGTCTTTACTCCTCTTCGCCCTCTGCCGCCTGTCCGGCGGCGGCGGCTACGGGGAGCGGGTCAGGCGCGCTCTCCTGTGTCCGCAAACCTGGGTGCGTGATGCCTATCTCGCGCAGGCGCTCATCCAGCTCATCGAGGGACTTCTCACCGAAGTTCCGTATCCGGAGCAGTTCTTCGCGGTTCCTCTCCAGCACCTCGCCCACCTTGTGGATGGAGGCGCGCTTGAGGCAGTTGAGCGTGCGCATCGTCAGGTTCAGGTTCTCAACCGGCATGTTGTACTGGGAGGACGGGATCGCCGCAGCCCACATCATCCTGTCGCTCTCCGGCGACTGCGATTCGGAGACCGTGGAGAAGCGGAAGAAGTGCTCAACCAGCTCCTGGCCCGCCTGGCGCATCGCCTCGGCGGGGGAGACGGCCCCGTTCGTCCACACTTCCACATTGAGCCGCTCGTAGTCCGTGTGCTGCCCGACGCGGGTGCGCTCCACGGTGTAGTTCACCTTCCGCACCGGCGTGTAGATGGCGTCCACCGGCAACTCCCCTATGGGCCGTCCATCGCCGGAGGCAGCGGGCTCGTAGCCCCTGCCGGTCTCCACGTTCAGGTCCATCTCCAGACTGGAGTTCGGGCCGTCCAGCGTGGCGATGTGGAACTCGGGGTTCACGATCTCGAAGTCCGGGGACATGATGATGTCGCCCGCCTTCACCTCGCCTGGGCCTTCGACGCGCAGCCGGAGCTTCCCCGGCCTGTTCGTATGCGCCCGCAGATTGATGGACTTCACGTTGAGCAGGATGTCCACGACGTCCTCCTTCACGTAGGGGACGGTGGAATACTCATGCTCCACGCCTTCGATCTTTACCGAGCTGATCGCGGAGCCCTGGATGGAGCTCAGCAGCACGCGGCGCAGGGGGTTCCCCAGGGTCACCCCGTACCCGCGCGGCAATGGCTCGATGACGAACATCCCGTAGTTCTCACCGGATTCCGTCATCCGCACCGTGGGCTTGGGCACCGGCGCGAGGTCGAAACTGGAGTCGCGAGGCTCGTCGTAACCGTAGTCCAACATCTCTTGTCCCGTCCTTCATAATCCCGGCCCTCTGCTGGAGGACCGGGCAGACCAAAGCAGACCCGTCAGCGGGAGTAGAACTCCACCACCATTCGAGTCTCGATCTTGCTGTCTATGTCCGTGGGTTCAGGGTTCCGCGCAATCATCGCAGTCATCTCGTTCCGGTCGAACTCGATCCACTCCGGGATAGGCCGCTGGCCGACCGAGCGGACCGCGTCCTGCCCGAACTGTGCGTCCTTGCTGGACGGTTTCCACGCGATCATCTCGCCGGTGCGGACACGGTAGGAGGGGATATTCACCTTCCTCCCGTTCACCGTGAAGTGACCGTGCAGTACGCGTTGCCGCGCCTGTGCGCGCGAGTCTGCGAACCCGATGCGGTAGACGACGTTGTCCAAGCGCCGCTCCAGCAGATGGAGCAGGTTCTCACCCGTGGCGCCCTGCATGCGGAGCGCGTCGCCGAAGTACCGGCGGAACTGGCGCTCCAGCACGCCGTACGTCTGTCGGGCCTTCTGCTTCTCACGCAGCTGAATGGCCCAGTCGGACGCCCGACGCCTGCGGGGCTGCTGGTCGCCCGGCGTCTTGCGGCGCTTCTCCACGCCGCACTTGGGGGTGAAGCAGCGCTCCCCCTTCAGGAACAGTTTCTCCCCGGCGCGCCGACACTGCCGGCACACGGGTCCTGTGTATCTTGCCATCTCTCCCTCTTAGACCCGCCGCCGTTTGGGTGGGCGGCAGCCGTTGTGCGGGACCGGTGTTACGTCGCGGATGCTCGTTACGGTCAGCCCCGCGCCCTGCAGCGCGCGGATCGCGGACTCACGTCCCGCTCCTGGGCCTCGCACGTACACTTCTACCTGTCGCAGGCCGAACTCCATCGCCTTGCGCGCAGCGGTCTCAGAAACGCGTTGGGCGGCGAAGGCCGTGCTCTTCCGCGCTCCCTTGAAGCCAACGCCGCCGCCAGACCCCCAGGCAACCACATTGCCCTCCGGGTCCGTTAGCGAAACGATGGTGTTGTTGAACGTCGCCGTGATGAACACCTTGCCGCGAGGAACGAACTTCCGCTCCCTGCGCCGTGTCCTTGTTCTGTTGGCCCTGGCCAAGATGATCCCTCCGCCCGTCCTACTTCTTCATCACGCGACGCTTGCCCGCGACCGTCCTGCGGCCGCTGCGCTTCGTGCGTGCGTTCGTCTTCGTCCGCTGGCCGTGTACCGGCAGTCCGCGGCGGTGCCGCAGCCCCCGGTACGTGCCGATGTCTATCAAGCGGCGGATGTTGTCGTTCACCTCGCGGCGAAGGTCTCCTTCCACCGTGAAATCGTGGTCGATGATCTCCCTGATGCGGGACATGTGGTCGTCGGGGATCTCATGCACCTTCGGATTGCCGGAGATGCCTGCCTGCGACGCGATGCGCGCGGCAGCCGTCGGGCCGATGCCATGGATGCGCCGGAGCGCTATCTCCACGCGCTTGTTGTCCGGTATGTCTACACCTGCTACGCGTGCCATGGTCCTCACCCCTGCTTCTGATTGTGGCGCGGGTTGGAGCAGATGATCCGCAGCGTGCGGCCGCGCCGTATCTGACGGCACTTGTCGCACCGGGGTTTGACGGATGCTGATACTTTCACGTCGCTCTGCTCCTTCCTACTTGAACCGGTAGGTGATGCGCCCGCGGGTAAGGTCGTACGGCGACAGTTCCACCAGCACGCGGTCTCCGGGAAGAACGCGGATGAAGTGCATCCGCATCTTGCCGGACACGTGCGCAAGCACCTCGTGGCCGTTCGCAAGCTCCGCGCGGAAGGTTGCGTTCGGCAGCGCCTCCATCACCGTAGCCTCGACCTCTATGGACTCTTTCTTCGCCATGCAGCCTCGCGTTCTCCCTTATGCATCCACCTTCGTCGTTATGATGGGGTCGCCCTCGGTGATGATCACCGTGTGCTCGTAGTGGACGGACACCGAGCCGTCTGCCGTAACCACCGTCCAACCGTCGTCCAGCACCGTCGTGGCGTCGCCGCCGAAGTTCACCATCGGTTCGATGGCGATGGCCATGCCCGGGCGGAGCAGCGGTCCGTGTCCGCCGGGGCCGAAGTTGGGAACGGACGGCTCCTCATGCAACTGAGAGCCGATGCCGTGCCCGACGTACTCCCTTACGATGCCGTACCGGCCATGGCGCAGTATCTCCAGTTCCACGGCGTGGGAGACATCCCCCACGCGGTTGCCCGCGCGCGCCTGCGCTATGCCCGCGAACAGCGCCGCACGGCCCGTCTCCATGTGCGCGCGAGTCTCCTCGCTCACGTCGCCGACCGCCACGGTCACTGCGGAGTCGCCGTACAGCCCATCTACGATCGCCCCGAGGTCCAGACCCACGACGTCGCCCGCCTGGATGAGGCGTTCACCGGGGATCCCGTGGACTATCTCGTTGTTCAGCGAGATGCACAGCGTAGCGGGGAAGCCGCGGTAGCCCTTGAACGCGGGGACCGCGCCGCGGGCCCGGATCTCACGCTCTGCGATGGCATCGATCTCCCGGGTCGTCATCCCGGGAGCGATGGAGCCGCGCAACACCTGCAGGACCTCGCCGGTAACGCGCCCGGCTTCCTGCATCCGGTCCAGCTCCTTCGAGCTCTTGACCGTGATACCGCCGCGCCCGCTCCTGACGCCCAGGTCCCGCAGCACCGCTTTCGTCTGTGTCTTCATCCGCAAACGCCTATTGTACGTGGCACGAGTAGACAACGCAAAGCGTCAACTCATGCGCCGAAGGCTGCCTCCAGTTCTGCCGTAACCTGCTCCACGCTTTGCTGGCCGTTCACGCGTGCCAGTTTCCCCTGCGATTCGTAGTAGCCCACCAGCGGCGCCGTCTGACGCTCATACGTCTCCAGTCGCGCGCGCACCACGTCGGACTTGTCGTCGTCTCGCTGATACAGCTCGCCGCCACAGGAATCGCAGCAGCCTGCAGCCTGTGGGGGCGAGAACGACTCGTGATACGGCGTCTGGCAGTTGCGGCATATCCACCGTCCGGCCAGGCGGCGCACCAATTCCTCCGTCTCTACCTCAATCAGCAGCGCTGCCGCTATCTGGCGCCCCTGGCCCTCCAGGGCGTCGTCCAGCGCCTTCGCTTGCTCCAACGTCCGCGGGAACCCGTCCAGCACGTAGCCGTCGCGCGCGTCCGATTCGTCCATGCGCTCGAGCACCATGCGGATCGTCACGTCATCCGGCACGAGTTCGCCCTTGTCCATGTACGTCTTCGCCAGGGCGCCGAGTTCGGTTCCCTCGCCCAGGTGCTTGCGGAACAGGTCGCCGGAGGCGATATGCGCCCCCGCTCCGGCTTCGGCGATGAGCGCAGCTTGCGTGCCCTTCCCTGCGCCGGGCGGTCCCAGCAGTACGACTCGCGCGCTCACCGGAGGAAGCCCTCATAGTTGCGCATGAGCAGCTGGGCTTCCAGCTGGCGCATGAAGTCCAGGGCGACGGACACCATGATGAGCAGGCTCGTGCTGCTGAGCGTGAGCGCCTCCACACCCGTGACCCGCGTAAAGAAGAACGGCAGTATCGCCACGGTGCCCAGAAAGAGCGCGCCGCCCCACGTGATGCGCACGATCACACGGTTCAGGTACTGCTGCGTCGGGACGCCCGGGCGGATGCCGGGCACGAACCCGCCATTCTTCTGCAGGTTCTCCGCCAGTTGTTGTTGCTGGAAGACGACGAGCGTGTAGAAGAACGTGAAGATGACCACCAGGATGAATATCGCTACCCAGTACCAGAGCGACGTGGGGGCGAGCGTCCGCACGACGAACCCCGTGACGCCGTGGATGAAGCCGCCGCTGGACGGGTTGTAGATGAACCCTGCAACCGTACCCGGCAGCACCATGATGGCGAACGCGAAGATCAGCGGGATCATGCCCGCCGAGTTCACACGCAACGGCAGGTGCGTCGCTCCGGTCTGCCGGTACATCCTCCCGCCGCGGAACACGCTCCGGCCGTACTGCACGGGGATGCGGCGCTGCGCCTCGTTGAAGACGACAATGAAGAAGACGAGAATCAGCCCGGCTCCCGCAAGCGAGAGCAGCCCCACGGTGTTGTCGCGCGCGAGGAACCCCTGCCCGAGCAGGTTCGGCAGCCCGGATACGATGCCCGCAAAGATGATGAGCGAGATGCCGTTGCCCACGCCGCGTTCCGTTATGAGCTCGCCCATCCACACCAGCAGCATCGTTCCGCCGACGAAGCTGATGACGATGGTCAACGTTTCGAAGGAGCCGGGGCCGACGAAGCCGATAGGGTGGGTGAATACGCCCGCCCTGGAGAACAACAGCAGTTGCCCGTAGCCTGAGAAGAACGCGATGGGCACCGTGATCCAGTGCGTGATCTGGTTGATCCGCTGGCGTCCGGCGTCGCCCTCCCTGGCAAGCGCCTGCAACTGCGGCAGCACGGGCGTGAGCACCTGGATGACGATGGAGGACGTGATGTAGGGGAACACGCCAAGCGCCGCGATGCTCATGTTACGCAGTCCGCCTCCGCTGAAGAGGTCGAACAAGGGCACGAGCGGGTTGCTCTGGAAGAGGTTTCCGAGGGCGGAGCGTTCAACTCCGGGCACCGGCACGTGGGCCAGCAGGCGAAAGATCACGAGCATCGCGAGCACGAACAGTATCCGGTTCCGCAGGTCCGGTGTCCTGAACGCGTCAATCATCGCCTGGATGAGCGCCGGGCGGCCCGGCTGCTCACGGGCGGCGGTCTGTCCGGCTCGCACCGCTTACCCCTCCACTGAACCGCCCGCCGCCTCGATCCTGGCTCTGGCGGACGCTGTCACCTTCACTCCCGATACCGTGAAAGCACGACTCAACTCTCCGCCGCCCAGCAGTTTCACCGGCTTGTCCGCGTGCTTGATCATCCCGCCAGCTTTCAGCACGGCCGGCGAGACCCCGTTCACATCGTCCGGCAGCGAGGCCAGCCTCCCCACGTTCACCACCTGGTACTCCACGCGGAACGGGTTCTTGAACCCGCGCAACATCGGCAGGCCCTTGATCTGCGGGTTCTGACCGCCCTCGAAACCTGGGCGGACGCCCCCGCCCGAGCGGGCCTTCTGTCCCTTCATGCCCCGCCCGGAATACGTGCCCCTGCCGGAGCCGTCGCCCCGGCCGACACGCTTGCGGTTCGGACGCGCATGAGCAGAGCGGACTGTATGCGCCTGCATCGCTTAGCCTTCCTCTCCCGCGCTTACGGACACAAGGTGGCGCACCTTGTGCACCATCCCGCGGATCGTGGGGCTGTCCTCCCGCACGACTTCGTGCTGGAGGCGCCGCAGTCCGAGCGCTCTGATCGTGCGGCGCTGGCTCGCCTCGTAGCCGATACCGCTCCGCACCCACCTGATACGTAACTTCGCCATTGGGTAAAGCTCCTATGCCTGAGCCGGGCGCGGCGCCGCCTCGCGAGGTTCACGAGGTTCACGAGGTTCGCGAGGCTCGCGGCGGTCGCGGTCCCGGCGTGAACTCGCCTCCCGGCGCAACGGAGTGCGCCGATCAGGCGGGCTCGGGAGGACCGCCTTATGGGTTGCTTCACCCGCGTCCGGAGAGAGCGCCTCCATCTGGCGGAGCCCCTGGATGGCTGCCTGCACCACGTTGATGGGGTTGCGGCTGCCCAGCGCCTTCGCAACGACGTCCTTGACGCCCAACGCCTCCATGACCGCGCGGACAGCGCCTCCGGCCTTGATCCCGGCTCCGGGTTGCGCAGGCCGCAGCAGCACCCTGGACGCGCGGAACTTGGTCGTCACCGAGTACGGTACCGTCGAACCGTTCAGAGTCACCGGCGTCATGTCCTTGCGAGCGATGGTTGCTCCCTTACGGATGGCGTCCGGCACCGCCTTGCCCTTGCCGAAGCCGACACCGACATTGCCCTGGCCGTCCCCCACCACGACAACAGCGTTGAAGGTGAGGTTCCGTCCGCCCTTCACGACCTTGGCGACCCTCCGGATGTGGACAACCTTCTCGATCAGGTCGTTCTGCTCTTCGGTTGAACGATCGGTCATTACCATGAGTTAGAACTCCAGCCCTTCTTCCCGCGCACCGTCGGCCAACGCCTTCACCCGGCCGTGGTACTGGTAGCCGCCACGGTCAAATACGACTGAGTTGACGCCCTTCGCCTTTGCACGGCCCGCCACGAGGCGGCCCACTTCCTTCGCCGCGTCCGTCTTGCCGAGCGCGTCCCTGGACAGTTCGCGCGAGCTTGCCGCGGCGATGGTGTGCCCGGCGTCGTCGTCTATCACCTGCGCGTACGTGAACCGCGCGCTGCGGAACACGTTCAACCTCGGGCGTGCGGTCGTACCGGACAGGTGCCGCCGCAACCTGAGATGCCGCACGAGGCGGGCTGCATGGCTCGTCTTGACCTTCGCCATCTCGCTAAGACCTCTTCGCGGCGGACTTGCCGGGCTTCAGCCGGACCCGCTCGCCCATGTACCGCACACCCTTGCCCTTGTACGAGTCCGGGGGCCGCAAGCGCCTGAGACGGGCTGCCTGCTCCCCCACGATCTGCTTGTCTATCCCGCGAACGTGGATGCGGTTGACTCCCTCGACCTCGAACACCACTCCGTCCATAGGTTCAATCACGACGGGATGGCTGAAACCCAACTGCATGTTGACGGCGTTTCCCTGGGCCTGCACGCGATAGCCCACCAGTTCCATGGTCCGCGTGAAGCCATCGCTGACGCCCGTGACCATGTTGGCCAGCAGCGCGCGGGTCAGCCCGTGCAGGGCCCGGTGCCCGCGAGCGTCCGACTCGCGCCGGATGACGAGCGAGCCGTCCTCCTCCTGCACCGAGATGCCCTGGTTCAGGGTATGGCGCAACTCGCCGCGAGCTCCCGTGACGACCACTTCCTCGCCGGCGATCTCCACTGAGACACCGCTGGGAATGGAGATGGGCTTCTTACCGACTCGTGACACTTCGCGCTCCTACCACACGTACGCCATGAGCTCCCCGCCGATACCCCGGCGGTACGCATCGTGGCCCGTCATGATCCCCTGCGACGTAGAGACTATGGCGATTCCGACGCCTCCGAATGCGCGCGGCACGTCCTTCTTCTGCACGTGGATGCGCAGTCCCGGCTTGCTGACTCGCTTCAGCCCGGTGATGCCCGGCTCCTGGTCCGCCCTGTAGCGCAACTGCAAGCGAAGCCAACTCTGCGACTTCTGCCTGGAGACGGTGTAGTCCGTGATGTAGCCCTGCTGCTTCAGGATCTCCGCGATGGAGACCTTCACCCCGGAGGACGGCACGTCAACGTCGGGATGGCGGACCAGCAACGCGTTCCTGATGCGCGTGAGCATGTCTGCTATAGGGTCGGTCATAGTCATCGCATGCCTCTTACCAACTGGCCTTCCGCACGCCCGGCAGCTGGCCCGTCAGCGCCATCTGTCGGAAGCAGACGCGGCACAGACCCGCGAACCGTATGTATGCCCGCGGCCTGCCGCAGCGGTTGCAGCGGTTCATCTGGCGCACCTTGAAAGGTGCAGCCCGCCTCCACTTCGCCAGTTTGCTCTTCTTCGCCAAGTCCTGCGCCTCCTAGTTCGTCTGCACCCGCGCGAACGGCATCCCCATCAGCTCAAGCAGACGGAAACCCTCCGCATCGGTCCGCGCGCTCGTCGTGATCACCACCTGGAAACCCCGCACGCGGTCAACACTCCCGTAGTCGATCTCGGGGAACACGATCTGCTCGCGGAAGCCGAGCGCGTAGTTCCCCCGGCCGTCGAAGGAGTCCCGCGGCACGCCGCGGAAGTCCCTGATTCGTGGTAACGCCGTAGAGATCATCCGGTCCAGGAACTCGTACATGCGTCTGCCGCGCAGCGTGACCATCACGCCGATGGCCTGGCCTTCACGCACCTTGAACCCTGCGACCGACCTGCGGGCCTTCGTGATGACGGGCTTCTGGCCGGTAATGGCCGCCACGTGAGCCGGTGTCGTCTCCAGCGCGCGGCTGTTCGTCAGACCCTCACCGAGTCCGACGTTCAACACCACCTTTTTCACTTCCGGTGCCTGCATCGCGCTGGCGTAGCCGAACTCGCTGATCAGTTGGGCGCGTATCTCGTTGCGGTAGCGCCCCATCAATCGGGGCAGCGGGCGCTGTTCGACGACCGGTTTCGAACGTTTCGGCGCCGAACGCCTCCGTGTGCCTGCCCGGCTCGAGGGCGCTGCCTCGGCGACGGCAGTCTCTGCGCCGGACGAGGCTTCCGCCGATGCCGGGGCGGCAGCGCGGCGCCGCGTGCGGGGCTGCGGCGCGGACTCTCCGCTCGCGCTGCGTCGCGCACGGGTGGCGCGCTTCGGTTGCTCTTCAGCGGCGGCTGGCCCTTCAGCGGCGGCTGGCCCTTCAGCGGCGGCTGGCTCTTCAGCGGCTGCGCTGTTCTCAGCGGCGCTGTTGTCAGCATCTGTCGTCAACTGAACATCCCCTCGCATTTCTTGCACATGCGAGTCTTCCTGCCGTCTTCCAGCAGCTTGATCGCGATGCGCGTTGGCTTGTTGCACGCGGGGCAGACCGGCATGAGCTTCGACGCGTGGATGGGCATCTCCTTGTCGATGATGCCCGCCTGGCGGGCGCCTCCCGCACCGGCCCGCTGGTGCCGCTTGACGATGTTCACGCCGTCCACCAACACCTTGCCACTGTCCGGCACGACGCGCTGCACCTTGCCGCGCTTCCCCTTATCCCTGCCTGCAATCACCATGACTTCGTCGTCCCGCTGCAGCCGTGCAGTCATCACAGCACCTCCGGGGCAAGCGAAACGATGCGCATGAAGTTGCGTTCGCGCAGCTCCCGGGCCACCGGCCCGAAGATGCGCGTTCCCCGCGGCATCTCCGCCTGGGAAAGAATGACCGCGGCGTTGTCGTCGAAGCGGATCGTGGAGCCGTCCGGACGCTTGGTGACGGCGCTCGTGCGGACCACGACCGCCCGCACGACCTCTCCCTTCTTCACGGCGCTGTTCGGCTGCGCCTGCTTCACCGAGGCGACGATGATGTCGCCAACCCGGGCGTAACGCCTGCGCGTACCCCCGGGGATGTTGAAGCACATGATCTCTTTCGCGCCGGAGTTGTCGGCGACGTTCAGGCGCGTCTGCGGCTGAATCACGACGTCTTCTCCTCGCTCTTCCCGCCAGCGTCCGCATCCTCGACCGGCTCGTCCGTGTCCGCTTCAGCCTCGCTGACCTCGGCGACGACAGGCTCCTCGCCGGCGTCCGCATCCTCGACCGGCTCGTCAGCGTCGACTTCGGCTTCACTGACCTCAGCGACTGCGGGCTCCTCGTCGGCGTCTGCCTCCCCGACCGGCTCGTCAGCAGACTCTTCCACCGCTTCCTCGATCTCTGCGACAGAACTCGTGTCGTCACTGTCTGCTTCGTCTACGGGCTCGTCGGTGGCTTCGGCCACCGCTTCTTCGACCCCGGCAACCGCCGGGGCGTCATCCGGTCCTTCCTCAGGTCCGTCGGCGGGCTCCGCTTCTGCCTGCCCGGCGTCGGCAACGGCCGCGGCTTCTTCCAGCGACTCTTCTACCTCAGCGGCAACATCGACCGGCGAAGTCTCCGCGACCTCCTCCCGATGCAGCAGTTCCGCCACACGCCAGCGCTTCGTGCGTGAGAGCGGCCTCGTCTCCAGGAGGCGGACCACGTCTCCAACCAGGTACTCGTTACGCTCGTCGTGCGCCTTGAACTTCTTCACGTGACGCACGGACTTGTGGTAGATGGGATGACGCACGCGGCGCTCCACGACGACCACAACGGTCTTGTCCATCACATTGCTCACCACGCGGCCGACGCGGCTCTTGCGCAGGGCAGCCCGCTCATTCATCGCCCGTCTCCCATCAACTCGCGCTCCCTCGCTACAGTCAGGATATGCGCAAGGCGGCGCTTCGCGTTCCGCAGCTCTGATGCGTCAGACAACTGGCGCGTCGCCACCTTGAAGCGAAGGTTCATCAACTCCAGGCGCGTGCTGAACTCTTCCTCCTTGAGGCGTTCGTCAGACAGCGCCCGCACCGTTTCTATCTTGGCTCTCATACGCTCCACGCACCGCTAGGCGGTAACCAGCGGCTCCTCCCTGCTTACCATCCTCGTCTGCACAGGCATCTTCTGCGCCGCACGGGCGAGCGCCTCTTTCGCCAGATCAGCGGGCACCCCGCCGACCTCGTACATGACCCGGCCTGGCTTCACGAGCGCCACCCAGGCGTCCACCGGACCCTTGCCACCGCCCTGGCGCGTCTCTGCGGGCTTGCGCGTGATCGGCTTGGCCGGGAAGACGCGTATCCAGACCTTCCCACCCCGGCGGAGGTGGCGCGTGATGGCGCGGCGGCCCGCTTCTATCTGGCGCGCCGTTATCCAACCTGCGTCCAGCGACTTCAGACCGAAGTCGCCGAACCGCACGGAACTGCCCCGCAACGCCATGCCGCGCATGCGACCGCGATGCTGCTTCCGGTACTTAGTTCTCTTCGGTTGAAGCATCTGCTTCTCCCCCGGTCTCCGCGCCTTCCGGCTCTGCCTCAGGTGCGTCGTCTGTCACAGTTTCAGGGGCCGCTGGAGGCTCGCCCTCCTCTACGGCGACTGCTGTCGCCGCGGATGGGATGCCAGCGCTCTGCGCGGCGAGCGCCTCCTGTGCGGCGGCCACGATCTCAGCAGGGACCTCCGGCGCGGCGGGTTGGGCGCGTTCCGGCTCCTTGAGCACGTCGCCCCGGTATATCCACACCTTCACGCCTATGCGGCCCATCGTCGTGTTCGCTTCCGCCAGCCCGTAGTCGATGTCGGCGCGGAGCGTGTGCAACGGCACCCGGCCGTCCATCACCTTCTCGCGCCGGGCGATCTCGGCGCCCCCCAGGCGTCCGGAAACCATCACCTTGATACCTCGGGCGCCTGCCTGCATGGAGCGCATCACCGCCTGGCGCGTCGCCCGACGGTACATCACGCGCCGCTCCAACTGGTCCGCGACGTTCCGCGCCACGAGGTAGGCGTCCAGCTCCGGCTGGCGTATCTCCAGCACGTTGAGCCGCACACGCTTCCCGCCTGCGGCGCCTTCAACCAGCTTCCGCAACTCGTCCACGCGCTGACCGCCCCGCCCGATGACGATACCCGGGCGCGCGGTGTGCACGTTGATCGTGATGTCCTGCGTGCTCCGCTCGATCTCCACCCGCGAGATGCCGGCCTCCGCGTACTGCTTGCGGATCACCTCCCGGATCTGCCAGTCCTCCACGACCTGCGCGGAGTACTGCTTCCCGGTGCCCGCGAACCAACGCGACTGCCAGCCCTTGATCACGCCAAGGCGGAAACCTATGGGGTGCGTCTTGTGTCCCACGCGCTCAGTCTCCCTGCTCGTCCACGACGATGGTGATGTGGCTCGCCTGCCTGCGGATGCGGCTCACCCGTCCCCGCGACCGTGCGCGGAACCGGCGTATCTTCACCGCCTGGTTAGCGTAAGCAGACACTACTACCAGCCTCGTCGGGTCCATCTGCTCGTTGTTCTCAGCGTTCGCCGCCGCGGACTTCAACAGCGACAGCACTTCCTCTGCCGTGGGCCCAGGCTGGAACCGCAACTCGCTGAGCGCCGTCTGCACGGGACGTCCCCGCAGCGCGCGCAGCAACGGGCGTACCCGCTTGGGCGATATGCCGACCTGTCTGCCTGTTGCGCTGACCGGCATCGCTTACCGCCTCACCGAAGACTGACGCTCTGACTTGGAGATGTGGCCGCGGAACGTCCGCGTTGGAGCGAACTCGCCCAGCTTGTGACCGACCATGTTCTCCGTGATGAACACCGGGATGTGCCGGCGTCCGTCGTGCACTGCGATCGTCATGCCAAGCATGTCCGGCATGATGGTTGAAGCGCGCGACCACGTCGTGATGACCACCTTCGTGCCCGAGTTCTGGGCGCGGGTGACCTTCCTGGCGAGTTTGGGGTGTACGTATGGCCCCTTCTTCACTGAACGGGACATGGCTTACCGCTTCCTCCTGTCACGAACGATGAAGACGTCCGTGTGTATCCGGCGGCGGGTCTTCGGCCCCAGCGCGGGCTTGCCCCACGGCGTCTTCGGGTGTGTCATTCCCACACCCGAGCGGCCTTCGCCGCCGCCGTGTGGGTGGTCGCTCGGGTTCATGGCGGAGCCGCGCGTGTGCGGGCGCTTGCCAAGGTGGCGGTTCCGTCCCGCCTTGCCAAGCGACGCATTCTTGTGCTCGGGGTTGCCCACCTGTCCTATCGTTGCCTGGCAAGAGCTCGGAACGCGTCGTATCTGGCCGGAGGGCAGCCTGAGGAGCGCCGTGTCGTCGTCCCGCGCGAGCAGTTGCGCGCCCGTTCCCGCACCCCGGCACATCTGGCCGCCCTTACCGGGCTGCAACTCTATGTTGTGCACCATCGTGCCGGTCGGGATGTTCTTGAGCGGCATCGCGTTGCCTACGCGTATCTCCGCGTCGGGGCCGGACACGAGAGAATCGCCGACCTTCACCCCGCCCGGAGCGAGGATGTAACGCCGTGCCCCGTCCGCATAGAGCAGCAACGCGATGCGCGCCGAGCGGTTCGGGTCATACTCGATGGACTCGACCTTGCAGGGTACGCCGGGCTTGTTGCGCTTGAAGTCGATGTCGCGCCACGCGCGCTTCGCGCCGCCTCCGCGATGGCGGACCGTCATCTTGCCGCGGACGTTCCGCCCGCCGCTCTTGCGGATACCCTTCGTCAGCGGCTTGTGCGGCGACCGCCGCGTCACCTCCGAGAAATCGGGGCGCACCGCGGCGCGAACGCCGGGGCTGGTGGGCCGCAATCGCTTCAACGGCATCGCTACGCTCCCTCGAACAGCTGGATCGTGTCGCCCCGAGCGACGGTGACGATCGCTTTCTTCGTCGCCGGAGTCCTCAGCCAGCGCCCGTTGCGCAGGCGGCGGTTCTCTCCGGCGGTGTGCACCATGTTCACGTTCGTAACCTTCACGTCGTACGCCCGTTGCACCGCTTCGCGGACCTGTACCTTGTTCGCCTTCGGCATTACCTCGAAGACGTACTTGTTCTGCTCCTGGAGCAGGGTCGACTTCTCCGTGATTAGCGGGCGCTTCAACACCTGGAAGATATGCATCAGGCCACCGCCTCCTGCTTCCTCACTCGGCGGGTGTCCGACCACAGTTCGTCCGTGCGCCGGACCGCGTCCGGGCTCATCAAGACCGCATCGAAGCGCAGCAGGTCCAGCACGTTCACGAGGTCGGCGCGGACCGCCTTCACGCGGGGGATGTTCCGCACGGCCAGGCCGGTCTGCGATTCCGCCCCCAGCACTACCAGGGCTGACCCCTTCACGTCGAAGGCGGAGAGCACGCCTGCCATCGCCTTCGTCTTCTGGTCTATCGAGTCCAGTCCGTCGATGACGAACAGCCGCTCCGCCGTCACCTTTCCGGACAGCGCCGTGCGTATGGCCTGGCGGCGCATCTGCTTCGGCATCCGCTGGCGGTACGAGCGCGGCGACGGTCCGAATGCCACGCCTCCTCCCCGGTGGTGCGGCGACTTCCAGGACCCCTGACGCGCACGGCCCGTACCCTTCTGCGAGAAGGGCTTCCGGCCGGTGCCGTTCACCTGCCCGCGCGTCAGTGTGCTGCTGGTGCCGTGCCGCTGGTTCGCGCGGTGGTATACCAGCGCCTGGTGCAGCAGCTCCGGGTTCTCCGGAGCGCCGAAGACCACGTCGCTGACTTCCAGCGTTTCCGTACCCTTCGCGTTCAGGTCGTACTGAGGGAGTTCCATCAGGAACGCTCCTCCTCTCCGGTGGACTGCTCAGCACCCTCCGCGTCGGCCTGTTCAGCCGATGCCTCTCCTGCCGACCCTTCCTCGGCCTCTGCCGCAGGCTCGTCGGAGTCCGCTTCTTCTGCCTCAGCGGGGGTTTCGTCAGACGCGGTTTCCTCTGCCTCGGCAGCAGGCTCGCCCTGCGACGCCTCCGCCGACGTTTCCTCTTCGGTGGCTTCCTCGGCTTCGTCTGCAGGCTCCTCCGCGGGGGCCTCTTCAGCTTCCGCCGCCGGTTCCTCAACGGCAGCCTCTTCGACCTCCGCAGCCGGCTCCTCGACGACGGCCTCTTCGGCCTCGGCTTCCTCCTGAACAGGCTCCGCTACCTCTGCAACGGCCTCCTCGGCCACCGCCTCCTCAATCTCGACAACCGGCTCCTCGGGAACGACGCGCTCCGAGACGGGGACTCCGTGTGCGTAGCGCACCATCACCGTGGTGTTGCGCGCACCGGGCACCGCACCTCGAACGAAGAGCAGGTTGCGTTGTGCGTCCACCTCAACCACTTTGAGCTTACGGACTGTCTTTCGCTTGTTCCCCATGTGGCCGGGCATCTTCTTGCCCTTCACCACGCGGCCGGGGTACGTCCCCGCGCCGATGGAGCCGACCGCCCGGCCACGGTCGCCCTGACCGTGCGTCTTCTGGCCGCCGCCGAACCCGTGACGCCGCATCGCGCCCTGGAAACCGCGGCCCTTCGTCGTCGAAACCACGTCCACGAAGTCATCGGCCTGGAACTGCGTGACACGCAACTCCTGCCCGACCTTGTACGACGACACGTCGTCGGCACCGAACTCCCGCAGGTGACGCACCCGCGCGCCGGATGCTGCGAGATGCCCCGCGGACGGCCTGTTGAGCTGCTTCGCTGCTCCGTAGCCGACCTGCACGGCCTCGTACCCGTCGCGTTCCTCGGTACGGACCTGCGTGACGACGCACGGCCCCACTTCCAGCACGGTAACGGGTATCACCCGCGCCTCTGCCGCAAAGAGGTGCGTCATCCCTATCTTCTTGCCCAGCAGCCCTTCGATCATCGTTCAGCTACAACTTGATTGAGATGTCCACTCCTGCAGGCATCTGCAGGCGGGTCAGCGCGTCTATCGTCTTCGAGTTCGGGTCCAGGATGTCCACCAGCCGCTTGTGCGTCCGGAGTTCGAAATGCTCGCGGGAGTCCTTGTCGATGTGCGGGGAGCGGATCACGCAGAACCGCTTGATCCGTGTGGGCAGGGGGACCGGGCCGGACACCGCAGCGCCCGTTCGCTCCGCTGCTTCAACTATCTGACCGGAGGACTGATCGACCAACCTGTGGTCGAACGCCCGCAGGATGATGCGGACCTTCTGTCCCGGCCCGGCTGGCTGAGCGCCTCGCGCTCGTGTTGTCTGCTCGACCACGCTGTCCTCTCCTACGCGCTGCGCGCCACGGCCTGCACCGTCGATTCCGGTGCCTTCTCGTAGCGCCCGAACTCCATAGAGTAGTTCGCCCTGCCCTGCGTAACCGACCGCAGGTCCGTCGCGTAACCGAACATCTCCACCAGCGGAGCGTCGGCCTCCAGCACCTGCGTGTCGCCCTGACCTTCCATGGACTTGATCCGGCCCCTGCGGCTGTTCAGGTCCGCGAGCACTTCGCCGAGGTATTCGCCCGGCGTGATCACCTGCAACTCCATCACCGGCTCAAGCAGAATGGGTCCGGCCTTGGATAGCGCGTCCTTCATAGCCATGGACGCCGCTATCTTGAACGCCATCTCCGAAGAGTCCACCGCGTGGAAAGAGCCGTCCACCACCGCTACCTTCACGTCCATCACCGGGTAGCCGGCGATGACCCCCGTGAGCAACGCTTCCTCGGCGCCCTTGCTGACCGCCGGGATGTACTCCCGCGGGATCGCGCCGCCCACGATGCGGTTCTCGAACTGGAACCCGGAACCCTGGGCGCCCGGCTCTATCTCCAGCACACAGTCGCCGAACTGTCCGCGGCCGCCCGTCTGGCGCACGAAGCGTCCCTGCGCTTTCGCTGCGCGCGTGACCGCCTCGCGGTAGGCCACCTGCGGACGCCCAATCGCTGCGCTGACGCGGAACTCGCGCTTCAGGCGGTCCACCAGGATCTCCAAGTGCAGCTCGCCCATGCCGGACATCACCGTCTGGCCGGTCTCCTTGTCGTACCGCACCCGGAACGTCGGGTCCTCTTCCGCCAGCTTGATGAGCGAGTCAGTCAGCTTGTCCTGCTCCGCTCGAGTGGAGGGTTCGATCGCCACAGAAATCACCGGCTCCGCGAACCGGATCGATTCCAGAACGATGGGCTGACGCTCGTCGCAGATGGTCTCGCCCGTGAACGTATTCTTCAGCCCCACCGCCGCTCCGATCTCACCTGCCGAAATGCTCTCGGCTTCCTCACGGTGGTTCGCATGCATGAACATGATGCGCCCCATCCGCTCCCGCACTCCCTTGGTGGAGTTGTAAACGCTCGCCCCGGCCTTCATGGAGCCGGAGTACACGCGGAAGTAGACGAGCCTCCCTACGTAGGGGTCTGACACCACCTTGAACGCCAGCGCCGCGAACGGTTCGGACTCGTCCGCGTTGCGCTCGGTCTCATCGTCGCTGTTCGGGAGTTTCCCGGCCACAGCCGGAACGTCCAGCGGCGAGGGCAGGTAGTCCAGTACGGCATCCAGTACGAGCTGTACGCCCAGGCTCTGCAGCGCCGAGCCGCAGACCACCGGCACCGCATGGTTCGCTATAGTCGCTCGCCGCAGCGCCGCCTTGATCTCTTCAGGTGAAGGCGTCTCGCCGGAGAGGAACTGTTCGAGCACGTGCTCGTCGTTCTCCGCGACGCGCTCGATCATCTCCTCGCGTATCTGGGATGCCTGTTCGCGCAACTCGGGCGGTATCTCGCCTTCGCGCAACTCACCGGACGCTCCCCCGCGCTCGAAGAACCACGCCTTCTCTTCCACGAGGTCGATGACCCCATGGAACTGGTCCTCGGACCCGATCGGGTACTGAACGGGCACCGGCACCGCCTTGAGACGGTGCCGGATAGAGTCCATGGTCTTCTCGAAGTCCGCGCCGATGCGGTCCATCTTGTTGACGAAGCAGATGCGCGGCACTCCATAGCGGTCGGCCTGGCGCCAGACTGTCTCGGACTGGGGCTGCACGCCCGCGACCGCGTCGAAAACAACAACGCCTCCGTCCAGTACACGGAGGCTTCGCTCCACTTCCGCCGTAAAGTCCACGTGACCCGGCGTGTCGATGATATTGATCTGATGGCCCTTCCACGCGGCACGCGTTGCGGCAGACGTTATCGTGATGCCGCGCTCACGCTCCTGGGCCATCCAGTCCATCACTGCCGTTCCTTCGTGCACCTCGCCTATCTTGTAGGTCCGGCCCGTGAAGAACAGCACCCGCTCCGTCACCGTCGTCTTGCCGGCGTCGATGTGGGCGATGAACCCGATGTTTCGGACTCTATGCAGGTCGGTCGTCATCTGCTCCTACCACCGGTAATGGACGAACGCCCGGTTCGCCTCGGCCATTCTGTGCATCTCTTCGCGGCGGCGCGCTGCTGCGCCTTGCCCGCGCGAAGCGTCTACGATCTCGCTCGCCAGCCGGGAGCGCATCGGCTGCCCGCTCCGCGCTCGAGCGAAGCGTATGAGCCACCGCATCGCCAGCGCGTTGCGGCGCCGCTCCGGCACCTCCACCGGCACCTGGTATGTCGCGCCGCCCACGCGCCGGGGTTTCACCTCGACTGTCGGCGTGACGTTTCGCAGCGCCAGCTGGAACACTTCCATCGCGTCGCGGTTCGTCTCCTGTGCCACCTGGTCAAGCGCCTGGTAGACGGAGCGCTGGGCGACGGTCTTCTTGCCGTTCAGCATGACCCGGTTGATGAAACTGGCCAGCACCACACTCCCGTAGCGGGGGTCCGCTTCGGGCACGCGGCGCTCAGCACGGCGTCGGCGAGACATCTATTCGCTTTCCCTCCTCTGCACTCTGGTGCAGTCCCGCACTCTCGGTGCCGACCTGCGCCGGAGCGCGACTACCACGTCGGATGCAAAGCCCGCAGACCGCGCCAGCGAGCTGCGCCCCTAACCGGTTACCGATTGGAGGACGGGGAGTCCAGGCAGCCTATTGGCGCTTGGTCCCGTACTTGCTCCGCCCCCGCTTGCGGCCGTTCACTCCCGTAGCGTCCAGTGCCCCACGGATGATGTGGTAGCGAACGCCCGGCAGGTCCTTCACACGGCCTCCGCGGATCAGGACGACGGAGTGCTCCTGCAGCGTGTGACCCTCTCCCGGGATGTAGGCCGTGACCTCCATCCCGTTCGTCATGCGGACACGGGCCACTTTCCGCAGGGCAGAGTTCGGCTTCTTGGGAGTAACCGTTCGCACCTGGACGCACACCCCAAGCTTCTGCGGGCTGCCGTCTCCGCGGTACACACGGTTGCGCAGGCTGTTCCGAACGAAACGGAGCGCAGGCGCCTTAGTCTTCTTGACCACGCGCTTGCGTCCATGACGCACCAACTGGTTGACAGTAGGCACCGTACGTAACTCCCTGCGTTTTTCGTAATCCAGTCTGCCGAATCCGCCCCCATTCGGGCACGAACATGGGGATGCTACCGTATGCTTACTCCTGTGTCAACCGCTCCAGCCATTGGTCCAACAGCCGATAGCGCCTGTCTTTCCATTGCAATGGGAGTTGCCCCTTCCGCAGGCTTGACCGTAGTGATATGCTGCGTAGGCTAGTACCGTCCAACTTCAGTGGAGGCGACGATTTCCCATGCTCCGAATCCGGCTGCGCCGAGTAGGTAAGAAGAAGCAACCGAGCTACCGCATCGTGGTGGCTGACGTGCGGTCGCCTCGCGATGGCAGGTTCGTCGACCAGGTTGGACATTACAACCCACTTACGGACCCGCCTACCGTCGTAGTCAACGAGGAGAAGACCCGACACTGGCTCGGCGTTGGCGCCAAGCCGACGGAGACCGTCCACCGCATACTCCAGACGCAAGGAGTCGTCGAGAAAGCGGGGTAGCCCATGAAGGAACTGGTGGAATACATCGCCAGGGCCATTGCCACTCATCCCGACGACGTGAAAGTCACCGAGGAAGAAGAGGACGGCGAGATCATCATCAAACTTGAAGTCCACCCGGACGACAAGGGGAAGGTGATCGGAAGGCAGGGACGGGTGGCACAGGCAATGCGCGTACTGCTCCGCGTTGCCGCCATCAAGGAAGGCACCCGCACCAGCCTGGAAATAGTCTGATCCCTTCCCTCGTGCCGACAGTCCCCGGCAGCCAATCCTGCTACCCGCCTGATCAGCTCATAACCGTTGGGATCATTCTTGGCGCCCACGGAAGCGACGGCCGCGTGCGCGTGCAACCGGAAACCGACAATCCGCAACGCTTCCGCCGGGGGGCACGGCTCATCGCTCAGGACCGGGAACTGCACGTTGAGCGTGTGCAGCAAACCCCGGGAGGCCTGCTGCTTGTGCGCTTCATGGAATTCGCCTCACGCAGCGATGCGGCGGCCCTCCACGGCGAGACGCTCTGCGTTCTCACGGGCGAGTCGCCGGAAGCCCCACCGGACGCCTACTACCACTACCAACTCGTCGACATGGAAGTTGTGGACGAGGCGGGCGGACGGTTGGGCATGCTTACGGAGATCATCTCCACCGGCGCGAACGACGTGTACGTCGTCACCGGCGATAGCGCGGAGCTCCTCCTCCCCGCAGTGGGAGACGTCATCTTGAAGGTAGACGTCGATGCGAACCACATGACCGTGGCCGTCCCTGACGGGTTGGTGTGGCGGGAGTTGCACCCGCGCCGGGAGAAACCCAGGCCGCGCCGCCGTGCGCAACGCAGGACCGGTCCGGCCTCCCCCGGCGGGTAGAACGCGGGCGCGGTTTTGTCCTATCCTGATTCCCGCTGAATCCCGGTAGGAGGAGTCCCTGCATGTCCGGTCACTCCAAGTGGTCAACCATCAAGCACAAGAAGGCGGCGCTGGATGCCAAGAAGGGTGCGCTCTTCACCAAACTGGCGCGCGACATCGCCGTCGCCGCGCGCGAAGGCGGCAGCGGCGACCCGGGCATGAACTTCCGCTTGCGGCTGATGATGGACAAGGCCCGCGCCGCCAACATGCCTGCGGACAACGTGGACCGCGCCATCAAGAAGGGCCTGGGCATCGGCGGCGACGGCGTCTCCTTCGAGGAGATCGTCTACGAGGGCTATGCTCCCGGCGGGGCCGCCATCATGGTCAAGGCGCTCACTGACAACCGCAACCGCACCGCCTCCAACGTCCGTGCCGTCTTTTCGCGGGGCGGCGGCAACCTCGGCGAGGCCGGGTCTGTCGCCTGGATCTTCGAGAGCAAGGCGGTCGTCTCCGTCGAGGAAGTGACGGAGGAGCAGGCGGAGGAGATCGCCCTCGCCGTGATAGACGCGGGTGCTGAGGACTTCAAGGTGGAGGACGGTGCCCTGGAGGTCACCGGCGCGCCGAACGGGCTGGAGGCGATGGTCGCCGCCGTGAAAGAGGCCGGTGTCGAGCCCGCACAGGCCACCGTGACCATGGTGCCCTCGAACACGATCGATCTCGACAGCGCCCACGCGGGCCAGACCCTGCGCCTGCTCGACAACATCGAGGAGCTGGAAGACATCCAGCAGGTGTTCACCAACGCCAACTTCACCGACGAGGCGCTGGAGAAGTACAGCACCGCCTGACTCACCCATTGGGTGTGACCCAAATCTGCAGCTACCTGCAAGTGCGGCGAACCAGCCGAAGCGATTGACTTCTGCGGGGGTCGTTCGGCGCATCTCTCTCCAGAGGCACCTCAGTGTCGATACTGTTGCTATTGGGGCTGCCATTATGCTAATACGTATAAATTGCCACACTTACATTCCGAAACGTGGTCCAGCCGCGTTCCCTTGTTGCCGGAAGACACTTGGTATCACGCTCCTCCATGCCATTACTCGTGTTATGCGCAGCGTGCGCCGTCCTGTTGTGCGCGTGTACTCCTGCATCGGGGGCGCCCCTGGAGCGCATCGCCCGGCCTACCCCGACGCCCACCGTTACGCCAGCACCGGCCCCTTCGCCCTTGCCCACTCCCATTCCTCTCGACCCTACGCCGACGCCTACGTCGACACCTACACCGACATCGACCCCAACGCCCACACCGACTCCTGTGTCGACGCCCACACCGACATTCACTCCCACGTCCACACCGACTCCATCCCCCACACCAACATTCACTCCCACGCCCACACCGACTCCATCCCCCACAGCGACTCCTGCTCCTACGCCGACCCCAACATCCACGCCAACGCCAACGCCAACGCCGACGAGCACGCCTACGCCCACTCCAACCCCGACCGATATCCCCACTCCGACGGCTACTCCCGCGACCCCAGCCGACTTCGACGCTGACCCGCCCAGGGAGCGGGCTACGCCCACACCGGTACCTAACCCCGTACCAACCCGTACGCCTACTCCGACCCCAACGGCATCGCCTACGCCTACTCCTACACCAACGCCAGGCACCCCGGTTCAGGTTGTGCCCTCCCAGACCATAGGGGCAGGCACGCTCCATTCATGTGTCCTCCTTCCCACCGGTGTACCCGTTTGCTGGGGCAATGACGACTACGGCCAGACGTCTGCCCTTCCCGGGACGACGTTCAGTACGCTCAGCCTTGGCGGGACCCACACCTGCGGTCTCCGGACGGACGGGTCGCCGACCTGTTGGGGAGAGAACGACAACGGCCAGGCCTCTCCTCCGTCCGGGAAGAAATTCACCATGATCAGCGCAGGCTCCGTCCACAATTGCGCGCTGGAGGGCGACGGCACTCCGGTCTGTTGGGGTGACGACGAGAAGGAGCAATCGTCGCCGCCGGCTGACTCGCGGTTCGTGACAGTCACTGCAGGAGACACTCACACGTGCGCGCTTGAAGCCAGCGGGACGGCCGTATGCTGGGGGGCCTTGGAGAACGACGTCGGCCAGGTATCGCCGCCTGACAACGTTACCTTCTCAACGATCGATGCCGGTTCCACGCACACGTGCGGGACCAAGCCGGACGGTTCCATAGCGTGCTGGGGTTGGGACGGAAACGGTCAGGTCTCCGGCGTGCCCACGGACCAGACGTTCGCTGCGGTTTCGGGCGGGCGCAGGCATACCTGTGCGCTGACCACGGCCGGAGTCCCTGTCTGCTGGGGCGACGATGCTCTCGGTCAGTCATCGGCGCCGGAAGGCGAAGTCCTTGTGTCGATCGACGCGGGGCACGCACACAATTGTGGCCTGCAGGCGGACGGCACACCCGTCTGTTGGGGGGACGACGAACACGGTCAATCATCGCCTCCCTCCCTGGAACCCACCGCCACGCCGACTCCTACGCCTACACCTTCCCCGACGCCGTCACCTACGCCGTCACCTACGCCCTCTCCCACCCCGACCCCCACCCCGACGCCGTCGCCAACCCCTACTCCCACGCCTACACCTTCCCCGACGCCATCGCCAACCCCTACTCCCACGCCGACACCTTCCCCGACGCCGTCACCCACACCCTCTCTCACCCCGACCCCCTCTCCAACGCCATCGCCAACCCCTACTCCCACGCCTACACCTTCCCCGACGCCGTCGCCTACTCCCACTCCTACTCCCTCCCCGACGCCGTCGCCTACTCCTACTCCCACGCTGATGCCCACTCATGGGAAGGACGTGACGAGCATCGCCGTGGGCGCTGGAGGCTCCAATTCGTGCCTGCTCGAATCAGACGGAACGCCTGTCTGTTGGGGTAGCGACTCCGTCGGCCAGTCGACGCCGCCAGATGGCACGAAGCTGAACTCGCTCAGTGTCGGGTCCACACATGCGTGCGGGCTCATGGCCGACGGTTCCGCCGTCTGCTGGGGTGAGAGCGAGTTCGACCGAACGACTCCTCCGGCTGACAAGACCTTCACCGCTATCTCCGCCGGGTTCACTCACACATGCGCGCTCGAGAGCGATGGCACGCCGGTCTGCTGGGGCGACGACGAGAAAGGGCAGTCTTCCCCGCCTGCCGGCTCGAGCTTCGTGGCGATCAGTGCCGGAGACACTCACACCTGCGCTCTGCGGTCAGACGGTGTGGTCGTGTGTTGGGGAGGCATCGACAATGACCTCGGCCAGTTGTCCGTGCCGGAGGACACCACGTTCGCAACGGTCGACTCCGGCTCCCTGCACACGTGTGGGGTCAGATCGGACGGCTCCATAGTCTGCTGGGGCTTCGACAGGAACGGGCAGGTATCCGAAGTGCCTGCGGACCAGACGTTCGCGTCGGTCTCCTGCGGACGTCGGCACACCTGCGCCCTGACGACCGACGGCGCCCCGGTCTGCTGGGGCGACGACCGGCTTGGGCAGTCATCGCCGCCGGAGGACGAGACGTTCGTGGCGATTGACGTGGGTCAGGTACACGCATGCGGTCTGCGAGCGGACGGCACGCCCGTTTGCTGGGGCGATCCGGCCGACGGCAAGCTGTCGCCGCCAGAGGAAGAAGGCGGCATGATGAATGTGGCCCGGCGGTTGTTGCGCTACCTCCTCAGTCCTATGATGCGGGGTGGCAGGAGGTGAGACATGGCGGACCGTATCCTCTCGCTCCACGCGGGCTACGATGGACCCAACGGATTCGTGGACGGCTACGTCGGCAGACCGGCTGACAGAGGACCGCACCCGGGACTCGTGGTGGTATCCGGCATGGGCGGCCTCAACTGGTTCCAGCGCGAGATCACGCGGACCTTTGCACGCGCGGGGTTCGTCGCCCTCTCGCCTGACCTGTTCGACGGCGCACTGCCGGAAGGACGGGCCACGCAGCTGCTCTACAAGAACTCACTGGACGTGCAGCGCACGGTGGAGAACCTGAGCGCCGGCGCCGACTTCCTGCGCACCCTGCCGTGGACGGCGGACGACGCTCCGGTCGGCATCGTAGGGTTCTGCCTCGGCGGCGGGCTCGTCCTGCTGTCGCTGGCGCGTACGGACACGTTTCGTGCCGGCGTCGTCTATTACCACAGCCTCTTCCCGGACTCCGAGGAGCTCCAGAACATCCGCGTCCCGATGATGTGCCACTACGGTACGAAGGACCATACGACGCCCATCGAGGAGATCGAGGCGTTCCGCGAGACGCTCGACCGGTACGAGAAGCAGTACGAGTTGTTCATGTACGAGGGCGTGGGGCATTCGTTCCTGAACCCGAACCAGGACTCGTCCGCGCAGCGCGCGGCGGCAGCGGCGGAATCGCTGGAGCGGACCTTCGCCTTCTTCCGGAGGGAACTTGGCGCGCCCGCCGGCACGCAGGGATCAGCGGCCGGGCAGGACGACGCGCCGGGTGAGCCGTGAGGCCATTCGGCGGCATCGTCGAATTCTTCGCGGCGTTGCGCTACCGGGACTTCCGTATCTTCTGGCTGGGACTCGTTGCACAAGTCACCGGCCAGCAGATGACCATGGTCACCCTTGGATGGCTGGCGTTCGATCTCACACAGTCACCGCTGGCGCTGGGCTTCATCAACCTCGTGACCGCCGTGCCCCGTATCATCGTGAACATGGCGGGGGGTGTGCTCGCCGACCGCTTCGATCCACGGACGCTCATCACAGCGGCGCAGACGATCTCTCTCGTCATGCTCGTCACGGTTGCCGTGCTCGCGTTGACCGACCGTGCAGCGGTCTGGAACCTGGCGGTGGCGGCGCTGGTGATAGGACTGGTGCAGTCCTTCGACGAGCCGTCCCGCGCGTCGCTATTCCCGCGTCTGCTGCCGGACCGCTCGCTCATCCCGCTGGCG
Organism: Dehalococcoidia bacterium; assembly: GCA_034423175.1. GTDB lineage: Bacteria > Chloroflexota > Dehalococcoidia > Lucifugimonadales > Australimonadaceae > Bin16. The sequence continues at coordinate 99,178 of DAOUJA010000070.1, forward strand.
GTGCCGCTCACGTCGGTGGCGTGGTCGGCAACCCGCATCGTTGCACCGTCCATCGCGGGGTTCGTCATCGCGGCTTCGGGAGCCGGGCCCAGTTTCCTCCTCTCCGCTGCGGGCGCGGGAGCGATGGCGGCGGCGATGCGGCTGGTGCATCCCCAGCAGGCAGCCGCAGGGAAGCACGGCACGATGCTGGGCGACCTGAAGGCCGGCGCGGCGTACGTGTGGGGCCACTCGGTCTTCCGGCCGCTGATCCTGCTGGCGATCGCCGCGTCCGTCTTCGGCCAGGGATACATGCTCACGTTTCCGGTGTTCCAGGTTGAGGTGTACGACGTCGGTGCGCGCGAACTGGGCCTCATGTACTCCTCGACGGGCGTGGGGGCCATGGCCGGGCTGTTCGTGTACTCGCGCTACTTCAGGCAGCGAGGCGCGGGGCACGTGCTGCTGGGCTCGGGCGGACTGTTCGGGGCGACGATCGTTGCGTTCGCGCTGGCCCCGTGGTTCGAGGTCGCGCTCGTCCTGCTGTTCCTCTCGGGCACCTTCGGCGTCGTGCAGATCACGACGGGGCAGGTGATCCTGCAGATGCTGGTGGAGGACCGCCTGCGCGGGCGCGTCATGGCGCTGTACGGCGTCCACTGGGGCCTGCTGCCTGTGGGCGGCGCGCTGATGAACGCCATTGCGCAGGGGACTGGCGCGCCCATCGCGCTGGCAGGAGCAGGGGGGATACTGTTGGTGGTGGCGGTGACACTCGCCTTGCGGGAGGCGCCACTGCGTGCCGTGGTGCTTCCGCAGGCCGCTCCCGCGCGGGGCTAGGGCAGGGGAGCGGGAGGAGAGGCTTCAGATCCGCTCAAGGTCAACGACGGTGCGCTCGTTCACCACGTCGCCCGTGTTCAGAGTGGACCTGGGCTCCACGATCAGGACGTGAGATTCAGTCTCAGCGACAGGCTGATGCTCGACGCCCCTCTCAACGATGATCATCTGGCCCTCTTCCAGGTGGACATCCCCGTCCCGGAACCGGACCGTCAAGCGTCCCTTCACCACGAGGAAGAGCTCGTCCTCCTGCTCGTGACTGTGCCAGACGAACTCCCCGTTGAGTTTGGCCAGCTTCACGTAGGACTCGTTGACTTCTCCGATGATCCTGGGACTCCAGTACTCATCGAACTGCGACAGCTTCTCCGCGAGGTCTATCAGGTCCATGTCCGTCTCCAGGAGAGTTTCGTCACCAGCCCATGCTGCCGAACCAGACGCCGCCGCGATAGTTCTCGATGCCCTGCCGGGCGTACGGGACCGTGTTGTCCGGCAGGTTGGCGATGTCGAACCAGCGCAGGTCGTCGCACTTGTCCGGCTCCATGTTGACCACTTCGCCCGACCACTCCGACGCCTTCAGGAAGAAGTTGACATACTCCCTGTCGCTCATCGAGTGGATGACCCCAATCACCTCCAGGTCCTCGGGCGAGAGTCGGATGCCGGCCTCTTCTCTCGCCTCGCGGACCATCGCGGTCTTGAGGTCCTCGCCCGCCTCGACGTGCCCGGCAATCATGCTGTAGGAGCCGTCCGCGAACCCCGTGTTGTGGCGACGGAGCATCAGGATGCTGTCGCCTCTGATCAGCAGCAGGTAGACCGCGATCGGCGCCAGGAGCATCGTTCCGGGACGAGCCTTCCTATAGCCCGCGGCCCGCCGTGGCGTCGAGGACGGCGCCCTGCTCCTCGGAGGCGTCGTACTCCCACTTGTAGTGGGGGTCCTGGTACGCCCCTTCCGGCATCAGGCTCTCCAGCCCGCGCTTGCCGAGCTCCTCCTCGAACATCTCGCGGATCCAGGACTCCTCGTTCGGGTACTCCACCTGGTCCAGCAGCGGGTTCATGCGGTTGCTGAGGCCGCGCATCTGACGGATCGGCGAGAGCGCGAGGTAGCGCGCCGGCTCCACGCTCACGTTGAAGTGCTGGTGGAACCAGCGGTTCGGCGGCACGAACATGCTGGCCTCGTGCCAGGGGACGATGATCTTCTCCTGGCCCTCCGGCCACATGATGGAGTAGCCCTCGCCCGCGGGAATGATGATGACGACGCCGGGGCCGTGGCGGTGCGCCTTCTTGTAGGTGCCCGGCGGGAAGACGGACATGTGCCCGCCCATCTCCGACTGCGGGAACTGGATATCCACGACGTGGCCGCCGCCCCCGCGCTGGCGGTGCGGGACGAGGCCGCTCCACGCGGCGAGGTCGGTGAAGAAGTTACCGAACCAGCTCGCGCCGCGTCCGCCCGGCGCTCGCTTGGCGACCGAGTACAACTCGTCCTCGGAGGCCTGCAAGAGCGTGGGGTCCTCGTAGGTGCTGTTGAAGAAGTAGGTGGCGTCCGGGACGAGCGACATGGCTACCGGAAGGTAGGTGTTTGAGATCAGCCTCGCAGGGCGGTCGCCGCGGGCGTTCGCGAACTGGCGGACCGCGCCGCGCGGGATGACGAAGAGGCTGCGCGGGCTGAACTCGAACGTCCTGCGCTCGACGCCCTCCGCCCAGACCGTGGCGAGCCCCTGCCCGTCCGCGACGTAGACGACCTCGTCGAGAGCAAAGCGCAGCGGCGTGGTCGAGCTGCCCGGCGGGATCTCGGTGATGCGGGCGTCGGCGACGCCCTCCATACCCTCGAGCTGGATGAAGGCGCCGTTGCAGCCCAACTCCGGCCATGGGGCGACTTCCAGGTTGCGGACGTCCTCCACGAAATAGCCCTTGTGGACGGGCAGGTCGAGCGATTCGACCCACTGGTCGTACGGGAGCTGCTTGGCCCGCGCGTCCGTGTCTATGGTGGCCTTCCCGATCGTTGCCAATGTCTGCTGCGCCATGGTTCTCCTCCGAGGCTGTCAGGCTTGTGGATGGACTCTCGCTCGCGGCGAGCGATTCGTCAAGCGCGGTGGAGCCTCACGCCCTGCGTGGCCCGACATAACCCGACAGCGATCCGACAGGCGGTCCGACACTTTCCAACAGCAATGCGACACTTTCCAACACCTACGCGACAGTTCGTTCACTCCTGAAGCGAGGGCCGCTACGAGTGGGGTGGCGGACGTTTCTTCTTGAAGTGTCGGATTGTGCCGGGTCCGGCAGGAACGGTCTCGATGACTTCGGCCTGCTCGATCACCAGCGTAGCGCTCGGGTGGACGTTCGCGTAAGGGGCGGATGTCGCATGGACCAGGGAGCGATGCGGAGATTAGTTGGAGTATTCACCGCATATGATGCGGAGAATGACTTGCACGGGGCGGAGATTAGCGGCTATAATCTCCGCATATGATGCGGAGAAAACGTACACGGTACATACACCAGGAGGTGGACTGGCCCAGCTTCCGGTGGGAGCCGGAGGGACTGGTCGAGCCGCTGGCTGCGATGCGGCACCGGCAGGGGCGGCTGCTGGGTCGCATGAGCGCGCTCGGGTTCGACCTCCGCCAGGAAGCCGTGCTCGGTACGCTGACCGAGGACGTGGTGAAGAGCAGCGAGATCGAAGGCGAGATGCTCGACTCCGAACAGGTGCGGTCGTCGGTCGCGCGGCGTCTTGGCATGGATGCCGGAGGACTGTTGCACGCAGACCGCAATGTCGAGGGCTTCGTCGACCTGATGCTGGACGCGACCGAACACTACGACCGGTCCCTCACCGAGGAGCGGCTGTTCGACTGGCACGCCTCCCTCTTCCCGACGGGACGCAACAGCATGGGGCGGGTCGAAGTGGGAGGCTGGCGTACCGGCCCTATGCAGGTGGTCTCCGGCGCCATCGGCCGGGAACGGGTGCACTTCGATGCTCCATCGGAGAAGCGGGTCCCTGAAGAGATGCAGGCATTCCTGGCCTGGTTCAACGCACCCTCCAGCACGGACGAGGTGCTCAAGGCGGGCCTGGCCCATCTCTGGTTCGTGACCGTGCACCCATTCGACGACGGGAACGGACGAATCGCCAGGGCGATAGCGGACATGGCGCTCGCCCGCTCCGAGGGCAGCCCGCAACGCTTCTACAGCATGTCTTCCCAGATCAGGAAGGAGCGGCGCGCCTACTACGACGTCCTGGAGCGGACGCAGCAGGGCACGATGGACGTGTCCGAGTGGATGCAATGGTTCGTAGGCTGCCTGGGCCGGGCCATCGACGAGGCGGAGACGACGCTGACCGCGGTGCTCGCCAAGGCCCGGTTCTGGGAACAGACCGCCGGCATATCCATCAACGAGCGCCAGCGTACGGCCATCAACCACCTGCTGGATAACTACGGCAGCAAGCTCAGCACGTCCCAGTGGGCGAAGATGACGCGGTGCTCACAGGACACGGCCCTGCGGGACATCACCGACCTGATGGAACGCGGCATCCTCGTGCGGGGCCCAGGAGGCGGACGGAGCACGAGCTACGCGCTCGCCGGGGTGTGAGCGGACTCTCTGCGCTACGCCCTTTCGGGTTCTGCGAGTCGACGGCTACCCGCCGGACGCTTGTCGCAATATTCGATTAGAAGAGCGGGGGCGGGGGTTGCGCAGCAAGACCGCCTATGGTAATGTTTTCTTACCATAGGTAAGGAGATTAGCCATGGACAGAGCCGTGATTCTGGAGAAAGTGATTGAAGCGGTCCAACAGATTCAGATGGTCAGCGGGAGGACTTTGGGGGAGATTCACTCGGGAACGAAGCCTGTTGAAGACACTGAAGGCTTCGACAGCATGAGTGGGCTAGAGGCCACAATGGGTCTCGCGCAGTCTCTAGGCCGCGACATACGGGAAGACAACCTATTCGTCTCCACAGATGGACGCCGCGCCCTTTCAGTGGCTGAAGTCACAGACAACGTATCCAAGATCATCAACGGAGAAGCGGCTGCCGTATGAATGACCAATCAGACTCGCGGCCGGCAATCGCATCGCGCCTACGCTTGGCGAGGGAGATGTCTGGGCTGACCCAAGGTCAAGTCGCCAAGCTCGCGGGATGGCATAGGCCCACCGTCTCTGAGATAGAAGCGGGGCGCCGGCGGGTGTCTGCCGAAGAACTGTCCAAGTTGGCAGCGCTGTATGGCGCTGACGTGTCTTGGGTGCTCGGGGCAGACGACAAGGCCTCGCCAACCAGCGCGCGAGCAAGGCTGGCTGCTCGCGAGCTCAGCAAGCTCAAAGAGGAGGATCTGGATCGCCTTCTCCAAGTCATCCAGTCCTTCAAACGCTCGGAGAGTGGCCGAGCATGAATATACGGTCCATCGCGAGGCAGGCCGTAGCCGAAGCTCTACGGCTCCGTCTAAGCCTAGGTTACGGCTTACACAATGCCATCTGCGTCTACGACCTAGCTGAACGCCTAGGCATCGAAGTCCGCTTCCTAGAGCTTCCCAGTATGGAAGGCATGTATTACGGCTCCTGCGACCCCCACATAGTCATCTCGTCGCTGCGTCCTCCCGGACGACGGGCTTACACCTGCGCACATGAGATAGGCCACCACGTCCGAGGAGACGGCACTCACGTTGACGAACTCGTAGAGCAGCGACAGTCCTCCGCTTTCAATCCTAGTGAGTTCGCCGCTGATTGCTTCGCAAGCGCACTCCTGATGCCGAAAACGGCAATCGAACGGGCCTTTGCTCTGCGCGGCTGGGCGATCAACAGATGTACACCAAGCCAAATCTATGCAGTGTCGAACTACTTTGGAGTCGGCTACCAGACCTTGATACGGCACCTGCGAAGTGGGCTTTCGCTTCTGTCCGCATCCCAAGCGGACCAACTCTTGCGTACTACGCCTAGGCAAGCGCAAGCCCTAGGTGCAGACCTGCAGGTACCTGAGAGGGTCTGGCTCGTCGACAGGAACTGGCAAGGCAGGCCCATCGATGTAGAGCAAGGCGATCTGATCCTTCTAAAGGGCGAAACACGTGTAGAGGGACGATGCACCGAGTACGTCCAACTCCCTGCCACAGGCACCATGCTTCGGGCGCGTCGGCCCGGCATCGGGAGACTGGAGGACAACTCGGGCTGGGCTGCATTCATTAGGGTATCAAGACGTGCCTTTGTAGGAAGAAGTCTGTACCGACATCTGGAGGAGGCAGAAGATGAGTAAGCCAGTGGTTATCGAAGAGAACAACCTCTCAGTGGCATGGAGCAGAGCCTTCCTCGAAGTGTTTCGCGCGGGGGAGATTGCTCCGTTGGTCGTGACTGTCAACGACCTGGATAACGTTGACCCCCCGGAGGTTCCTACAATTCGCTATGCCTTGGATGCAGCTCTGCAAGCTCAGGGCAAGGGACTGGATTGTCATCAGGTGGCGAATACTATTTTCCCCACCTCTCTATGGAATCCTGAACTGAGCAGGGAGGTCTTGTTTGAAAGGTACTCCAAGATCTTCTCGCGCATACGTAGCCACCGAAGCAACCGCTACGGCGTCTACTTTCAGCGACTGATGGCCTACGGGTGCGACTCCAACATGCGAGGTGGCAAGAACCAGCTAGACCACGTCATTTCTACTTGGCATAGCGGCAACCACCGTCGGACGGCTCTTCAAGCTGCAATCATGGATCCTGTGAGCGACCATACCTATCAACGGCAGCGAGGGTTCCCTTGTCTACAACAGGTTGCCTTCGCACCAATGGGGACTGACCGACTTGCCGTAACTGGCTTTTATGCCACGCAGTACATGTTTGAACGCGCTTACGGCAACTATCTCGGTCTCTGTCGCCTCGGCCACTTCATGGCCCATGAGATGGGATTGAGGCTCTATCAGGTCGTCTGCATTGCAACTCCCGCCAAGCTTGGCGGTTCGTCTAAAGGAGAGCTGGGAGGGCTCGCACAACAAGTCGATTTGCTCTTGCAGGACATCCCAAGCGAGGCCTCCCTCCGGGGTCAAGAGGGCGCGCATGCATGAGCCATCGATTGCTCGCCAAGCTCAACTGCCTCTCATCACGAGTCTGTCTCCTGCCCATACCACGGAAGTGTACGATACATACTGGCATTTCGCCTGGAAGCGGCAAGAGGCTTTCTTCCGCAAGCTGAAGGGGGCTTCCGCCCCTTGGACGGACGACCCCATCATTGCCCAATACAAGTTCACCAATGTTTATAGGGCGTCGGATCGAGTTAGTCAGTATCTGATACGCCATGTAGCGTACACGGGTGACCAGAATCCGGAAGAGTTGTTCTTCCGAATCATCCTGTTCAAACTCTTCAACAGAATTGAAACGTGGGAGTTACTAAAGGATAGTATAGGTGAGATTAGCTTCGCCGATTATAGCTTCTCCAAGTATGACAGTGTGCTCTCTAATGCTCTCGCATCCGGTTCCAAGATTTACTCGGCGGCCTACATGATGCCCTCAGGGAAAACATCATTTGGGCACCCTCAAAAGCACCGAAATCAACTGTTGCTCCTAGAACGAATGATGCAAGATGAAGTACCGTGGCGTGTTGCTGATGCGTCCGACATGCGTCGAGCGTTCGATATCATACATTCGTATCCGACTGTTGGCGATTTCCTGGCCTACCAGTTTGTCACCGATTTGAATTACAGTGTGATTTCCGGTTTCTCTGAAATGGAATTCGTGGCTCCAGGGCCAGGAGCGTTGGATGGTATCCACAAGTGCTTCAGTAATCTGGGAGGCCTTAACGAAGCAGACATCATACGCCTAGTGACTGAGCGGCAAGAAGTGGAATTCGCACGACGCGGGCTAGACTTTCGTAGCCTGGGCGGACGGCGCCTTCAGTTGATTGATTGTCAAAATATCTTCTGTGAGGTGTCAAAATATGCCCGTATCAGGCATCCGGCTGTGAAGGGGACAAACGACAGGACTCGAATCAAGCAGGTCTACCGGCCCTCTGAAGGGCAGATTCGGTATTGGTATCCCCCAAAGTGGGGCATCAATGACTGGGCGCTAGAGGTAACCCTTGACAGCGACGTGGACGTGAGAGAACAATAGCGCATGGACCTCAACGAGTACCAGCGACGGGCCAACGAGACCGACCAGCAACCCACTGGGAGCGTCGGCAGTGATGATTTGCGCAGCGTGCTGGTCCCTCTGCTCGGGTTGTCAAGTGAAGTAGGGGAACTGCTCGGCGAATACAAGAAGAGAGTACGAGATGGTGAATCTTACAGCCAATTCACCAAAAGAGCACAGGAAGAACTGGGAGACCTTCTGTGGTATCTCGCCAATGTGGCCACTAAATTTGGTCTCTCGCTTGATGACATAGCCCAGTCTAACCTCCACAAGATAGCCAACCGGTGGAAGATCACCACGCCCATTGAGCATAATCGTAAGCTGTTCGACGAATCCTTTCCAGCGCAGGAACGCCTTCCGAGGCGCATGGATATACTCATCTACGAAGAACCCTCACAGAAGGGCCGGATGAGGATTAACGGCAATTTGGTAGGAGATCCCATCAGGGACAACCGCTATACGGAAGATGCATACCGCTTCCATGATGTTTTTCACTTGGCATACGCCAGTGTCCTGGGTTGGTCCCCGACGCTACGTGCTCTCCTGAAATGCAAGCGCAAAAGTAATCCTCTCGTAGACGAGATAGAGGATGGCGGACGAGCGTGCGCGACCGAAGAAGGAATCGCGGCGATGGTCTTCAGCTACGCGGAAGGCCGCAGTTTCTTGGAGGGCGCAGAGGGGGTAGACTATGACTTGCTGCGTACAATCAAGGCTATGAGCAGGCACTTGGAAGTCAGGGTTTGCACAGAAGGTGAGTGGGAAAAGGCTATAATTGTAGGATTTCAAGCATGGCGGACTGTACGTACCCAAGGAGGGGGCAATCTAAAGGCTGACCTCCACAAGCGCACACTCGAGATTACAACCTCATCATAGACGAACAACCTATTGCCGTGACTTGCAGAGTCGGATTGCTGCTACAGCCACCAGAAAAGCAGTGCCTGCACCTGCCACGCTCAATGTGGCAAGCAACAAGAACCATCCCCAGGAAGTAACCCAACTTGGAACTTCTGCACTAGGAGTATCTCTCATGCTAAGGATCAATGTTATCGATACGCCTAGTATCGTGACTGCCACCAAGAATACTCCGAACATAATAACAGGCTGTAAGCTTTGACGAATATCGCCAATCTCTTTCGCTAATTGTTGCTTGAGAGTCTCTTCTTGTCGCGCTACATCTTGTTCAATCCGAGTCAGGTGAGTCCAGCTTGATTGTCCTGGGTCACTTGGACTGCGCCGGAGACGAACCCAAGTCGATTGTTTACCGATCGGGGATTGTTGGCTTAGTGTGCCATTGACTTCATGGAGTTCATAGGTAAAGACGGGGTCTTTGTAACGCAGTTGGATTGGTTTACTGCCGAAATTGGCGACCCGAATGAAAAGCCTGTTGTCTGGTGCGCCTTGACCGTACATAGGGTCAACCTGTATCCCCATAAAGCCAACCAAGCCCTGCGCTGCGTAATCTAACCGCACCCCGATTTTCCCTACTAGGTCTGCAGGCATGGAAAGCTGTTCAACTGTTGATAAAATAGCAATCTTCCCCGGTTCAATCTCAAAGGAATCGCTGGGCAGGCAATGACCAGGGTCATAATAGTCACCATTTAGTAACACCCCATCGCGGGCAAGCCTAAGTGCATATGAAGCTTCCTTAACAGCGGCCTCCTCCCAGGTACCTTCGTCGAATATCTCGCCATTCTTCAGTCGTTCAAGAATCTTGTCTCCACTAAGAATCATATGCATGGCCTCCGCGTTAGCAGAGCAAGTATCGCTTCCATTCCCCGTGTTTTCAATCCCTAGAGAAGCGGAGCGTCCAGTCCAACTCAGCGTTCGTCCGGTTGCACCTGGGGCTGGAGCACCACGACGTCGTAGGCGAGCGCGGCGAGCGACTTCCCGTCCGTGTCGAAGAGCTCGGCCTCGAACCGGGGTGCGGGGCGCACGTTGCCGCCGAGCACCGGCAGGGTGCCGGAGAAGACGACGGTGCCCGCGCCGGGGTGCGGCCCGACGAGGTCGAGCAGGCGCTCGGGGCGCATGAGCTGCGCGAACGTCCCAACCTGGTAGTCGGCCAACTCGCCGTTCCCGCCGACGCGGCTCCGCAGGCGCAGGTCGTCCCAACGGGGCAGGAGGTCGTCGAGGCGCCAGACCTGCCTGCTCAGTATCTTCGGGTAGACCTGCTTGGACTTCTCTATCGAGAGGCTCTCGAGACCGCGGTCCGTGTGGTCGCTCCCGATGCAGACAAAGACGTCGTTGCGACCAATGAGCAGCACGTACTCCGCCTCGCCGGACGACGTGCCGTCGTACGCCCAGACCGTGCCGTTGACCTGGAGCACCCGAGGGTCCGCCACGAATATCCACGGCACGTGGGCAGGGCGCGGCACCCCGAGGAGAGCGAGCTCGGCGATGTGCTCCTCCACCGCCGCCGGGTCGCGCCCGGTGTAGCCGCCGGCGAGCAGCCTGCGGGCGGTGAAGCGCATCGACGTTCCCCCGTGGTCGAACGTGAGCGTCCTGCTGGGTCTGCGCACCGTTTCCGCCCCCTCACCGCTCATAGTGTCTGACCTCGAACGTACGGCAGCCGTCCGGAGATATCCACGGGCCGTGCGGCATGCCAGGCGGCCGGCAGGCGTACATGCCGGCGGTGAACGTCTGGTCCAGGGGGATGTCGTGGATGCTGCCCTCGATGATCCACACCTCTTCCCAGAAGTCGTGCACCTGGGGGCCCATGGGCGAGGTGTCCGTCCCCGGCTCGAAGCGGAGCAGGCGGGTGTAGTCCCCGGTCTGCTCGTCGCGGGAGAGTATCTGCTGGCTGAGCCCCTCCACCGGCGGGATGGGCTCGCTGGGGATGCCGGAGGGATCGAAGAACTCCAACTCAGGTTTCGCCACGTTCACTCCTCTCTTGCGGTACTCAGGAGGTCCAGAGCCCGGCGGACCGGGTCGCCACGACCTGCTCGTAGGGTACCGGGGCATCGAGCAGCCCGATGCGCTGCGCGAACCCGTTCATCCGCTCGACCGTTTCTCGCGAGATCGACGGGTCGTAGTGCGGGAGGTCGCGCTCGATGAGCTCCGCGATCAGGCCTGCCTCTTCAGCAGGGAAGCGCTTCTGCCCAACTTCCGTTGCCCGCGACGGGTCTGCCTTCAGCATACGCTGCGTCGCCACGATGGCGCGCACGGCGGAGGCGACTTCGTCTGGATAGTCAGCGATCCTGCGGTCAGTCGTCACGAACGCGGGGAACGTGTAGCCGCGGGCAGCAGGCGGACCGTCGCCGCGCCGGACGTCCAGCACGACGGTGCCCGCGCCGGAGCGGACGGCGACCTCCGTGCCCATGCCGTTCGCCCAGAAGCCGTCGATAGCGCCGTCGGCCAGTGCCTTCGCCGCCAGTACGCCGAACGAGACTCCGGAGCCCGTTGCGCCCGGCACGGGGCCGATGCTGACTTCGTCGCGCTCCGGGTCGATGCCTGCTTCACGGAGCATCTCCTGGAGGCCGTCGCGGGGGCCGGGCGCCGCGCCGATGCGGAGGCCCTTCACGGCGGTGATGTCGCCGCGCTTCGCGTCGAGGTCGCTCCTGAGCACGAGGAACCAGTACATGTGCTGAGCGAGCGCGGCAAGCAGCGACGCGCCCTCCCAGCGGGGGAACGCGGTCAGCACCGCGTGCGCTGAGCCGGCGACGTAGTCGAGCCCGCCATCGCGCAGCATCTCCATCGCGCGCGTCACCGGAAAGACGAGCTCGACGTCGGCGTCGAGGCCCTCGGCCTGGAACGCGCCGAGGTCGACGGCGGCGATGGCGGGGAAGTAGGAGTTCGATACGAGGTCAGGCACGCCGATGCGCAAGGGGCCCTCCATGGCCGTGTTCCGGCCAGCCGCGAGTGTGCCAAGCTGAGGGAAACAGGTCAACCTGCGCACTGGATGCGTATGGTGACCATTCACCAGTATCAGAAAGACCATCTGTTAACGCGCACTTCATACCAATACACCGGGGGGCGCGGGTATACTCGCGGGCATGCAGGCTCAAGCAGAGGACGCTCTCCGGGCGTCCTGGCACAGTTCGTCCGTGGACGATGCACTCGAAGGCCTCGCATCGTCGGACTCCGGGTTGTCATCGGTTGAGGCCTCGGCCCGCCTCGCGGCGTTCGGCCCGAACCAGCTGACCGGCGCACCGCCCGTCTCTGCGCTCAAGCTGCTGCTGGACGAGTTCCGCAGCCCGCTCGTGCTCGTGCTCATCGGAGCGGCGGCGGTGCTGGTGGGCGTCGCGCTTGTCGCGGAGGAGTCTGATCACCTCATAGACGCCGCGCTCATCGCGCTCATCGTGGTGCTGAACGCGTGCCTCGGCTTCTCCCAGAACTACCGTGCGAGCCGGGGGATCGAGTCGCTGAACCGGCTCGCCGCCCCATCCGCGGCGGTGCTGCGCGACGGCGTGGCGGAGCAGGTGGACGCCAGGGTGCTCGTTCCCGGCGACGTGGTGCTGCTGGAGGAAGGCTCCCGCATCCCCGCCGACGGGCGGGTCATCAGCAGCATCGACCTGAGCGTCGACGAGGCAGCGCTCACCGGGGAGAGCCTGCCGGTCCGCAAGAGCACGCCGCCGGTCGCCGCCGACGCCTCGCTCGCCGAGCGCTTCAACATGGCGTACAGCGGCACCGTCGTCATGCGCGGACGCGGACGGATGCTGGTGGCCCGCACCGGCATGCAGACGGAGGTGGGCGGGATCGCGGCGGAGGTCCAGACGGTCGAGGAGGAGCCGACCGTCTTCCAGCGTGAGATCAGCCGCCTCGCGGCGCGCATCGGCTGGGCTGTCGCGGTGCTCATCGGCATCGTCGCCGTGCTGCAGCTGGTGACCGGCGACCTGAGCCTGCTCGAAACGTTCATTACCGCTGTCGCGCTTGCGGTCGCTGCGGTGCCGGAGGGACTGCCCGTCGTCCTCACGCTTGCGCTCGCGTTCGGCACGCGCCGGATGCTGGAGCGGAAGGCGCTCGTCCGCTCGCTGCCGGTCGTGGAGATCGTCGGAGCGGCGGAGGTGATCTGCACCGACAAGACGGGCACCGTCACGGAAGGCCGCATGACGATGCGGCGCGTGGCGACGCTCTCCGGGGAGTTGGACGCGCACGACGTCGCACCCGGCGTGCATGCGGAGCCGCTGGGGATGTCGCTGCTGGTCGCGGGGCTGTGCAACAACGCGCAGCGGCACCCTGAACACGGCTACGTGGGGGACCCGACGGAGACGGCGCTGTTGGAGTTCGCGGAGAGTGCGGGAGCGCCGCTGGGCGAGTACAAGCGTACGGGAGAGGTCCCATTCGCGTCCGAGCGGCGGATGATGTCCGTGGCGGTGAGTGCCCCGGGCGGGCAGGGATTGTTGCTGACCAAGGGCGCGCTGGAAGCGGTGCTCCCGCTCTGCACGAGCATCCGTACGCCGGAGGGCGTGTCGCCGCTGAGCGACGGGGAGCGCAACGCGCTGCTCGATCTGAACGTCGGGCTGGCGGGGCAAGCGCTGCGCGTTCTGGCGCTTGCCTACAAGGAGCAGGCAGCTGACGCTCCGATGGTCGAGGAGGGTCTGACGTTCGCGGCCCTCGGGGCAATGAGCGACCCGCCGAGGCCGGAAGCGACGCACGCCATCGAGGCGGCGCACCGGGCAGGCATCCGCGTCGTCATGATCACGGGCGACAACAGCCTGACTGCGGCGGCGATCGGCAAAGAGGTGGGGCTGGACGGGGAGGCCATCGAGGCGAAGGAGCTCGACGGCCTCGAGGAGGAGGAGCTGAAGCGCGTCATCAGCGGGACGAGCATCTTCGCGCGGGCGGAGCCGCGTCACAAGGTGCTCATCCTGCGCACGCTCAAGGAGGACCACGACGTGGTGCTGATGACGGGCGACGGCGTCAACGACGCCCCCGCCCTGCACAACGCCGACGTGGGCGTCGCGATGGGCATCAAGGGCACGGACGTCGCCCGCGACACGTCGGACATGGTGCTGCTCGACGACAACCTGGCGACCATCGTCGCGGCCGTCGAAGAAGGGCGGCGGATATTCCGCAACATCAAGAAGTTCGTGAACTACATGCTCACGGGCAACCTCGCCGAGGTGCTCGTGATCCTGGTGGCGACCGTGTTCGGCTATCTGCCGGTGACCGCCGTGCAGATCCTCTGGATAAACCTGGTCACGGACTCCGGCCCGGCGGTCGCCCTCGCGTCGGACCCCGCGCCGCAGGGAGCGATGCGGGAGCCTCCGCGTCACGGCGCGGTGCTGGGGCGCTCGATGGCTGCGCTCGTGGGCAGTGTCGGCGTGGTCATGACGATCATCCTCATCGTCACGTTCTTCGTCGGGCTGCGGCTGTGGGACCTGGAGACAGCCCGGACGATGACCTTCACCGGCTTCGTCGTACAGGAGTACCTGCGGCTGCTGGTCATCCGCGTCCAGGAGGGGATGCCCATCTGCACGAACCGTTGGCTCTGGGCGGCGGTGAGCGTGAGCCTGCTCATGCAGGCGGTCATCCTCTACACGCCCATAGGCAGCGCGGCGTTCGACACGGTGCCGCTGGGCCTGGAACAGTGGGGTATCCTGCTGGCAGGGCTGCTGGTGGGCTTCGCCGTGACGACCGTCACCGGGAAGCTGGTCGTGCGGCGGTTCGGCCCGCTGTAGAGCACCTCCAGCAGAGGAGCGCGCCCAACGTTCGTGAGCACACCCTCGATGCGTGTCAGAGAGAGCCTCATACACCTGTTGGAGACGCAGCTGGCCAGGAGCCTCTTTGCCCTGGCCGTCCTGGCCGTGGTGGCCATCGCCGGGTACATGCTGATCGAGGGGTGGTCGTTCCTCGACGCCGCCTATATGACCGTCGTGACCTTTACGACCGTCGGCTACGAGGAGGTGCGGCCGCTCTCCACCGCCGGGCGCGTCTTCACTATGTTCCTGATGGTCGTCGGCGTCGGTGTGATGCTCTACATCCTGACGAGCGCCATGCACCTGATCGTGTCGCAGGAGTTGCTGCGAAGCCTGGTGCGGAGGCGCAGAATGAGGAAGCGCATGGAGAAGCTCAGCGGGCATTACATCGTGTGCGGGTTCGGGCGTGTGGGCAAGGCAGTGGCGCTGACGCTCCAGGAGCAGTCGGCGGCGCTCGTCGTGGTCGACAAGGACATGGATGCACTGGCTGAGGCCGAGGAGCACGGCATCCTGTGCGTACACGGCGACTCGACACAGGACGAGCACCTGCTGGCCGCTCACGTGCAGGAAGCGCGGGGACTCGTCGCGGCCACGGGCGACGACAGCCAGAACGTCTACGTGGCGCTGACGGCGCGGGGACTCAACCCGGACCTGTACCTCGTGGCGCGCGCGTCGCGTCCCGAGGCCGGGGAGAAGCTGCGCCGCGCGGGCGCCGACGAGGTGGTCCTGCCGCACGTCATCGGCGGGAGAGAGATGGCGCTCTCGGCGCTCTCAGCATCCGCCGGGGCTGCAGCGCCGCACTAGCCCCGCACGACGCGAATCAGCGGCGAGGGGATGAGTAGGCGCCAAGCACTGCCCGATAGAAGGTTCGCAACTGTTCTTCCTGCGCCGCATCCGCCGCAATCCAATACAACGAACCAGCAGGGGCAGATGGCAGATAGACACGCACCATGAGGTCGCCATCGACGGGGGGCCCCAGTGCGTGGGCCACACAGGGGAACTCTGTAATCTCAAACCCTACGATGTCCTCGACCCTGGTCACGATTGCCATGGACTGCTCGGGCTGCGACTCGCTACCTGGAACCCAAGCGACATCACGAATCGTGCCGTCCTCACCTAACCAGACGATGTTGACAGCGTCGCTCCAGTCCCTGATGAAGTATGCACGGGCATCAACCCCGCTGCGGAACCCGCCAGCCTCCTCCCAGCGCCGAGCGAGGCCAGGCGCGGGGTGTCTCGCCAAGAGGGTTGCAACTGCTTTCGAGAAATCCTGTGTTGTCATGCGTTCACGGGTATCTGAATCGAGATAGCCGCGCGAGGTGAAGCACTGCTACCTCTTCAGTCTCCTCATCTTCGACAAACCACGCGACGACAACCTCATATGACGCAGCGAGCACAGGAAGCGCATCTTCGCCATCTCCATCGTACAGGCCAATTTCATCCTTCTGCTCGTTCCGCCAGGCCTCATCTTCCAGCAAACTAAGCAGCCGCCCCGCCATCTCTCGGATAGGCGGGGCGAACTCCATCAGTTCCAACTCTGCATTTGCGGTAAGGGCAACCCTAAAGGCCAAGTGTCTCCTTGACCTCCTGCCATGGCCTCGTCTTTCCTGCGCGACGGTCTTGCGCACCGCGCCTGATGGCCTCCCTGTGGTTCGACTCGTGGCTCACCCATCGGATTTCGTCCCGATCGGTGCGCCATGGGACGATGCGCCGCTCCTGGGCTACGAATAAAGTCATCGATTACCTCCTCCTCTCTCTACCACTCAGCACGTTCCTCCGCAGACTATACACGAGTAACACTTCGCAGTGTACTAGCTCGCATACATTATGGGTTCTGTCAAGCGTCGGTGCTAACCCCGGACGACTCTGGCGAAACGGCGGCTGCCGACGCGGACCAGCGCGCCGTAGGGGATGCGGACGCGCTCGCCGTCTGGGCGTTCGCCGTCTATCTGCACGGCGTTCTGCTGCAGCAGGCGCCGGGCCTCGCTGCGGCTCGCAGCCATGTTGAGCGCGGGGAGCAGGTGCGAGAGGTCCGCCTCGAAGCCCTCGGCGTCGTGCGAGATGACGGCGGGGCCTAACGGGTCGACGGCGACCGCGGGGATGTCCCCGGGCGCCTCGCGGCGCTGGAAGACGCGCTCGAACTCCTCGCGCGCGTTAGTCGCGGCCTCAGGGGAGTGGAAGGCTGCGGTGAGCTCCTCACCGAGGCGCTTCTTGAGTTCCATCGGGTTCGCGCCGCCGTCACCGGCCGAAGCACGGACAGATTCGAGTTCATCGTTGGGCATGTCGGTCAGCAGCTCGAAGTACTGCGGGATGAGGTCGTCCGGCAGCGACATGATCTTGCCGAACATGTCGCGCGGCGTGTCCTCGAGCGCGACGTAGTTGTTGAGCGACTTGCTCATCTTGCGGACGCCGTCCGTGCCCGGGAGTATCGGCATGGTGAAGACGAGCTGGGGCCGCTGCCCCACCTTCTCCTGCAACTCCCGCCCCACGAGCAGGTTGAAGAGCTGGTCCGTGCCGCCGAACTCCACGTCCGCCTCGATGGCGACGGAGTCGTACGCCTGCAACAGCGGGTAGAGCATCTCCGTGACGGCGATGGGGCGCTGCGCGGCGTAGCGCGTGGCGAAGTCGTCCCGGTGCAGGAACTGGTTGACCGTGAAGTGGGAAGTGAGGCGAATGACGTCGGTCAGGGTGAACTTCCCGAACCACTCGCTCTGGTAGACGGCGCGCGTCCTGTCCGGGTCCACGACCTTGAAGAACTGGCGCATGTACGTCTCGGCGTTCTCGCGCACGTCCTCCGCGCTGAGCATCGTGCGGGTGTCGGACTGGCCGGAGGGGTCGCCGATCTGCGCCGTCCAGTCGCCGACGATGAGGATGAGCTCGTGGCCGAGGTCCTGCAGCTGGCGCAGCTTGCGGAGCCCGACGACGTGGCCGAGGTGCAGGTCCGGCCTGCTTGGGTCGAATCCCATCTTGAGGCGGAGCGGCTTGCCCTCCTGGAGGCGCTTGATGAACTCGTCCTCCGGGATGATGTGCGCGACGCCGCGCTTCGTGATGCGGTCGATGGTCTGCTGGTCGAGTGCCGGCATATGGTTCAGGACGCCTCCTGGGGCAGCGCAAGGATACGCCTCGTGCGGGCCACGTCGTCGCGCATGGCGTCCACGAGCGCGTCTACGCCGTCGAACTTCTCCTGTCCGCGCAGCCGAGCGACGAAATCGAGACTCACCTGCTCGCCGTACAGGTCGCCGTCGAAATCGAGGATGAACGCCTCGACGACGCTGGGGCCGCCTTCGTGGAATGTCGGCTTGTGGCCGATGCTGACCGACGCGGGCAGCCGGTCCGTTCCGTGTCGCAGCCACGCGGCGTAGACGCCGTCCGCGGGGACCGCCTGCCCCGGCCCCACGCCGAGGTTCGCCGTGGGGTAGCCGAGCAGCCCGCCGCCCCTGCGTTCGCCCTCGACGACGTGGCCGGCGAGCGCGAACGGACGCCCCAGCATCCGCGCGGCGCGCGCGACGTCGCCTGTGTCGAGCGCCTGCCGTATGGCGGTGCTGCGCGCCGGTTCGCCGTCCAGCGCGAGCTGCTCGACGCACTCCATCGTGTAGCCCAGCTCATCCCCCAGCGCGGTGAGCACGGGGAGCGTCCCCTCCCGGTTGTGGCCGAGCGTCACGTCCGGCCCGGCAGCGAAGTGCGCCATGCCCAGGCAGTCCCGCAGGCTGGTCATGAACTCGCGCGGCGTGAGCAGCGACACCTCCCTCGTGAACGTCACGGGCACGACCGCCTCGACGCCGGACTCCGCGAGGAGGCTGAGCCGCTCATCCAGCGACGTGAGCATGCGCAGCCGAACGTCCGGGCGGAGCACGGAGAGCGGGTGATTGGCGAGCGTGACCGCGACGGGAGCGAGCCCGCGCTGCTCTGCGGCCCGTACCACCGTGGCGAGGACGTGACGATGTCCCAGGTGGACGCCGTCGAACACGCCGAACGCAACAGCCGCTGGCCGGTCCGGTCGGTGTGCGGTCAGCTCCTCACAGAGGTCTGGCACGAGGCGCTCCCCCGGGTGGTTCAGGCCACCGGCTCGGGAGTCAGCGCCTGGTGCGCCTCGGTGAGCATCGCGGCGGTCTCCTCCCAGTCCATGCAGGCGTCCGTGATGGAGACGCCGTACCGGAGCTGCGACGGGTCGTCGCCGAGGTCCTGCCGCCCGCCGAAGAGGTGGCTCTCCGCCATGAGGCCGACGATGAGGTCGTTGCCCGCGCGGCGCTGGCGCACCACGTCCCGGAAAGCGATGGGCTGCCGGTTGTGGTCCTTCTCCGAGTTGGCGTGGGAGCAGTCCACCATGATGCGCGGGGGCAGCCCCACGTTTTCCAGCTTCGACTGCACGTCCCGAACGCTGGCCTCGGCATAGTTGGGGCCGCCGCTGCCGCCGCGCAGGATGAGGTGACCGTACGGGTTGCCGCTGGTGTTGACGATGCAGGTGCGGCCCTGCCGGTCTATCCCGAGAAAAGCGTGCGGGGCGCGGGCGGTCTTCATCGCGTCGATGGCGATCTGGGAGTTGCCGTCCGTGCCGTTCTTGAACCCCACGGGCATGCTGAGGCCGCTGGCCATCTCCCGGTGGGTCTGGCTCTCGGTCGTGCGTGCGCCGATGGCGGCCCAGGTCACGAGATCGGCGAGGTACTGCGGCGTGATGGGGTCCAGCAGCTCGGTCCCGGCGAGCACGCCCATCTCCGCGAGCTGCATGAGCAGTCTGCGTGCGCGGTAGAGGCCGCTCGAGATGTCGAACGAGCCGTCCAGGTTCGGGTCGTTGATGAGGCCCTTCCAGCCGAGGCTGGTGCGCGGCTTCTCGAAGTAGACGCGCATGACGATGAGGAGCGACTCGCTCACCCGGTCGGCGAGCTCCTGGAGCCTGCCGGCGTATTCGAGCGCGGCCTTCTCGTCGTGGATCGAGCACGGGCCCACGATGACGAGCAGACGGGAGTCCTCTCCGGTCAGGATGCGCTGCACCTGGTCCCGCCCCTCGGCGACGAGCTGCGCCATCGCGGGAGTGAGCGGCAGCTTGCGTTGGAGGTCCTCCGGAGACGCAAGTGGTTCTATGGAACTGATATGCAGGTCGGTAACGGAACGCGCCATGAACGCAATCCCCTTTCTTTACGTGCGGTAATGCGGAAGGCGGAAGAACAACGGCGGAGCCTAGCGATAGCTGTCGCTAACGCCGCCCCGCCGCGTAAACAGGAAGAGCCGCCGCGTCCAGCCCGAGGCAAGGACGCCGCGGATGCGAGGCTCGGCTACGAGCGTTGTGCGCATCTCTCTCCGCCGGTTACATTCGCTGTCGCGCTACCTCAGGACACGCGCGCCCTTCAGGTAGACGTAGTGCAGGTCCTCTTTCCGCTTCTCCGTGTTCAGGAGCAGCAGCACCCGGATCACGGACTCCGGCGCTCCCGGCACCGGGATCTCGCAAGAGTCCATCAGCGCCGTCTGCTCCCAGCCCAGCCGTACGCGCGCCGCTTTGGCCGGGAACTCCGCGGTGAGGTCTGCGGTTACGGTAAAGAATACCGCGCCTACGTCCTCCTCGACAAGGTCATTGGCTGTCACGAGTTCGCGCAACAGCTCCTCGGTGGCGTCGAGGATCGCCTCAGAGGTGTTGGCTTCAGCGGTCGTCGCACCGCGCAGCCCAAGGGTTGGCATGTGTGTCGCCTCCGATCGCTCCCCCGCAAGCGGCAGGTCGGTCCCTGGTTCGTGACCGACAGGCTCGCCTCGAGCAGCTGTGTGAGCAACTCACCCCGCTGTGGTGAGCGCTCGTACGAACGCGCCTGCCCGGGAAGCGGCCTCGCCGGGCGGGGCGGAATCTATCACGTTGATGAGCGCGCTTCCAACGGCAGCCACGTCTGCCACTTGTCCCACTCGCTCCACGTGCCGACGCTCCGCGATGCCGAAGCCCACCGCGACCGGCAGTTCCGTGTGGCGCCGCACCCGCGCGACGAACTCCGGCAGGTCGTCCGGCAGGTCGCTCCGCGCTCCCGTCACGCCGGTGACGCTGACGCAGTAAACGAACCCGTCGGCGCGCTCGCAACCCAGCACGATGCGCTCCTCCGTGCTGGTGGGAGCCAGCATGGCCACGAGTCCCAGTCCATGCTCCTCCAGCGCATCGTGCAGCTCTCCGGCCTCGTCCGGCGGCAGGTCTGGCACGATGAGCGCGTCGATGCCGGCGTCCGCACAGTCGGCTGCGTACTCGGCGATGCCGTAACGCAGGATGGGGTTGTAGTAACCCATGAAGAGGAGTGGCAGGCTGACCCCTGCGGCACGCAGACTGCGCACCGCTTCGATGCAGGCGTGCGTGTCCACACCGCAGGTCAGCGCGCGGTAGCTTGCCGCCTGTATCACGGGGCCGTCCGCGAGCGGGTCGCTGTACGGCACGCCGAGCTCGATGGCGTCCGCCCCCGCCTGTTCGATGGCGGGAACGATGGCGAGCGTGTCCTCGATCGAGGGGAACCCGATGGTGACGTAAGGGGCCACAGCGGTGCGTCCCTCGTTGCGGGCATGGGCCAGGGCGCTGTCCAGACGGTCCAACATGCGGACAGTCTATCGTTTTTCCGGCCCGCAGCGCTCTTTCCCGCACGACTCACGCCTGAAAGTTGACGCGATATGAGACTTCGTGCTATGGTTTTGCTGCTTCTAACATCCGTTCCGCGAGGAAGGGAAGTAGTAGGGGGCAAGCGCATCCCAGCGAGCCGGTCGTTTCGGTGCGAGACCGGCGATGGACAAGCCCCCCTGAACTCGTCCCCGAGCGGCTGGCCTGAACCGCTCCAGTAGGGCCAGCGGAGCGCGCCGTTACCGCGCAGGAAAGCTGCCCCGGCTTCTCGACGTTTGCCGGGGAAGTAGGGTGGTACCGCGGGTCAACGGCCCGTCCCTTCATGGGACGGGTCTTTTTTTACCCCCGCGGAGGCGACAACGGCTACGGAACGACGAACGAAGGGAAGGTGAGCAGGTCTTGCGTTTAACTGGCGCACAGATGGTTTGCGAAAGCCTGGTGAGGGAGGGCGTGGACATCGCGTTCGGCCTGCCCGGCGGCGCGATACTGCCGCTCTACCAGACGCTGCCGGAGTACCCCCAGCTGCGGCACGTCCTCGTGCGGCACGAGCAGAACGCCGGCCACGCGGCGGACGGCTACGCACGCGCATCCGGCAAGGTGGGCGTCGCCGTCGCGACGTCGGGGCCGGGGGCGACCAACCTCGTTACGCCGCTCGCAACGGCGATGATGGACTCCGTGCCCGTCGTGGCGATCACGGGGCAGGTGCCGCGCGCGGCCATAGGGCGGGACGCGTTCCAGGAGACCGACACGACCGGCATTACGCTGCCCATCACCAAGCACAACTACCTCGTCATGGATACGGCGGACATCCCGCGCATCATGAGCGAGGCGTTCCACATCGCGCGCACGGGCCGGCCGGGGCCCGTGCTCATCGACCTGCCGCGCGACGTGCTGACCGAGAGCGCCGACTTCGACTACCCGGAGCACGTCAACCTCCCCTCCTACAAGCCGACGATGGAGGGGCACGGGAAGATGATCAAGCTGGCCGCGCAGCTCATCGAGGGGTCGCAGCGGCCTCTCCTGCTCGTGGGGCACGGCGCGATCATCTCCGGCGCATTCGCTGAGGTGCGGGAGATCGCGGAGAAGGCGCAGATCCCCGTCATCACGACCCTTCTCGGCATCGGCAGTTTCTCCGGCGAGCACATCCTGAGCATGGGTATGCCGGGGATGCACGGCCAGGCGTACAACAACTGGGCGATCGACCGCGCGGACCTCATCATCGGCGTCGGCATGCGGTTCGACGACCGGGTCACCGGCAGGCTGAGCGCGTTCGCTCCGAACGCGAAGGTCATCCACATCGACATCGATCCCGCCGAGGTGGGCAAGAACGTGGGCGTCACGGTGCCCATCGTCGGCGACGCGAAGCGCGTGCTGCACGTGCTGGCGAAGCAGGTGGAGCAGGTCTCGCGTCCCGAGTGGATCGCGGAACTGGAGGCGCTCCGCTCCGAGCATCCGTTGAGCTCCGGCAAGGGCAGCGGGCTCCGTCCGCAGCACGTCGTGCGCGAGCTGTGCGCGGCCACGGACGGTCGCGCCATCGTGGTGACGGGCGTCGGCCAGCACCAGATGTGGGCGGCCCAGCACTACGTGTTCAAGGAGCCGGGCTCCTGGATCACGTCCGGCGGTCTGGGGACGATGGGTTTCGAGGTGCCGGCGGCGATGGGCGCGGCGTTCGCGCGGCCCGACCGCCCGGTGTGGAGCATCGCCGGGGACGGCGGTTTCCAGATGACGATGTCCGAGTTGGCGACCATCGTGGAGCACAACGTGCCGGTGAAGTTCGCCATCCTGAACAACAACAACCTCGGCCTCGTGCGGCAGCTGCAGGACCTGTTCTACGGCGGCTCTCGCGTGGCGTCCGGTTACACCGGCAACCCGGACTTCGTGAAGCTCGCGGAGGCGTACGGCATCTGGGCGAAGCACGTTACGGACGAACCGCAGGTGCGTGCGGCTATTGACGAGGCGGCGGCCGTGGACGGGCCCGCCATCATCGACTTCCACGTGGAGCCGGAGGAGAACGTGTACCCGCACGTTCCGGCGGGAGAGAGCGTGTTCGAAATGATCGAGTCGCCCGCGGGGCAGGAGGCGCTGTCATGGCTGACGTGAGCCTCAACGGGCACGTCCACACGATAACGGCGCTGGTGCACGACCGGCCGGGAGTGCTCGCGCGCGTCGCCGGGTTGTTCTCGCGTCGCGGGTTCAACATCTCCAGCCTTGCGGTCGGTCACAGCGAGACAGTGGGCCTCTCCCGCATGACGTTCGTCGTGGAGGGCGGGGACTGGGTGGTGGAACAGGTGACGAAGCAGCTCTATAAGCTGATCGACGTGGTGCGGGTGACCAACATCTCGTCGGAGAGCAGTGTCGTCCGGGAGATGGCGCTGCTGAAGGTGAAGTCCAACAAGGACAACCGCGCGGAGATCATGCAGATCGTGGACATCTTCCGCGCGGGCATCGTGGACGTGGGCAAGGACACGGTCATCGTCGAGGTGACCGGTGACGAGGAGAAGATAGACGCGCTCATCAAGCTGCTCCAGCCGTTCGGCGTCCGCGAGACGATGCGGACCGGCCGGATAGCGATGACCCGCGGCGGCGTGGCCACGGGTACGAAGCAGACGGCTCTCCAACCGGTGGTAAGCGCGCCGGACACGGAAGTCGTCCCCTGAGGGGCGCGGCCCGGGGGGACCCGGACGGAACCAGAACACGAGGAGGAGACGAGATGGCGAAAGTGTACTACAAGGAGGATGCCGACATCGGCCGCTTGGGCGGCAAGCGCATCGGCATCATCGGCTACGGCAGCCAGGGGCACGCGCACGCGCTGAACCTGCGCGACAACGGTGTCGACGTGATGGTGGGCCTGCTGCCGACCAGCGCCAGCCGCGCGAAGGCTGAGGCCGAAGGGCTGCGGGTGGGCACCCCGGCGGAGACCGCGAAGGCGAGCGACGTCATCATGGTGCTGGCGCCGGACACGGCCCAGCGCGGCATCTACAACGAGTCAATCGAACCGAACCTGGACAGCTCCAAGACGCTGATGTTCGCGCACGGCTTCAACATCCACTTCGGGGAGATACAGCCACCCGCCGACGTGGACGTGACGATGATCGCGCCCAAGGCGCCGGGCCACCGGGTGCGCGAGGTCTTCGTTGAAGGTCAGGGGGTACCGTCGCTCGTGGCGATCCACCAGGACGCCTCGGGCGACGCGCTCGCGAACGCGCTCGCATACGGCGCCGGCATCGGCTCGGACCGCGCCGGCATCGTGGAGACCACGTTCAAGGAAGAGACGGAGACCGACCTCTTCGGCGAGCAGACGGTGCTCTGCGGCGGCGTGACCAGCCTCATCACAAACGCGTTCGAGGTGCTCGTGGAGGCCGGCTACCAGCCGGAGATCGCCTATTTCGAGGTGATGCACGAGCTGAAGCTCATCGTCGACCTGCTCTACGAGGGCGGCATGAAGTACATGCGCTACTCCGTGAGCGACACGGCCGAGTACGGCGACTACAGCCGCGGCTCCCGCGTGGTCGACGAGCACGCCCGGGCCGCGATGAAGGCCGTGCTGCAGGAGATACAGGACGGCTCGTTCGCGCGCGAGTGGATAGCCGAGAACCATGAAGGCCAGCCGCGCTTCAAGGCGATGCGCGAGGCCGCGGCCCAGCATGAGATTGAGAACGTCGGCGCCGAGCTCCGGGGGATGATGACCTTCCTGGGGAAGAAGTAGGCCGTTGGGACAGCGGAGGCCGTGAACGGCCTGTTACGGAGGAACCACATGGAAGACCGAGTGCTCATCTTCGACACGACGCTCCGGGACGGAGAGCAGTCCGCCGGGGCAGGGATGACGGTGGAAGAGAAGCTGGAGATAGCCAGGCAGCTTGAACGGCTGAACGTGGACATCATCGAGGCCGGTTTCCCCGTCAGTTCGCCCGGCGACTTCGAGGCGGTGCAGTCGATCGCGCGGCAGGTGCGCAAGCCGATCATCGCCGCGCTCGCGCATGCGAACGAGGCCGCGGTGGACCGGGCCGGAGAGGCCCTGCAGGACGCCGCGCATCCGCGCATCCACATCTTCATCTCTTCTTCGGACCAGCACATCCAGCATCAGCTGCGGAAGAACCGGGAAGAGGTGGTGGAGATTGCCGTGAAGGCCGTCTCCCGGGCGCGCCAGTACACGGACGACGTCGAGTTCTCCCCCATGGACTCCAGCCGCACGGAGCGCGAGTTCCTCGCCCACATGGTGCGGGCCGCCGTCGACGCGGGCGCCACGACCATCAATATCCCGGACACGGTCGGCTACGCGGTGCCGGAAGAGTTCGGCGGCCTCATCACGTACCTCCGCGCAGAGGTCCCCGAACTGGGCGACACTGTCCGCATCTCCGTGCACTGCCACGACGACCTCGGCATGTCGGTGGCCAACAGCCTCACCGCAGTCAAGGCGGGCGCTCGGCAGGTCGAGGGCTGCATCAACGGCATCGGCGAACGCGCGGGCAACACCGCGGTTGAGGAAGTCATCATGGCGCTCCGCACCCGCACGGACTACTTCGGCGTCGACACGGACATCGACACGAAGCAGCTCTACAACACCAGTCGCCTCGTGAGCCAGGTGAGCGGCTTCCCCGTGCAGCCGAACAAGGCGGTCATCGGGCGCAACGCGTTCCGCCACGCATCCGGCATCCATCAGGACGGCGTGCTGAAGGAACGCACCACGTACGAGATCCTCAACCCGCTGGACGTCGGCGTGCCGCGCAGCGAACTCGTGCTCGGCAAGCTGAGCGGACGCCACGGCCTGCGCTCGCGGCTCGAGGAGCTCGGCTACGCGCTGACCAACGAGGAGCTCGACAAGGTGCACGAGTCCTTCAAGGAGCTCGCGGACAAGAAGCGCGAGGTGACGGACCGCGACCTCATCGCGCTCATGGGCAACGAGCGCACGGCCATCGAGGAGACGTACTCGCTGGAGCACGTGCAGGTCACCTGCGGCACCGGCGAGATCCCGACCGCTACGGTCCGATTGTCCCTCGAAGACGGGACGATCCGCACCGACGCGGCGACGGGCACCGGCCCGGTCGATGCCGTCTACCAGGCCATCAACCGCATCGTCGGCGTGCCGAACGAGCTGACCGAGTTCAGCGTCAATTCGGTCACGGAGGGCATCGACGCGATCGGCGAGGTGAGCATTCGCATCGAGCAGGACGGCAAGCCGTACATCGGACGCGGGGCGGACACGGACATCATCGTCGCGTGTGCACGCGCCTACATGAACGCGCTCAACCGCCTGATCGCGATGGGCGACACCTCCCGCTCGCCCGAGGCAGCGGGAGCCGTTTAGGAGTTTCGGCCCCCCGGCCCGGAAGGCTTGACAGGCTGCTTGGAAACCTTTACTTTCTAAGGAAGCAAGGAATACCAAGCAGTCGAGGTCTGCCATGCGCATGATTACCGTCAGCAGCAAGAACCAGATAACCATCCCCGTCTCGATACTCCGGGAGGTGGACATCCACCCTGGAGACAGGATGGCCGCGGCCGTCATAGACGGGGACATCGTGCTCATCAAGGAGCCTGAGAGCTGGGTGGAGTATTTCCAGGGAAGCATGCGCGGGGCGTACGGCGGAAGCCGGGAGAGCATCGACCGCTACGTGCTGCGCGAGCGCGAGAGCTGGTACGAGCCCATGTCCGAGCACATCAGCCAGTCAGACCCTCGCGAGTGGCGAAAGCAGTTCGAGGACCTTTACGCCACGGACGGCGGGGTGCGGGCCATAACCGACACGCTCATGGGCTGCCCGTACCACGTGGCCACGTACCCTGACCTGGAGGAACGAGTGCCGGACGAGGCCGGCCTAGGTCTCCCGCAGGCGCTGGACACGCTCACGACCCACTTCTGGGTCCGCCGTATCATGGCGCCGGCCCCGGAGCCGGAGCGATTCCGGCTGGACGGCGAGATCGCGGCTTCGCTCAAGGCCGCCTGATGGCATCTGCCTTGGGCGAAGCCCTAGTGGGCGCGACGCGCATAGCGTTCGACACCAGCGCCGTCATCTACTACCTGGAGGACCCCTACCCCTACGGCATCTACGCGGCTGAGGCGTTTGCGTTGGTTGCCAGTGGCGCCGCTGCCGGTTTCGTGTCCTCGGTCGTGGAGCTGGAGACTCTGGTGCGCCCGCTCCGCATAGGTGACAAGGGATTGCTGTTCTCCATACGCAGGTTCTTCGCCATGCATCCCAACCTGCATGTCACGCCCGTGGATCGCGATGTCGCGCAGGCAGCGGCGGAGGTGCGCGCCTCCACCAACTTGAAGGCGGCGGATGCTATCATCGCAGCGACTGCGGCGATCGACCGCTGCGACGTCATCGTCGGCAACGACCGCGCATTCGCCAGGCACTGCGGTTTCCCCTACCTGGTCCTGGACGATTTCGCCGTCTGAATACAGAGCGGAGGATCAGATGGCCCCCAAGACGATGTTCGAGAAGATTTGGGACACGCACGTCGTGCGGGAAGAGGAGGGCAAGCCCTCCCTGCTCTACGTCGACCTGCACCTGGTCCACGAGGTCACCTCGCCCCAGGCGTTCGACGGCCTGCGGCTCAACAACCGCCGCATCCGGCGTCTCGACAAGACGGTCGCCGTCGCCGACCACAACGTCCCCACCAACGACCGCGACAAGCCCCTCACGGACGAGGTCTCGAAGGCGCAGCTGGAAGCGATGCAGCGCAACGCGGACGAGTTCGGCCTCGAGTACCACGACATGTTCAGCGAGAAGCAGGGCATCGTCCACGTTATCGGGCCGGAGCAGGGCCGCACGCAACCCGGCATGATTATCGTTTGCGGCGACAGCCACACCGCGACGCATGGCGCTGTCGGCGCGATGGCGTTCGGCATCGGCACGTCCGAGGTCGAGCACGTCCTCGCGACGCAGTGCATCTGGCAGGCGAAGCCGAAGACGATGGAGGTCCGCGTGGACGGCACGCTCGGCAACGGCGTGACGCCCAAGGACGTCATCCTCGCCATCATCGGCAGGATCGGCACGTCGGGCGGCATCGGCCACGCCATCGAGTACACCGGCTCCGTCTTCCGCGAGATGTCCATGGAAGGCCGCATGACGGTCTGCAACATGTCCATCGAAGCCGGCGCGCGCACCGGCATGGTCGCGCCGGACGAGACGACCTTCGCCTACCTCAAGGGACGCGAGTACGCGCCGAAGGGCGAGGACTGGGACGCCGCCGTCGAGCGCTGGACCGCGCTCCGCACCGACCCCGACGCGACGTTCGACACCGTCGTCACGCTGGACGCCGCCGACATCCAGCCCCAGGTGACGTGGGGCACGAACCCCGCACAGGTGCTGCCGGTCGGCGGGCGCGTGCCGAAACCGGACGAGTTCGAGTCCTCTCAGGAGCAGACCGCCGTGGAGAAGGCGCTCGCCTACATGGGCCTGAACGGCGGCGAGCGCATCCAGGACATCGCCGTCGACACCGTGTTCATCGGTTCGTGCACCAACTCCCGCATCGAGGATCTGCGGGCCGCGGCGGCGGTCGCGAAGGGCAGGCAGAAGGCGGACAGTGTCCGCGCGCTCGTCGTGCCCGGC
Organism: Dehalococcoidia bacterium; assembly: GCA_034423175.1. GTDB lineage: Bacteria > Chloroflexota > Dehalococcoidia > Lucifugimonadales > Australimonadaceae > Bin16. Next base: position 127,813 of record DAOUJA010000070.1, read on the forward strand.
TCGTGGGCCGTGAAGCAGCAGGCCGAGAGGGAAGGCCTCGACCAGGTGTTCACCGACGCCGGGTTCGAGTGGCGCGACGCCGGATGCTCGATGTGCCTCGCCATGAACCCGGACCGGCTCGCCCCCGGCGAGCGCAGCGCCTCCACCTCCAACCGCAACTTCGAAGGGCGGCAGGGGCCCGGCGGCCGCACCCACCTCGTCAGCCCGCCGATGGCTGCTGCTGCCGCCATCGCTGGGCACTTCGTGGACGTGCGGGACCTCAACTAACGAGACCGGACCCCGTTCCGGCACAGGAGCAGACGGATGGACGCTTTCACGAAACACACCGGCAAGGTCGTTCCCTACGACATGCCGAACGTCGACACGGACCAGATCATCCCGGCGCGCTTCCTCAAGAAGATTGACCGCGTCGGCTTCGGCGAGCTGCTCTTCTACGAGCTGCGCTACGAGGAAGACGGCTCCCCCAAGCCCGGCTTCATCCTGAACCAGCCGCAGTACGCGGGCGGCACCGTCCTGGTGAGCGGGCCGCAGTTCGGCATCGGCTCGTCGCGCGAGCACGCGCCGTGGGCCATCCAGCAGTACGGCTTCCGTGTGGTCATCGCGCCGAGCTTCGGCGACATCTTCCGCAACAACTGCTACCAGAACGGCCTCCTTCCCGTGATGCTCGATGCGGCTGAGGTGGACACCATCATCGCGCGGGCGCAGGAGATCCAGGGCTATGAGTTGACCGTCGACCTCGAGGCGCAGCAGGTGACCGACGGTCACGGCCTGGCCGCGTCGTTCGACATCGACCCCTTCCGCAAGGAGAACCTCGTGCAGGGGCTGGACGACATCGGCCTGACCCTCCAGAACGAGGCGGCGATAGACGCCTTCGAGAGCGCCAACGCCTGAGCAACGTCCCGACTCCGCCGCGAACACGCGGGCATCCCGAGGTACGCACATGGCCACTTTCGACATCATGGTTCTGCCGGGCGACGGCATCGGCCCGGAGGTCACCGGTGCATCCCAGCAGGTGCTGGACGCCGTCGCCGCGCGCTGGAAGCACAACTTCCGCTACCAGACCGACGTGGTCGGCGGCGGCGCGATAGACGCCTACGGCACGCCCCTGCGCGACGAGACCGTCCGCACTGCCAGGCGCGCGAACGCCGTGCTCTTCGGCGCTGTCGGCGGACCGAAGTGGGACAACGAGCCCGTCCGACCGGAGGCGGCCATCCTCGGCCTCCGCAAGGCGCTCGGCCTCTACGCCAACATCCGCCCGGTCAAGGTCTTCCCCGGCATGGAGGGCGCCAGCCCGCTCAAGGACGACCGCGTGCGCGGCGCGGACATGGTCATCCTGCGCGAGCTCACCGGCGGCCTCTACTACGCCCCGCCCAAGAAGCGCTGGGAGACGAAGGCCGGGCGCAAGGGCGTCGACACGCTCCTCTACACCGAGAAGGAGATCGAGCGCATCCTGCGCGTCGGCTTCGAGCTCGCGCGCTCCCGCCGCAAGAAGCTCACCTCCGTCGACAAGGCGAACGTCCTCCAGTCGTCCCGTCTCTGGCGCGAGATCGCCATCGAGGTGTCGAAGGACTACCCGGACGTCGAGTTGGAGCACCAGCTCGTCGACTCCTGCGCGATGGTGCTGATCACCCGCCCCACGAGCTTCGACGTCATGGTCATGGAGAACATGTTCGGCGACATCATCTCGGACGAGGCCGCCGTCCTCTCCGCGTCGCTCGGCATGCTGCCGTCCGCCAGCCTCGCCGGCCTCCCCGGCAAGGACGCGAAGGGCAGGCCCCGCAAGGTGAAGGGCCTCTACGAGCCCAGCCACGGCAGTGCGCCCGACATCGCCGGGCAGGGCAAGGCCAACCCGGTCGGCTCCATCCTCAGCGCAGCCTTCATGCTGCAGTACTCGTTCGGGCTCGTCGAGGAGGCAGCCGCCATCAACGCTGCGGTCGAGAGCGCACTGAACGACGGCCACCGCACGGCGGACCTCGCTCCTCCCGGCGCGGAGTTCTCCACAACCCAGCACATGACCGACATGGTCCTCGAGCGGCTGTAGACCGCGCTCGATGCTGGAAGTGGATATCAGCGCACCGGTCGCCGTAGCGGTCGTCGCTACGTCGCTGGTTGCCGCGCTCATCGGCGGCGTCACGGGCATGAGCACCGGCATCATCGCCATCCCCATCCTCATCTTCGCGTTCGGCATACGCCTCGCCGTCCCCATCGTCACGGTCGCGATGCTGCTCAACACGCTCTCGCGCTCCGTCGCAAACCGGGACTACGTGGACTGGCGCGTCGCGCGCTGGTACAGCCTCGGCGCCGTGCCCGCAGCCGCGATCGGGGGAGTCGTGTTCGCCAACATCCCCACGGACTGGCTCGCGCGGGGGCTCGGCGTCTTCCTGCTCGCGCTCGTCGTCTACCGGCACATACCGCTCGTTGCGGGCCGCGCCATGCCGCTGCGTGCCTTCCTGCCCGTCGGCGTCGGTCAGGGGTTCTTCTCAGCGCTCTTCGGCGGCGCGGGCCCGTTCGGCGCGCACTTCTTCATGGCCTACGGCCTCACCAAGAACGCCTTCGTCGGCACGGTCGCTGTCGGCACGTTCCTCGTGAGCATCGTCAAGACGGTGGTCTACGGCGGCTTCGCGCTCTTCACGATGGAGACGTTCCTCATCGCCGTCGGCATCGGTCTGATCATGGCCGTGGGCGCGTACGCGGGCGCGCATATCGTGAAGCACGTGCCGGAGCGACTGTTCATCTACGCGGTGGAGTTCTTCATGGTCGTCTCCGGCCTGCTGCTCCTGGCGACGGGATAGCGCATGGACCCGGCCATCCTCGTAGGACTGGGCTTCGTCGCCTTCTTCTCCGCCGTCATCGGCGGGCTCGCCGGGCTTGGCTCGGCCCTCATCATGATCCCGGCGCTCACGTTCGCCGTCGGCATCCGCGAGGCCGTGCCTATCACCACCATCGCCGTCATGATGCAGACCTGGTCGCGCATCTGGGTGAACCGTCACCTCATCGACCGGAGCGTGGTCAAGTGGTTCTTCATCGGTGCGCTGCCGACGTCCATCGTCGGCGCGACGGCGTTCGCCAACCTCCCCGCGGACATCCTGCAGAAGGCGTTCGGCGTCTTCCTCCTGCTCATCGTGGTATTCCGCCACACGCCGCTCGCCCAGAGCGGGATGCGGATGCGCGCGCGCTCATTCGTGGGCGTCGGCGCCGGGCAGGGTTTCCTCTCCTCGCTCTTCGGCGGCGCGGGGCCGTTCGGCGCGTCGTTCTTCCTCGCCTACGGCCTGCGCCGGGGCGCCTTTGTCGGCACGATGGCCTCCGGCATGACCATCATCAACTTCGTCAAGATCGGCATCTACGGCTCGTTCGCCCTGCTCGACCGCGAGGCCCTGGTCCTCGCCGGAGTGCTCGGCCTCGTCATGGTCGGGGGCGCCTACGTGGGCGGCGCCATCGTCAACCGCGTCTCGGACAAGGCGTTCGTCTACATCGTCGAGATCGTGATCGTGGCAGCGGCTATTTCGTTGCTGGTGCGGTAGCTCCGTCGTTCCCGCGAAAGCGGGAATCCAGAGTGCCTGCCAGGGCACGCGGGTGGGGGGGCTGGAGGGTGGTGCTCCGGTCGGGCACCCGTCCGCTACCATAACCCCATGACCCCCAACCTCTACCAACGACTCCTCGGCGACGCCTGGCACGCGCTTCCTGACGTGCTGAAGCAGGTGCACGGCGCCGACACGCAACTGACCGCGAGCGGCCACATGGACGTGACGCTCGGACGCTTCATCGGGACCGGGCTCGTCCGGCGTGCGCTCCGGATGCCCCGGAGGGAGGAGCGCGTGCCGGTGGAGCTCCGCGTGCGGCGGGACGGCGAAGGTGAGCACTGGGAGAGGCGTATCGGCGACTGGCGCTTCCCCACCGAGCAGTGGGCCGAGGGCGACCTGCTGATCGAGCGCTACGGCTCGCTGCTCTTCCCCATGGCCGTCTCCTCGGACAGCGAGTCGCTCACCCACTGGTCGGACTGCATGTTGCTCCCCGTCCTCGGAAGGCGCTTGCGCATCCCGCGCTGCCTCTCGATACACACCTGGGGCACCGAACGCCGCTCCGCAAGCGTCCCCGGCGCGATGGACGTGAGCGTGCGCATCGAGGCGCCCTGGGGCTCGCTGCTCGTCGGCTACGACGGCACACTTCTCCCCTCTCCTGCTGGGAGAGGGGCCGGGGGTGAGGGTTGACCATGAACGACACCCCGTCCCTGGCCGCCTACCGCCCCTGGTTCTACGCGGCTGCCGTCTACAACGCGGCGTGGGGCGCCGCAACAATTCTCTTCCCCAACGCCTTCTTCGAACTCATCGGTATGGGGCCGCTGGAGCACCCGTCGCTCTGGCGGGTCGTCGGCATGTTCCTGCTCGTCTACGCGCCCGCGTTCTGGTGGGTAGCGCGCAACCCGGAGCGGCACCCGCACCTCGTGCTCATCGCCACCGTCGGGAAGGTGCTCGGCCCCGTTGGGTTCGCGTTCGCCTGGCTCGCTGGCGAACTCCCCGGCGGGGTCGGCCTGCTGCTGATCGGGAACGACTTCGTCTGGCTCCCCGCTTTCTTCCTCTACCTGCGGGCCGTAGGCAGAGCCCGGGGCTGGCGCACGTTCCTCACCGGCGGCTGACTTTCAGCCTCGGTCCCCGTCCCACCCTATCCTGTACATCCTGCCCATCGATGTTCGTTGTACGTGTGACACGCGCCCCTTCCGCCAACGCCCCGCCTCCACGTACGCTGGTTCCATGACCGTCGCGCTGGCAGCACCCATAGACTGCGTTTATAGCTCATGGCTTCAGCCATCAACGGCGTCTATGGCTGCAACGCAGAACTTTGAATTCGTTGGCCCCCTTGCCCCCTTGGTCGCGGGAAGCAGGCCGTGGCCTTGCAAACAGCCCAAACCAAGGGGGCCAAGGGGGCCAAACCGGCAGCCCGATCCACTCGTAATCTCAGACCAAGGGGCCAGAATGCGAAGCCGGTTGGCCCTCTTGGTCGGTCCCTCGACACCCGGCCTCTGGCCAAACCAGCCTTGGTGAGCGATAATGGGCCGTCAGCGACAAGATCAGGTCTCACGGAGCACCAATGCCAGCGAAGAAAGCAGCAAGAGTCCAGGAGCGCCGCCGCATCGTCAACCGACGCGTCCGCTCCAGCACGCGCACGGCGGTCAAGAAGGCCGTCCGCGCGCTCAACTCCAGCAGCGACACGGCGGGCGGCGCCGTCCTCACGGCGGTCAGCAGGCTGGACCGCGCCGTCTCCAGGGGCATCGTCCACCGCAACGCCGCCGCGCGCAGCAAGTCCCGCCTCACCCGTCGGCTCAACGCCCTCTCCGCCGAGTAGGGACGCCGGGTGGAGCGCAACCCCGTGCAAACTGCGACACCATACAGTTGACAGCGCTCGCGCAGCCTCCTACTCTTTAGAACGCACGTTCTGAATCCCGCACGGAGGCCGCTCATGCCATCGCTCTCGACGCGCCAGCAGCAGATCCTCGATTTCCTGCACGAGTACCACACCGACCGCAGCTACATGCCCTCCATCCGCGAGATCCAGCTCGCGTGCGGCATCAGCTCCACCTCCGTCGTCGACTACAACCTCCGGCTCATGGAGCGCGACGGCTACATCCGCCGCTCGCCCGACATCTCCCGCGCCATAGAACTCGTCGGCGACTCGGACGTCGACCTCGTCGAGGTCGCCCGCGTCCCGGTCCTGGGCGCGATCGCCGCCGGCGAACCGATACCCGTCCCCGAGGCTTCAGCCTACGCGGACGAGGACCGCGACTCGCTCGCGCTCCCTCCCGAACTGACGCCTCGCGACCCCAGCAACCTCTATGCCCTCCGCGTCAAGGGCTACTCGATGATCGACGCCTTCGTGACTGACGGCGACATTGTGGTGCTGCGCCACACGCGCGACGCGCGCAACGGCGACATGGTCGCGGCCTGGCTCCCCATGCAGGAGGAGGCGACACTCAAGCACTTCTACCTGGAGGGCGACCACGTCCGCCTCATGCCCGCGAACCCGGACATGGAGCCGATCATCGTCCCGGCCGACAGCGTGCAGGTGCACGGGAAGGTCGTCGCCGTGATGCGGCGGGTCGCCGCGTAGCCGTGGGCGACTTCCCCGCCAAGCCGCTGGTCGCAGTCGCTCCATGATCGCCGTACGCCGCGCCAACCGGGACGACCTTGCGTTCATCGTCGACGCGCAGATGGCGATGGCCGTAGAGAGCGAGGGCGCGGAGCTCGACCGCACGACGCTCACGGAGGGCGTCCGCGCCGTGCTGGAAGACCGGGTACACGCGGAGTACTGGCTCGCCGAGGAGGACGAGGTCCCCGTCGGGATGCTGATGACCGTCACGGAGTGGAGCGACTGGCGGAACGGCACCGTGCTCTGGATCCACTCGGTCTACGTCGTGCCGGAAGCGCGCCGCCGCGGGGTCTACTCGACGCTCTACGAGCACCTGCGTGCTCAGGTGGAGCGCTCCGATGAACTCGTGGGGCTGCGTCTCTACGTCGACAAGGGCAACGAGCCCGCTCAGCGCACCTATGAGGCGCTCGGCATGACCCGCGACCACTACCACCTCTACGAGTGGCTGAAACCCTGATCCCTTGGGGGATGGTGTCTAGTCGGACGACGGCAGCTTGCGCGCCGCCAGCATCTCCATCGGACGCCCGTCGCAGTGGATGCGGGATGTGCCCGCCTTGGTGCACAGCACCATGATGCCCGTCGTCTCGTCCTGGTAGCGCTTGCCGAGCTGGTCGGCCTCGCCGTCCGTGGCGGGAGTGCAGGACAGCTCCCCGTCCCCGCCCTTCGTGATCATGTACTGCGCCCCCAGGTCGGCGCACTCCAGACGCTTGCCGGTCTCAGCAGCCATCCGTCCCTCCGGTAGCGTAGGGTTAACGAAGCAATATTAGCAGAGGCGGGCAGGCGCGCCGAATGCCGGCGGCAGCCCGCGACCGAGAGGAGGTGAGCGTGGCCATCGCGTCGAACGTCAGGCAGCACATGGAGAACAGCTCGTGGATACGGCGCATGTTCGAGCTCGGCATCGCCCTCAAGCGTGAGCGCGGGGAGGAAAACGTCTTCGACCTCTCGCTCGGAAACCCCGTCGTCGAGCCGCCGTCCGAGTTTTTCGACGCGCTGCGAAGCCTCGCCGACGCCCCGGCGCCCGGCGCCCACCGCTACATGCCCAACGCCGGCTACCCGGAGACGCGCCAGGCCGTCGCCGAGACGCTCGCGGAAGAGACCGGCCTGCCGTACGGCGTGCAGCACGTGATGATGGCCTCCGGGGCGGCGGCCGCGCTCAACGTCGCCATCCGCGCCGTTTGCGACCCGGGCGACGAGGTCGTCATCCTCACGCCTTACTTCGCAGAGTACCTCTTCTACGCCTACAACCACGGCGCGGTCCCGGTCGTCGTTGGCTGCGGCGACGACTTCACCCCTGACCTGGAGGAGCTGGAGCGCAAGCTCACCCCGCGCTCCAGGGTCGTCATCTTCAACTCACCCAACAACCCCTCGGGCGTCATCTACCCGCAGTCGTTCATCTCCGATCTCGCGGCACTGCTCCGCCGCAAGAGTGACGAACTGGGAGCCGACATCTACCTCGTCAGCGACGAGCCGTACCGCCGCATCATCTACGACGGCCTCGCCTACCCGTTCCCGCAGCACGAGTACGAGCGGACCATCACCGCGACGTCCCACGCAAAGGACCTCGCGCTCCCGGGCGACCGCATCGGCTACCTGGCGGTGCACCCGGGCTGCCAGGAGGCGGGCGAGCTGATGGACGCGTTCGTCTTCTGCAACCGCGTGCTCGGTTTCGTGAATGCTCCCGCCATCATGCAGCACCTCGTGCGTGGCCTGCAGCGCGTGACCGTAGACGTCGGCGACTACCAGGCGAAGCGGGACTACCTCTGCGACATGCTCACGTCGGCGGGCTACAACGTCCGCAAGCCGGAGGGTGCGTTCTACCTGTTTCCGCAGTCCCCGGTGGAGGACGAGATGCTGCTCATCCAGGCGCTGCAGGACGAGGGCGTGCTCGTCGTGCCGGGTCGCGGGTTCGGCATGCCGGGCTACTTCCGCATCTCGTACTGCGTGCAGCAGTCCACGCTGGAAGGCGCTGCGCCCGGCTTCCGCGCCGCCTTCGAAAAGCTGCGGGCAGCCTAGGTGGGACTGCCGCCGGTGAAGCGTCGCGCAGGCCGACGCGCTATCATGGAAGCGACGCCCTCGCAATGAAGCGGGGGCAAGGCAGGAGCGACAGGCCATGATCCAACCCCGCCGCCTGGGCCGGGACAACCAACTCCGGGCACGCATGCTCTTCACGATGCTGCTGCTCGGGCTCGTGTACGGACTCTTCCTCTGGTTCCTCGTATCCGTCGCGGGCGCGACCGTGATGCTCGGTTTCGCCGTCGTGCTGGTGCTCGTGCAGTTCTTTCTCTCGGACAAACTCGTGCTCACTTCGATGCGCGCGAAGGTTGTAACGCCCGAGGAAGCGCCGGAATTGCACGCGATGGTCGACCGGCTCGCCGCAACGGCGGGCATACCGAAGCCGAAGGTGGCCGTCGCGGACATGGCTGTGCCGAACGCATTCGCCACAGGGCGTAGCCAGAAGCACGCGGCGGTCGCCGTCACCACCGGGCTGATGCGGGTCCTGAATGAGCGGGAACTCGAGGGCGTGCTCGCCCACGAGATAAGTCACATCGCCTCGCGTGACGTGCAGGTGATGACGTACGCCAGTTTCCTCTCCGTCGTCGCCTCGACGCTCATGTCTCTCTTCTTCTGGTCGGCGCTCTTTGGCGGGGGCTTCGGGCGCAGCCGGAGCAGCGGCGGCGGGTACATCATGATCGCCTACCTGGTCACCATCCTCGTATGGGTGATCAGCCAGGTGCTCATCGCCGCGCTCTCGCGCTACCGCGAGTACGCGGCCGACCGGGGCGCCGCTATCCTCACCAACCGCCCCCGGGACCTGGCGAATGCGCTCCAGCGCATCAGCGGCTCCATCACCGGACTGCCCGAGAACGACCTCCGGCGCGCCGAGACGCTCAACGCCTTCTTCATCATGCCCGCCATTGGCGACGGTTTCGCCAGTGTCTTCGCGACCCACCCCCCGATGGCCCGCCGCATCGAGCGCCTGCTCGAACTGGAGCGGACGACGATGCTGACAGGTTGATCCCGATGTGCCGGTTCTTCTCCAAGCCACGCAACGCCGAGTGGAGCGAGGCGCAAGACGCGATGGGCCGCGCCGCCGAGGTGTTCGAGCAGGTCCTCGATACGTTGACGACCGGCAAGGTGGGCGTACTCGTCCGCCCGTCCGAGGACCAGAACGCCGTGCAGGCGAAAGCTGAACTGGAGCGGGCTCTGGCGCACCTGAAGTCCGGCGACGCGCCGCAGTGGGACGTGGTGCTGGACGATTCAGAGCATCCCCATCCCTGGATCATCGTGCAGGACTCCAGACTGCCCGGACTGGCGAATTCGACCCGCATCGTGGGAGAGACCCTGACGTCAGTGGGTATCGGCCCGCGGGTGCTCGCAGCGGTCTATCAGTTCACGTGGAAGGGGCAGAACATCTACTGGATCTACCAGCCGCGTATCAGGGCCTTCACGCCGTTCGCTCCCGCCCCGAACGGTCCCCAGGAGACCCGCGACCATCCCCTGGAGCTGCGGATGGAGCAGGCGTCGCGCCGGGACATCCCCACCACCCGCGCCATCAAGGAGTGGTACCCCATCTGGGGCCTGCCCTTCTAGCCGCCTCCCTCGCCGGAGGTGGATGTCCGGCGTTTCAACATGCGGCGCGCCCAGAGGATCAGCGCCGCATCCAGCACGGGGAGCAGCAGAAGGGCTCCCCACCAGGTCAGCGGCGTGAACAGCGCCAGCAACACCACGAGGGCCGCCAGCAGACCCAACCCCACCACCAGCAGGGCCCCTATTGCCATCATGTCGTTCATCGGCGCAAGTATAGGCTTCCCGCGCCCGGTGGTAGTATCTCCGCACTGGCATCAGCGGCGCGATGACACGCATACCCGAATGACTACCGGAGCCGAAGAGCAGCAGCACGAACGGCACGTCGTCCTGCCTATCGAGGGGATGACCTGCGCCGCGTGCGTGAGTACCGTAACGAATGCTCTCTCCGGCGTTGGCGGTGTATCGGGGGTCGTCGTAAACCTTGCCTCGGAGACGGCGGCGGTGACGTTCGCTCCGTCGGAGCGGCGCATCGCCGCGATGCGGGACGCCGTGCGGTCGGTCGGCTACGGCATGGCGGAAGAGAGCGCGGTGCTCACCGTGCCAGGCCTCGCCGACGCCGAGATGGCGAAGGCGCTGGAAACGCGGCTCGCCGACGTGGACGGCGTGCTCGGCACGTCATCGAACCTCGCCGCCGAGCAGATCGTGCTCACCGTCGTCCCCGGCGCCGTCGCACCGGCCACGTTGCGGGACGCCGCGGCAGCGGGCGGTTTCAGCGGCGCGTACGTCACTGGCGCCGACGCCATGTCCGCCGAGCTGGAGCGGCTGTCGCGCCGAGCGGAGATACGCGGCTTCCGCAACCGCGCCGCCTTCAGCCTTGCCGTCGCCGCCGCGATCATGCTGCTGATGGTCGTCCCGGCTGTCGAGAGGGCGTTGGGCATGGCCTGGCTGAACGCCGTTGCGCTGGTGCTGGCGACGCCGGTGCAGTTCGGCGCGGCGCGGCAGATCTACGCGAGCGCGTGGAGCGCACTGCGGCACCGCACCTCCAACATGAACACGCTCATCGCGCTCGGTTCGTCGACCGCCTGGTTCTATAGCGCCGCCGTAACACTCTCCGGCAGCGCGATCGGCAGCGGTCACACGTACTTCGACACTTCTACCGCCATCATCGCGCTCGTCCTGTTCGGCAGGCTGCTGGAAGCCAGGGCGAAGGGCAGTGCGTCAGACGCCATTCGCGCACTCATCGGCATGCAGCCGCAGACCGCCCGCGTCACGCGGAACAACGAGGAGCAGGAACTGCCCGCCGGCGACGTCCTCCCCGGCGATGCCGTCAGCATCCGACCCGGCGAGCGCATCCCCGTAGACGGCATCGTCACCGATGGGACGACCGCCGTCGACGAGTCCATGCTCACCGGCGAGAGCGTCCCGGTCGAGAAGCGCATCGGCGACGTCGTGTTCGGCGGCTCGGTGAACGCGTCGGGGAGCATCGCCATCGAGGCGACCAAGGTGGGGAGCGCTACCGCCATCGCGCAGATCATCCGGCTGGTGCAGCAGGCGCAGGGCTCCCGCGCTCCCGTGCAGCGGCTCGCCGATACCGTGGCGGCGTACTTCGTACCTGGCGTTCTCGCTATCGCCGCGGTCACGTTCCTGGCCTGGTGGCAATTGGGTCCTGAGCCCGCACTCAACACCGCGATGCTCAACGCCATCGCCGTGCTCATCATCGCGTGTCCCTGCGCGCTGGGGCTGGCCACGCCGACGGCGGTCATGGTCGGCGCTGGCGTCGGCGCACGCCACGGCATACTCGTCCGAGGTGCAGAGGCACTGGAGCGCGCACACCGGCTGGATACGGTCGTGTTCGACAAGACGGGCACGCTGACGCAGGGAAAACCGCATGTGACGGACGTTCTTGCGCGGGAGGTCTCGGAAGACGAGTTGCTGGCGCTGGCCGCGGCCGTGGAGTTGCACAGCGAGCATCCGGTGGCGGCAGCGGTCGTACAGGCTGCGCGGGACCGGGGGATCGCGCTGCAGCGCGCCGCCAACTTCCAGGCTGCGCCGGGGCTCGGCGTGCGGGGGACCGTGGACGTGGACTCCGTCACCGTCGGTGGCCTCGGGCTCGTGCGAGAGGCTGGCATCGCCCTCGGCGGCACGGCGGAATCGGCGGCACGTGTGCTCGCGGAAAGGGGCAGGACTCCGCTCGTGGTGCTGCGGAACGATGCGGTCATCGGCGTCATCGGGATAGCTGACGCGGTCCGTGGCGAATCGGCGGAGGCTGTCGCAGCGCTCCAGAAGATGGGACTGGAAGTCGCGATGCTCTCCGGCGACGTTCGGCCGGTAGCGGTGAGTATCGCAGACCAGTTGGGCATAAAGCGCGTCATGGCGGAAGTGCTGCCTGGCGCCAAGGCCGCGGAAATTGAACGCCTGCAGCGACAGGGCAAGCGTGTCGCGATGGTCGGGGACGGCGTGAACGACGCTCCGGCGCTGACCCAGGCAGACGTGGGCGTCGCCATCGGCTCCGGGACGGACGCTGCCCTTGAAGCGGCGGACATCGCGCTCATGACATCGGACGTTCGTCTCACCGGCGCCGCCGTGCGACTCTCGCGTTCCACGATGCGCACTATCCGCCAGAACCTCGGGTGGGCATTCGGCTACAACCTCGTGCTCATTCCAGTCGCTGCGGGCGTGCTCCATCTCGTATTCGGCGACGGAGGCGTGCCGGAGGCGTGGCGCTGGGCGCTCGGAGAGCATGGTTTTCTCAACCCCATGCTCGCTGCGTTCGCCATGGCGTTCAGCTCGGTCTCCGTGGTCAGCAACAGCCTGCGTCTGAAGCGCTGGATGCCGTAGAATGTCCGGACAGTGAGTACCCGGCCAAACGCCGACGACGAAGACGCGGCGTGACAGAGCGGTGAGGGAAACGCATGAACCGACTGGACGTGATCTTCGGCAAACCGGGCGACACCGCCACGGACCCCGTCTGCAAGATGATCGTTCCGAAGTCCGACCCTCCCGGCGGGACCGCGGAACACGAAGGCGAGACGTACTACTTCTGCGCTCCGGGCTGCCGCAGCGCATTTGCGGACAACCCCGCACAGTTCCTGTAACCAGGTTGAGCGCCACATACCAGGCACCTGCGCAAGCCTTGTCAGCGCAGGGAGTCAGGACGTACCATTGACAAGCATTGTGCGAATTTTCACGAGGAGGACGGCATGGCGCCTCTGGACGAGCTCGACACGAAGCTGATAGAGCTGCTGCAACGCGACGGGCGTGCCTCCAACATCGAACTGGCGCGCAAGACCGGCGTGAGCGAAGGGACGATCCGGCGACGCTTCCGTAACCTCGTTCAGGATGAGGTTATCCGCGTGGTTGCGATCCCGGACACCTCCAAACTGGGCCGGCGCATGTCCGCACTGGTGGGGCTCAAGGTGGACCCCGCTTACGTGGAATCGGCGGCAGAAGCTCTTGCGAAGATGGAGGAGGTGCACTACGCGGCGGTTACCACCGGCGCCTTCGACGTCTTCTGCCGCGTGAGCCTCGGCTCTCCCCTTGAGTTGTCCGACTTCCTCAGGAACCGGGTTGGCGACATCAAGGGCGTCCGCCAGACCGAGACGTTCATCAACCTCTCCATCAAGAAGAACGTCGGCGATTTCACCCCCACGGACGAGGAGTGATTAACCCGTTTCACTCCGGCGATGCGTCTGCTAAAATGCCCTCGGCCTTCCTCCGGGAAGGCGCCCCCGAGGGGCTCAACATAAAAGGGGAGGGGCTCTCCAAGATGGCCTACATAATTACTGAACCCTGTGTCGACGTGAAGGATGCCTCGTGCGTTGACGTCTGCCCGGTCGACTGTATCTACGAGGGCGACCGCATGTTCTACATCGAACCGGATGAGTGCATCGACTGCGCAGCGTGCGAGCCGGTCTGCCCCGTCGCCGCGATCTTCGCCGAGGACGCCATCCCCGGCGACCAGACCCGCTTCATCGAGATCAACAAAGACCGCAGCGCTCCCTAATCGTCAGCCGCAACTCTTGGAATGGGCATAGGCGGGTCGTAAGCGGCCCGCCTATCGCGTTGTCTCTCCGGGGCCCCGTCAGGCTTCTCCATCCATCTGTCGCGTCACAAGCGATAACACCTCCTCTACCCAGGCTGCGTCGAACGTAAGTAGCAGGGGTGAGTCCGGCGTGGCGGCGTAGTAGCCGTCGCCGCCGGGAGTCCGCTCCCCGACAGCGAAGACCGCGGTCACCGCGACCTTGTCTTCCAGCGGGACTGCCAGTTCGTACGTAACCCGGACGAAGGCCCGCGGCGAGTCGAGGCCGGTGCTCTCCGGGGACAGGCCTGCCGGCCACCGGGCGACTTCGAATGTTGCGGGGCCGCCCGCGATACTCAGCACTATACGGCGCTGGACGTCCGTCAGGTCCGATGCAGCGTTTCCCTGCATGACACTGTCGGATGGCTGACCGTCGGCGCCCGGCAGGCCGAGGAGGAACGCCACGATGCCGTCCGCGCTTTCGACCTCAAGGAGCCGCACACGAGCCGGATCGACGCGATAGTGCCAGTAGGGCAGCGGAGGGTCGACGGCGAGGCGCAGCAGCACTCCCGCCCATGGTTCGTTCACGAGCGCCACGTTCTGCTCACCGTCCAGCTGTGCGTAGACGTTCCGCCCGTCGGGTGTCTCCTCACCGAGCCGCACCGATATCTGCCGCCCGTCGGCGAGACCGACGCCGACGACGCTCGGAGCGTCCAGTCCGAACTCGTGCGGAGCGGCCGGTGGGGGCAATCGACGCTCCACCTCGGGGCCGGAGAGCAGCAGCACGACACCACCCCAGCGGTCGAGGTTGACCGGCAGGACCGGGTCGTCCGAGAAGTACCAGAGGCCGTCGCGCTTCTCGAAAGCGACCGCGTCTGTACCCGTCTGCACCGTGACGTTCACTACTTCGTCCTGCGCCACGGAGTAGAGGCGAGCGCGGGGAGGAGTCGTTTCCGGCTGTCCCGGACCGTCCAGCACGAACAGCCACACGGCGACACCCACGGCAGCAACGGCCAGCAGCAACACGAGTCTGACAACTGCATTCCTCATCGCCGCGTCCTCTCGTCTAGCGCCGCCGCCACCACACGACGACGCCCGCAGCAGCGATCAGGGCGGGCAGCAGGAACCAGCTCAGGTAACGCACCAGGTTGTACTCCGGTACCGTGAGCACGAGCGGCCGGAAGACCTCCTGCCTGGCGCGCACGGAGATGAGCGCCTCGTCCTCCAGCAGCCAGTTCACCGTGTTCAGGAAGAAGTCCGCGTTGCTCAGGTCGTGGAAGTGCCTGTTGCTTGCGAAGTCGGCGTCGCCCAGGACAACGAGCGTCGTCCGGACGGATGCAGCGTCGAACGGCTCGGAAGCAGCCTCCGAGACGGGGGAGGACGCCTGTACTATGAGGTGCGGAGTGTGTGGGCCAGGCACGTCCCTGCCTTCCATCGGCGCATCCTCGGCGCCCTGGATCGCCCATGAGTCCGCGGAAGTCGTCACCAGCGGCTCGAACCGGACCGGGACAGGGTCGCCGCGCTCGATACGCGAGGCAACCGCCTCCAACGGACGGAACCCGACCGCCCCCGGCAACAGCGTAGGCCCGAGCGGTTCCACAATCGCGCCGCCCTCCGTGACCGAGGTCTGTCCCAGGTACTGGTCACGCTGCACCGCCAGCGTCCGGGCGTCTCCGGCCGCGGAGCGCTCGCGGTCAACGAGCGTGCCGGGAATCGTCTCGAGGCCCCAGGCTGCGAGCAGACCGCTCATGGCGTCCCGCGTCTCAGTGGACGTATCGAGCATGAAGAGCGCACTCCCGCCTTCAGCAAGCCACCTGAGGAGTGCCCGCTCCTCCATGTCCGTGGGCGGCTGACGCGGCGCGGCGACTACGAGTAGCGATGCGTCAGCCGGCACACCGTCGACGTCCGACAGCAAGAGCGGCTCGACGCGGTACCCGTCGGCGCGGAGTCCGGCGGCGGCCAGTCCAAGCCCTGAACCGTCCGAACGGAGGTCGGCTATGCTGCGTTCGCCGTGGCCGGTGAGGAAGTAGACCGCGTGCTGATGGGCTCCGGTTACCGTGAGGACGGCGGTGAGCAACTGCTGCTCCGAGAGTGCTCCGTCCCCCACTGAGGTACGGAGCCCGGTGGCAGGCGCAGCGAAGAGCAGGGCAGGAGCGCTGACGACCCCGAATTCCCGTGCGGTCGCGGGTTCCAGTTCAGGGTCGACGAAGCGATAAGAGAGCCGGCCTCCGGTGTGCCTGGCGAACTGCCGCAGATAGCCCTCCGCCGCGCCCTGATAGCTTACGTCGTCTGCGTCCGTCGTCACGACGAACCCGGTTACGGCAACGTCAGTGGGTAGGGCGGCGAGCGCCTGTTCCGCCTGCGGAGAGAGCTCGAACTGTCGCGTCGCAGTGAGGTCCCAGGAAGGGCCTGCCTCCGAGGCGATGACGTTCAACGCGATCACGATGGCAATGGCGGCGGCGACACTGCCCAGGGTCACCCAGGAGAGACGTCCCCTGCGTCCGCTCACCGCGCCGACGAGATGGCTCGCCGACCCGGCGGCGGCGAGCGCCAGGAGCACTCCCGCGGCGATGAGCGTCGGCACGGCGAACGGGCGCAACTCCGGCGCCCAGACGACGAGGAGCAGTCCTCCGAGTGCTCCGATGCCTCCGAGCGCTGCGAGGAGAAGGCTCCAGCCGCGCAGCCGCTCCTCGAGTCCACCGCCGGACGATGGCGGTCCGCTCACCGCCATCGCCGGGACTCCAGGCTCAGCGTGGTCAGGAAGAGGAAGAGTGCGATGAATGTGATGAAGTAGACGACGTTCCCCAGCTCGATGACGCCGGCGACGAAGGCGGTGTAGTGGGCGGGCAGCGAGATACCGGCGAGCAGCGTGGACGGCAGGCCGGAGACCAAGTCGGAAGCATCGCTGGCCAGCGTGAGGAAGAGCAGCGCGACAGCCGCGGTGACTCCCGCCACGATCTGGTTGCCGGTAAGGGAAGAGGTGAACAAGCCCAACGCTCCGGCAGCGGAGCCGTAGAGGAGCAGGCCAAGGTAACCGGTTAGCACGGGGCCGCCGTCGGGCGAGGCGTACCAGTAGAGCAGCACCACGTAGGCAAGTGTGGGTGCGATGATGCCGAGGAGCATCGCGACGAGCGCGCAGAATTTCCCGAGGACGATCTCCCAGTCCCGCAGAGGGGCGGTGAGGAGCAGCTCAAGGGTACCGAGTTTCTGCTCCTCCGCCAGCAATCGCATGCTCACGATAGGGGCCCAGAGGATGAGGGCGAACGTCAACGGAGTGAAGACTTCCCTCAGCGAAGCCTCAGGCAGCAGATCTGAGATGCCGGATACGAAGAACTGCCCTGTGAGCGCGAGGAAAGCGGCACTGACCACGTACGCCATCGGCGAACCGTAGTAGGAGCGGGTCTCCTTCCAGGCGAGGAGAGCGGCGTTACGCATCGGCCTCTTCCTGGCCGCCTGTCGTGAGCTGCAGAAACACCTCTTCAAGGTCCACGGAAGAGCGGCTGATGCCGCGCAGCGCGATGCCCGCGGCGTGAAGCGCCTCTACGATGGGTTCCCGCACGTCCGACCGTAAAGGAGCGGTGACCTCGAACACGTAGACGCCATCCTCAACCACGGTTGATGGTCCGACGAAACTGACGCCGGACACGGCTCCGAGCGCGGCGGCCGTCTCCTCCGCCGGAGCGCGCGCCTCGACGCTGACGCGCTGCGCCCCGCGCAACTGCTCGGCGATGTCGTCCGGGCGCCCCTCGGCCACGACGGCGCCGTCATGGAGGATGACTACACGCTCGCAGAGGCTCGACGCCTCGCCCAGTTGGTGCGTGCTCAGGAGCACGGTGTGCTCTTCGCCGAGGCGCCGTATGAGATTTCGGGCGTCCACCACCTGCACCGGATCGATGCTCACGGTAGGTTCGTCCAGTACGAGCACCTGCGGTTCATGGAGAACGGCCAGGGCAAGGCCGAGCCGCTGGCGGTAGCCCTTGGAGAGTTTGCCCACGAGAGTGTCGCGGTAATCGCCCAGTCCGAACGTATCCAGCGAGCGGTCCAGAGCGAGCGCAAGGCTCGCGCCGTCCATCGCGTGGACCCGTCCAAAGAAGCGCAGCGACTCGGCCACGGTCATGTCCGTGTAAAGCGGCACAGACTCCGGAAGGTAGCCGATATGCCGGCGCGCCTCCAGCGAGTCGGCGGCGATGTCGTGCCCCGCGACGCGCACCGTGCCGGACGTGGGTGGCATATACGCGGTGAGCACCCGCATGGTCGTGGTCTTGCCCGAGCCGTTCGTTCCCAACAGACCGACCGTCTCGCCCTTGTCCACGGAGAAGGAAACGCCGCTCACTGCGGGGAAGTCGCCGTAGAGCTTCGTGAGCCCCTCAACTTCTATCATCCGTTCGGTCAAGCTGTGCGCTTCCTCCGGCGGTCTGCCGAGCGGGTCCAGGCCAATCGAGCGGGTCCAGGCCAATAAGGATAGTGAACCGTGTCCGTAGAGCCTACCGGATTTGATTCCGGTTGCGCTGGGCCGTAGACTCGCCAACGTGTCTCCTGACACAGCGAGTCCTGACCGCCGTGTACCGATTCGTTATACGCCGTTTGCTGCTGGCCCTGCTCACGATGTTCGTCGTGAGCGTGTTCACGTTCTTCATGCTGCGCCTGATCCCCGGCGACATCGTGGACCTGATGCTCTCCGACTTCGGCTACGCAGCGGACCGGGACGCCATCCTGCGGGAGCTGGGGCTGCACAGGCCGTTCTACATCCAGTTCGGTGAATGGTTCGGCGGACTGTTCGTAGGTGACCTCGGTCAATCGCTCTGGACAGGGAACACCGTTACGCACGAACTGGGGCGGCGCTATCCCGTAACCCTGGAGCTTTCGCTCATCGCCCTGTTCGTCAGCACAGTGCTCTCGATACCCATCGGCATCATCACCGCCGTCCGCCAGGACACGTGGGTCGACTACGCGCTGCGCTCCGTCTCCATCGGCCTCGTGGCAGTGCCCATCCTCTGGATCGGCACCATCGTCGTAACCCTGCCTGCGTTGTTCTTCGGGTGGGCTCCTCCGCTGACCTACGTGCCGTTCACCGAGGACCCGGTCAAGAACCTGAGCGTGATGGTGTTGCCGGGGGTCATAGTCGGCATACCGCTCATGGGCGGCACGATCCGCATGACCCGAGCCATGCTGCTGGAAGTGGTGCGGCAGGACTACATCAGAACGGCATGGGCTAAAGGCCTGCAGCCCCGCACCATCTGGTACCGGCACGCGGTGCGGAACGCGCTGATCCCCGTGCTGACGCTCATCGGCCTGCAGATCCCGTTCCTGCTCGGCGGCACGGTCATCATCGAGCAGATATTCAACCTGCCGGGTATGGGCGTGTACATGCTGCAGTCGCTCCAGAACCGGGACTACGTTCCCGCGCAGACGATCATCCTCACATTCGCGGGGGCCACGGTCCTCATCAACCTCATCGTGGACCTGCTCTACGGCGTTCTCGACCCACGGATAAAGTACGCGTAAGCCATGGCACTCGAAGGCACAAGAGCACAAGGAGCGTCCGCCACGGTGAGGGCGCCGCGCCGTTCGCGCGGAGGACTGACCGGGCTGACGGTGCGGCTGTTCACCGAGAAGCCGCTGGGAGCGGTCGGCGCGGTCATCGTGATGATCATGCTCCTGATGGCCATCTTCGCCGACTGGATCGCGCCCTATCCATTCGACGAGCCGCACTTCTCCGACGCGCTTCAGGGGTCCAGCGTGAGCTACCTGCTGGGCACCGACTACCAGGGGCGCGACCTGTTCAGCAGGCTCGTGTATGGGGCACGCGTCTCCATCGTCGTGGCGCTCGGATCGGTGGCGCTCGGCAGTGTACTCGCGGCCCTCATCGGCATCACGAGCGGCTACATGGGCGGCAAGTTCGACACGTTGGTCCAGCGCCTGGTGGACGCGTGGATGAGCGTGCCTCCGCTCCTCCTGCTGCTGTTCGTCCTGTCCATCCTCGGCCCAAGCACGCTGAACGTGACGCTGGTGCTGGGACTGGTCGCGATACGGGAGAGCCGCGTGCTGCGCGGCGCGGTTCTGGCGCTGAAGGAACAGCCGTTCGTGGAAGCGGCACGCGTCAACGGCGCGGCCACCCTGCGCATCCTCATACGGCACATCCTGCCGAACGTGATGGTGCCCATCATCATCCTGGCGAGCCTGCGTCTTGGGCAGGTGGTCCTCATCGAGGCGTCGCTCAGCTTCCTCGGCTACGGCGTCCCGCCGCCGTTCCCATCCTGGGGGCGGATGCTCAGTTCGGAGTCGCGGACGTGGTTCGTCGATGCGCCGTGGCTGGCGATCTGGCCGGGCGTCTTCCTGAGCCTCACGGTATTTGGATGGAACGTGCTGGGTGACGCCCTTCGCGACCTGCTCGACCCGCGCATGCGCGGCACCGGCGGCGGCTACCGCTCCGGGTCGTAGGTCTCAGGCGCGCCATGCCGGACATCGCCATCATCGGCCTCAGCCCTGTCGGCGTTGCGCTTGGACGCGCGCTGAAGTCCGGCGTGCGCGGCTTCTCCGTAGCAGGCTTCGACCCGGATGCGACAACAGGCCGTCGCGCCGTCGAGGCGGGAGCGCTGGACGAGGCGTCGAAGAGCGCTGCCACGGCGCTTGCAGGCGCAAACCTGGTCATCCTCGCCGCTCCGATGCCAGCCGCCGGAGACGCACTGCGCGTCATCGGCGAGTTTGCGCCCGCCGAGTGCGTCGTCACGGACACCTGTCGATTGAAGGCCCCTGTGCTGCGCTGGGCCGAAGAGCGCCTGCCGGGTGGGATGCACTTCGTTGGGGGAAGGCCTGTGCTCCGCGAGGCAGGAGAGGGGGTAGAGGCGTCGTTCGAGGGTACGGACTACGCCATCGTGCCGGGGCCAACGGCATCGAGCGAGGCGATCGAAGCCGTGATCGGGTTGGCCCGGACGGTAGGCGCGAGTCCGTTCTTCCTCGACGCGGTGGAGCACGACAGTTTCGTCATCGCGACCGAGTACCTGCCGTGTATCGCTTCTGGCTCGGCGGTGGACGCGGCCTCGATGAGTCCGGCCTGGCGGGACGCGCGGCGCCTGCAGGGCGACACGTTCGCACGCGCCGTGGATGCCGCCGCCGAGCTGGACCCGGAAGAGTTGGCAATCGCCCTGGAGCACGCGCCGGAGACGTTCACCTCGTGGCTGGACCGGCTCGCGGGGGCGACGGCCGGGTTGCGCGAGATCGCGCTCGGGAAGCCGGACGCCGCTGAGGCCGCGAAGCAGCTGGCTGCGCTCGCAGAGGCGCGCCAGGGGCGGCTGCGGGAGTCTCCCGCGGCCTACGCGCCGGTGTTGGATCGCCCGGGCTTCGCGTCGCTGTTGCTGGGCGACTGGCTGGGCCAGCGAGCGCGGCGGCGGGGATAGCGGCTTTCGACGCGTCAGACCTGTGGACCGAGACTCGGCGTCTGCGCGAGCTGCTCGGCCACCCACTCCAGCGTCTCCGAGTCCAGTCGCAGCTCGACCTCCTGGGCTGCGAGCGTCTCGCCGAGCCATGACTCGAACGCCACCTCCTCCACGAGCTGTCGGGCGACGGAGTCGAGCGCGCGGGATGGGTCGCGCGCACTGACGACGTAGACGACTACGGCGCCGTCCTCGCGCTGGAAGGGGGGCGCGAACTCGAGTGGAGGGAGGTCCCACAGCAGGTCTGCGGCAGCAGGCGGCAGCGCGCCGTACGGGAGCCAGCCGAGGTCGCCGGCGGCGGGTTCGAAGGAATAGCGGCGCACCAGCTCCTCGAATGGCACTCCCAGGGCAGCCTCGCTCTCGATCTGAGCGGCGGTCTCCACGTCGACGACAACGATGGAGTGCAGGCGTATCTGCGGCTGAAGGTCCGGGATGGAGCGCCCGAGCGCCCCGATTGCCTTCAGCCGGAGCAGTTCACCCTCGGCCAGGCGTTCCAGTTCGTCGACGTCGAGCCGACGCAGGTCAGCGTACTGGCGCTTCGCCTCGGCCAGTTCGGCGCGGGCTGTGGCGTCGAGGGCGGAGGCGTCCAGTTGCGGGGCGAGCTGCTCCGCGAGTTCGCGCTCGACCTCCTCCTCGCTGACGGCGACCCCGAGCGTGTCCGCCGTCTGGCGGAGCACCTCGTTCTCGATCAGCAGCGTAGCGGTGTCGAACGCCTGCGCGCCGGTATCGAACGGCACCCGCGCCAGCGAGGCGTCTATCTGGTTGGCGCGGAGTACGTCCACCAGCGTGGCACGCGGTATCGCGACGCCGTTCACGCGGGCGAACCACTCCTGATTCGGCGCGGTGTAGACGAGGAAGAAGCCGATGAGCGGCCCGGCCACGAGGACAAGGACGGCAAGCCCTGCAACGAGCAGTACCGGACGGCGCGAGCGTCCGTCTCGTTTAGTGGCCCGCCTCACCCCCCGCCGCATGGATGCCGGACTGCCCCGGCCTTACACGCCGTAGAGCGCCGTGGGATTCTCCGTGAGTATCTTCTCAGCGGTGGCCGAGGAGATGTCGTCCCGAGTGCGCATCTGGTTGACGCAGTGCACCTGCGCCGACGGGTCGGCGGCGAGGCGGTCGGTCGTCCCCGGCGTGTGGTGCCCGTAATCGGTGCCGACGACGAGGTGGTCCTCGCCAACGTAGTTCATCAGGTAGGGCAGGTCTTCCTCGACCTCGTAGGAGATCCACATGTTGTACTTGTCGAAGAGGCGCGGTCCCCAGAAGTCCTCGTCGGCGCGGAGCGTGCCGCGCAGCTGGTACATGGCGAAGGGGACCCACGTTGCGCCGGTCTCGATGAAGCCCCAGCGGAGGTCGGGGAAGAGCTCGGGGACCTTGTTCGAGACAAGGTTGCGGAAGGCGACGACGGGCGGGATGCGCCCGTGGGTGAAGGTGTGGCTGCGGCTCACGTCGATCAGGTAGTTGAGCGCGGGCGCGCCCTGCCCCTGGTGGATGCAGATGGGGAGGCCGAGCGACTGCGCCTCCTCGTAGACGGGGTAGAAGTACGGGTCGTCCAGTGTCTTGTCGCCCTCGATGCCGCGGAAGAAGACGCCGCAGGCGCCGTGCTCCTTGCCGAAGCGGAGCTCGCTGACGGAGGCGTCGATGTCGCGGAGCGGGGGAATGACGACGTAGCGGATGCGGTCTTCGGCCTTCGCCCAGACGTCGGCGAGGAAGCGGTTGTAGGCCTTGCAGAGTTCGACCTCGTAGGCGGCGTCGTGAGTGAGGTAGGCAAGGAAGAGCGTGGGGTAGACGACCTGGGTGTCCACGTTGGTGGCCTGCATGTCCTCGAACCGCATCGGAAGGTCGAGCAGTTCGCGGGCCTTCCGGTCGACGCGGTCGCGCACGTTCGCCTGCGCCGTGGGGGTGACGAGGAAGTTGCCGCCGCGTCCGGCAGGGCGCGGGTAGATCTGGCCGTCGATGAGCCACATATGGTCGACGCGGCCGTACAGGGTGTCGTCCGGCACCTGCACGACAACAGGGCGGCGCTTGTGCCAGTCCGGGTCAAGGAAGTCCCACATCTCCGGCGGTTCGGCGATGTGGGTGTCTGCATCGACTACGCGTGCCATGTTGGACCTCCTCGGTGTCCCCCTGATGTGCTCTCCGTCAGGAGAGTATGTTCCCCCGGCGGACGCCGGTCAAGCGCGGCAGCTTCGGTGTCCTGACGCTCTCATTCCCGCCACTCGGCCAGGGCGTCCCACTTCGGTTCGAGGCCCAGGCCGGGCGTCTCCGGCATCGCCGTCCAGCCCTGCTGCGGGCCCACGCAGCCGTCGAACACCATCTCGCCGCACTTCCACATGACGTAGTGGTACTCGATCCGCCAGCCGTTCGGGACGGCGGCCTGCAGGTGCATGTTGTGGTGCGGCCAGCCGCCGCCGTTGGCTATCGGCAGGTTGAACGCCTGCGCCAGCGCCGCGAACTTCATCCCCTCTGTGTAGCCGCCGCAGTAGACGACGTTGGGCTGAAGGATGTCGATCGACTGGTGCACGAGCAGTTCGCGGGCGCGGAAGCGGTGCCCCTCGTTCTGGCCGGCGGAAAGGGGGATGCTGGTGCGCATGCGCAGCTCGTGCAGCAGGGGCGCGTCGTTCCCCCAGACCGGCTCCTCGAACCACTCGACGTTGCACTCCTCGACGGCCTTCGCGAGCTTGAGGGCGTTGTTGAACTGGAACATGTAGTTGGCGTCCATGGAGAGCTGGACGCCGGGGCCGATGGCGTCCCGTACGGCGTGAACGCGGTCCGAGTCCTCGCGCCAGCCCTGGTGGTCGCCCGCGACGCCCACCACCATCTTCAGCTTGTCCTCGCCCTGCGCGACGAAGTCCCGCGCGACCTGCACAAGCTGTTCCTCCGTGTACTCGGGCAGACCGAACGTGATGTAGGCAGGGACGTTGGGCTGGGCTCCGCCGAGCAGTCGCCACACCGGCACGCCGAGCGCCTTGCCCTTGATGTCCCAGAGTGCGATGTCGATGGCGCTGAGGGCGCTCGACCAGACGCCGGTCTGCGAGCGCGGGTTGTGCTCGACGTAGCAGAGGTGCCAGATGCGCTCCGTGTCCATCGGGTCCATGCCGGTGACGAGGGGGCCGAGCTCCGCGTTGATGTGCTCGCGCACCGCCTTCCGCTGGATGGGGCCGGAGATGCCGTAGCCGGTGACGCCGGCGTCGGTGTCGACCTGGCAGAAGACGAACGGACGCATGACGGGCTCGTCCATCAGCGGGACGGGCACCGGTACGTTATGGGTGGTGGCCTGGACGTTGGTTATCTTCACGAGTTCTCCTCACGACAGGGAATGCTGAGGGACGATAGCGGCGCTCAGCGGGAATGGCAAACCGGCGCACGCCTGTACCGGCGTTGCCAGAGGTGGCGGGTCGTTCACGGGGTCACATTTGGTAACAATTGGTAACATTTCACTCCTGCAGGGCCCAGCGTGGCAGATGCCGGAGCCCGGTCCTCCCAGGGACCCAGCGTAGTGGGCAGAGCGCCGACCGGGCAATGGGCGGATGTCACACGCGGAACGCGTGTCTCAGAACACAGCCACGGGGTTCACCGGGGAACCCGTGCCGCCTTCGATGCGGAGCGGATTGACGGTGAGCATGAACTCCCAGCGGCCCCGCTCCGCACACGCTGCCGCGAGCCGTTCAAGGTCCGCGTTGTCCAGTATCCACAGGCCCATAGCGACGATGCCCACCTGGTGCACAGGGTTGGCCAGGCGGTCGAAACCCGGGTGGATGAGGCTGTTGCCGGTGTCCGATCCGAGCATGGCGATGGAGCGCTCGTGGTAGAAGGGCAGGCAGTTGGCGTGCGTGCCGGTGCCGCCCTCCGCCGCGATGTTCCACGGGCCAAGCTCCGCGCGGCGGCGCAGCTGTCCCGTCCGCACGAGCAGGACGTCCCCTGGTTCGACGCGGACACCCTCGGCGGCTTCGGCCGCCTCGAGGTCCTCGCGCAGGATGCCCTCGCCGGGGTTGAACCACGGCACGCCGCGCAGCCTGGGGATGTCCAGCAGGACGCCGCGAGCGAGCACGCCACCCTGCAGCACCTCGATCGACTCCCGGAGCGCGCCGTAGCGCGTGGAGACGAGGCTGGACGGCTTGCCGTTGTACATCTGCCCGTTGAAGAAGAAGTGCGAGAGGCTGTCGACGTGGGTGATGACGTGACCGTGGAAGGCGACGCCGATGAAGTCGGATGAGGTCTGCGCGGGACGCGGCGGCCCCGCCTTCTCATCGTGCGCGTAGCCCTCGCCCGATTCGATCATGAAGTGCATCGGCTGGAAGGTCACGTCGGGTCCGGTGGCGTTGCTGAGCGTGCGCGCGCACGAGACCGTCACGCCCTCCTGCACGAGCGTTACCGCGCGGCGGCGCGTCTCCGGCGTGACGTGGTTCATCGTGCCGAGCTCGTCGTCGTCGCCCCACCGCCCCCAGTTGCTCAGCGAATCGAAGTAGGACAGGACTTCGTCCTGGGTCGGCAGGTCCGTCATCGTGGGCCTCCTTGGAGTGCGTGCAGCGGCTGGGCAAGCATACTATGGCCGTCGGCGGTTGCCCCCGCGCACGACCGCCTCTTCCCATCCCGGCGGGATGGTGTATACTGAAGCGCGAACAGAAGAAAGAGCGGACAGACGATTAAGGTCCCGCGGGACGGAACATGCTGGACACAGCTACCAAACAACGCATCATCGGAGAGTACCAGGCGAAGCCGGGAGACACCGGCTCCACGGAAGTGCAGATAGCGCTTCTCTCCGAGCGTATACGCGGCCTGACCGATCACCTCCGCCGGAACCACAAAGACCACGCCACGCGCAGAGGTCTCCTGAAGTTGGTTGGGCAACGCCGCCGTCTCCTGCGGTATCTCGCCAGAGAGGACGTAGGACGCTACCGGACAGTCATCAGCAGGCTTGGGCTTCGCAGATAACGCGACCTCGGAAACAGCGCTTCGCCAGGAGCGCTGTTCCTCTATAAGCCAGCCGACATTCCTGACCTGTTTCAGAACTTTCCCCGCGCATGGCCTGTCAAAAGAACAGGAGTTGTTTACGTATGCCCACGCACCATGAGATAGAGATAGCCGGACGGACCCTCTCCATAGAGACGGGCAAGCTGGCACAGCAGGCGCACGGCTCGGCCGTCGTGCGCTATGGCGACGCGGTCGTGCTCGTGACCGCCGTGATGGGAGGTGTCCGGGAAGGGCTGGACTTCTTCCCGCTCACCATCGAGTACGAAGAGCGCCTCTACGCCGTTGGCCGCATCCCCGGCAGCTTCTTCCGCCGGGAGGGACGCCCGACCACGGAGGCGACGCTCGCCGCCCGGTTGACCGACCGTCCCCTGCGCCCGCGCTTCCCCAAGGGGATGCGGAACGAGGTGCAGATCATCACGACTGTCCTCTCCGCCGACCACGAGAACCAGCCGGACATCCTCGGCATCATCGGGGCGTCCGCCGCGTTGTCCATCTCCCAGATCCCGTTCAATGGCCCCGTCGCCGCAACGCGCATGGGCTATGCGGATGGCGAACTCGTCGTGAACCCGACGTTCGAGCAGCTCGCCGAGGGCAAGCTCGACCTGACCATCGCGGGCAGCCGCGACGCGGTCATCATGATCGAGGCCGGGGCGAAGGAAGTGAGCGAGGAAGTCATCCTCGAAGCGCTCCGCGTCGGTCAGGAGAACAACGTCAAGATCATCGACCTGCAGGACAAGATCGTTGCCGAGGCCGGCAAGCAGAAGGTCGACGTCGTGCTCGCAGAGGCTGCCGACTCCGACCTCGTGTCGAGCGTCGAGCGCATCACCCGTTCCACGCTGGAGAGCATCATCGACCGCGGCGAAGGCCGTGGTGAGCGCAACGAGGGCATCAAGCAGGCTGAGAGCGAGGCCATCGAGCAGCTCAGCGAGCAGTACGACGCCAAGACTGTCGCAAAGGTGTTCGACGACGTGCTGAAGAAGACCGTGCGCGCGAAGGTCATCAAGGAGGGCAAGCGCCCGGACGGCCGCGCGCTCACCCAGGTGCGCCCGCTCTCGAGCGAGGTTGGACTGCTGCCGCGCACGCACGGCTCCGCGCTCTTCCAGCGCGGCGAGACGCAGATCCTCACGGTGGCTACGCTCGGCTCCATGTCCATGACGCAGAAGCTGGACGGACTCAGCCCCGAGGACACGAAGCGCTACATCCACCACTACAACTTCCCCCCGTTCTCCACGGGCGAGGCGCGCCGCATGGGCACGGGCCGCCGGGAGATCGGTCACGGCGCGCTCGCGGAGCGGGCTCTGGCTCCGGTCATCCCGGACGAGTCGGAGTTCCCGTACGCGTTCCGCGTCGTCTCGGAGGCGCTCGGTTCGAACGGCAGCACGTCCATGGGGAGCGTCTGCGGCAGCACGATGGCGCTCATGGACGCCGGCGTGCCCATCTCGCGGCCCGTCTCCGGCGTCGCGATGGGGCTGATGACGGACGACGAGGGCAACTTCCAGGTGCTCACCGACATCCAGGGCGTTGAGGACTTCTTCGGCGACATGGACTTCAAGGTCGCGGGCACCAGCGAGGGCATCACCGCCCTGCAGATGGACATCAAGGTCTCCGGCATCACGCAGGAGATATTCCGCCAGGCGCTCGCGCAGGCCAAGGAGGGCCGAGCGTTCATCCTGGACCACATGCTCGGCACACTGGCAGAGCCGAGGACGGAATTGAACCCCAACGCGCCGCGCATGACCCGCGTGAACATCCCGGTCGACAAGATCGGCGCGCTGATCGGTCCCGGCGGCAAGACGATCCGCAGCATCGTCGAGACGACCGGCGCGTCCGTCGACGTGGAGAACGACGGCGTCGTTACCATCGGCGCGTCGGACCAGGCCGCCGCAGAGCATGCTATCCGCATGATCGAGGGCCTTACGAAGGAAGTGGAGGTCGGCGAACGGTACGCCGGCAAGGTGACGCGGCTGATGAACTTCGGCGCGTTCGTGGAGATCCTCCCCGGCAAGGAAGGCCTGGTGCACGTGAGCGAGCTCGACACCACGCGCGTCGAGTCCGTCGAAGCCGCTGTGAAGGTGGGCGACGAGCTGGAAGTGATGGTGGTCGAGATCGACCGTATGGGTCGGGTCAACCTGTCGCGCCGCGCGGTGCTTGAAGACCTCTCACCGGAGGACGTGGCCAGCAGCCGCTCCAACGGGCGCAGCGGCGGCGACAGAGGGCCGCGCGACCGGGGCGACCGCCGCGGCGGCGACCGCGACCGCGGACCACGCCGCCCGCGCGAGTTCGGGCGCAGGTAGTCCGTTAGCGGGCGCACACGTGAAATGAGGGCGCTGCGGTCAGCCGACCGCAGCCCCTCTTCTCGTCACGAGAACGGGGATATACGCGGCTGCCGGCAGAGGTATCAAAGACGACCCGTAATTGATAGCGGGAATCACCCTGAACATGTAGCGCCCGCGTGTATAGTCTCTGCGCCACACCCGCACACGAGGAGCAGGCGGTGAGGAAAGGCATAGTTTCGTTGCTGGCCGCGGGAGCAGTCGCGGTAGTTGCGGTCTCCGGCGGGTGCACGTCCGACCCGACTCCAACGTCTTCACCGACCGCTGCCCCTACGCCGACGCCCACGGCGACGGCAACGCCAACCGCGACCCCGGTCCCTCCCGCTCCGACCGCAACTCCGACCCCCACGTCAACTCCAACCCCCACGCCGGCGCCAACCGCGACCTCCGTCCCGGCACCCACCAGCACGCCGGTGCCCACCGCTATGCCTACGCCGACGCCCACGGCAGCGCCGACCGCGACGCCAAGGCCCACGCCAACTCCCGATCCGTCGGCCTCGCCCCACTACGCTCCGGGGCTGGAGTATGCGACGGCCGAACGACTGGAGGGCGAGGACGCCGCGAGGTATGCGGCAGCATTCGTCCACGGGAAGTCGCTGGACCTGTCGGACGGTCATGCCGCCGCCTTCGCGAGCGGGGTCCTCTACTTTGCGATCATCTCGGAGGACGTACTGCTGGGGCGAGGCTACTACCGGGACTACGACGCATACGCGCAGGAGCGGTACGTCGGACCGTTCGAGGAAGCCCTGGCGGAAGGCGCGTCTCCTGTGGAGGCGCTCAGCCGGGCGGATGAGGCGTTCCGCGTAGCCGGCAGATGGTGGCCGCTCGCCGGGCTTCCTCGCGGCGTTCCCTACAAGGGCACCCTCGCGGAAGACTACGCGAGGGCGTTCGCCCGGACGGACGAGGTCGGGCTGGCGGCTCACCAGTATGCAGCGTTCTACGCGGGGAACAGGTACTTCGGCTACCCGGAGGAGCATTCCCACGTCGCGGGCAGCGTCATCGCGCAGGCATACCGCGAGTCGGACCAGCGGGACGCGCAGCTGCGCATCAAGTACGCGTCGGCCTACCTGCTGGGCTATCAGCACGCGAACCAGACGCACGAGTTCGAGGACGAGCGCGCGGACCACCGGTGGGCGGACGCGTACGCCGATGCCTACGTGGTGGGATGGCTTCGCGCCACGAACAGGCGGTGGCTGGACGCCAACAACGTGTCGTTCGATTACGCCTCCTTCTCCGCCCATGCGAAGATCGACTGGGAATACCCGCAGCAGGAGGCCGGCCAGCGTGCGGAAGCCTACCTCCGCGGCTCCTACCAGGCGTTCCTGCTCGACTACGACGTGGCCGGCAACGACTACTACGACTATGCGTGGGAGTACTACCTGGCGTACTACGACTGGTCCTTTGAGAAGGGCTGGAACGAGGAACGCTCGCACGTCTACGCCACCGCGTACGCGGGGCAGAGGCTGGACGACGCAACGGAAGAGGACGCGGCGGCGTACGCGAAGGCCTACGAGCGCGCTTACGTGGCGGCGCGAGCCGACGGCCAGAGCGCCGAAGAAGCGCACGAGACCGCTTCTGCGGCAGTAATGGAGAAGACGGACGGGTAGGCCGGCGCACCCTCTACCCGTGCCGTTGCTACCATAGCGTCATGGCCTTCCTGAAGCGGCTCCTTATCTGGACCGTCGCAGCCGTCCCCCTCGGGAGCGGCATCGGGGCAGTCGTCTCGCTGACCTGGGGCGAGGACTCGAACATCGACCGGGCGACCGCCGGGTTCAACGGCGCCGTCGCGGGGTTCTGGCTCGGGCTCATCGGCGCGGTTGTAGCTGCGGTCACCACGCGCATCGCGCGGGAACCGTTGCGCCGCGCGGGCGGCTCGGAGTGCCTCACCGGCGGGGTTATCGTGTTCGGCCTGCTCGCGGTCGGGCTCTGGCTGCTGACGCTGGCCTGAGGGCTAGGCGGCCGCGCCCACGGGCAGGTCTATCTCGAACTGCGCCAGCATCGCGTCCAGGAACGCGGCGGTCTTCTCGTCCGCCTCGACAAGCGGGAGCCTGAGCCCGCCGACACTGAAGCCAGCGCGGTTCAGGCAGTACTTGACCGGTATGGGGTTCGAGACGACGAAGAGCCCCGACGCCATCGGCAGTTGGCGCTTATGCTCCGCCGCCGCCGCGGCGAGGTCGCCGGCGGCAGTGAGCTCGATGAGCCGCTTGATCTGCCGACCGATGAGGTGCGACGCCACGCTGACGACGCCCCATCCGCCGAGGCTCACGACGCCGAACGTGTCGCTGTCGTTGCCACTCCACACGCGGAAGCCGTCCGGCGCATCGCGGATGATGGCGGCGATCTGGGCGAGGTCGCCGGACGCCTCCTTGGTGCCGACGATGTTCGGGACGTCGTTCGCGAGCCGGAGGGTTGTCTCCGCGGTCATGTTGACGATGGTGCGGCTCGGCACGTTGTAGAGGATGCACGGCAGGGAGGTGCTCTCCGCGACGGCCCTGAAGTGGCGGTACAGTCCTTCCTGCGTGGGCTTGTTGTAGTAGGGCACGACGAGCAACTGGGCGTCCGCTCCCGCCTCCTCGGCCATCTGCGCAAGCTTGATCGTCTCGCCGGTGCCGTTCGTGCCGGAGCCCGCTACGACGGTTGCGGAGTCGCCCACCGCTTCCTTCACCTCCGTCCAGAGGCGCAGGTTCTCCTCGTGGGCGAGCGAGGGGTTTTCTCCTGTGGTGCCGGTGACGACGAGGCCGTCGCTGCCGGAGGCCACGAGCGCCTGGGCGAGCCGCCGCGCCTGCCCGTAGTCGATCTCCATGGCCGCGTCGAACGGCGTAACCATCGCTGTGATGAGACGGCCTATGTCGCTCATGCCCGCCTCCTCCCGAAGGGGTTTGCATCACAGATTCTACCTGACGCGGCAACCGGATGAGGGGCGTGGAGATGAGCCTCGCGCGCAGCCGGCGGCCTCCGCTTGCGCGGGGGCGGGATATGACAGACCATCGGAGCCGCCATGGCGTTGGATCTGACCAAGACCGCCGGACAGTTGTATGACGCGATGCCCTCCATGCAGGAGCAGTGGGGCTCGCACCAGTTGGCGCTGGAACACGCCGCAGGACACTTCGCGACCGCCGACCCGCACGAGACTGAGGCCCGCCGCGCAGGCGGCAAGGCGACGTGGCTCGTCGCGCGGCTGGACGGCGCGCTCCATGGCGGCTTCGCCGCGCCGCCTCTGCCCCCGGACCACGTGGTCGTCGCGGTGGACGGCTCGCACGTGGACGTGGACCGTCATGCGGCGGCGCGCTGCTTCCTCATCAACATCGGCTACGTGACGCTGCGCTACGGCGAGCTCCCCCACGCCGAGCTCCGCAGCGAACCGCTCCTGTGCGCGGACGAGGAGTCGCTTGCGTTGCGCGACTCGCGCGGCGTCCGCGAGGCGAACATCGAGGGCGCACTGCTGGGGATGCACCGCGCAGTGATGGAAATCGAGGCGCTGGCGGATGCAGTCGAGCGCGCGCCGGAGGGACTACCGGTGCTCGGACTGCTGGACGGCACGCTGGTGCTCTGGGGGCTGAGCGGCGGGGCGGAGTTCGTGCGCGAGGAGCTGGTGGACCGCCGCCTCGTCGATGCGATGGACCGGCTGCGCGCCGAGTCGCAGCGGCGTACGCTCGCCATCGCCAGCCACATCAGCCGTCCGCGCAGCGCGGAGGTGGTCAACGCTATACGCATCTCCCGCGAGGTGTGCGGCCACGAGACGGTGAACTGCGACGCGCACTGCGGCCAGCTGCGCCGCGGCGAGCGGAACTGCGACGCGGTCGGTGGAGTCACGGACGCAGCGCTATTCGCACGGGAGCTGGAGCCGGGCGAGCGCTCGGCGCTCTTCCACAGCGCGTCTGAGATCGTCGCCGAGCGTTACGGCGACCACCAGGTGTGCTTCTTCTACGTGAATGTCGGGGAAGAGATAGCGCGTATGGAGATGCCCGCGTGGACGAGCGATGAAGGCATCGGGCTCGCGCACGCCGCACTGCTCGCGCAGACGGAGAAGGGGCACGGCTATCCGCTGGCGCTGCAGGAGGCGCACGAGCAGGCGGTGATCAATGGGGCAGACCGCCAGGACTTCGCGCGGCTGCTGTACGAGACGGTATCGTCGGAGCGGCTGCCCGCGCCGACGTCGCAGAAGGCGCGCAGCAAGCGGACGCGCTTCGTGTAAGCGGGCCCGCTGCGCAGGGAGAATCGATACGAGGAGGCGCTGATGGCGCGGAACGGCTACAAGGTGATGGACTCGGACATGCACATCGTCGAACCGTCGGACCTGTTCGACAACTACCTGGACGCACGGTTCGCCGACCAGGCGCCGCGCATCTCCCGGGCGCCCGGCAAGCGCGTGGGGGTGTTCCTGTTCGACGGCGAACGTCTGCCGACGTGCGACGTGGACAACCCCCACCGCATGCAGGGGATGACCAGCCGCACGGACTCCGCGACCCGCCCGATGCGCGAACGGGGCTACGACGGGCCGTCGCAATTGGAGGCGATGGACATGGAGGGCATAGACGTGGCGGTCATGTACCCCACCGTCTGCCTCTACGTGCCCAACGGGCTGGACGGCGTGGACGGCCCGCTCTCCGCGGCGGTCTGCCGCGCGTACAACAACTGGCTGTACGACTTCTGCCAGACGGACCCGGCGCGGATGAAGGTCGCGGCGATGGTGCCGCAGCACGACCCGAAGGAGGCGGTGAAAGAGGCGCGCCGGGCCGTGAACGAGCTGGGCGCGGTGGGCATCTACATGCGCCCCAACTTCGTGAACGGCGTGACGTTCCACAGCGCGGACTACGCGGAACTGTGGGCCACGCTGGAGGAGCTGAACGTTCCGGTGGGGTTCCACGAGGGCACCGGCTCCGTCTACCACCAGGACGGCTCCGAGTTCGCCGACAACCGGCTCATGCTGCACGCTTGCTCCCACCCCATCGGCATGATGAAGGCGATGATCAGCATGGTCTGCGGCGGCGTGTTCGAGAGCTTTCCGGGCCTGCGCGCCGCGTACCTGGAGGCGAATGCGGGCTGGGTGCCGTTCTGGCTGGGACGCATGGACCGGGACTACTCGCTCTATCGCGATTGGGATGCCCCGTTCCTGACGCGCCTGCCGAGCGAGTACTTCGCGACCAACTGCTACGTCGGCACGGAGGCGGACGAGGCCGAGCTGCGCTACACGGTGGACGCGGTCGGCGGGACCAACATCGTCTTCTCGTCCGACTACCCGCACCACGACTCCGAATTCCCTGAGTCCGTCAGCGAGTTCCTGGGCCACGAGGACCTGGCGGACGAGGTGAAGCGGAACATCCTCTGGGACAACTGCGCCCGGCTCTACGCGCTCGGATAGGGCGTGTCGGGAGGAGGAACAGGCATGGCGTCGCTCTTCCCCGCCTGGATCACGCGGGACGCCGTGCTCATCATCGCTGCGCGGGCGCTGCACACGTTCTCGCAGGGCCTGCTGGCCGTAATGCTGCCCGTCTACCTGAGGGAGCAACTCGGAGTAGCCGTGGTCCTGGTGGGGCTGTTCTTCAGCTTGGGGTTCGCGAGCACGGCGGCCTTCTCGTTCCTCTCCACGTTCGTCAGCGAGCGCGTCGGGCGGCGCAAGCTGATGGTCGGCTACTCGCTGATAACGCTGGCCGGGTGCCTCGGGCTCGCCGTCACGTCGAACCCTGCGGCGCTGGTGGCCTTCGCCTTCGTCGGTTCGTTCAACGGCGCCGCGGGCAACGTGGGGCCGACGCAGTCGCTCGAACAGGCGGCGATCGCGGGGGTTGTCGAACCGTCGCGTCGGACGGAGCTCTTCGCTCTGTACCGCGTGGCCGCGTCGACCGCCGGGGCGTTGGGGGCGCTTGCTGCGGGGCTGCCCGTCGCCCTGGAATCGTTCGCTGGCGTGGGGGAACTGGCGTCCTTCGGCATCGTGCTGTGGGGGCTGGTGGGACTGCGCATCGTCATCGTACTGCTGTTCACGCTGCTCTCCGAGCAGGTGGAAGCTGAGCGCGAGCGGCGGGAGTGGGTCAACCCGGTGCGGCTGCCGTCCAGCGGCAGGATATTCACGCTCTCAGGGCTGTTCAGCCTGGACCAACTCGCGGGCGCCATCATCGTACGAGGCCTCCTGGTGCTCTGGTTCAACGAACGGTTCGGGCTGGACCTCGCATCGCTCGGCGTGCTCTTCTTCGTCGCACAGGTCGTCGGCGTGGCGTCGCTCTGGGTGGCGGGCAAGCTCGCGAACCGCATCGGCCTCATCAACACCATGTCGCTGGCCCACCTGCCGTCCGGGCTGCTGCTGCTCGCCGTGGCGTTCTCGCCGTGGGCGTGGCTGGCGGTGACCTTCCTGCTGGTCAGGGCGTTGTTCGACCAGATAGACGTGCCCGCCCGGGACTCCTACATCATGTCCGTGGTGCAGCCGCACGAGCGCGTGGCGATGGGAAGCATCCACATCGTGGGGCGCTCCATCTCCGGGACCATCGGGCCGACGATCTCGACGGGCGTGCTGCAGGCGATCGCGCTCAGCGCGCCGCTCGTCGGCTCCGCGGCGGTGAAGGTGACGTACACGCTGTCCCTCTACTTCATGTTCAGGAACGTGAAGGCGCCGCAGGAGATGCGCTCAAGCAAATCAGATGCCCCTCTCTCTTGAGGGTGAGGGCGAATCGGAGAGGAAGACTCAATACTCCCCGGGGGCGGTCTCTTCCACCTCCAGGTCGCCGTCGTACTGGTCCGCCGGCCACCACGCCACCTTGAAGTGGTTGGTCAAGCGGTCTTCGAGCACGCCCAGCTGCCGGTACTCACCGATGAGGTTGTTGAACAGTTCCTTCACGCTGCGCTCGGCCTCATCCATCGTCTTCCCGTAGCCCGAGAGCCCCAACTCCGGGATGTGCGCGACGCAGACGTCGCCCCGGTACTCCTTCTTCAGGGTGGTGGCCACGATGATCTTTCCGGTTTCCGGCACGGCGGTCTCCTGTGGCGGCATTCTATCCGTTGGCGGGGTTGCGACAACGGCCCCTTACGCGGTCGCTCCCTTGCCCGTTACGCTGGTTGCATGACCGGCGTACGCACCGCAGCCATAGACCGCGTTTATGGGTCGGGGCTGAGCTATAGACGGGGTCTATGGCTCGGGTGCCCGAACTTTGAAAACACTGGCACCCTTGCATCCTTGAGCGCGGGAAGCAGGTCACGGCCTGGGAAACGCCCGCTTTTAAGAGTGCCAAGAGTGCCAGATCGGTGGTTGGGTTTACTCGTGGACCGGCGGTTAAGAGTGCCAGGATACGGGAACATTGGCACTCTTGGTCGTGTTGCGGCGTGCCTCCGCGAGGTTCCCGCCTCTGCGGGAACGAAGGGAGGGAATCTGCTAGACTCGTCACGAATGGCGCCCGCGTCATTTGTGACGCGCGCGCCGTACTTTCGGAACCAGAGGATGAGATGAGCGGCGACGCCCCCCAGATGCTTCCGGATGGCCTCGTCACCAGCCCGCGGCGCTTCATCGCGGGCGGTTCGTACGTTGGCCTCAAGACCTATGCTCCCAACAAGATGGACGTGGGACTGCTGTTGTCCGAGTTGCCGTGCCGAGCGGCGGGCGTCTACACAACCAACAAGTTCGTCTCTCCGACTGTGACCATCACCCGCGAGAACGTCGCCGCCGGGAAGGTGCGCGGCGCGTTCGTCACCAGCGGCATCGCCAACGCCGGCGTCGGCGAACAGGGCATGAAGGACATCAGGGAATGCCTGGAGCTCGCTGCCGACCACCTGGGCATTGAACCCGGCGAACTCGGATCGGGGACGACCGGCGTCATCGGCGTGGAACTGCCCATGGCGCTCATCCGCGGCGGCATGTCCACCATCAGCCTCAGCGAGGACGGCGGCGACGCGTTCGCCCGCGCCATCATGACGACCGACCGCGTGCCCAAGTCCGCCGCCGTGACGTTTACCTGCTCCGGCGGCGAGACCGTGACCATCGGCGGTTGCACGAAGGGCTCCGGCATGATCCACCCGAACATGGCGACGATGCTGGCGTTCCTCACGACGGACGCCGTCGTGGACGCCGCGTTCCTTGATTCGGCGCTCCGCAACTGCGCGGACGACACGTTCAACATGGTCACCGTGGACGGGGACACCAGCACGAACGACATGGTGCTGCTGCTGGCCAACGGCGCTGCGGGAAACGCGGAGATAGGCGAGGGCTCGCCGGACGCTGAAGGGTTCACTGCGGCGCTCCACGAACTTTGCTCTCACCTCTCGCGCGAGTTGGTGAAAGACGCCGAGGGATCCAGCAAGATCTTCTCGGTGCGTGTGACCGGGGCCGCGAGCAAGCGCGATGCCCGCCTTGCCGCGCGCGCCATCGCCGCCTCCTCGCTCGTCAAGTCGGCGATACACGGCAACGACCCCAACTGGGGGCGTGTCGTCTGCGCGGCGGGCTACAGCGGGGCCGATCTGGACGTGAACAGGGTCTCCTTCTTCATCAACGACGTCGCCATCATGGAGGCGGGCACGCCTATACCGTTCCACAGGGAGAGCGTCATTGCCATCATGAGCAGGGAAGAGGTCGGGCTGACGGTTACGCTGGGCCTGGGCGAGCATGAGGCAACCGCGTGGGGCTGCGAACTCACGGAAGAGTACGTGGTGTTCAACAGCGCCTACACCACATAGGCTCCCTCTCCCTACGAGGAGAGAGGGCCGGGGTGAAGGTCCCGCGGGTGGGGCTAGGGGCATCGCAGGCGGTACGCAGAGATTCTCACCATGGAAGCAGAAAGCCCCATCATCCTCATCAAGATAGGCGGGAGCACGCTGGGCTCCGAAGATACGTCTTTCGATGACGTGGCCGCCCTGCAGCGGCAGGGCGCGCGTCCCGTCATCGTGCACGGCGGGGGCCCTGCCATAACGTCGTGGATGGCGAAGCTGGGCCTCCGCGCGGAGTTCGTTCGCGGACTGCGGGTCACCGACGCACCGAGCCTGGAGGTCGCCACGGCGGTGCTTGCCGGGCTCATCAACAAGAGCCTGGTGTCGGAGTTGCGGAGCGCGGGGGTGAACGCGGTCGGCGTCTCAGGCGTGGACGGCGGCCTGCTGTGCGGGCGCATCACGGACACGGACCTTGGCTTCGTCGCCGGCGAGCTGGAGGCGGATGCCGCGCTCATCGAAAGCCTGACGGATGCGGGTTACGTGCCCGTGGTCGCCCCGGTTGCCGCGAGCGCGGACGACGCCGGCCAACTGCTGAACGTCAACGCGGACTCGGCGGCGGGCGCGCTCGCCGTTGCGCTGGGCGCGCAGCGGCTCGTCTTCCTCACCGACGTGGACGGCATACTGAACGCGGACGGACGCCTCATCAGGCGCGTACCGCCAGGCACGGGCGAGGAGTTGCTGCACTCCGGCGTGGTCAAGGGCGGGATGCTGCCGAAGCTGGAGGCGTGCATCCTCGCCGCGCGTTCGGGTGTACAGACGGGGATCATCAACGGAACGCAGGCCGGAGCGTTGCCCTCCTGGCTTGAGGGTTCGCTCCCCGGCACGGCAGTCATCTGACGTGAGTGGCAGGCCATGACCACGCGCCCCCCGGATGACTACGAGGAAAGCGAACTGCCCGAGTGGCTGAGGACGCTCTTCTCCCGGGAGAGCCTCTTCTTCCAGGCTGGCGTTGTGCTGGCCGTGCTGTTCGCGCTCTATCTCGTGCTGGACCTGCTCCGCGGGGCGTACGCGAACTGGCTCTGGTTCTCCAACCTCGGGCTGCGCAGCGTCTACAGCACGGTGCTCTTCACACGCATCTGGCTGTTCATCGCGGGACTGGCGATCAGCGGCGGGGCGCTCTGGCTCAGCTACTACGCCGCGTTCCGCTATGCGTGGGGCGAGAGCGTCTTCCGCTTCTCCCTGGCGACGATCCAGTGGATACGGCTCTCGCTCATCGTCGGTTCGGTGGCCATGGGCGGATTCATCGCGTTCACGTTCGCGTCCAGTCTGTCGAACCAGTACGGCAGCTTCCTGCTCCTCATGAACGCGGCGGACTTCGGCATGGAGGACCCGCAGTTCGGCAACGACGTGGGCTTCTACACGTTCGTCCTGCCCGCGCTGCACACCATTCAGGGATGGCTGATGGGCCTGGCCCTGGTCACGCTCGTCACCACAGCCGGGTTGTACATGCTCATCTTCAGCGCGCGCGGGATAAATCCCAACATCGGCACGGGCGCGCGCACCCAGCTCGCTCTCACCGGCGCGTGGCTCATGGTCACCATCGCGTTCGCGCACTTCCTGGACCGCTACGAGACCCTCTTCTCGTCCGCGGGTGCGGTGACCGGGACGGCCTACTCCGACGTCAACGCCCGCCTGCCCGCACTGCTGGCGCTCACCGTCATCGCGCTGCTCTCCGCCGGCATCATGCTGTACGCCATCCGCGTGTCCACGCTGCGGCAGTCGCTCCGGCTCATCTTCGCCGCATTCGGACTGTGGCTCATCGCGGGATTCGTCGCGGGGCTCGGTTGGCCCGCGCTGACGCAACGGCTCGCCGTCGCGCCGTCCGAGCTGCAGCGGGAGCGACCTTACATCGAGCGCAACATCGAGTGGACGCGCCGCGGGTTCGACCTCGGACGCATCGACACCCGTCCCTATGACGTTCGTGAAGAGACGCTGGCGGAGGGCGTTGCGCAGAGCCCGGAGACGATACAGAACATCAGGCTGTGGGACCCGCGCCCGCTGGAGGCCGTGCTGAACCAGTTGCAGCACCTGCGCCTGTACTACTCCTTCCTCGACGTGGACGTGGACCGATACGTGGTCGACGGCTCCTACCGGCAGGTGCTCCTCGGCGCACGCGAGCTCTTCCAGAGCGGCCTGGACCCTGCCGCACAGAACTGGGTGAACCGCGCCCTCATCTACACCCACGGGTACGGCGCCGTGATGAGCACCGCAACGACGTTCAGCGAGTCCGGCCAGCCGGACTTCATCGTGCAGGACATCCCTCCCACCGGCGCGTTCGAGATCACGCAGCCCCGCATCTACTACGGCGAGGCGTACGGCATCGACAGAGAAGAGTACATCGGCCTCCTGAACCTGGATGACGCGGCCGAGATCCCGGGCGGCATCATCACGAACGACGCCATTGTCGTGAACACCAACGAACCGCAGTTCGACCGTCCCGCCGGAGAGGAGAGCGGCGGCGCGGAGTACATCGAGCGCTACGACGGCAAGGGGGGAGTGCCGCTCTCCAGCCTGTTCAGGCGCGCCGTCTACGCCTGGGAACTGCTGGACGCCAACGTGCTGCTCAGCCGCCAGCTCACGCCGGAGAGCCGGGTGCTCTACCGCCGCAACATCAGGGAGCGCGTCAGTGAGGTCGCCCCGTTCCTGGAGCTCGACGACGACCCCTACCTCGTCATCAACGACGGGCGCCTCTACTGGATACAGGACGCGTTCACCACGACCGACCGCTTCCCCTACTCCCGCCGCATCGACAGGGACCGGATAGGGTTCGCTCCAGGCGGCTTCCCCAGGGAGTTCCGCAGCTTCGAGCGTCCCTTCAACTACATCCGAAACAGCGTCAAAGTGGTGATCGACGCCTTCGACGGCACCATGGACTTCTACACGATCGAAACGGGCGGACCGGACCCGGTGCTCCAGACGTACCGCAACATCTTCCCGGACCTGTTCACTCCCATCGAGAAGATGCCTCCCGGCCTGCGCGAGCACATCCGCTATCCGGAGGAACTGCTGCGCGCCCAGGCGGACACGTTCCTCCAGTACCACATGACGGACGTGAAGGAGTTCTTCCTCAAGGAGGACGAGTGGGAGTTCGCGCAGGAAGTCGTCGGGGTGAACCTGTTCGACGACGAGGGGCGACCGCTGGGCCTGCGCAACCGCACCATAACGCCGTACTACGTCATCATGAAGATACCGGGCGAGGACGTGACGGAGTTCGTCCTCATCCTGCCGTTCACGCCCAAGGACAAGCCCAACCTCGTCGCGTGGATGGCCGCGCGCTCGGACGGCCCGAACTACGGCGAGAGCATCGTCTTCGAGTTCCCGCGCGAGCGCCTCTTCAACGGCCCAAGCCAGGTGGAGGCGCGCGTAGACAACGATCCGGTCATATCGGAGCAGTTCACGCTCTGGAACCAGTCCGGCTCGCAGGTGTACCGCGGCAACCTGCTCGTCATACCCATCGGCGAGACGCTGCTCTACGCTGAACCGATCTATCTGCGCGCGGAGTCGCTCGACTTCCCGGAGTTGAAGCGCGTCATCCTGGCTACCAGCACGAAGGTCGTGATGGAGCCGACACTGGACCAGGCCCTCGCCGCGCTGCTCGGTGACGTGCAGACGGCCGTCGTCCCGGACGGTGGGACCCCCTCGGAAGACGTCGGCATCTCGCGCGACGAATTGTTGCGAATCCTGAACGAGATCGCACAGGCGTTAGAATCTATGCAGGGCGGCGCACAGGAACTGGACGAGTCCGTGCAGGCCCTGCGAGACCTCATAGGAGAGAGCAACAGATGACCACAGAGTCCACCGCACACGACTCCGCCTACTGGATGGCACAAGAGTCCGAGTACTACGTTCACACGTTCAACCGCCAGCCCATCGTCGTAGCGCGCGGCGAGGGCGCCCGCGTCTGGGACGTCGAAGGCAACGAATACCTGGACTTCACCGCGGGCCTGGCCGTCACCTGCCTGGGACACTCCCACCCCGTTGTCACGGAGGCGATACGGGAGCAGGCGGGCACCATCATGCAGATGTCCAACCTCTACTACACCGTCCCGCAGCTGGAGCTTGCGCAGCTGCTGGTGGAGAACAGTTGCATGGACAAGGTCTTCTTCGCCAACAGCGGCGTCGAGGCGAACGAGGGCGCGGTGAAGCTCGCCCGCAAGTACGGCAGGCTCCACCGCAACGGCGCGCAGAGCGTCATCACCGTCCTCAACTCCTTCCATGGCAGGACGCTCGCCATGATCGCCGCCACCGGGCAGCCTGCCTACCAGCAGGCATGGCTTCCGCTCGCTGAAGGCTTCACCAACGTCCCCTACGACGACCTCGACGCCATACGCGCCGCCACAACCGACGACACCTGCGCCATCATGGTGGAGGTGCTGCAGGGCGAGGGCGGCGTCAACGTCCCCACGGAGGGTTACCTGAAGGGCCTGCGCGAGTGGTGCGACGAGAACAACATCCTCCTCATCTTCGACGAGATACAGACCGGCATGGGCCGCCTCGGCACGCTCTGGGGCTACCAGCACTTCGGCGTCGAGCCGGACGTCATGACGGTCGCCAAGGGGCTCGGCAACGGCGTGCCGGTCGGCGCGTTCCTCTGCAAGGAGCGCTGCAACGTCCTGGAGCCGGGCGACCACGGCAGCACGTTCGGCGGAAACGTGCTCGCCACGGCCGCGGGACGGGCGACGCTCGGCTACATGCTGGAGAACGACATCCCCGGCCACGCCGCGCGTGTCGGCGCCTACCTGCACGCGAAGCTGGAGGAGTTCGTGGCGAAGCACGCCCCCGCGACCGTGAGCACACGCGGCGCGGGCCTGTTGCAGGCGCTCGTCTTCGCCGAGCCGATCGCACGCGCGGTCGTCACCGCCGCGAACGCGGAGGGCGTGCTGCTCAACCCCGTGCTCCCGAACGCCATCCGCTTCATGCCCGCGCTCATCATCACCGAGGCGGACGTCGACGAGTGCCTCGCGAAACTCGACGCCGCGCTCACGAAGACGCTGGCCGCATAGACGTTGGCGTGCACGCCTGCGCGGTGGTATGGTGAGTGAAAGCATCAAGCTAGCAGAGTGGTGGCACTGTCAGGACGATCCCCATGTCCACGCAATCCCAACCCATAGAGAGTCACGCCGCTCATCGGGACCGGCTGCTCGAGCACGCCAGGGAGATGATCGAGGCGGGAGACCGGCTGCAGGCCTCTGAGAAAGTCTGGGGGGCAGTCGTGCACGCGCTCAAGGTGGTTGCCGATGAGCGCGGCTGGCCTTTCCACAGCCACGTGGACGGCCTGATCATCGCCTCCTGGATCGCAGAGCAGTCCGCGAGGCCCGACATATCCAACCTGTACGGCGCCGTCTCCGACCTGCACCAGAACTTCTACGTGGACGAACATCCCCTGGACGTGATCAGAGACAGGCTGCTTGGTGCGGAGCGGTTCCTGGGGTTGCTGCGAGAAGCGCATCGGACGATGCCTCCGGACCTCCAGATGCCCACCAACGCCGGCTACAGGAACAGGGCGGCGAGGTACGGTCAGGGCGAGTCGTTGAGCGAGCAAACCCTGTGAAACGCATCGCTCCCGGTCTCTACACTCCAACCGCTCCGTCAGTAGCGCCTGACCCAAGTCATCCGCAGAGGAAGTCGATTCACCATGGCTGACAAGATCGTTCTCGCTTACAGCGGAGGCCTGGACACCTCCGTTGCCATCCGCTGGCTGCAGGAGCAGTACGGCGCAGACATCGCAACGCTCACGATGGATCTGGGCGGACAGGTGGACCTGGAAGCCGCACGCCTGCGCGCTCTCGACATCGGCGCCATACGCGCCGACGTGATGGACGCGCGCGAGGAGTTCGTGCGCGACTACGTCTGGCCCGCGCTGCGGGCGGGCGCCATCTACGAGGGCGTCTACCCGCTCGCGACCGCGCTCGGCAGGCCGCTCATCGCCAAACACCTCGTGCGTATCG
Organism: Dehalococcoidia bacterium; assembly: GCA_034423175.1. Taxonomy (GTDB): domain Bacteria; phylum Chloroflexota; class Dehalococcoidia; order Lucifugimonadales; family Australimonadaceae; genus Bin16. The sequence goes on from DAOUJA010000070.1 coordinate 170,870, forward strand.
CGCAGGAGGAAGAGGCCTTCGGCATCGCTCACGGCTGCACCGGCAAAGGGAACGACCAGGTCCGGTTCGACGTCAGCGCCGCGGCGCTTGCCCCTTCGCTCAAGGTAGTTGCGCCCGCCCGCGAGTGGGGCATGACCCGCGACGACGAGATCGCTTACGCGAAGGAGCGGGACATCGAGCTGGACCTCAACAAGCGCAGCTCCTACTCGACAGACGAGAACCTCTGGGGCCGCAGCATCGAGGCCGGCGATCTCGAGGATCCGTGGGTGGAACCACCGGAAGAGGCGTACGCGTGGACGGTCTCCGTCGCCGCCGCGCCGGACGAGCCGCGCTCCGTGGAGATACGCTTCGCAGAGGGTGTGCCGGTCGCGATCGATGGGGAGGAGCTGAACGGCGTCGCACTCATCGAGCTGCTGAACGAGGTCGCGGGCGCACACGGCGTGGGCCGCATCGACCACGTGGAGAACCGGCTCGTCGGCATAAAGTCGCGCGAGGTCTACGAGGCCCCCGCCGCGACCGTGCTGCACATGGCCCACCGCGCGCTCGAGCAGATGTGCCTCACCAAGGAGCAGTCCCGCTTCAAGGAGCGGCTCGTCCAGGAGTACGCGGACCTGGTCTACAACGGACTCTGGTTCACGGCTCATCGCCGGGACCTGGACGCCTACGTTCTCAGCACGCAGCGCCACGTCAACGGCACCGTGCGCGTGCGCCTGCACAAGGGCAGCGCGACGGTGACCGGACGCGAGAGCGCGGAGTCGCTCTACCGCCACGACCTCGCCACCTACGACGCGGGCGACTCGTTCGACCACCAGGCGTCGGTCGGCTTCATCTCCGTGTTCGGGCTGCCGGTGCGGACGCAGGCGCGGGTGCAGGGAGAGGCCGAGTAGGCCCCTCGTGAGCGGCGCACTCCTCGCGCTTGCCGCCGCCGCGATGCTGGGCCTCAACACGGCCGTCGTGCGGCGGAGCATGCTCCGTGCGTCCGCCTACAACGGCATCGTCATCTCCATACTGCTCTCGGTGCCCTTGTTCGGGCTCCTTGCGCTCGTCACCGGCCAGCTTGTCCAACTCGACGGCTTCACCGGAGCGCAGTACGCCGTGCTCGCCGTGGGCGGCATCCTCAACTTTCTCGGAGGACGCTTCTCGCAGTTCCTCGCGATCCAGGCCGTGGGCGCGAACCTCACCGCGCCGGTGCGCGTCCTCTCTGCGCTCGTCGCAGCGGCTTTCGGCATCACCCTGCTGGGCGAACAGGTAGGACTGCTCCGCGGCACCGGCATCGCGCTGCTCATCGTGGCGCCGCTGGTCGCATTCGCGCGGCCTCCGACCGTCCGCCTCGGCTCGCTGCAGATAGCGCGGGGCATCGTCTACGGCCTCACCGCGGCGGCGACGTACGGCGGCTCGACCGTCCTCCTGCGCTGGGCGCTCGACGACTCCGGCCTCACGATGCTCGGCGGCCTCGTGGCGCACGGGGCGGCGGCCCTCGTGCTCGTAGCTTCGCTCGCCCTGCCGGGTCGGCTCCGGGGTCTGCGCGAGGTCGACCGCACTGCGGCCAAGCTGTTCGTCGCCGTGACGGGCATGATGACGCTGGCGCAGGTGCTCCGGTTCGCCGCGCTCGAATCGGCGGACGCCGCCGTCGTCGCTCCGCTCACAGAGACGATGGCGTTCTTCGGCATCGGGTTCGCGCTGCTGCTCAATCGCGACACGGAGGCATTCAACCCGCTCGTGCTGCTCGGCATCGTCCTCGCCGCGGCGGGCGCCATCGCTATTACACTCTGACCACTCCCCAATAACGGAGGACACGATGCGTATCGGATGGATCGGCATAGGCCGGATGGGACGCCCCATGGTGGAGAACCTCATCCGCAAGGGGTTCGACGTGACGGTGCAGAACCGCAGCCAGGGCAAGGTGCACGAGCTTGCCGCGATGGGCGCGACGCCTGGCGAGTCGTTCGCCGCGATGGGCGCGGAGCTCGACGAGGTGCACACCTGCCTGCCGGACGTCGCAGCGGTGCAGGCGGTGCTCACCGGCGCGGGCGGTGTGCTCGAACGCCCCAGGGAGGGGCTGATCATCGTCGACCACAGCACCATCCACCCGGAGTCCGCGCGCGAACTCGCCGCCATCGCCCGCGAACGCGGCGCGTCGTTCATCGACGCCCCCGTCTCGGGCTCCGGCCCCGTCGCCGAGCGTGGCGAAATGACCATCATGTGCGGCGGCGACGAAGCCGCCTTCGCCGCCGCACGCCCCGCGATGGAGGCGATGGGGCGCACCGTCGAACTGATGGGTGCGTCCGGCTCCGGCGCGGCGACCAAGGTCGTGAGCAACGTCCTCATGGCGACGAACCTCGCCGTGGCGATGGAGGCGCTGCTGCTTGCCGACAAGGCAGGGTTGGACCTCGAACGACTCTTCGCCGTCATCCGCACGGCGTCGGGCGCCAGCCGGGCGTGGGAACGGAACGTCCCGCGCATCCTCAAGCGCGAGTTCGGCAAGGACGGCTCCGCCTGGCTCACAATGAAGGACCAGGACCACGCACACGAGATGGCGGTCGAGTTCGGACTGGAGATGCAGATCTTCGAGACCGCGCGCCGCTTCTGGCACGCCGTCGTGGAGGAGTACGGCCTCGGCGAGGAGGACCCCTCGCACGGCTTCACCGCGCTCGAACAACGCCTCGGCGTCACGCTGGGAGGGTAGGGCGTATCCTGCGCCCCATGAGAGGAACTGACGTGCGGCGCTTCGTCGCCGCCTACCGCTGGGAGATTCTGCTGGTCGCAGCCATGCCCGCTTTGGGCATGGGGTTCTGGGTGCTGTGGACCGCTGGCCCATTGGAACTCTACGGTCTGCCCTACGACTTCGTATTCTGGAGCGTCTACGTCGTCCTTCCCGTCCTGCTGATGGGCGCGCTCTACCTGCGCCTGCGTCGCAGGGGCTACGGGTGGGAAAGCCTGCTGCTCGTCGCCATTCCCTACTGGGCTTTGCAGTCGGGAACTGCGTTCACCGCGCTGGTCTATCGTCTTCTCTGGCCGGACTCAGGGGACTGGAGCAGATTCAAACTGGGTCTCAGCGACTGGGGTATCCCTGCCCAGTTCGTCGCGGTCATCCTGCTCGCCGCGCTCTACCCGGCGGTCCGGCGTTTAGGACGGGACTTCCTGCGTCTGACGTGGCAGTTCCTCCTTGCGGTTGCAGTCATCGGGGTGGTGGTGGACAGTCTCTTCCTGGCGATGCAGATGCGAGGGCTCGACGTTGCATCCGACTCGTCGGCGTGGGATGCCATGCTCCTCGGTTCCGTGTTGACCGGCCCACTGGCGGTGGTGCTCCTGCTCGGGTTCATCCGCCGGGCGTCTCAGTTCAGCCTCGCGCACGCATTCTTCATGGTCGCGCTGGCCTTCAGTTTCCCGTGGCCCCGCCTGTTCGAGCCTTCGGCTGGAATAACGCCGGAAACGAGGCTGGACTACCTGGCGCTGGCAGCGTTGAACGTAGCGGTGCGCTCCCTCGTTGTCGGCATGACTATCTTCACAGCCTGGTTGCTGTTCAACTTCGACGCGTGGAGGCCTGCGCTCCGAGGGCGCGCGATCATCGCCCTGTTCGGTGTGCATGCACTGAGCGGAGCCTTGTTCTCCTTATGGCTCATCCAGAGGTCAGCATTTACGAACGATGCGGGAGTACTGCTGGCATTGACCGTGATCATCCTCGCGTGGGTTGCGGTGTTCTGGGCCGTCTACCTCGTCCGCGTGCGGCATCCCGCTTGTGCCGAGCAGTCGTAAGCGGCCCTTCGCGTACAATAGACGCTACGCCATGAGCGACTACACGACCCACCACTTCGAGGCCGCCTCGCGCTACACCGTCTCCGTCGGCTACGACCGCCGCCTCTACGAGCACGACATCGCGGGCTCCGTCGCGCACGCCCGCATGCTCGGCAGGCAGGGCATCATCTCCGAGGCCGACACAGGTGCCATCGTGCAGGGACTGGACGCCGTGCGGCGTGAGATCGCCGACGGCGCGTTCCCCTGGCGCGAGGAACTCGAAGACCTCCACATGAACATCGAGACGCGCTTGCACGAGCTCATCGGAGAGCCCGCGGCGCGGCTCCACACCGCGCGCTCCCGCAACGACCAGGTCGCGACCGCTTCGCGCCTCTATGTCCGCGACGCCATCGACCGCACTACCGGACTCCTCCGTGGCCTGCAGGGCACGCTGCTGGCGCTCGCCGAGCGCGAGCAGGACACGCTCCTCCCCGGCTACACGCACCTCCAGCGCGCGCAGCCCGTGCCGTTCGCCCACCACATGCTCGCCTACTTCGAGATGTTCGACCGCGACGCCGACCGCTTCGCCGATGCGCGGAAACGCGCCAACGTCCTCCCGCTCGGCTCCGGCGCGCTCGCCGGCGCTCCGTACCCGCTCGACCGCGAGTCGGTCGCGCGCGAACTCGGCTTCGACGCCATCTCCGCAAACTCGATGGACGCCGTCTCCGACCGCGACTACGCCGTTGAGTACCTCGCCGCCGCCGCCACGTGCATGATGCACTGCTCCCGCCTTGCGGAGGAGATCGTGCTGTGGACGTCGCAGGAGTTCGGCTACCTGCAACTCGGACGGCAGTGGGTCACCGGCTCGTCCATCATGCCGCAAAAGCGCAACCCGGACTTCGCGGAGATCGCGCGCGGCAAGACGGGCCGCGTCTACGGCAGTCTCGTCGGCCTGCTCACTACGCTCAAGGGCCTCCCACTCACCTACAACCGCGACCTGCAGGAGGACAAGGAGGGGCTGTTCGACGCCGTCGACACCCTCGAAGCAACACTCGACGCGATGCGCGGGATGCTGGGCGACTGTTCCGTGAACGCGGAGCGGATGCGCGAGGCCGCTGAGGACAGCGCGCTGCTCGCCACCGACATGGCCGACTACCTCGTGGGGAAGGGCGTGCCGTTCCGCGAGGCCCATGCCGCCGTGAGCGCGCTCTGCGAACTCGCGGCTGAGCGCGGCGTCGCGGTGACCGCGCTACCGCTCGACGATTTGCGTGCCCAGTGCCCTGCATTCGACGAGGGTGTGCGCAAGCTGACCGCGCTCGCGAGCGCGACGGCCCGCGACGTGCCCGGCGGCGCATCCCCCGCCCGCGTGCGCGAAGCCATCGCCGCCGCGAAGGCCCGCCTGGGGGCTTCCCGTGGCTGACGTCAAACTCGCGCCCTCCATCCTCTCCGCGGACTTCGCGCGCATCGGCGAGGTCGTCCGCGAAACGGAAGAAGCGGGCGCCGAGTACATCCACGTCGACGTGATGGACGGGCGCTTCGTCCCGAACCTCACCATCGGCCCGCTCGTTGTCGAAGCGATACGCCCGCACACCACCCTGCCGCTCGACGTGCACCTCATGATCGTGGAGCCGGAGCGCCTCATCCCGGACTTTGTCGCCGCGGGCGCCGACAAGATCACCGTGCACCAGGAGGCCGTGGCACACCTGCACCGCGCCGTCCACCAGATACGCGACCTCGGCGCGACCGCGGGCGTTTCGCTCAACCCATCGACACCGGAAACGACGCTCAGCGAGATACTGCCGGAGTTGGACCTCGTGCTCGTCATGTCGGTGAACCCGGGCTTCGGCGGGCAGTCGTTCATCCCTGGCGTGCTCCCGAAGGTGGAGCGCCTCCGGGCCGCCATAGACGAACGCGGCCTCGCAACCGAACTGGAGGTCGACGGCGGCATCAAGCCGGACAACGTCGCGCGCGTCGTCGCGGCGGGGGCGAACGTCATCGTCGCGGGCTCCGCCGTGTACAATGACCGCATGACCATCGCCGAAGCAGTAGCCGCCATGCGCACCGCCATCGTCGGATAGGGCGTGCGCGATTAACCCCCGCATCGCCCACGTCCTCTGCCCGGGCCTCACCGGGGCCGCCCTCCTCATCGCTGCGCTGGTCGTCGCGGTCGGCTGCGCTTCCCCGACACCTACGCCCACGCCCATCCCGGTCGCCGAGGATGGCGACCGGGCGATGGTCCACTACACCGGCACCCTCGACGACGGCACCGAGTTCGACACCTCGCGCGACGGCTTCCCGATCGACTTTGTCGTGGGCAGCGGCCAGATGATCGAGGGCTTCGACAGTGCCGTGCGCGGTCTCGCCCTTGGCGAGCGCGTCAACGTGCGGCTGGAGCCAGCCGAGGCCTATGGCGAAGTCGACCCCGACCTCGTCGTGGACGTGCCCGTCGGCGATTTCCCGCCGGAGCTCCTGGCACAGATCTCCGTCGGTATAGTCCTTCCCCTTTCGGACACCCTGCAAGCGGCCGTCACCGCAATCACCGACACCGCCGTTACCCTCGATGCGAACCACCCACTTGCCGGTGAGCCCCTCAACTTCGAGATCGAGCTCGTCGACCTCCTCAAGCCCACCCCCACCCCGGACCCCGCCGAGGCCCCTGCACCCTCCCCTGTCGGCTGACGCAGGCCCCGTCGTTCCCGGACCGGCGGGAACCCAGGGCGACGCGCTTCAGCACGCGGGAAGGATCGACGGAGCGCGACTGGTAGAGTGTCATCCGCATGCGTACCGTCGTAATCGACACGGACCCCGGCACCGACGACGCCCTCGCGCTCATGATGGCCCTGAACACTTCCGACCTGCGGGTCGAGGGCATCACGACGGTGGGCGGGAACGCAACGCTGTCCGACACGACCGATAACGCGCTGCGGCTGGTCGAGTACCTGGGTGGGGAGCGGAGCGCCATACCGGTGGCGGTTGGCGCCGACCGCCCGATGCGAGGCTCGTTCACCTATGCGTACCACGTCCATGGGGCAGGAGGGCTCGGCGTACAACTGCCTGCCCCGACGCTGAAGCCCTACGGCATGGGTGCGGCCGAATTCGTATGCGACCGCACAGCCGGGGCATCCGACCGGCTGACCGTCATCGCGCTCGGCCCGCTCACCAACATCGCTGCCGCGCTCGACCGTTGCCCTGACCTCGTGGATGCGCTCGCGGAGATCGTCGTCATGGGCGGCGCGTTCGACGTGCCGGGCAACGTCACGCCCCATGCCGAGTTCAACATCCACGAAGACCCCTGGGCCGCCAACGCCGTCTTCTCGTCGGGGGTGCCGGTGACCGTCGTCGGTCTCGACGTCACACGCCGGACGTCCCTGCACCGCCGGGACGGCCCGCGGTGGTTCGAGGGCTCGTCCAAGTCCGCGCGGCTGGGTAACCGCATCCTGGCTGGCCGGTTCGGAGACCGCCCGGACCTGCAGGAGTTCTACCTGCACGACCCGCTCGCCGTGGCTGCCGCCATCGCCCCCGACATCCTTACCTGCCGTCCGGCGCGGGTGTCCGTTGTGACAGACGGAGAGGAACGAGGCCGGACCTTGGCAACCTATGGCGATGGGCCGGTGAGAGTCGCGGTCGGCGTGGATGCAGACCGCGCCGTGGAGATCGTCCGGAGCTTCATCTCCGGCAGCCGGACTGTGTAAGACTGCCGTTGTACAATCCTCTCCTGTCACTGGCAGCGGTACGCAGCCGGCATGACCGGGCTCATGCCGAGCCGCGGTTGTCCGGCACTGAGTCCTCACGCAAAGGAGTACACGCCATGACGACAGGCTCGCCGCGGGGAGATGAGCACGACTGGCACTCGCCGGAGTACGTTGACTACTGGATAGGACGGGACGCCGGCCGCGATGAGGAGAGGCGGGACTCCCTGCGGCGGATGGCCGCGCTGCTGCCCTTCGAGCGGGATGCGGAGGTCCGCGTGCTCGACATCGGCGCGGGTTATGGAGCCGTGGCCCAGGTGGTGTTGGAGACCTTCCCCAACGCGCACGTGGTCCTGCACGACTTCTCGGCGCCCATGCTGGAACACGCGCGACAACGCCTGGAACGGTACGAGGGCCGGACTTCCCACGCTCTGGCAGACCTCACCGATCCCGCCTGGTCGGAGGCGGTCGGCGAGCCGGTGGACGGCGTGGTGTCCGCCATCGCCATCCACAACCTGCGCACCCATGAGCTTATCTCTCGCGTCTATGCCGACATCTTCAGGATCGTGAACCCGGGTGGCGCGTTCCTCAACTGGGAGCTCGTACAACTGGGCGACACCGCGAGGGCGGCGGATGCCAACGCGAGGTTGGTGATGGAACAGTGGAGCCGGTTCGACGAGACCGGCGTCCAACCCACGCTGGAAGAGATGGCCGCGGAGCAGGCTGGACGCCGGGCCTCATGGAACAGCAGGCGGCAAAGGGGGAGGGACCGTCCAACCCTGCCGGACCACCTCAACTGGCTCCGCACTGCCGGGTTCGATGAGGCTGAGTGCTTCTGGCGCGACGGCAGCCATGTCCTGATCGGCGGCTACCGCAAGGCCACGTAGCACATCCCTTCGTCGTTCCTGCGGAGGCAGGGACCTCGTATCCCTTTTCTGGAGTGAAGTCTTCTCTGGCCTCTCCGCTTCCCTCTGACTGCCCCGCCCTTGCGAGTGGAACCGCATGCTCGTTCAGTACTATTCGCCGCTCGCGAGCGCGCGGAGTGTGCTCATTGCCGGTCGCCTGGCTGGTCATCCCGCGCACTCCCTGCCGAAAACACGCTGAATCTCCTCCGAAAGCCGCTTGACCCTGAGCGTATGGAGCGTCAATCTAGCGTCTCGACAATTCGCAACAGGAGGAAGGCTCCGGTGGACTCGGCGGAACGGGTACTGCGTGAGAGCACGGTCATCGCCGTCGTCGGCCTGTCCGACAGGCCGGACCGCCCGTCCTACGGGGTCGCGAAGTACATGCAGGAGTGCGGCTACCGGATCATCCCGGTCAACCCGAGGCTCACCGGCCCGGTGCTCGGAGAGCAGCCGTACGCCCGGCTTGAGGACGTGCCGGAGCACGTCAACGTAGTGGACATATTCAGGAGAGCTGTGGATGTGCCGCCCGTAGTGGACGGCGCCATCCGTATAGGGGCAGACGCCGTGTGGATGCAACTGGGGATATCCCACGGCGAGGCTGCGGCAAAGGCGGAAGCAGCGGGCCTGCGCGTCGTCATGGACAAGTGCATGGCCATCGAGCACCGCCTCATGAGGGGTTCGTGAGCAACTGAGATACGCCGCCACAAGAGGGGGTGCGTGCGTCGGCGACGGGAGTCGTCGTCATGATTCATCGGGAAGAAGAGCATGTCCGGTTGTTGAAGGAGCAGACGAGGAGGGCGGTGAGCCTTGCGATGAACGGAGAGTGGGCGGAGGCCGCTCAGCTCAACCGCGAGATCCTGGAGGCCGCGCCCGATGACGTGGGAGCGATGAACCGCCTTGGCAAGGCGCTCACCGAACTCGGCGAGTCCGGTAAGGCGCTCGACGCCTTCCGTCGCGCACTCGAACTCAGCCCCGGCAACCCCATCGCTACGAAGAACGTCGAACGGCTGCTGGCCGATACAAGCAACGGCTGCGCCACGTCCCGCCGTTCCTGCGGCGGCGGCACGGTCAGGCCTCGCATGTTCATCGCAGACAGCGGCAAGAGCGCCGAGGTGTCGCTCCTTGCGTCGACCGCTGGCAACCCGTCTCCCGGCACGCCGGTCACGCTGGAGGCCAACGGGTCGACACTCGGGGTGATGGACCCGGACGGCAACTGCCTCGGCCTCGTCCCGCCGGGCATGGCCCACCGCCTGCTGAGCCTGATTGTGGGCGGCAACCGCTACGAGGGCGCGGTTTCCGGTACGACCAACGGCGCGGTGCGCGCCGTGCTGCGGGAGGCATACCAGCACCCGAGCCAGCGCGCCAGGGTCTCGTTCCCCGTGGCTGCTATGCCGGCTGAGGAGTCGCTCCTCCCCTCGTTCGACGTTCTCGACAGGCCGGACGCGACACCGCTCAACGTGCCTGAGGTGCCGTTGTCACTCCTCGACGACTCACCCGAACTCGCCGCCGTCGGCGCCGGCATCGGCATCTTCGACGACGCCCTCCTCCCAGACCTCCCCGAGGGCGACGAGTAGGGACGCCGTCGTTCCTGCGCAGGCAGGAACCTCGCCCCTGCCTGCCATTCCGAGCGTAGCGCAGCCGCGAGGAGCGCTACGGGTCGTCGAGGCTCTCCGCGAGCAGCTCCAGCAGGTCCTTCGCTGACTTGCTGTCCTCCTGCCCCTTCGCGCCGATGCCCTCCTCCATCATCTGGAGGCAGAACGGGCACGAGACGCCAACGGCGTCCGCGCCCGTGTCGAGGAAATGGTCGGTGCGGATGTGGTTGACGCGGGTGCCCTGTTCCTCCATCCACATCCGCCCGCCGCCGGCGCCGCAGCAGAAGCCGCGCTCGCGGCAACGCCCTTCGCCCATCTCCACGAGTTGCAGACCGGGGATGGCCCGCGCGATCTCCCGCGGCGCTTCGTAGATGTCGTTGTGACGTCCCAGGTAGCACGAGTCGTGGTAGGCGACCGAGAGCGGTACGGCCTTCGCAGGCCGGATGCGCCCGTCGCGGATCAGCCCGGCGACGAACTCGGTGTAGTGCGTCACCTCGAAGTCCCCGCCGAACTGGGGGTACTCGTTCTTCAGCGTGTTGAAGCAGTGCGGGCAGAGCGTCACGATCCGCCGCACCTCGTAAGCGCTGAGCGTCTCGATGTTCTGCTCGGCCATCATCTGGAAGAGGTACTCGTTGCCCATCCGGCGGGCGGGGTCTCCCGTGCACGTTTCCTCGCTGCCCAGCACGCGATAGCGCACGCCAGCGAGTTTCAGCACTGACGCCATCGCCCGCGCCACCTGCTGGCCTCTCCCATCGAGTGCGGCAGTGCACCCGACCCACAGCAGCACGTCGTGCTCCGGGTCGTCGCTCATGGCGACGGCGTCCGCGCCCTCCATCCAGTCGGTGCGGGTGGCCTGCGTGCCGCGCCATGGGTGGCCGCGCTGCTCCATGGAGGTGAGCGCATTCATCGCGCCCTCCGGCACATCTGCCTCCTCCATCGTGAGGAAGCGCCGCATGTCCACGATGGAGTCGATGTGCTCGACGAACGCAGGGCACGCCTCCATGCACGCCCGGCACGTCGTGCACGCCCAGAGCACGTCGGTCGATATCGCGCCGTGGACCAGGTCGGCCTCCGGCGGAGGCGGCTCGGCGTCCGGCCCGAGCGCCAACAGCACCGGCGCGCGTGACTCCATGTAGGCCTTCGCGTCCTGTATCAGCTTCCGCGGAGAGAGCGGCTTGCCGCTGCGCCATGCCGGACACTGGTCCTGGCACCGGCCGCAGTTGGTGCAGGCGTCGTAGTCGAGCAGCTGCTTGGACGTGAGGTGTGTGAGCTCACGCGCCCCGAAGGTCTCCAGCGTGTCGAGATCGCCCATCGGCCGCAGCGCGCCCTTGGGCCGCGTCACGGAGGACCGCATCACGAGGTTGAGCGGGCTGATGAAGATGTGCATGAGCGGCCCGAACCGCCACGCCGCGTAGACGAACGTCGCGGACATAAGCCCCGCATGCGCCCACCAGAGCACGAAGTGCGAGACCTCCATCGCATAGACCGTGAACCCCACCCCGCGGATGGCGACCGCGATGACGTACGAGAATGGCGACCAGTAGGCCGACGCTACGCTGTACAGGTCGCTGTTCGGCTCCAGCTCCGTTGCCGCCATGCGGAGCGACTGCAGGACGAAGCCGGAGAGCGCGCTTGCGAGCAACAGCGCCAGCAGCACGTTGTTCTCCAGCATCGTGTTCAGCCGGGGCGGGCGGACGACGTACCGTCGCCATGCCGCGAGCGCTATGCCCGCGATGAGCATGACGCCGCCGATGTCCCATATGAGTTCGAGCTGCACGCCGACGTTACGTGTCGGCAGGTGCCAGCCAAGGTACCGCTCCGCGTTGAACTCGACGGCGTCGAGCGACGTGGCGACGAACAGGATGACGATCCCCCAGAAGATGAGGAAGTGCATCGTGCCGGGGTAGCGCTCGTTTCGGACGAATCGCCGATGCCCCACGGAGTCGACGAGCAGCGTGCGCAGCCCACCGGCGAGTCGAGCGCGCCACGGTCCGGCGTCCGGGTTCGGCTTGCCGAGGCGCCAGTAGCGCGAGCGCTGCCAGAGCGCCCAGGCGATGGCGGCCAGTGCGATGGGGGCGGTGAGGTAAACGACCGCGCCCAGCGGATAGCCGATGTTCCAGAAATCGAGTCGTCCGGTCAGTTCGGGTGGCAATGCACAACCTCGGTGGAAGTCTGCGCGGGAGTTTAGCAGGCCGGAGGACAGCGTCGGCGCGGGCACGGAGCGTGAATAGAGCGGGGCGCACGTTCCATTCCACGCGCCAATAGGGGTCTTCACGGAAGGCTAGGGGAAGGATGCCCGCCTAGCTCCGCCTGCGCGCGTACCCGATGCTGCCCAGGATCATCACCAGCAAGATGACCGGCAGGATGAGCAGCCATGGCGGCAGGCCTCCTTCCTCATCGGACGGTTCCGCGACGGGAACCCGGGTCGCCGTGGGCGGTGGAGTAGGCGTCGGTTCCGGCGTAGGTGTGGTCGTGGGCTCCGGTGTAGCAGTCGGGACCGGCGTCGGCGTAGCCGTGGCTCGAGGGACAGGCGTTGCCGTGGGCCTCGGTGTGGCAGTGGGAGCCGGTGTCGATGTGGCCGTGGGAACCGGCGTAGGTGTCATTGTGGGCTCCGGGGTGGGGGTTGTGGTGTCCGTCCCATCGGGCGTTGGCCCCGGCGTGGGCGCAGCGCCGACCCGCAGGCTGGTGTCGCCGCCGATCTGCCGCTCGTCCTTGTGCTGGTCCCGTACGAGGCCGGAGAAGGTAAAGGTTGCCTCGACGCCTGGCGTCTCCACGGTGTAGGTGAACTGCTCCTCCCCCAACAGCGTGAACGTGATCTTGTCGAGTTCCACGTCCACGGCGGAAGAAGGCAAGCTGGAGCTTAAGAAGGTGAACCCTCCCGGCAGCCTCTCCTCCACCTGGGCGAATGCGCCGTAGTTGCTCGCCGTTATCGTCACCTGGACCTGACCGCCCGGAGCGACCCACGGCGACGCGAACGACCGCGTGGCGCTGTGACCGGACGCCCCCGCGCCGGACGGCTGACTGAGGACCGCCACCAGGACCGCTCCCACCAGGAGGAGCAGCAGCAACAACAGTCGTACGCTCCTGTTCACGACCCACTCACCTGGGTGCTGGCTGCCGCTGTCGCGTAGTAGAGGCTAACGATGGCCGTCGCCTGCTCCCGGGTGATGGTCCCGGCGTTGTAGTCCGTGACCGCGGCGATGGCCTCGTCGAGATCGATCAGCTCGTTTCCGTTGGTGTCGTAGTCCCCGGCGATGCCCGGCAGGTCCACGTTGGTGATCTCGATGACGACTCGTATGGTGGCCACTCCGCCGCGGGAGTTCGTGGCCACTACGTCGATCGCGTAGGTGTTCTTCTCGCCCTCGAAGTCGAAGACCGTTTCCTCGGCGACGTGGATCTGTCCGGTCTGCTCATCCAAGGTGAACAGCGCGGCGTCAGCCCCGCTGAGGTTGTAGGTCACCGTCTCGCCCTGCACGACTCTCGCCAAGACCGGGTCGCCGACCGCGTCGCCGGGCTTCGCGTTCTCGGGCGCGCTGCGCGTGGCGCGGAACCCCTCGCCGAACACGGGCGGCGTGACGATGGGCGTGAAGCTGCCGCCTCCGCCCCCACCGCCGCCACCGCTGCTTCCGCTGCTGCCCCCTCCTGTGGTCGGCGGCCGCCGCACCGTAGGGGCAGCGGTGACCGTGATGGTCACGCCTATGACGGCGTCCGTGCCTGGGTCGGCGTTGTAGTTGGCGTCGAAGCCGTCGCTGACGGATACCGTCACCTCGTAGGTGTCCTTCACGGTGCTGTCGAGGACGTCTTTCGTGCGGATCTGGCCGGTGGCGGAGTCGATGTCGAAGGCATCGGCGTCCGCGCCGCTGAGCGAGTAGGTGAGGACGTCGCCCTGGTCCGTGTCGGTGGCCCTGACGGGCGAGCCCACGGCCCGCCGCGGCGCCGTGCCCGAACCGACGGACCGGGTAACGGGGCTGGTCTCTGTGAATGTGGGCGCGGTGTTCGCTGTGGTGGGCCGCGCGTCGCCGATGGGCGACGCCGACACTGCCGAAGCCGTCTTGTTGCTGCCGCGCCGGTCCTCGTAGGAGACGGTGGCCTGCAGATAGTGGTTGGCGTCGTCTGAAGCGACCGTGTAGCTGGGCGACGTCGCGCCCGCGATGTCCTGCCAGCCCCCGCTGCTGCTGCGTGAGCGCGCCCACTGCCAGGACCTGTTGGTGACGCTGCCGTCGTCGTCGGACAGGCTGGCGCTGAACGACGTCGACGCGTCCACCCAGCCCCGCGTCGGCGTTATGGTGACGACGCCATCTTCCTCGACGTCCGTCACGGCGACGGTGACGGTGAGCGACCCCGAGAGGCTGAGGTCTTCGTCGTCGTCCGTGGCGGTGATGATGAGGGTGTAGGACGTACGCCTCTCGAAGCTGGGCGGGGTGCGGAAGTAGAGCTGGCCCCGGCTGGAGATCCAGAAGTTCGTGGTGTCGCTGACCGACCATGTGAGCGTGTCGCGCTCCGGGTCCGTGCCGGTGTAGGTGGCGACCGCGGAGGTGGAGTTCTCCTGGAAGGACGGCGTCTCATCGCCCGTGACGACGGGCGCCTCGTTGACGTTCGTGACGGTGATCGTGACGACCTGGGTGTCGTCGATGGCGTCCATGTCGGGGTCGCCGAGGGAGTCCGCCCCGTCGGTGACCTGGACGGTGACCCGGTGGGTGCGTTTGGTCTCGTAGTCCAGCGTCACATTGGGCGCCAGCGTGATCTGCCCGGTGCCCGCGTTGATCATGAACGAGGCGGCGTCCGTCCCGCTCAGCGTGTAGGTGAGCGTGTCGTCGTTGAAATCGCTTGCCACGAAGGGGGCGCCTATGGGCGTGCCGCCGGATGCGTCCTCAGCCACCTCGCGTTGACCGTTCTCCGTGGCCGGGAACGCTGGCGCGGAGTTGACCGGCGGCGGCTGTCCGACGCGCGGCGATACCGTCTGTGCAGTCTTGTTCTGCCCGTGGCCGTCGTTGTACGAGGCCGTCGCGCGGATGTAGTTGCCCACGTCGGTGTCCGCCGGCGTGAACGTGGCAGATGTCGCGCCCGCGATGTTGACCCAGTTCGCGCGGTTGGTGGACCGCGACCACTGCCAGGTTACATTCGTCGGCCCGTCGTCGTCTTCAAGCGTGGCCGTCACCGGGACCCGGGCCTGGACGGTGGCTGTTTCAGAGGAGAGCGTCACCACCCCCGGCTCTTCCACGTTCTCCACCGTGATCGTGACGCTCTGGGTGTCGTCGATGGTTGTGGACGTAAGCCCCGAGCCGTCACGCCCGTCGTGCACCTCGACCGTGACGCTGTAGACGGCCTTCGTCTCGAAGTCCAGGGCTTCTCTCGTTCGGATCTGGCCGTTGCTCGTGACGATGGTGAAGGAAGCGGCGTCCGGGCCGGTCAGCGTGTAGGTGAGGCTGTTGCGTTCCGGGTCCACGGCGGCGACGGGGGCGCCGATGTTCTGGCCGGCCCGCGTGTTCTCCGGCACCGTGCGCTGGCCGGTCTCGGTGGCAGGGAAGAGGGGGCGCCGGTTCGTGGTGGGAACGGGGCCCGTGATCCCTTCCGCCCTCTTGCCTGGCCCGCGCCTGTCCGTGTAGGTGACGGTGGCCCGCAGGTAGGCGTCCCCGTCGTCCTCGTCCGGTGTGTAACTGCTCGAGTTTGCGCCGGGGATGTCGGACCAGGGCCCCACTCTGTGGTCCGACCGTGCCCACTCCCAGCTCCGGCCGGTGATGCCGCCGTCGCTGTCGTTGAGGGTGGCTGTCTGCGCTACGCCGACCTCCGGCTCCTGCGGGGAGAAGGTGATAACGCCCTCCTCCTCCACGTCCCGCAGGATGATGCTGATGGTCTCCGTGACGTCGACGGAGGGGTCATTGATCACGTTGTTGCTTGAGTCCACCCCCTTGCCGTCCGACAGCGTGATGGTGATGCCGAGGGACGAGCCCGCCTCGAAGTCCAGCGCCTGGATCGCCCGGAGCCGCCCGCTCGACGAGAGCTCGAAGAGCTGGTGGTCGCCCTGCGGCAGCAGGGCGAAGGTTATGGGGTCATTGTCGCGGTCGGAGGCCCCGATTATGCCGATGTCGATGATTGCGGGGCCTTCCTGCACCAGGTAGGCCGTCTTCGTGATTCGCGGGGGCACGTTGGGACGGGGATCTGCAGTCACCACGTCCGTCGGCGCGCTCGTGGCCGTCTTGCTGGCGCCCCTGCGGTCCGTGTACGTGACCTGGACGCGCAACCGCTTCCCGGAGTCCGCCTCCTGCACGGTGTAGTCATAGCTGTCGACGGCCGTTGACGCAGTTGCGGCCTGGGACCAGCTTCCCCCGGCGCTGCGTTGCACCACCCAGACGGGGTCGTACCGGTCGTAGGCCGTCCCGACTCCATCCGGGTCGGAAATCAGGAAGGTTACGATGTCATCCACGCCCGGGCTTTCGTCGCCTTCCTCGATGAACGCCGTACCATCCTCCTCGATGTCCTGGACGGTCACGGTGACCGGCTGCGTGGCCGTGAGCCGGTTATTCTTGCTCTGGATGTCGGTCACGACGACGGTGAAGTTGTAGACGTTGTCCCCGCCGGAGTCCTTCGGCTCCTCGAAGTTGGGTGTCTCCTTGAAGGTGACGTTGCCGCCACTATCGATCTCGAAGTCGCTCGCGTCCGTGCCCGTCAACGACCATCTGACCCCGCCCTCCTCGTCGCGACCCGTGTATGTCGTGATAACCGGGAAGGCGTAGAGCGGCTCCTGGAGATTCGCATCGAGGGTCGCGTTGTGTTCGTCGAGGCTGATCGCCGTTTCGGGAGTCCCCGTGAACTCCGGCCGCTCGTTGACGTCATCTATCCGGATGAAGACCTCGTGCATTCGGGTATTGGTGCCGTCGGATGCCTCCACGGTGAACTCGTATCCCTGAGGACCTATGATCGAAGAGCCCAACGGGTTCTCAAAGTTCGGCACGATAGCCCAGCGGGCGATGGCGCTCTCGTCAGCGTTGGCCGTCATGACGAAAGTGGGGTCCTCCGTGATGACGAAGTAATTCGCGTCGTCCCCGGTTATGGTCCAGATGATGTCCTGCCCCTCCTCGTCCCGGACCTCGAACCGGTACCAGTACGCCAGGTTTGGCGTGGTGGCGGGGATGGTAGACATATCGGCCGCCGTCATCCCCGAGTCGTACTCGATCTCGTTAGCGTGGAAGGCGGAACTCTCCGCAGTGAACACCGGCGTCTCGTTCACGTTGGTGACCGTCACCGTCATGGGGTAGTCCCGGGTGTTTGGGCCGTCGCTGATCTTGACGATGACTTCGTAGTCGTTGTCCGTGTTGGCGTCAGCCGGGTCCTCGTAGTTGGGCCGCTCGCTGAAAGTGAGCGTGCCATGGCCGTTGGAGTCCTTCGTGATGGTGAAATCGCCTGCGTCGGTGCCCGCCAGGGACCAGTTCAGACCGGACGCGGCCGTCTCCTCGTCCCGGGGGATATAGGTCATCACGTCCAGATCCGCCGTCTCGGCGTCGAATTCGATCTCTGCGAAGCTCTCGTCAGCAACGCCGCCCGGGATCTCCGGCGTCTCGTTGACGTTGGTGACTGTCACGGTGACGCGGAACGTCCCGACACTCTCTTCCTCGCCCGTGCCGCCCTGCCCATCGTCCGCCTCCACGACGATTTCGTACTTGTTGTCGGAGGCCGCGATCATGCCCGATCCCGCCAGGTCGGCGGGATTCTCGAAGTCCGGCGAAATGTCGAAGGACAGGACGCCCGTGCTCGGGTCGATGCTGAAGTGGGCCGCGTCCGTGCCGGCCACGTCAAACGTGATGGTCTGGAGACCGGCGTTGTCGCTGTTGTCGTCGTCGGTGGCGGTGTAGGTGCCGATGACCAACTCGGAGGCTGTAGCGGTGTGATCAAATTCGATCTCCGCGAAGCTTGGCCCGGCGTTCCCCGCAATCACCGGCGTCTCGTTGAGGTCGTCGACGGTGATTGCGACGCTCTGGGTGTCTTCCAGTCTCGGGCTCCCGTTGTCGCGCACCCTCACGGTCACGTCGTAGACGTTGTTGGCGCCCGTGTCGTCCGGCATCTCGTAGTTGGGTGGGTTCTTGAACCTGAGCTCGGCCGTCCCGTTCACGCTGGAAGTGATGTTGAAGTCTCCGGCGTCATTGCCCATCAGGTCCCAAATCATCGTCCCCGTCGTCGCGTCCGGGTCCGTCGCGATGTACGTCGCGACAACCCCCGTCCCGTTCTCGTCGTACGAGACGGTGGCAGGGGCCGTGGTCAGCGTGGGCGTCTCATTGACGTCCGTGACGGTCACGGCGAGGGACTTGGAGACGCTGAGGTGATTCGACGCGTTCCGGGCGCCGTCGATGCCGTTGTCCGTGACCGTAACCGTGACGTTGTAGACGTTGTTGTTACCCGCGTCCTGGGGGTCCTCGAAGTCCGGCGCGTTCTTGAACGTGAGCACGCCGCTCGACGAGTCGATGTCAAAGAAGCTCCCGTCGTCCGCGCTCTCCACCGACCACGTCAGCGTGTTGCTCGTGTCGTTGGTCTCGCCGTTGTTGTCCACGTCGGATGCGGCGTAGGTGAGAACGGAGGTCTGGTTTTCCTCGACGGAGATCGAGGTCTGGGTGGTCGTGATCGCGGGCGTCTCATTCACGTCCCTGAGGGAGATGGTCACATCGATGGTGGCGTCGGTGACGCTGTTAGTGTTGCCGGCGTTGTCCTTGCTGTCCCGCACGCGCACAGTAACTTCGTATTCGTCGTCACCTTCATAGTTGTAGGTGACGTTGTTCTTGATCTTGATCTGCCCCGTGCCGGAATCGATGGTGAATGAGTTCGCGTCGGTTCCGGCAAGCGAATAGGTCAGCGTGTCGCCGTCGTCATCGGTGGCAGACACCGGAGCCCCGACGTTGCTGCCAACTCCGCTGTTCTCAGCCACTTCCCGCGTGGTGTCCATGCCCTCGTTGAACGTCGGCTCGGCGTTGCCAGGGTCGATCTCGCCCGTCACGGCGTTGGCGGACTTGCCCGCCCCATGGCCATCCCTGTAGCCCGCCGTGGCCCGCAGGTACTTGCCCACGTCGGCGGACACGAGCGCGTAGGAGGCTGAGGTGGCCCCGCCGATGTTCGTGAATGGCCCTGATGCCGAGTTCCCCCGTGCCCACCGCCACGTCACGCTGCTGAGGTCCTCATCCGGGTCGGTCAGGGTGGCGGTCAGCGTCTCGCCGCCAATCTCCGTGCCCTCAATCGTCACCGTCCCCATCTCGTCCACGTTGATGATGTTGATGGTCACCTCGATGGTGTCGTCGATGGCGGAATCGGTGTTGACATCGGCGTCAAGGTTGTCGCGCACGTGG
>DAOUJA010000071.1:0-81408 GCA_034423175.1 Dehalococcoidia bacterium
ATCGACCTGGTCAAGCCGTACGAGGTCCACACGGAGATCACGGTCGGCGAGCGCACGGTGGCGGTCATCATCCGGAGCGAGAAGTCGGGCGGGTTCAACCAGGGCCGGTACGACCCGGAGACGAACTACTACTTCGAGAGCCTCGGACCGCGCCAGACGCCCGTCGAGATGTTCCCGCAGTCGTAGCGAGACCCTTCAATCCGGGGGCGCCCCCCGGGCGCCCCTGCCGTGGGCATGGGCCTTCGGGCCCGCCGGGGGTCACCTGCGCAGCCAGGTAACCGGCAGGAGGCGACCCCAGGTGCGCCGGACGCGCAGTCGGAAGTATGCGCCCTTCCCGAAGGCCGTGCCGGTGACGAGGAGAAGCAGGGAATACGACGGCGTGATGAGCGCGACGTAGAGGACGCGGTAGCCCCACGGCCCACC
The DNA here is from genome assembly GCA_034423175.1 of Dehalococcoidia bacterium. GTDB lineage: Bacteria > Chloroflexota > Dehalococcoidia > Lucifugimonadales > Australimonadaceae > Bin16. The sequence goes on from DAOUJA010000071.1 coordinate 424, forward strand.
CCACAGCGAGCCTTCGATACCGATGACCTCGTTCAGCAGGACGTGGCCCAGGGACGCCGCCAGCGCGCCGTTGACCGCGAACACCAGCATGACGACAGGGTAGTGCAACGCCTCCCACGCAGTGCGGACGCGCGCGCTCATCGGGACTCAGACGCTGGGATGAATGTCATCCCGCATCCTGTCGCGCCTCGACGCCCGCCAGGGCCTCCACCGCCTTGACGACGGCCTGTGTGCCCTCGTCTGCGCCGCCCATCGCCTCGACCGCGGTGAGGTACTGCCGGGCGAGCCCGGTGACCGCGAGCGGCACGTGCCGCTCCTGCGCCGCCTCCAGGATGAGCCGCAGGTCCTTCTGCTGCAGCTTCACCATGAAGCCGGGCGCGAAGTCCCGCTGCGCCATCCGCGGGCCCAGGTTGGACAGCTGCCACGATCCCGCCGCTCCGCCGGAGACCGCTTCCACCGTCTTGAGCAGGTCCGCGCCCTGCGACGCGGCAAACACGAGCGCCTCGGCCACCGCCGCGCACGTCCCCGCGACGAGTATCTGGTTCACCAGCTTCGTCGTCTGGCCCATGCCGGACGGCCCCATCAGCGTGATGCTCTTGCCCATCGCTTCGAAGACCGGCAGGCACCGCTCGAACGTCTCCGACTCACCGCCAGCCATGATGGTAAGCGTGGCCTGCTGCGCGCCCCACGAACCGCCGCTGACGGGCGCGTCCAGCATCGCGATGCCGCGCTCCGCCAACCGTCCAGCGAGCGCCCGCGTCTCGGCGGGAGATATCGTGCTCATGTCTATGAGCACGGAGCCCTCGCGCATCGCTCCCGCGAGGCCGCCATCGCCCTCGACCACGGCCAACACGTCCGGCGTATCCGGCACCATCGTTATGACGACGGACGCCGTTGCTCCGACCTCGGCGAGCGAGGCCGCTACGGCTACGCCATCGTCCCGGAGCGCCTCTGCTCTCGACAGGGTGCGGTTGTAGGCGATGACCTCGAACCCCGCCTTCGCGAGGTTCCGGGCCATGGGCGCGCCCATGATGCCGGTCCCGACAACGCCGACGGTCTCAGCCATCACCTGCCCTCCTCGACGGCGCGCGCGCCGTCGACGTACGCCTTTGTGGCGCTGAGCAGCAGCGCGTTGGCGCCTGTCAGGAACAGCTGCACGCCGCGGTCGCGCCAGTAGGCGTAGTCCTCCGGCGCTCGGGCGATGGTGCCCGCGGTCTTGCCTGCCGCAACGATCTTCTCCGTCAGCTGCTCTATCGTCTCCAGCACCGTGGGGTGCTTCGTCTCACCCGGGACGCCGAGCGCTACCGACAGGTCGGACGGGCCGAGGAAGACGGCGTCCACGCCGTCCGTATTGATGATCTCGTCGGCGTTCTCGATGCCGTCGCGCGTCTCGATCTGCACCATGACGACGGTTGCCTGGTTCGCCATGTCGGTGTAACCGGGGCTGGTAGCGAAGTCGTTGGCGCGTACGCCTGCAAGCCCGCGCCTGCCGACCGGCGGGTACTTCACCGAGTCCACCACGTAGCGGGCGTCCGCGCCGTTGTTCACCATCGGGATCATCACTCCCAACACGCCGGCGTCCAGGTACTTCGCCATAACCTGCTGGGTGTTCTCGCCGACACGGGCCATCGCGGGGACGCCTTTCGCCTCCGCCGCGCGGACCATGTCCACCGCGTCTCCCGCCGCGATAGGGTTGTGCTCGCCGTCGATCATCACGTAGTCCACGCCTCCGACCGCGAGCAGTTCCACCGTCGTGGGCGATTCGATGCTGACGAAGACACCCACGAGGGGGTCGCCCGACTGAAGTTTCGCCCTGAATGCGCCATCGATCATGCTGTTTCTCCTTCTTCTTGCGTGTATGCCTGTCGCGCCGTGCGTATCTGGCGCGCCACGAATACCGCGCCTCCCGTAGCAACGATGCTCAGGTAACTGATGCTCCTGTCCACCAGCGCCACCGCCAGGGCCGCCTCGACCGCGAGTTCAAGGCCCAGCAGGCCCGTCACGCCGGTCTCCACCAGTCCCAGGCCGCCGGGCGTGAGCGGAACGGCCGTGAGGAGGCCGTTCGCCATGGGCACGAAGAGCACCAGGCCCAGCGCTACCGGCGTCCCAACGGCCATCACGACGCAGAAGAGCCGTCCGGCCTCGGACAACCATCCCGCGACGCCGAGCGCGAAGACGATGTGCATGCGCCCGAAGCTGTCCATCGTCCCGCTGTGGAAGCGCTGGTACATGTCCCGCAGCTTCTCCGGCAGGCGTGGCGCCACCCATCGCCGGGCGAGGACCATCGCCGCGAGCCCCGCGCCGACAACCATGAGCGCCCCCACCGCAACCCCCACCAGGAAGACCGGCGGGACGATCTGCCCGCCGATGAACAGCGCGCCGACGCCGATCGTGATGAGGACCGCGACGACGACGAGGTCTATGAAACGGTCGGCCATCACGGTACCCATGCTGCGGGAGAAGCTCGTGTTCGTGTCGCTCGCGTACGCGTAGGCCCGGTATGCGTCGCCCATCCTGAACCACGTCACCGAGTTGCCGAACCACGCCATGAGGATGACCCGCGCGGCGTACGCCACCGTGGGGGGCGGCCCGCCGCCGTGGCGGTGCGCATTGGCTATCAGGACGCGCCAGCGCGCGCCCCTGAAGATGAACGTGGTGTAGTGCGATACGAACGCCGCGACGTACCACCACGGGTTCAGCGTGGTCATGTGCTCCCAAGTGTCGCTGAAGCCGATGTCGGTCTTGTTCGTGAGCAGCGCGATGACGAGCACCAACGCAACCAGCGGGATGCCGGTCTTCGGCGAGAGGAGCTTGCGCTTCAGCGACCGGTTGGCCTTGAGCGATGTCAGGACGTTTGCCACGTGCTTAAGCCTAAAACAGCGGACGCTTGGCAGGAATCCCCGCTTTCCTCGGATACCGCACCGGCGTGGATTCTACTTTCTCCACAACGATCACGTGACGGTGTTCCAGCCCCGCTTCGACACCTACTTGCTCGACCCTGGCGACTCGTCCGCCAAGCAGCGCAGCGACCCGTGCGCGGTCCTCAGCCTCCGCCGGGGCATCGGCCCCGCGCTGGCCGAACAGCATTCCTCCCGCCCTGCAGAAGGGCAGCGTCAGCTCCAGCACTACCGGCCACGGGCCCAGCGCGCGGCAGACTGCGACGTCGAACGTCTCGCGGAGCGCCGGGTCGCGCGCGGCGTGCTCAGCACGGGCGTGCACGACCTCCACGTCCAACCCAAGCTCTGCGGCTGCATGTTGCAGGTACTCCGTCTTCCTGCGGGTGGCGTCCATGAGTGTCACTCGCAACGAAGGCTCGGCGAGCGCCAGCATCAGGCCGGGAAAGCCACCGCCCGTCCCGACATCCACTAATCTGCCCTCGTGCAAACCGGCGTTGCGGATGAGCGGCGCAAGCGTGATCGAATCGAGTACGTGGCCCCGCAGTACGTTGGCAAGCGCAGCCTCCGACATGAGCGACGCCGACGCGTTGTAAGCGTGGAGGAAGTCCACCATCCGCCTGACCTGGTTGACTTGCACAGGAGTAAGCGGCGCCCCGACCAGGGCTGTGGCCTCGATGAACCCGTCCCAGTCCAACGGCGCGTAGGACACTATCTCTTACGACGCCTTGCAAAGATCAGGAGCGCGGCTGCGAGGGCGCCGGCAGCGGCCACCATGAGCGGGCCGCGGCGCGGCGCCGGAGCGTGGTACAAGCGGTACGAGACGGGCAGGGGCCGTCGCGGCTCCGGACCGGCGGCCTGCGGAGCGGCCGCACCCGCGGCATCCGCGAGATGGCCCGCCGCATCACCGCCGAACGCCTCGATGTAGCCGCGCACCAGCCCGTCAGCCGCAGTGCGCAGGAAAGCGTCACGCTCCAATGCGGGCGAGTAGCGGTAGGCGCGCCCGTCCAGCTCCCGCTTCAGCATCTCTTTCTCGACGAGGCGGTTGAGGACGGTCATCACCGTCTTGTAGTTCGCTCCGCCGAGCCGGTCCACGACATCCTGGACGGAGAGCGAACGCCGGGCATTCCACGCAACTTCCATGAGCCGCGTTTCCAGCGGCCCAAGCGTCGTGACCGGTGTCTTATGCTCTGTTGCTTCCTGCATGGCCAAGGTCTCCTACCCTTCGTCAGAACCTGAACCTACTCAACGTAAGAGTGCACGAGAGGAGAGTCAACGATTCAGAGTTGCGGGTTTTGACGAGTCCGGCAACATCGCCGGTCGGACGCGCGGCGGCGTGCTGGCGTAAGATTGGGAGACGCTCGTCGAAGTTCCGCGGGAGTGGGTCCCGCTCGCAGGGAGAACGCCCCAATGCCACTGCTGTACGAAACCGCCCGGAAGGGCGCGTCCATATCTTCCTCCGAGGTCAACGCCATCGCAGACAGGCTGCGGGGCCAGATCGCCGGAGAAGTGCGGATGGACCACTACAACCGCCTCATGTACTCCACCGACGCCTCCATCTTCCAGATGACACCCGTCGGCGTCGTGGTGCCGCGCACGGCCGACGACGTGGAGGCCACGATCCGGACCGCCCGCGAGCACGGGGTACCCGTAACGCCGCGCGGCGGAGGCACGGCACTTGCGGGGCAGACGACCAACCACACCATCGTGATGGACTTCTCCAAGTACATGCGCAACGTGCTGGAGGTCTCGCCGGAGGAGCGGTGGGCGCGCGTGCAGCCCGGTATCGTCAACAACCACCTCTCCGCAGCGGTGCGCCAGTACGGCCTCATGTACGGCCCGGACCCGGTCACCAGCGCGCGCGCTACCGTGGGGGGCGGCATCGGGAACAACTCCTGCGGCCCGCACTCGGTCATCTACGGCAAGACGCTGGACCACATCCTGGAGGTCGACGCCATCCTCTCGGACGGGAGCCGCGCCCACTTCTCACCGGTTGCCGGTGAGGCACTGGAGGACAAACTCTCACGCAACGACCTCGAGGGCGCCATCTACCGCGAGACGCGCCGTCTCGCCTGGGAGCACGCTGACGAGATAGCGCAGCGCTTCCCCCGCATCCTGCGCCGTGTCATGGGCTACAACCTCGACGACTTCACCGGCGACGGGCCGATGAACCTCACTCGCGCCGTAGTCGGTTCAGAGGGGACGCTCGTCGCTGTCACGGAGGCACGCGTGAACCTCGTGCCGCTCCCGCGTTACAAGGGACTCGGGGTCGTCCATTTCACCGACCTCATCGAGTGCATGGAGGCTTCCGTCCCCCTCCTCGAGCACAGTCCGTCGGCGGTCGAGCTCGTGGGGCACATGATCATCGACAACTGCAAGGTGAACCCGGGCTACCGAAGCCTGCTGGACTACTTCATCGGGGAACCGCGGGAGTTGCTGTTCGTGGAGTTCTACGGCGATTCTCCTCGCGAGGTGCAGTCCAGGCTCGAGGCGATGAAGGCCGACATGGAACACCGGCGCCTCGGCTATGCCACCATGATCACGAACGACCCCATCGAACAACAGCGCTGGTACGCGCTCCGCGAGGCGGGGCTGGGGCTTGCGATGGCGCTCAAGGGCGACGCCAAGCCTCTGCCGTACGTCGAGGACACCGCGGTGTCGCCTGAGCAACTGCCGCAGTACGTGCGCCGCTTCGAGGAGATCGTCGCGAAGCACGATACGGAGGCCGCTTACTACGGCCACGCGTCCACCGGCTGCCTGCACATCCGTCCAGTGGTTAATCTCAAGCGGCACGAGGGCGTCGAGAAGATGGCCTCCATCGCGGAGGAGATCGCCGACCTCGTGCTCGAGTTCGGCGGCAGCCTGACCGGCGAGCATGGCGACGGCATCGTGCGCGGCGTCTTCACCGAGAAGATGTTCGGTTCCGAGCTCTACGAGGCGTTCAAGGAGCTGAAACAGACGTTCGACCCCGACGGCATCATGAACCCGGGCAAGATCATCGAGACGCCCGGCCTGCGTGAGAACCTGCGCATCGGCCCCGACTACACGGCCATCGACGTGTCCACATACCTCGACTTCAGCGAGGACGGCGGTTTCGGGGCGCACGTGGAGATGTGCAACAGCCAGGGCGCGTGCCGCAAGCTGGACGGCGGCATGTGCCCCTCCTTCATGGCGACCCGCGAGGAGGAGCACTCCACCCGCGCCCGCGCCACGATGCTCCGCATGATCATCAGCGGCAAGCTCCCCGCCGACGAGCTCACCGGCAAGCGCCTGTACGACACGATGGACCTCTGCGTCGAGTGCAAGGCGTGCAAGGCCGAGTGCCCGTCCAACGTGGACATGGCCAAGCTGAAGTCGGAAGTGCTGAGCAAGTACTACGAGAAGCACGGCCTGCCGCTGCGCGCCCGCGCGTTCGGCGAGGTTGCTCGCCTCAGCCGCATCGGGCAGGCCATCGCGCCCATCACCAACCTGCTCGGCAGCCTCCCGCCGTCGAAGCTGTTCGCCGAGCGTGTGTTCGGCATCGCCCGCCAGCGTCCGCTCCCGAAGTTCGCCCTGCGCCGCTTCTCCTCGTGGTTCGCGCGCCGCGGCGCGCAGGCGCAGACCGGGACGCGCGGCGACGTCATCTACTTCCACGACACGTTCACCGAGTACATGACGCCGGAGGTGGGACGCTCCGCCGTGCGCGTACTGGAGGCGCTCGGCTACAACGTCAACATCGAGACGCAACGCGGCTGCTGCGGCAGGCCGCTCATCTCCAAGGGGCAGTTGAAGAAGGCGAGAGGCTGGGCGCGCAAGAACGTGGACGTGCTGGCGCCCCACGCAGAGTGCGGCACACTCATCGTCGGTACGGAGCCGTCGTGCCTGCTCACCCTCCGTGACGAGTACCCCGAACTACTGCGCGACGACGCGTCGCGGTCCGTGGCGAGCCAGGCCTTCATGCTCGACGAACTGGTCGTGAAGCTGGCGGCCGAGGAGCCGGACGCGGTGCGTGCGGCGTTCACGGAACGCGACAAGGCGCAAGTGCAGGTGCACGGCCACTGCCACCAGAAAGCGCTCGTGGGCGCGGGGCCCACACTGGAAGCGCTCCGCATCGCGGGCTACCAACCCGAACTCATCGACTCGGCGTGCTGCGGCATGGCCGGGACGTTCGGCTTCGAGAAGGAGCACTACGAGACATCGAAGGCGATGGGGTCGCTCAAGCTCTTCCCGGCGATCGAGGCAGAGGAGAAGCGCGGCTGGCCGGTCGCCGTCTCGGGCATCTCGTGCCGCCAGCAGATCGGCCACTTCACGTCCAAGAAGCCCCGTCACTGGGCGGAGTACCTCGCGGACGCGCTGCGCTAACGCCGTCTCCTAACGCTGAGGTGGCGGGGAGGGCTGGGGAGTAGGCTGAGAGGCTGGCGGCTGCGAACTGGGGGGTACGACAGAGGGGGGCTTACCTCGTTTGTCACGATTCCAGAATCCCATCTAGCCCTCCTTAGCGTTTCCCTTCTTGCTGCCTGAGTCGGGTTTCTTGGCGGTCGACTGCTTGGGAGGCTTCACCCTGGGCCCCGCACTACCTCGATACCCCTCTGGTTTCGTCCCTTTTGCCATCAACTCTTCACCGCCAACTGTATAGCTCTATCGCTTCCCATCCCATGCCCCACTTGCTGTCACCACGCTTAGCGGGATCCTTGATATAGACGTGGGATCGTAGGTATTGGTACTCCCCGTCTATGAGGAAGTCAAACTCGTACTGAATCTCTTCACCAGGTTCAAGGTCCACCGAGGTCGACAGTTCCTTGCTCGCTACGTACTCCATGGGGTTACCATCATGTTTCTCGGCAACTGCTCTGAATGTGTCCAAAGGCACTCCCAGCCTAACCCCTGCAATGTAGCAGAAGCCCTTGTCGGGCCGGACAAAGACTCGCGAGCGATTCGTAAGAGTTGCCACCACCTGCAGGTGCATCGTTCCGTCTGCTACCTGAACATGAGACACCGACTGCGTAACCACCAAGAAACCCTTGAGTTCCCTGAAGCTGAGCACACGCCACACAGCCCAGAGGCCCGCAGCGAGCACTGCCATAGTCGTGGCAAGCGCTTGTGCAGTTGAAGCCCAGTCCTTTAGGAAAGAGCCTACGGAACCCCCAATACTCAGCGCGATATCCAACACGACGCCTCCTACTGTGGCAGCTATCACTCAACCTACCAGGGTGGGCGTCAACGCAGAAGGGGCAGATGTCACTCGCGGACGCGCTGCGCTAACGACGTCTCCTACGGGGCGTAGGACGCCCGCCGCGGCGAGGCGCCGGAGCTCCTGCCGGGGAAGCACGTTCGGCGCGGGGCTCTTCACCGGAGTCGGACTCGTCGCGTGACGCTTCACGAGCACGATGGGCAACGGAAACGGCGCGTAAGAGCGCGTCGGCGACGGTCTCCACGTAGTGCTTGTCCATCGATGCAAGGACGTACACCGGCCCGCGCTGCGTCGTGATGCGGAGGCCGTACCTGGGGCGCTTTCGCGCCAGATTCAGCGAACCGGACAGCACTGCCACCGCGCCGATAAGGAGCGTGAACGTGTGCTGGAGCACGAGTCCGGCCGCGAGGGCTGCGAACCCGATGGAGAGCGTCCCTATCCCCGGCCAGCGGACGCCCTTGTCCTCGATGCGGTCCACGGCACTGATGTTGCGTGTGGCGTAGGTGTGCTCACCGAACACCGAGCGATGCGCGGAAATGCGGACGCCGTTCGCGTCCATGTGGAAGATCTCGGTGGCCATCACTCCCTCACCCAACCCTCTCCCCCAAGGAGAAGGGACCGGAAGGCTACCTCTGCAGCAGCGCGTATTCGAGGCTGTCCGACAGCGCTTGCCATGACGCCTCGATGATATTCGTCGACGCCCCGACCGTCGCCCAGGCGTGCTCGCCGTTCGTGGACTCGACGAGCACGCGCACGACCGCGCCGGTGCCGCCGGGCCCCTGCGAAACGACGCGCACCTTGTAGTCGGTCAGTTCGACGTCATGAAGCTGCGGGTAGAAGTCGAGCAGCGCCTTGCGTATGGCCTGGTCCAGGGCGTTGACCGGGCCGTTCCCCTCGGCGACGGTGTGCCGGGCCTCGCCGTTCACGGAGAGCTTCACCATCGCCTCGCAGAGCGAGTCGTCGTCGATCCGACTCCCCGGCCTGCGCCGTTTCTCCATGACCACCATGAAGTCGACCAGGTCGAACGGCGGCTGGTACTCCGGCTGCGTCCGCTCCACGAGCAGCCGGAACGAGCCCTCGGCGCCCTCGTACTGGAAGCCCCGGCTCTCGCGCTCCTTCACGAGCTGGAGCAGGGAGTTCAGCTGCTTAGCAGACACGTCGGCAGACAGCCCTGCCTCCTGCAACTTGACGGCGATGTTGCTGCGCCCCGCCAGCTCCGAGACGACGACGTGCTTCGTGTTGCCGACGAGTTCCGGCTTGATGTGCTGGTAGCTGTCCTCGACCTTCGTAACGGCGGAGACATGCAGGCCCCCCTTGTGCGTGAACGCACTCTCTCCCACGTACGGCTGGTACCGGCTGCGCGGCATGTTTGCCAGCTCTGCCGTGAAGCGGTGCACCTCCGTGAGATGGCCCATCTGCTCCTCGCTGATGACGTCCATCCCCAGCTTGAGCTGGAGGTTGGGGATCACGGAGAGGAGGTTGGCGTTGCCGCACCGCTCGCCGTAGCCGTTGATGGTGCCCTGCACCTGGGTCGCGCCGGCCTGCACGGCCGCGATGGTGTTGGCGACCGCGACGTCCGCATCGTTGTGGCAGTGGATGCCGATGCCGCAGTCCACGGCCTTCGCGACAGCGCTGACGGTCGCGAACACGTCCACGGGCAGCGTGCCGCCGTTCGTGTCGCAGAGCACGACGTACTCCGCCCCGGCCTCAGCTGCGGCGCGGATGCACTGCAGCGAGTACTCCGGGTTCGCCGCGTAACCGTCGAAGAAGTGTTCCGCGTCGAAGAAGACGCGCTTCCCCTGCTCCCGCAGGTAGGCGACCGAGTCGCGGATCATCGCCAGGTTCTCTTCGAGCGGCGTCTCGAGCACCTCCGAGACCTGCATCTCCGACGACTTGCCGACGAGTGTGACAACCTCCGCGCCGCTATCGATCAGCGCGCGGATGTTCGCGTCGTCCTCCGCGGCGGAGTTTGCCCGGCGCGTGCTGCCGAAGGCAGTCAGCTTTGCGTGAGAGAGGTTGAGGCCCCTCGCCTCCCTGAAGAACTCCTCGTCCTTGGGGTTCGAGCCGGGCCAGCCGCCTTCGATGAAGTGGACGCCCAACTGGTCCAGCCGCTCGGCGATGCGCAGCTTGTCGTGCACGGAGAGGCTCACGCCCTCCATCTGCGAACCGTCGCGCAGCGTCGTGTCGTACAGCGTTACGCTCGCCATGACATCCACTCCTCGTTCCCTTCGTTCCTGCGGAGGCAGGGACCCAGTCCAACGTCCAACAAAAAAACCCGCCCCTGACAGGGACGGGCTACACCCGCGGTACCACCCTTGTTCCTCCACCTGTCCCGTCATTCCCGCGGAAGCGGGAACCCAGCCGGGAGGCGGGGCTCTCAGCGGAGCGCCATCACGCTCCCGCCTTCGGTAACGGGCGGCGAACCCGGTCAGGTCTACCAACTCGCTGTGCGAGCCTTCGGCTGACGGCTCGGGAGGGATCTTCGACTGGGGTGGCGCACCGGTCTCACACCGTCGCCGGTTCGCTCTGCCGCCGTTGGCCCGTCTACTCGTCTCCGTCGCAGCCGTTACTCGTGAGGATACCACGAGAGCGCAACGCCCGGCCAGAGCGCAGGGGTGCGGGTAGCGCGTGAGCTCGACTGGGCGTCACCATCTCGGCCAGTGGCGCGTCAGCAAGCGCCCCACCGTCGGCACGAAGCCTGTCACGAAACCGAAGGCGAAGACGACGTTCATCACGTTCTGAACCGCGAGAGGAGCGTCGGGCCAGAGCAACGTCTGTGCGACCGCCACACCCAAGGCCACGAGCCCGACCCTGACGAGAAAGTTCCCGCATCGCCTGAGGTCTACTTCCATGGACGGCTTCCGTCCTCCTGTGCGAACGCCCCCTACTCCAGTGGCGGGCGTGCCTTGTGCCACGACGTACGCTGCTGGTACGCGTGCCCGATGCGGAAGAGCGTGTTCTCTTGGAACGGACGCCCCGCGACCTGGATGCTGAGCGGTAAGCCGCCTTCGGTAAACCCGCACGGCACGGCCATCGCCGGAACGCCGGAGAGGTTGAACGGGCTGCGGTGCGAGCGGATCCCGAAGAACTGCGCGATGACGGCCTCCTTGGACGTGAGCCCCGTCTCCGTCGGGATGGGCGGCGCGCCACCCGCCTGCGCGGGCGTCACGATGACGTCGTACCTGCCGAGCTCGCGCATGACGTGACGGCGCATCAACGTGCGAAAGCGCAGCAGCTTCGTGTACACCGCGCCGGGGACGAGGCTCGCAGCCATAAGCCTGCGGCGCGTCGCGAAGTCGTACTTCTCCGCCTGCTCGCGCAGCCACTTCCGGTGTGTGTGCGCCGCCTCAACGTCAGACAGCGTGTTGGCGATGAGGCCGCCGCGCTCGAACAGCGGCAGCGATGCATCGCCAACGCTCGCGCCCGCCTCCTCCAGCACGCGCATCGCGGCGTCGAGGGCGGCGGCCGCTTCGGCGCTCGCCATGCCGTTGTCGATGCTCTCCCGCACGACGCCGATGCGCATGCCGTGCAGGTCGTCGTTGGGCTCGAACGGCGTCACAGGGCGCGTCGACGAGTACCGGTCCTTCGGGTCGTGACCCGCGATGGACTGGTGGAGCATCGCGGCGTCGGCGACCGTCTTGGTCATGGGGCCTATCGTGTCCATGAACCATGCCATCGGGAACGCCCCGTGACGGCTGACCGCGCCCCACGTGGGGCGCAGCCCCACGATGCCGCACCAGCCCGCCGGGCCGCGTATCGAACCTGCCGTGTCGCCGCCGAGCGCAGCCGCGCAGAGCGACGCCGCGACCGCGACGCCCGATCCGCTGCTCGACTGTCCGGCCTGCCGCGTCTCGTCCCACGGGTTGTGCGGGACACCGAACGGGTGCTGGACGTTGCCGCCGAGCGCGTACTCGCTCAGGTTCAGCTTGCCGAGGAGCACCGCGCCGTCCTCGCGGAGCCGCCCGACCGCGGTGGCGTCTTCCTCCGGGACGTAGTCCACGATGTTGCCGCCGAGCGTCGTTCGCATGCCCCTGGCGTCGAACTGGTCCTTGACCGCGACGGGCAGCCCGTGGAGCGGTCCACGCGCTGCGCCGCGTGAGAGTTCCGCCTCAGCCGCGCGTGCGTCCCGCAGAGCGCCTTCCTCGTCCAGCGTGATGTAGGCGTTCAGTCGCTCGAAGCGCTTCGCCCGCGCGATGAACGCCTCGGTCAACTCGACGGGCGAGACCTCGCCCTTAGTGATGAGCGCGGAGAGTTCCGTAGCGTAGCGGAGCGTCAGGTCATCGGCCATTGCCGGCCTCCTCAGCCTCCGCGCCCTCGGCGGTGAGCCAGAAGACGGGGATGGGTTCGACAGCGTCGGCCTCGGAGTCTTCGAGCGCCGCGGCCGCCTCGTTGATGGCGTTCACGCGGTTGGTGATCTCGTCGAGATCGACGTCGTCGAGCGGCGTCATATCGAGCGCCCGCAGCAGCGAGCGCACCTCGTCGGTCGTCAGGTCGGGCATGGGGAACCTCCGCGCCGCATTCTAGCGTCTGCGGGCGCGGCATGGCGCATGACCGGAGAGGGGCGTGTTTGGTATGCTGACGAGTGGCGTGGAGGGATCGCATAGTGGCCTAGTGCGCCCGCCTGCTAAGCGGGTTGGGGGTGATGAGCTCCCTCGCGGGTTCGAATCCCGCTCCCTCCGCCACCATCGACAATCGCAGGCCGGGATGCGCCATGCCGAGCTACTACATCTGGACCGTTGGCTGTCAGATGAACAAGGCCGACTCCGAGCGGATGGGGGCGGGCCTGGAGCAGCTCGGCCTCGAGTCCGCCGACACTCCCAAGCAGGCCGACGTCATCGTGCTCAACAGCTGCGTCGTACGCCAGCAGGCCGAGGACCGCGTCACCGGCATGCTCACGTCGCTCAAGCCGTGGAAGCAGCGCTTCCCGGAGAAGACGCTTGCCCTCATGGGCTGCATGGTCGGCCCCAAGCAGGACGACCTCCGTAAACGCTACCCCTACGTTGACGTCTTCATGCAGCCGCAGCAGTTCGAGCCGCTCATCGAACTGGTGGGCGACCGGTTCGGCATCGACCCGGACGGCTGCGCGGGGCCGTTCGTTCCCGGCCACCCGTCGGTCACGACGCACGTGCCCATCATCCACGGCTGCGACAAGTTCTGCACGTTCTGCATCATCCCCTACCGGCGCGGACGCGAGGTCTCGCGGTCTGTCGAGGAACTCGTCGAGGAGTGCCGTATGCTCGTCGCGCGAGGCGTGCGCGAGGTGACGCTCCTCGGCCAGAACGTCGACTCCTACGGGCACGACCTCCCCGGCGCCCCCGACCTCGCCGACCTGCTGGAGGCCGTCCACGAGCGGGTCCCCGACCTCGCGCGCATCCGCTTCCTCACTTCGCACCCCAACGACATGAGCGAGCGCATTATCGACGCCGTCGCCGGGCTGCCGCGCGTGATGGAGAACATCAACCTGCCGTTCCAGGCCGGCAACGACGAAGTGCTCGCGAACATGCGCCGCGGCTACACCAACGCGCAGTACCGCGAGCTCGTCGCCCGCATCCGCGAGACCGTCCCCGGCGTCGCGATGGTCACCGACCTCATCGTCGGATTCCCGGGCGAGACCGAGGAGCAGTTCGAGGACACGCTCGACATGGTGCGTGACATCCGCTTCGACAAGGTGCACTCCGCGATGTACTCGACGCGCCCCAACACGTTCGCCGAGCGGAAGATGACCGACGACGTGCCGCAGGAGGAGAAGCACCGCCGCCTGAAGGCCATCGAGGCCGCGCAGGAGACCATCCTCTCCGAGATCAACACCGCGTACTTCGGCACGACGCAGGAGGTGCTCGTCGACGGCCACAACAAGGGCCGCTGGCAGGGCCGCACCCGCACCGACAAGCTCGTCTTCTTCGAGCACACCGAGGACGACGGCGTAGCGCTGGGCGACGTCCTGAACGTCCGCATCACGCGGACGACGCCCTGGTCGCTGCAGGGTAAGGCGCGCGTCACTGCGCCGGCATAGGCGGGGCATCTCCGTTGGTATTGCATAGCGTCTGCGCTTGGGACGTTCCAACAGGCCAGCGTTACCGCTACTGGCTCGAAGCCCGGCTGGAGAATTCTGATGGACAAACACGCGCCGGCAGCTGCTTATTCGTCATGCTGAACCCGAACAAGGCTGACCGCGACCGATCGGATGAGACTGTGGACCGGTGTAAAGACCTCGCCGCGAAGTGGAGGTACAGCACGGTATGGGTATGCAACCTGTTTCCGGTGCGCGCCGGTAACTCGAACGATCTTCCCAGGGACCGGATGGGGCCGCACGGACCTGAGGGCTCCCGGTTCAATGGCTGTGAACTCTGCCGGGGCCATACCCCTGAGGGCGTGCATATCAACGACCGCCATATCCTCGAGGCGTCCCTCAGAGCCAGCATCATCGTCTGCGCATGGGGCGGCAAGGGTGGTCTCAGCGAACGCGGACGAGAGATCACCAGGATGCTCGTCCGTGCAGGCCACGAGGGCAGGTTGTACACGTTTGGACTGACGAAAACTGAACGGCAACCCAGGCACGCCAAACCACAATTGCGAGAGCAGTGGCCGAAACCGGCAGACCTCAAACTGTGGTCAGGCGTGGAGGCGTGGCTAGCGGAAAACAGGCGCCGCTGACCGGTCTTCCCATCCCGTGCATCCCCGTTCACCGTGCGTGTGCATTTCGTCACAAAGTGGTCCTTGCGCCGCCGTAGAATTCTCTTGCGCAAGCGAAACCCCACCTGGCGCGAGGTGAACGATGCTGCACCACTGGCACGGAACACGGGACCTGATACGCATGGCGCTGGCCGAGGACGAGGTCGCCTACGACCCCACCTCGTCGTTGCTCCCCAACGATCTGACAAGCGAAGCGCTGATGATGCCGAAGGCGAACGGCGTTCTGGCAGGAGTGGACGTCGCACTCGAGGTGTTCCGCGAGACCGACCCCACACTCGAAACGACCCGTCTCGTCGACGATGGATCGCCGGTCGAGCGGGGCATGTACGTGGCCGCGATACGCGGGCGGATGTCGAGCATCCTGCGTGCGGAGCGCACCGCACTCAACTTCGTCCAGCGCATGAGCGGCATCGCCACGGCGGTCAACGGCTTCGTCCGCGCCATCGACGGCCTCCCCACGCAGATGATCGACACGCGCAAGACGCTCCCCGGCTGGCGGCTGCTGGACAAGTACGCCGTGCGCATGGGCGGCGGCCACAACCACCGCATGAGCACCGGCGACGGCATCCTCATCAAGGACAACCACATCGCGGCGATGGCCACCCGGGGCGAGAGCATGACCGAGCTGATCCGGCGCGCCAAGCGCGACGCCGCCCACACCATCCGCATCGAGGTCGAGTGCGACACGCTCGAACAGGTGCGCGAGGCGGTCGAGGCCGGCGCCGACATCATTCTGTTCGACAACATGACACCGGAGCAGATGCGCGAGGGCGTCGCCATCTGCAAGGGCCGCGCGCTCACCGAGGCGTCCGGCGGCATCACCATCGACACCGTCCGCGACGTCGCCGAGACGGGCGTCGATCTGCTCTCGACCGGCGCAGTGACGCACTCGGTCTCGGCACTGGACATCAGCCTCGAGGTCCGTGTGGACGGAGCATGAGCCTGCTCCGCCTCGCCTGCGCCGCCGGACTGCTCGTCCTTGCGGCGTGCGGTGAGGATTCCACGCCCCCTTCCCTTGCCCCGGAACCCTCCGGTGAACAGCGGATCGTCGTTGTCGGACCGCAATTCGACATCTGGACTGTGGGGAGCGACGGCGGGGACGTCCAAGGCCTCACCGGCGGAGCCGCTCCCGGTGGCTCCGGGGAGTCCGGCACCAACATCTCGCACCGTCCGCAACAGCAACTGGGCATCCGCTACACGTGGCCGACCTGGTCTCCAGACGGAGGAGCCGTCGCCGTCTCCCGTTCGCCGGCCGCCGACGGCAGTGCGCTCGCGGGCCTCGTCCTGTTCGATGCCGACGGCTCTACGGAACGGCAACTCCACCGGACCGTTCCCGGCTCCGTTCCCCTCGTGGCCAATGGGGCACCGCACTACGCCCTCTGGTCGCCTGACTCAGAGTTCCTGTCGTTCGTCGCTCCGCGAGGCCCCGGCCGGGGACTGGGCCTCTTTGTCGTCCGTCCCGACGGCGGCGAACCCTACGAGGTCGCAGCCAACGCACCGCTGTACCACGTCTGGTCGCCGGACGGCAGGTACGTCCTCGTGCACCGGCGCGGACAGCTGCTGCTCCACAACACGCGCGACCGCTCGACGCTCGACCTCGAAGCGGACTCGCTGCGCTACCGCGTCCCGGCATTCAGCCCGGACGGCGAGCGCATTGCCTACGTCGTCGAGGAGGGCGGGGCCGGCAGGCTCGTCACTTCGAAAATCGATGGGACCGACCGCGTGACGCTGATGGACATCCCTGGCGAGGCCGCCTTCGCCTGGTCGCCGTCCGGTGGGCAGATTGCAGTAGCCACCAGGCGGCCGTCGAGGGCGTTCTACGCCGGGCTCTACGTCGTGAACGACGACGGCTCAGGCACGCCAAGCCAGGTGGTCCCCGGCCGTACGGCGGCTTTCTACTGGTCGCCGGACGGAGAGCGCGTCGCTCGCGCAGCCTACGACGGCGCCTTGACCTGGCAGGCCGTCGACCCGGCTTCCGGTGGCACGCTGGAGCTCACCGGTTTCATCCCCACGCCGGACTTCCTCACCCACATCCAGTTCTTCGACCAGTTCGCCCCCTCGCACCTCGTCTGGTCGGCCGACTCCACGAAGCTGGTGCTCGCGGGCGCCATCGAGCGGGACGCAGGGCCGCAGGTCTGGGTCGTCGACGCCACCGGCAACGACGCTCCTCATCCGATCTCCGAAGGCCGCCTGGCTTTCTGGGCACCCTCGGCGACGGAGTAAGGAGTGCGCGCTGGGGAGGCGCTATGCGCCTCACGCCTAGCGCGCTATCTCGTAGATGGTCACCGTCTGGCTGACCTCGTTCGACACGAGCAGCAGCGGCGCGCCGGTCGGGCTGTCCTCGGCGGAGACGACCTCCAGCCCCTCCGGGCCGATGTCCCCTGCGGTGCCTGCGCCCAGGTCACCGTAGCGGTTCGTGTTGCTCACGTAGTCGAGCAGTCGCGCCTCGCGCGGATACGTCACGTCGAACACCGCGACCCCCCCGATGCGTTCCAGTCCGAGGAATGCGTAGGTGCGTCCCCACAGCCGTGCGACCGCGACGGCTTCCGGCTCCGAACCCTTGTCGTCCGACCGCCCGTCGAACCCATCGGCGAGCCCGTTGGAGTTGAACGCCTCCGGCGCGTATTCAGTCAACGCGCGGGCGATGGTGCTCCCGCTGTCGAACACCACGTTCCCGTCCGTGTCCCAAATCGTGAGCGAGCGGGCGCCGTAGGAGTAGATGACGTCGTGGTCGCCGTCTCCGTCGGTGTCCCCGTGGGCGCTCGTGGTCTTGAGTCGGCCCAGCATGTCGTCCGCCTGCAGCGCGGCTGCGTTCGGGAACGCGGCGGGATCGAGCGTCAGGTCCTTGACGCGCTCCTCCTCGCTGTAGCCGTCATAGTCGCGGGCGTCGCCCTCGTTCGCGGTGACGATGTACACCTCACCGTCCGGCGCCATGTACGACGTGATGGCGTCCGGCTGGTACATGCCGAGCACCGGCCAGCTGCGGATGTTGATGCCGCCGTCCTCATTGCTCGCGTCCAGTTCGTTGCCGGGCAGCGAGTGATCCTTGTAGCCGAGGGGCAGTATCTCCGTCACCGTAGCGCTCGCAACGTCCACCACCGCGATGGCGTTGTTCTCCTGGAGCGCCACGTATGCGGTGGAGGAGTCCGGCGTAACCGTGATGTACTCCGGCTCCACGTCCTCCGCGAGCCCGGCCCCGGGCCCGAATATCCGCAGACCGTCCGCCTGCAGTGCATCGAGGTCGAACGCGGAGGGGTCGAACGCGGCTGTCGCCGTCGTGAACCCGCCGTCCACGTCTATCACCGTGATCGACCCCACGGGGTCGGTCGTGTAGTCGTCGCTCGGCTCGCCCTCGTTCGCCACCAGCGCATACTTCCCGTCCGGGGTGAACGTGATCATGTCCGGCAGAACGCCAGTCTCTGCCTCGGCGATCCGTGTGAACGACGTGGCGCTGTAGAAGAGCGCCTTGCCGCGCGAGTTCGGATCGTCGCCTCTGTCGGTGTCCACGGCTATGCCGAGCAGCCCGTCATTCACGTCAACGCTCGTGACTCCATCGCCGTCGGACGATGCGTCGATCACGTGCTCGAGCACGGGCTGCGACGGGTCGGACACATCCAGCACCTCGACCGTTGCTCCGGCGGTGACGAACGCGCGGGCCATCGATGGGTCGAAGGCCACAATCTCCGCTCCCTCCGACGAGGTGTAGGTGCCGAGCTTCGTGAGGGAGATGGGCGGCGGGGCCGTCCGCAACGAGACGAGTTCACGCCACGCGGAATCGTCCTCGCCCGCGTAGCGCCAGGACAACGCCCCGCCCACGTTCTCCATCTCCACTTCGCGCCCGTCTGCTCCGGGGGCGCCCTGCCTACCACTCTGGCCCGACGGGCCGGCAGACCCCGGTTGGCCGGAGGGGCCTGTTGGCCCCGCCGGTCCTTGCTGCCCTTGCGGGCCTGTCGCACCAATCTCTCCGCGCTGCCCTGACGGACCCTGCGCTCCCGTAGCGCCGGGTTCCCCATCCGGACCCTGGCACCCCATGAGCACCAGCGACACCATCGACATCGTGAGCAAGAGCCCGGTCCACAGTCTGCCTGAATGAAAGAAGTGTTTCACGCGGTCTCCCCGGTAGTGAGGTGGTGCCTGCGTTGCCACTTGCAAGCGGACGCAGTCCCATCAATCACACCACGGAGCCCGGACCGTAGGGTTATGAGCACGGGAAGAGTGTGTTAGACGCAGGCAAAGGCAACGTTAAGGTCGTTGCGATGCACCGCTGGCAGCGAGGTCCCGCCTAGCCCACCAGCCCCGCCACTACGTCTGCGAGCGAGGCGTCTGCCAGCGAAGGCAGCAGGTGGTCTGCGTGGCGAAGGTCCATGTTCGCGGTGAGCGGGTTCGGCGCGGCCACGCAGCGCAGACCGGCCGCTTTGGCCGCCGTCACGCCGTGCGGGGAGTCCTCGATGGCGAACGCTTCGTGAGGCGCTACGCCCAGCCGGTCAAGAGCGAGGCGGTAGACCGCCGGGTCAGGCTTCGTCCGTTCAACGTCGTCCCGCGTGCAGACGGCGTCGAACGAGGGCAGCAGGCCCAGCCGGTCAAGGTGGCCGTTCACCCACGCGAACGTCGAACTCGACGCCACGGCGAGGGTGAGTCCCGCCTCCTTCGCCTGCGCGATGAGTTCCGCAGCACCGTCGCGGGGCGGGAGCGTCAACGTCACGTCGCGGCGCATAGCGCGCGCTTCGGCGCGGATCGCCTCGCGGTCCACTTCGCGTCCGAGGGTGTCCTCCAGGTGGATGAACGCGGCGTCGGTGCCCGCCCCCTGGCCGATAACGTCTTGCCAGACGCTGAGCGGCAGGGTTGCGCCCAACTCCGTGAAGATCGTGCAGTACGCCTCGTAGATGGGCTGCTCGGTGTCGACGATGAGACCGTCGAAATCGAAGACGATGGCGCGGAAGGGGGTGCTCACAGGAGCATTATACGAGCGCGTCCGCGGTGAGCGGCTATACTTGCGCGCAGCTTGGACCGAGCGGAGACTGCCATGTCCCCTGAACTGACCCCGGATGCGTTCGCTTCGTGGGCGCGCGCCGTGGGTGTGAACGCCGACCCGGAGCACCTGGAACTGCTTCGCCCTGAGGTGGAGGCGATGCTGGCGCGCATCGCCCCGGTGAACGACATCCCCATCGAAGGCATCCCTGTCGAGCGCGCCGCCGGAGGCGTGGAATGACGGACGTTACCTTCCTCTCCGCGTCCGACCTCGCTCAGCGCATCGCCTCGAAAGAACTCTCGGCGACCGAAGCCGTGGGCGCGTTCGTCGCCCGCGCCGACGCGCTCGAGCGAGAGGTTGGCGCATTCATCACTCGCACCTCCGCAGAGGCGATGGCCGACGCCCGCGCCGCCGACGCCGAGCTCGCCGCGGGACGGTCGCGCGGCCCGCTGCACGGCGTGCCGTTCGGCATCAAGGACATCTACGCGACCGTAGGCATAGTCACGACCTCCGGCTCGGCGCTCGACGCAGAGTTCGTGCCCGAAGAGGACGCTACCGCTGTCCGGCTGCTCCGCGAGGCGGGCGCGATATCCATGGGGAAGGTCAACACCGTCGAGTTCGCGTTCGGCCCCACCGGGCAGAACGCCACCTACGGCATGCCGCGCAACCCGTGGGGCGAGGGCCGGATGCCGGGCGGCTCGTCCAGCGGCACCGGCGCAGGCGTCTCTACAGGCTTCTTCCCTATGGGTCTCGGCTCGGACACGGGCGGCTCCATCCGCATACCGTCCGCGCTCTGCGGCATATCCGGCATCAAGCCCACGTTCGGGCTCGTGAGCAGGTTCGGCGTCACGCCGCTCTCCCACTCGCTCGACACCGCAGGCCCGATGGCGCGTACCGTTGAGGACCTCGCGCTCATCCTGAACGTCCTCGCGGGCTACGACGAGCGCGATCCTGTCTCGATATCCGCTCCAAAGGTGGACTACGTTGCGGGGCTGGAGGGCGGCGTGAGCGGGCTCCGCATCGGCGTGCCCCGGCAGTACGTCTGGGACGCGATCGATACGGACGTCGCGCTCGCGTTCGAGTCCGCGATGCGGACGCTGGAAGGGCTCGGCGCGCAGGTGATGGAGATATCGCTACCCGAGCTGGACTGGACGACCCCCATCGCCGCCGGCATCACGACCGCCGAGGCCGCGATGGCCCACGGCGCGCGTGTCCTCAGGGAAGGCGACCGCATGGACCAGGCGATACGCCGCCGCTTCGAGTCCGGCTTCTTCGTCCCCGCAACGGCCTACGCCCGGGCGCAGCAGGCCCGCGTCGCGTATGCGCGGGCGGTCGCGCAGGCGCTCACGCGCGTCGACCTCATCGCTATGCCCAGCGTCGCCACGCCCGCCCCGCTCGCTGAGCAGGACACGCTCAACTTCAACGGGGTCGAGATAACGTCGCGGGAGGCGCTGCTGAAGCTCACACGCGTCTTCAACCTCGCACGCATGCCGAGTGCGTCCGTGCCGTGCGGCTTCTCACCCGACGGCCTGCCGCTCGGTCTCATGCTCGGCGGCGCGCGACTCAACGACGCCCTCGTACTCCGCGCCGCCCACGCCTACCAGACCGCGACGGACTGGCACACGCGCCAGCCCCCGCTGGGCTGATCCCCCTATCAGGGGGTGGGAGTCTTACAGGACGTAAGGACGAAGGAGGCCAACGATGGCAGACGTGACTGCACTCATGGAAGAAGTCGCGCTCGCGAACCGGATGCTGTACGAGATGGGGCTCGCCGACTCCTCTACCATCGAACGGGGGCACGTGAGCCTGCGCCTGCCGGAAGAGCCTGACAAGTTCGTCATCAAGGCACTCGGTCCCGCGCTTTCCCAGACCTACCCGGAGCACATGGTCGTGGTCGACGTCAACGGCTACAAGGCGGGTGGGCCGAAGGAACTGAACCTCCCGAACGAGGTGAAGATGCACTCCTGCCTGCTGCGTGAACGACCGGACGTCAACTCCGTCGTACACGTCCACCCGCGTTACACCGTGCTGATGAGCGTGCTGCAGGAGCAGATGGGGCCTATGTGCATCGAGGGCATGCCGCTCTTCGCCGAACCGCTCCCGATGTTCCCCAGCCCCCGCCTCATCATTCACGAGAGGGACGGCGCCGAAGTGGCGCGCTTGATGGGAGGCCACAGCGCCATCCTCCTGCAGGGGCACGGCGCTGCGACCGTGGGCGGCGACATGGAGGACGCCATCGTCAACATGCTGCACCTGGAGGAGCAGGCGCGCATGAACTACCTCGCGTTCTGCGCGGTGGGCAGCAGCCACGCCGTCCTGACACCGGAGCAGCGTGCCGAGTTCGTCGCCAACATGCGGTCCATGCCGGACGCCGACCACTTGAAGCCGGAAGTCGCTCCTACGCCGCGTAAGCCGAGCGGCATCTGGCACCACTACGCCGCGCTCGCCCGGCGCGACTGATCCCCTCTGCCGAGGGAGTGGGTCAAGCCGAGAACCCTCGGTAGGGCGAAGGTATGAGCGGGCGGATTGAGGTCCCCCTACTCCAGTGTCTTGAGGCTCGGCACGAGCGACCGGAAGTACTCGTACGCGTGCGACGCCCGCCGCGACCAGTCCGGACCGAACCGCGCGACGTACTCGTCGGTGAGCGGCGTCGGCGTTCCCACGATGGTTGCGATGACTTGCGTGATGGCCGCGCGCTCCAGGTAGACCGTGTTCGACACCGAGTGGTCCATCGACTCGCCCACCACGACGACGCCGTGATTGCGCAGCAGCGCCGCAGTGCGGTCGCCGAGCGTCTCCGCGACCTCATCGCCCAGCGCGGTCGTCGTGATGAGGTCGGGCCTCGGGTAGATGGGTGTCTCGGGCGCGAACGGGAGCGCCTGGTTGTAGAGCGGCTTGATGGGAACGTTCCCCGCGCCTATCGCCGTTGCCACGAGTTGGTGCGTGTGCACGACGGAGTTCACGTCCGGCCTCGCGCGCATGATGGCGGCGTGCAGCGCCGTCTCCCGAGGCGGCACGGGCTCGGTTATCGTCCGTCCGCGCTGGTCGCTCGGGTTCCACTGCGAGTCGCCGCCTTCGAGGTAGGCGTCGATGTCGACGGCAATGATGTCTTCAGCCCTGATCTGGTTGTGCGGCCGGAGCACTGGTTTGATGTAGAGCACGTTCGTTCCCGGCACTCGCGCGCTGACGTGCCCGTGGAAGTCCACCAGCCCCTGGTGGTCGAGCACGTGCGAGCTGTCAGCTACCTGGCGCTTCAGCGCTTCGATATCCGTGTTCGTCGTCATGGTCGGGAACCCCCGGCTGTACTGGTTGAGGTGGTGAACGCGTGCTGCGGACGCTTCGGCCTCACGGCGAGCGCCAGCAACACTGCTGCGATGGTAAAGGTTACGGCGGCGGAGTAGAAAACGGGAAGATAAGAACCGGTGGACTCTCTGATCACCGACATGATGAACGGTCCGAGGGCCAACCCGCCGAGCAGCGCGGTCTGTACCAGGCCGGAGATGATGCCGTAGGAGCGTACGCCATAGTAGTTCGCTACAAGGATCATGAGGATCGAGCCCTCGCCACGAGCCGCCACGCCGAGCAGGACGCCGTATCCGACAGCCGCAGCGGGGTGCGAGATGAATTGGAAGCCCAGCGCGAGTGCGATGCCCATGAGCATCGTGAAGATACCCAGCATGCGCTCGGAGATGCGCTCAGCGAGGAACCCCCAGAGGGTGTTGGCGAACGCGCCGGAGATGGCGAACATGCTCACTGCGGCGACGCCCACTGCTTCGGGGAGTCCCTGCTGCCCGAAGTATTGCGGCATGTGGAACGGTAGCCCGCCCCCGCCGTAGTTCATGAGCAGGATGGAAAGCATGATCAGCGTGAACGACGGAGTACGGACTGCCTCGC
Source organism: Dehalococcoidia bacterium (assembly GCA_034423175.1). GTDB lineage: Bacteria > Chloroflexota > Dehalococcoidia > Lucifugimonadales > Australimonadaceae > Bin16. The sequence continues at coordinate 24,044 of DAOUJA010000071.1, forward strand.
GGAATGTCCACGACTGCGCCGCCTCGCGCGCGCTCGCCTCGATCGCGGCCTGTCCGCCGCTTTCCGACGCGTCGTCTCCGTCCGGCAGCAACCCCATCTCCTCGGGCGTCCGGCGAATGACCAGCGCGTTCGGCAGCACCAGGACAACGATGACGGCGATGCCGAAGATGACCCACACGCCACGCCAGCCGAGCCCCGCGCTGATGATGAGCAGCGCGGCGGGGCCCAGCACGAACGTACCGACGGGATGGGCGGTCCCGATGAGGCCGATGGCCCTCCCGCGCATCCTTCGGAACCAGTTCACGGCGACCACGCGCGGGACCACGCCCGCGATCATGTTCTGCGCGATGCCCCGTGCAATCGTGTAACCGAGCACCAGGACCCAGACCGCAGGCGCGGCGGCGATGAGGAAGAACGACCCCGCCATGAGCACCACGCCGACTGTCATCAGCACGCGTGGGCTGTAGCGGTCGGCGAGCAGCCCCACGAGGGGAGCGCCCACGCCTGACAGTATGCCGCCGATGGTCACCGCCGCGGCGATGGAGGTTGCGCTCCAACCCGTATCCTCGCTGATCGGCCTGACGAGCACACCGATGAACACCTGGCTCGTGGGGCCTGCGAACAGCCCCGTCAGCAGGATGACGCCGAGGATGTACCAGCCGTAGAAGATGCGGGACTTCGGTTTCGGGTTCGTGGTGGTCCTTCTCTCGTCATTCCCGCGCAAGCGGGAATCTCTCGTGGCAGGTTACGCTACGAGCTCCAGCACGCATAGGGTGGTCTGAGATGCAACTTTTGGCCCCCCACCGACGTAGAATCAGATTGAAGGCACCATGAGCACTGTGGACGACATCCGGGCGCGCCTCGACATCGTCGATGTCGTGTCCGGCTACGTCCCCGACCTGAAGCGCGCCGGCTCCAGCTACAAGGCGCGCTGCCCGTTCCACCAGGAAAACACGCCTTCATTCGTTGTCTTTCCAGACAGGCAGAACTGGCGCTGCTTCGGGGCGTGTGCCACCGGCGGAGACATGTTCTCGTTCGTCATGCGGACGGAGAACACCGACTTCAGCGGCGCCATGCGCCTCCTGGCCGCACAGGCCGGCGTGCGCATCGAGGAACGGCGGCAGCAGAACGACGACGACCCGCTCTACGGCCTCAACGATGCTGCGCAGCAGTTCTTCAAGCAGTCGTATATCGCCGAACGCGGCGCGCAGGCGCGAGCGTACGCCGACGGGCGTCACATCGGCGAGGACGCGGTCGCCCGCTTCGGCGTCGGCTATGCGCCGTCGACCGGCGGCGAACTGCTGCGAAGCCTCAGGGCGCTCGGCTTCGGCGACGACCTGCTGCTCCGGTCCGGGCTCGTCCTGCGCGGTGACGACGACTCGCCCTCCCGCGACATGTTCCGCGGACGCCTCATGTTCCCGCTGCGGGACACGGAGGGACGCATCGCCGGCTTCGCCGGCCGCTCGCTCGACGGCTCCGACCCCAAGTACATCAACACCCCGCAGACTTCGGTATTCGACAAGGGCCGCATGCTCTACGCACTCGACCGCGCCCGCGAGGCTATCGGCAATGAGGGAGAGGCCGTCGTCGTCGAAGGCTACATGGACGTTATCGCCGCGCATGAGCACGGGTACCGGAACGTCGTCGCCTCTATGGGAACGGCCCTGACGGAAACGCAGGTCTCGATGCTCAAGGCGCGCGCGCAGCGCATCGTGCTCGCGCTCGACGCGGACGCCGCAGGGCAGGAGGCGATGCTTCAGTCCCTGCGGACGACGTGGGAGCTCGTCGGCAGTGTCGCGGCCGGTCGCAGGCGCACGGAGGTGCTGAACCGTCCCGACGACATCTCGTCGCTCCGCATCGCACTCATCACCACCGGGAAGGACCCGGACGAGCTGATCCGCAGCGACCCCGCGCAGTGGCAACGCCTGCTGGCCGAGGCGGTGCCGGCGGTAGAGTTCCTCATCCAGGCTGAGGCTGCTCGCGTGGATATCGGTTCTGCGCAGGGCAAGTCTGCGCTGGTGGAGCGTCTGCTGCCGGTGGTGTTCGCCGTGCCGAACTGGGCAGACCAGGAGCGCTATTTCACCCGTCTCGCGGACGTAGTGGGAGTACCGGTGGCTACGTTGGAGGCAGCGGTGGGACGCATGCAGGGCCCGCTCCGCAGCCAGCAGCGCGCAAGGCGGTCCTCCCCGACGGCCAGGGACAGGGAACTGGAGTCTGTGTTCGCCGTTGCGGAGCACGATCCCCTGGAAGAGCGCGTCCTGGAACTGCTTTCACAGGACGAGGAGCTGTTGACGCGAGTCGAGGATGTGGAGCCGGATACATTCGTCCGTCCGGAGAACCGTGCCATATTGTTCGCGCTCAGGGATGCTGGTACGATGGAAGGTGCGTTAGCGCAGCTCGACGGCCAACTGGCCGACCGCCTGGTCAGGCATTCGCTGGAGGCGCTTCCTCCCGCCGATCGCAAGCAGCGCAACGAGGAATGGGATGGCTGTTTGCGGAGGCTCGAGGAGAGGCGCCTCCGCAATTTGAAGGCACAGGAGGCAGCAGCGTTCTCCTCCGACGCCGTCGGCGACGTTCCCGCAGACCCCGACTACGTGCAGGCCGTACAGCGGCAAGCGCTGGAGATAAACGAACGTCTGCGGGACATCTTCACCAATGGACCCGGCTGAGAACCCCGGCGTTCATGATCTCTCCCTCATCGAGGAGGAAGCAGTTGGCGACCAAGCGGATACCCGTAACTTCCGGTAACGAGGACACCCTCGAGACGAACGGCACGGCCGTAAAGGGCAGGACGAAGAGTGCGGTGAAGACCGCACCGAAGATTGCCCTGACTACGGCGAAGAAGGCAGTCAGGCCTGCGGGAAAGGCGACGCGTCCTCGCTCCCGCGCCAGGAACAGTGGGACGGAGCAGACGTACATGGCCGGGAACGGCGCGGTTGGGCAGCAGGAAGCCGGCACGAACGGTGCGGCTGCTGGTGAAGTGAGCGATGCGTATGCGTCTGCCGTCGCCGTCGCGGCCGTTGCCCTGGACAAGGTCTCCGATGAACCAGCCCCGGAGGAGATCAAGGCGGCGGAGGAAGAAGAGAAAGAGGCCATAGCCGACGCCCAGCAGGACGACATGGAAGGGGACGTCATCGACGACCCCGTCCGCATGTACCTCCGCGAGATCGGCAGGGTTACCCTGCTGACAGCCGCCGACGAGCGTCGCCTGGCCCTCCAGCGCGCCTCCTACAAGCATGTGGAGAAGGCGCTCAACGACCTGCGTGCGGAGATGCAGCGCGCCCCGCGCGACACCGATGTCGCGAAGCTGCTGCTGAACCGCATCCACGAACAGCAGGACCTGCTGGAAGCCGTTACTGAGTTCCTTGCCATCGAAGAAGAGATAACGCTCGGCGAACTGCTGCACAACGAAAAGCTGCGCGCGAACATCGACGGCGAGCTGAACCTGGAGATGCTTGAGGCGCTCGCTGCGCGCTACCAGATCGAACCCGTCGAGGTCGGCCAGCAGATCGTGCAGTTGGCGCTGAACACCCATGTCCTGCCGGACGACATCCTGGAGATAGTCGGGGCGGACGTGGGGGTCGGCAGCCTCCCGGAGGTCATTGAAGACGCAGACATCGGCCAGAGGTTGGAGAGCCACGAATTCGTCCTGCACCGGCACTTCAGGGACGTGCAGGACGAGGGCATCAAGGCGCAGCGCCACCTGGCGGAAGCCAACCTTCGCCTCGTGGTGAGTGTGGCCAAGAAGTACATAGGCCGGGGCATGTCCCTTCTGGACCTCATTCAGGAGGGCAACATCGGCCTGATCAGGGCGGTCGAGAAGTTCGACTACCGGAAGGGATACAAGTTCTCTACCTACGCCACCTGGTGGATACGACAGGCCATCACGCGTGCCATCGCGGACCAGGCGCGAACGATCCGCGTTCCCGTCCACATGGTCGAGACGATCAACAAGCTCATGCGAGTGAGCCGACGCCTCGTACAGGAGTACGGGCGTGAACCCACGACCCAGGAGATCGCGGAGGGGATGGAGGTCCCGCCGGAGCGCGTCCGCGAGATTCTGAAGGTCGCTCAGGAACCGGTCTCCCTCGAAACGCCCATCGGCGAAGAAGAGGACTCCCACCTCGGCGACTTCATCGAGGACCGGAACGCGCCCGCTCCACCGGAAGCCGCGACCGCCCAGCTGCGCAGGGAAGAGGTTGCGAGGGCGCTCGGCACGCTGAGCGAGCGTGAGCGTCGCGTCCTGCAACTGCGGTTCGGGATAGACGACGGACGCAGCCGCACTCTGGAAGAGGTAGGACGCGATTTTGGCGTTACGCGGGAGCGCATACGCCAGATAGAGGCGAAGGCGCTCCGTAAGCTCCGCCACCCCAGCCGCTCCCGCCAGTTGCGCGACTTCCTGGAGTGAACGAGGAACGGACTGCTGCCTGGTGAACGAGATGGAGAGGAGGCGTCAGGCCTCCTCTCCATCTTCCATCGTGGTGGGTTCGATAGCAGGCGGCTGCCCGGCGCTGTACTCCTGGAACATCGCCGTCTCCACCAGCGCGATGAGCGGGGCGCTTACGCCCAGCGCAAGGGAGCTGGTGACCACCGCCGGGAACGCGCTGTCCAACGACGAGACCACCCATCCGCTGACCCAGAGCAGCATCACCGCGAATGCCAGCACGGGCAGTTGAATGAGGAAAGTCCGCCACCAGTGTCCTTCTACGGCCTGCCAGCTCCGTCCAAGGGCCTGGAGAGGAGTGCGGGCTTCCTGCACGATCGCAGGGCCCGACAGCGAGAACCGGATCGCGAAGAAGATCAGCACGGGAAGCGCAGGCAGCGTGAGCGCTTCGACTGAGGCGGCAAGGAGCAACAGTCCTCCGCCTGCTACACCGAGAATCACTCCCACGGCGAAGAACCGGGGCGCCAACGCTACCAGTCCGTACAGTACGGCGGCGCCGGTGAGAGGTTCGCCTCTGCGGGCGAGCATGGCGAGCAGCCATACCGGGGCCTGGAAGCCTGCGATCACTGCGGCGATGAACTGGTTCCAGAGGACGAAAGCGACGCTATTGGAAGGCGAAGCCAAGAGCCCCAGGAGGTTCCCCATGAATGCCGCCGAGGCTGCTACAGCTACGAGCAGCAGCGCGTTGCGGCCATACAATTCCAGCGCCTCGCCGAGGAGTTCTGCGGCTGGCGCAAGTGGCTGACGTTCGGGGCCGGGCACGTTCATCGGAGCGCGTCCATCCTAGAGTGCGTCTGCCTCCGCCGTCCACCCGTGCGGGGTTGCTATACTCGCGCCACGGCCTGCCCGGGGGGCCGCAAGGAAGGCACACCCATGCCCGAGATACCGGACCTGGAAGTCATACGTGAGTTCCTGAACGAACGCATCGCCGGACAGGAGATCGTTCGAGCTGAGGCGCCCAAGCCCTGGATCGTTCGCTCACAGGCTACGGACGACTTCCCGGCAGACGTGGTTGGGCGCAGGTTCGGCCAGATACTGCGCAAGGGAAAGGACCTGCTGTTCCCGATGGGCGACGACCGGGTGCTCGTGGCCAATCTCATGCTGACAGGACGCCTCCAGTACACGGAACCGTCAACGAAACACTCCAAGCGCATGTTCTTTCTCCTCGGCACGGAGGAGATGGACCTCCGCTACCTGGACGACAAGTCGATGGGGCGCATCAACTACGTGACGACAGAGCAGTTGAGCGGGATACGCCGCCTGCAGGAACAGGGGCCGGACGCGCTCGACCCCAACGCAACGTTCGAGGACTTCATAGAACGTCTGCGGCCCTACACCGGCGAGATCAAGGGCGTAATAGCGCGCGGCAAGGTTGTCGCCGGCATCGGGAACGCCTACGTGGACGAGGTCCTGTGGGAGGCTGGTGTGTCGCCCTTCCGCAAGCGGCGTTCGCTCTCCGACGACGAGTTGCGGAGCCTGTACGACGCCATACCGAAGGTGCTCAACGAGGCAACGGCTGTGGTCAGGGAGCGCATGCCTCCGAAGATACACGTGAAGGTACGCGACTTCCTGAAGGTCCACCGCAAAGGCGGCGACCCGTGCCCGCGCTGCGGCGCCTCCATCTCCGAGATAGGCCCCAACCAGAAGATCACGAGTTGGTGCCGCGCCTGCCAGCCCGGCGGACTGGTCCGCAACTGACGATGCCAGCTTCCACGAGAGTGATCCCTGCTCGGCAGCCGTTCGACTTCGCGCTCACCGCCGCGCACCAGACCAACTATCGGGGCAAGGCGGGTTCTGACCTCTTCGTGGACGGCACGTACTACCGGGCGCTCTGGTTAGGAGGCGAACCGGTCGGGGTCGCGGCCCGCCCCGTCGAGAACGGCATCGAGGTCTCGCTGCCGAACGGCGGTCCGTCGGCCGCACTCGCTGCATCGGTGGAACGCGTTGCCTGGCTGCTGGGGCTCGACGTCGAGATGGACGGCTTCTACGAGATGCTTGCGGGCGACCCGGTACTGTCGGATGCGGTAGGGTCGCTGCGAGGGCTGCGTCACACCCGGACGGAGACCGTGTGGGAGGCGCTGGTGCATGCCGTCGTTGGGCAGCAGGTGTCGGGAGTGGTAGCGCGGGTGATGCGTGACGGGATCGTGACGGAGTACGGTTCGGAAGTGAGCGTGGATGGCCACGTCATCCACGCCTTCCCGCGCCCCCTGACGCTACTGGAGGCCGGTCACGACGCCCTGCGCGCGCGCAAGCTCAGCGCACGCAAGGCCGAGTACGTTCTTGGCATCGCTGAGATCGCGCTCCGGGGTGAGCTCGACCACGAGACCCTTGCGCCGCTGAGCGACGAAGAAGCGGTAGCGCTGCTGAGCGGTATCCGGGGCGTCGGACGCTGGACGGCGCAGTGGACGCTCATGCGCGCCTTGGGGCGCGTGGACGCGCTCCCCGCAGGCGACCTCGCGCTCCAGCGCGTCGTCGGTGATTGCTACTTCGAGGGCAGGCGGCTCACCGAGCAGGAGTTGGAGCGGTTCGCGGAAGAGCGCTGGAAGCCCTACCGCGGCCTGGCGGTCACTTACCTCTTCTCACGCATCCGCCAAGAGCGAGTGGCTCGCGAGTCCACGAAACGGGGCGACTGAGCGCCTCTCCCTGCAAGGGGAGAGGGTTACACCTAGAATCCCGGCAGCCCCAGACCGCGGAGGCTCCCCTTCCTGCCGGATGAGAGTTGCTTCATCATCTTCCGCATCTGCTGGAATTGGCTGAGCAACTGGTTGACGTCCGAAGGGTTCGTACCGCTGCCGTCGGCGATGCGCTTGCGGCGGCTGCCGTTGATGCGTTCCGGGTGACGGCGCTCCCACATCGTCATGGAAGAGATGATGGCCTCCGAGCGGCGCAGGCGCTGCTCGCCCTCCGGTCCGCTGGGGAGCTTGGAGCGCAGCCCGCGAGCACCAGGGACCATCTCCAGTATCGAGGAGAGCGGCCCCATCCGCTGTAGCTGGCGGAGCTGGTCCAGAAAGTCGTTGAGGTCCAGCTCCGCGCGCCGCATCTTGCGTTCCAGCTCCGCTGCTTGCTCCTCGGTGGTCTGCTCCTGTGCGCGCTCCACGAGCGTGACGATGTCGCCCATGCCGAGTATGCGGGACGCCATGCGCTCCGGGTGGAACGGCTCCAGCGCGTCCGGTTTCTCTCCCGTGCCCGCGAACTTGACCGGCACGCCCGTCACGTGAGTGGCGGAGAGTGCGGCACCTCCCCGGGCGTCGCCGTCCAGCTTGGACAGGATGAGGCCGGTGAGTTGGATGCGCTCGTTGAACTGGGCGGCCGCGTTCACTGCGTCCTGGCCGGTCATGGAGTCGAGCACCATGAGCACTTCGGCGGGTTCCAGAACGCGCCGCATCTCCTCCAGCTCTTCCATGAGCGCATCATCGGCGTGGATCCGTCCGCCCGTGTCTACGATCGCCCACTTCACGCTCATCTCCTGCGCGCGGCGGAGGCCGTTCTCGACGACGCGCGGGGCTGCGTCCGGGCCTGCATTCTCCCGGTAGACGGGGATGTCGAGCTGCTTGCCGAGCGATTCCAGCTGGTCCATCGCAGCCGGACGCCGCAGGTCCCCGGCGATGAGGAGCGCGCGCTCCTGGCGCTTGCGCAGGAGCAGAGCGAGCTTCGCGGCGGTCGTCGTCTTGCCGGAGCCTTGCAGGCCGACCAGCATAAGCACGGCGGGGAGCGTCGGGCCGGGGGTGAGGGCGTGGCTGCCCTCGCCGAGCAGTTCGACGAGCTGATCGTGCACCAGTTTGACGACCTGCTGGCCTGGAGAGACGCTGCGCAGAAGGTCGACACCGACTGCTCGCTCCTTCACTTTCGCCGTGAAGTCGCGTGCAACGCGGAAGTTGACGTCCGCTTCCAGCAGTGCCAGGCGCACCTCGCGAAGCGCTTCGTCGACGTCCTCATCGGTCAGCCGCCCCTTGTTCCCTATGCGAGCAAAGACGGCGGTGAGCTTGTCAGTCAGCGTGTCGAACATGGCGCTTACAGGCTATCAGAGACTTCTCCCACCCCGCCGCGCCGCGGGTACAGCCAACAGCAGTGCGCCGGCGACCCCGAGCGCGGCGATCGAGGCGAACCACGCGGGCGTGTACGTTCCTGCCGCATCCCGCAGGTAGCCGGTGACGGGGAACGCCAGCGCTCCGATCCCCACAGTCACCGGTATCGTGAACCCGCGGAGATCGCCCTGGTGCCGCCTGCCGAAGTGGTCCGCCCACATGACGCTCTGCGCGACATGCGTGCTCTGGAACCCGAGCGCGTAGAAGATGTTGGCGGCAAATAACCAGAAGACGTTCCCTGCGAGCAGCAGCCCCACAGCGCAGAGCGCGCCGACCGTGATGCCGCCCACCAGTACTGCCCAGAGCGGAGCGCGGTCCAGCATCCTGCCGAGCAGGATGCTCGCGGCGACGGCGATGACTGCGTCCACGGCTATGGCCGCGGCCACGAGCGTGGGATCAAGCCCGCGCTCGACGAAGTGAGGCACGCGGAAGATGGTGAGCGTCGAGAGGCCGTAGGTCATCGCCGTGAAGCCGCCCAGCATGAGCCAGAAGCGCCGGGTGCGCATCGCCTCGCGCCGCGTGAGCGAACGTTCCGCACCATCCGCCGCCCGCGCTGTCGCACGGGCTCTGCCCGGTCCGGCCGCGGAAGTCGGCGTATCGCCGTCCGGCAGCAGGCCTACGTCCTCCGGTTGACGCCGCAGCAGCAGGCCGAGCGGCGCGGCGACCGCCAAACCGGAGGCTGCGAGAATAGTCAGCGCTCCCCGCCAGCCGACTCCGTCGATGAGCCACTGTGTGAGCGGGTAGTAGACGGCCACGCCCAGGGGCGTGCCCGCGAGAGCGATGCCCATCGCCAGCCCGCGGCGTCGCATGAACCACTTGGCGACCGGCGCGCCGGCCTGCAGGTCGTTCGCGCGGCCCATCCCAACGAGGCCGATGAGCATGAACGCCGCCATCAGCTCCCAGACGGCCGCGACCCTCGATAGCCAGAGAACGGCGCCTCCCGTAAGGAGCAGTGCACCCACGACCGGCAGGCGCGGGCCTCGCAGATCGATGAGCCTTCCGATGAGCGGCCCCGCGGCGAGAATCATGAGGAATCGCAGGAAGAATGCCCAGCCGAAAGTGGACGAACTCCACCCCAATTCGCGCGACATGGGCAGGATGAACAGTGCGAAATTCGCGCCCGCAAGGCCGACTCCGACGGCCCCGAACACACACAGAACGCCAACGATGGTCCACCCGTAGAACGGCTTTCCGCGTGGAGTGAGGATGGCCATGGAGCTAGGCTAAGCCTCCGTGTCGTGCGGCACAACCGGCATGCGCCGGGTCACGATACGGCGTAGCACGCATCGATAACTGCGATGCATCGAGTGTCGTTTGCGGTACGATACCTTGACGAGTGCCCATGCACCTATTTCGCAAGAATCCTTCGTTCTGGTTCGCCGCGACGCTCATAGCGGTGATGGCCCTGGTTGGCGCATGCTCCGGCTCCGAGCCAACGACCGCGCCGGTTGCCGCCCGTGAAACGCCCACTCCCACTACGGCGCCGACTGCTACCCCCACGTCGACACCGACACCGTCACCCACGGCTACGCCAACGAGCACCCCAACCCCGACGCAAACGCCCACTCCTACTGCGACGGCCACCCCTACGCCAACCCCCCCGGCCACGGCCACCCCGACCTTGACACCCACACCTACGCCCTCCCCGACACTCACCCCTACCCCCACGGCGCCGCCGACCAGCGACGTACCTGTCTCCCCGGACAGTACGCCCTTCTCACCGGAGCCGACCGATACTCCCACGCCTGTGCCGACTACACCTACTCCTGTGCCGTTCGACCACTTCGTGAGCATGGTAGGCGGGCTCACGCACTCGTGTGGCCTGCGTGTGAATGGCTCGGTGCTCTGCTGGGGCGGGAACGAATATCTGCAGGCGGCGTCACCTCCCAATCTCAGGCTGGTTTCCATCAACAGCTCCTACAACCACACCTGTGGACTGCAACCGAATGGCATCGCGGTCTGCTGGGGCGCTGAAGGGCAGGGCGTGCAGACGTTCGTCAGCACGTCCACGCTGGCCCTGCTCACGACCGGGGGCACCGCCACGGGGGAGCTCCGGAATAACGGACAGGAGCTCATGTTTGCGGTTCCAGCCAACCTTACGGGGGACATCACCATGACCTTTGCTGTGAGCCCCGTCGCCAGCCGGACACCGCTCACTGAACAGACGCTCACACTTTCTGTGACGACCGACGAGGACAGTACACCGGCCACGTGGACGGTCGATTCGGGCACGTATGGCAGCCACGAATTTGATGTGAGATACCTTGCAAGCGGCGACAACGGACGTGTGGTCAGGATCACGCTTACGGATGATCCGCCTTCACTGGACAGGTTGTACTGGTCGTTCTCCGCTTCGTATCCCGTTACCGAAACGCGTGAAGCAACCCAGACGCAGACCATCCTGTATGTGCCGCACACGGTCTACACCTCCATAAGCGCCGGGTTCGACCACACGTGCGCTCTGCTGCCGGACGGCGAAGCGGAGTGCTGGGGCGACAATTCCGAGTGGCAAACACTTGTCCCGCGCGACAAGCGGTTCGCAGCCATCAGCGCGGGATACCGCTTCACCTGTGCGCTGTTGACCGACGGCACACCGACGTGCTGGGGCGACATCGATCGCTGGACCATCCCTACGCCGCAGGACGAGCGGCTCGTCTCCGTTACCACGGGCGGCGATCATGCCTGTGGACTGCGGGAAGACGGTACGCCTGTGTGTTGGGGGCGCAACAACTACCGCCAGTCCATGCCTCCGGAGGGAGAGGTCTTCAGCATGGTCACAGCAGGCGAACGGCATACGTGTGCGCTCCGCCTGGACGGCACGCCCATGTGCTGGGGGAACAACCACGCAGGCCAGACCGCCGTCCCGCGCGACGAAGTGTTCGACTCCATCCGCGCAGGGGCCTTCCACACGTGCGCCATACGGCCGGACAGCACACCGGTCTGCTGGGGCGACAACTCACAGGACCAGAACTGGCCACCGTTCTCCGCACCCCAGCCGACACCGACGCCGCGGCCGGAAACTGTGAACGGCAACCGAGTGCCGGACTGTGCGGACATGGATGGCTGTGAACGCACCAACATCGTCCTGGACGCAGGTACCTGGAACCTCGACGTCTACCTGATCGGGAACGAGACCTGCGACCCCAACTGCACGCCCGCCGATTTCAAGGTCACGATAGGGCTGGGCGATGAAGCGCGCGTGCTCGTGGACCGCACCGGGGCCAACGCCGTGTCCGAGTTGAGGCAGACCGTGAACGTTCGGATAGGCGCTTCGGCAACGGACCATGCTGAGCGGGGCAGGCAAACGTTGACCATCCACGCTGCGGGCGCCTGGGTCCTCACGTTCGATTTCGTGCGCGGGCCGCAGCCCTCGCGCTCTTAGCCGCGAATCGTGGAGGGATAACCCTTAGCGGGCCTGGCCGCGCCACGTGTGGGGGTCGACGCCGCGTGAGCGGAACCAGTAGTAGATGCCGTCCCAGTAGGGTTCCGGATCGACGTGCAGGACCTCGCCGGACGGCAGCCGGGCCAGGACCAGCTTGCCCCACAGCTCCGGGTCGCGTTGGTCCGCGTCAACCTCCAGGCCGGCCACGTTCGTGTCCAGACCTTCCATGTCGTTCAGAAAGTCCGTGAGCACGGCGGAGTCGGCGTCCCACGTGCGAAGGACGGTGTTGCTGTCCTCGCCGAACTCGCCGACGAACAACAGGGCGTCATCGCCCCTGCCTCTGGTTCTCCACTCGATGCGTGCGGTCATGGCGATGCGCTCCTACAGGAACGTGTTGAGTACCTTGGGGAGCATAACGTTCTGAGCGAGGATGAGCTTGCGGAACACGAGCTTGAAGCCGGTCTCGGAGTCCCGGCGCAGAAGGTCCTCACGCCTGCCCACGAATTGGTTTACCTCATCCTGGAGGCGGTTCTGGTAGCAGAAGAACTTGCTGTTCACCCTGATCTCGTCGCCCTCCACACTCACGAGCTCCACGTTAGAGATGATGTGCTCGAAGCGAGAGACCGGCTCCTCAGGCCAGTGGACGCCGGTGTTGAGCTGCCGGATGCGCCCGGCGAGGATGTCCTTGCCCTCGTCGAACCAGTTGATCTCCTCGTCCATGCTGGTGAACTCGAGGTCCCAGTCGCCGAACTTGATGTTGCGGCGCATGGGCATCCAGTAGTGGAGGTCTTCCGCCAGCAGGTCGAGCCACTCGTCGAGTCTGCGCTCGTCGAGCAGGCGGGCCTCCTTGTAGAGGAACTGTTCCAGCTCGTGCTTGAGGACCGCCATCTCCAGCGACTGCTGGGCCGCGCTCGTTAGCTCGGTCATCGCCATCCCTCCTCAAATGAGCGAGCGCCACCGGTTGTTCGCGACGGCGCTCGTGGAACACTATGTTCCTTGGCCCTACTCCGTTGCCTCGCGGACCTCGTTGAAGAAGACGAACTCTTCCGTGCCCACCACTGCCGGGTCCTGGTGTTCCGTGAACCTTACGAGGATGTACGCTCCGTCGCCGGGGTTGGCCGTAACCTCTCCGGCGCCCCCGTAGATGGTGGTGATCTTCGTTCCCTCCGGCAGGTTGCGGAAGTTGTCGGCACCGTTCGGGCCGCTCAGCACGTACTTCTTCGGTTCTGTCACGGTGCTCCTCTACCAGATGCGGTGGTCGGCGGCCTTGTTGACGGGGTAGAGGTCGTCCCAGCTGGCGGCCTCCATGAAGGCGAGCCAGCGGCTGAAGCGCGCCCGCTGGGCCTCCTCCGTGTAGGAGCCGTTGAAGACGACGCCGGGCAACCGGTCGTTGTACTTCCCGAGGCCCTTGCCGTTGGCGAAGTAGTAGTCCAGCTTCCGCGCCCTCGCGCCCTGGCTGGCCGGGAAGACGTAGTTCCAGTTCTCCATGTCGTCGGACTCGAAGAAGCCGACGGGGCCGTTGAAGCGCTCCGAGTAGTGCCGGACCGCGTCGCGCACGTGCTTCGGCGCGGTCTTGTCGACGCCGGAGAGCGTCCAGCGTTCGACGACTCCCACGGAGTGGGGCTGCCACCAGCGCAGGCGCCAACTGTCCACCATGACGGAGGGGAAGATAGCGAAGTGTCCTCCGCCCCAGCCGTGAGGGGCCATGATCTTGTCCGCCAGCAGCTTGCCCTTGCGGGCATGGCTCTCGCGGAAGTAGTCGTCGACGCCATCCTCGTACCACTCTTCCTCGTACTCAGGAACGCCGACCTGGTGGTAGAGCGTGCACATGCCGCCGTGGCCGAGGTTGTGGTCGCCGATGGCGAACTTGCTCTGGGGGAAGGGAGTGGCCTGTCGCGCGCGGTCGCGCCCGCCCTTGGAACCGCGGTCCTGGTGCAGCTTCGCGGCTGCGGCGGAGCGGTGGGTCATCGCCGTGTGGGTGAGGTCGGTGACGGAGGTGAACCCGGGCACCTTCCAGTTGGTGGGAAGGCGGTGGCGCTGGAACGGAGTGAACATGTCCAGGCCAGCGTCTGTGCCGTCGCTGGACTGCAGGCAGTGGCGCAGGCTCTCCGTGAAGGGCCCCAGGTATTCCTCGAACGAGGGGGCTTTCGGGTCCCAGGTCGCCCAGAGGGAGCCGTAGAAGTTCGTGAACTGGGCTACTTCCGCGAGGCCCCACTGGTCCTTCGGGAGCGTCCCGCAGTAGGCCTCGGGGGAGTGCTGGAAGCCTGCCCCCACGAGACGTCCCGTGGTGTCGTAGGTCCAGGCGTGGAAGGGGCAGGTGAAGATCAGGGCATTGCCCTGGTCATAGCGGACGACCTTCATGCCGCGGTGTCGGCATGAGTTGAGGAAGGCTCGGATTTGGTTGTCCTTGCGGTCCCGGACGACGATCACCTCTTCGGTGCCCATGCGGCTGATCATGAAGTCGCCCGGATTGGGTATCTGGCTCTCGTGGCCCAGGAACAGCCAGCACCGCTGGAATATCTGCTCCATCTCCTGCTCGAAGATGTCGGGGTTGACGTAGAGCTCCCTGCTGACCGTACCCCGCTCATAATCGATGTAATCGCGAATCGAGCGGTCTCCGCGTGCACGAATGATGGCTACCATCGCCCGCCTCCTTTGCTGACCAACGCCAGTCTGTTTCCTTCTTCTGCTGCGAATCGTAACCATACGCCCGCCTGTTGTCTACCGGCTTGCGGCTCCGCCTGGGAGTACGGGCGCAACCGGGTTGCCCGACCCTCCACCCCTCTCCGCGACACCCGCCCATGGCCCGATCTCACCGTGACCGCGTACACTGGATGCGTGACTGTCGCCTTGCCCCTATCTATAGAGCACTGGTTATGCATAGGGGTGCACACAAGGGCACCACGACAGTTGGAGGAGACCTTCTCCCCTTCCGCTGCGCCGCATACGCTACGCGTGCCCCTCGATTCCCGGTTTCCCGTGACTGCCTGAGGAATTCACGAGTGGACGCCAGGCCCTTTAAGGAGTAGTATTGCAGTGCTGAGAGTGGGCGCCGCCCACTCTCGCGCTTTCTGGAGAACGCCGATGCTGGAGGTAGAAGGGACGCATGAAGAGCGACTTTCTCATCGCCGTTACGCAGCTCGCGGCTGAACGCAACCTGCCGCAGGACATGGTCGTCTCGGCCGTGGAAGCTGCGCTCGCCTCCGCGTACCGCAGGGACGGCGCATCCGGCAGCCAGACCAACATCCGCGTGCACCTTGACCCGAATACGGGCGAGGTGGAAGTGTTCCAGCTGAGGACGATCGTCGAGGAAGTGACGAACGAACTCGCTGAGATCACGCTCGACGAGGCGAAGCGCGTCAGGAAGGGCGCGGTCCTCAACATCGGCGACGTGCTGGAGGAACAGCTCTCCGCACACGCCGCCGGACGCATCGCGGCGCAAACCGCGAAGCAGGTGGTGTTCCAGCGGCTCCGGGAGGCAGAGCGAGAGCTGGTGTACGCCGAGTTCGCCGAGAAGAGCGGCGAGGTCTACACCGCGACCGTTCAGCGTGGGTTCGGAGGCGCCATAACGATGGACCTCAACGGGAGGGCGTCCGCCATCCTCCCTCCAACCGAGCAGTCGCCCTTGGAGCGATATCGCCCGGGCATGAAGCTCAAGGTGATTATCACGGAGGTCACCCGCACGCAACGCGGACCGGAGATCATAGTTTCGCGGACGCACCCTGACCTCCTCCGTCGTCTGTTCGAGATGGAGGTCCCGGAGATATACAACGGCATCGTGGAGATACGGGGCATCGCACGCGAGCCCGGCTCACGCTCGAAGGTGGCCGTTTACGCTAGGCAGGAAGGCGTCGACCCCGTAGGGGCCTGCGTCGGTCTGCGCGGCATCCGCATCCAGAACATCGTAAACGAACTGCAAGGCGAGAAGATCGACGTCATCCAATGGTCGCGTGACCTGTCGGTCTACATCTCGCACGCGCTCAGCCCGGCCCAGCCCCTGCGCGTAGACTTGAACGAGGCCGAACAGGCGGCGACCATCGTCGTGCCGGACCGGCAACTCTCGCTCGCCATTGGGCGGGAAGGCCAGAACGCCCGTCTCGCCGCCAAGCTGACGAACTGGAAGATAGACATCAAGAGCTCGACCGAGATCGAGATCGAGCGGATGCGCGTCCAGATCGAGGGGGCTGTCGCCGAGCGCGACTCGGTGGATACCAAGCCCCAGGAAGCGGTCGCAGTCGCTCCGGGAGCGATTGCGGGGGAAGACATCGAGCGCGCTGCTGCCATTGCAGCCGAAGAAGCCGCCATCATGGCGGAGTTGGAGGCAGAAGCAGCCACCGTCCCGGAGGTGCAGGAGACAGAGCAACTGACGGGCGGACTCAGCCCGGAGGAGTTGCTCGCGCTCGAATCGCTTGACCAGGTAGATGAAGAGATTGAAGAGGTCATCATCGAAGAGGTCGAGGACGGCTTCGGAGAGGACGACATCTGGAAGGTGCCGGAGCCCATCGGCGGCGGCCCGACCATCCGTTTCGCCGAGGACATTCTCGGCGCACCCCAGGGCTCGCGCCGCGGTGGAGGCCGCCGACGCGGCGGGGCTGGTCCGCGTCGCTCCAACGCTCCCAACCGCGGCGGCGTTCGGCGACCTGGAGGAGGCGAGAGTTCCGGGGGTGAAGAGACAGGGGCGTAGCCCCGCGCGGAGGACTGAATGCGGAACCGCCACATACCGCTGCGCTCCTGTGTGATCTGCGGCGTGAAGACCTCCAAGCGCGAACTGGTCAGAATTGTGATGACGCCGGAGCGAGAGTGCGCCGTGGACGACACGGGCAAACGCTCCGGGCGCGGCGCTTATCTCTGTCGCCAGCCTGGATGCTGGGACTCAGCGCTTCGCGGGGGACGTCTCGCCACTGCGCTGCGCGGCCGCATCGAGCAGCACGACCACGAGCGGCTGGTGCAATTCGCGGCAGGCATACGAACGGCCGCAGGTACCACCTGGACCGTCGGATAGGAGAGCAGATGGCCGAAGAACCACAGAGGTCGGCAACAGCCACTCGTCGGATAACCCTGCGAGCGCTGCCCATAGGCGAAGCGATCGCGGTGGGCCTGCTCGCGGAACGCATGCGTGTAGAGCCTGTCCAGGTGATAAAGCAACTCATGCGCGGCGGCGTGTTCGCGAGTATCAACCAGAACCTCGACTTCGACACCGCGGCAGCGGTGGCGCGTGTGTTCGGGTATGCCGCGCGCAAGGTGGAGGATGCTGTCAGTACCGCGGGCAGCTCTGTAGCTGAGGAGAACTCTGCCGACCTCGAAACCCGCCCTGCTGTCGTCACTGTGCTCGGGCACGTCGACCACGGCAAAACGACCCTGCTCGACGCCATCCGGCGGACGAACGTGGTCGCCAGGGAGGCGGGCGGCATCACCCAGCACATAGGCGCGTACCAGGTGCTGCACGACGGCACGCCTATCACCTTCATCGATACCCCAGGCCACGAGGCCTTTACGGCGATGCGCGCCAGGGGCGCGCAGGTGACGGACATCGCCGTGCTGGTTGTGGCTGCCGACGACGGAGTGATGCCCCAGACCGTGGAGGCCATAGACCACATCAAGGCGGCGGAAGTGCCCATCATCGTCGCCATCAACAAGATGGACAGCCCTAACGCCGATCCGGAGCGGGTGCGCCGCCAGCTCTCCGAGCACGATTTCGTTGTCGAGAAGTGGGGCGGAGACGTGATCGATGTGGAGGTTTCGGCGAGGGCAGGCGACGGCATCGGAGACTTGCTGGAGAGCATTGAACTGGTCGCTGAGGTTTCGGAGCTGAAGGCGAACCCCAAGCGCCCCGGCGTCGGCGTCGTCGTCGAATCGCAGTTGGACCGCAACCGTGGCGTTCTGGCGCGTGTGCTCGTGCAAACAGGCACACTGCGAGTGGGCGACCATATAGTCGTCGGTTCCACCCGGGGGCGAGTTAAGGCACTCGTCAACGCGGAAGGGAAGCGTGTGCAGAACGCAGGACCGTCCATGCCGGTCGAAGTGCTGGGCCTGGGCGACCTTCCGGGTGCGGGAGACCGGCTTGTCGTCGTGCCTGACGAGAAGACCGCGCGCACCACGGTGGCGGAACGGCTGCGTCGCGAAGACCTGAACCGTGCGCGAGGTGCAACCCTGGAGGAGATGGGTGCGCGCATATCCTCTGGTCAAGCCAAGGAACTGCGCCTCATCCTGAAGACGGACATGCAGGGCAGCGTTGCGGCGGTCAAGCAGGCGCTGGACCGGTTGAGCACTCCAGAGACCCAGATACGCCTTATCCACAGCGGCACGGGCGCGGTCACCGAGAGCGACGTAATGCTGGCGGTGGCGTCGGACGCCATCATCGTCGGGTTCAACGTGAGGCCTGACCAGGGTGCGCAACGCCTCGCCGACCAGGACAACGTGCAGATACGCCGGTACGACATCATCTACCGGCTCACGGAAGACGTGGAGAAGGCACTGCACGGCCTTCTGGAACCGGAAGTGCAGGATCTGACGGAAGGTACAGCCGAAGTGCGCGCCGTCTTCTCGCTCGGACGCAGCCGGAAGAGCGCAGGCTGTTACGTCACGGAAGGACGGCTCACGAGAGGCGCTCGCGGACGCGTCATCCGAGGCGGCGAAGTGATCTTCGACGGGCCTATCGCGGGACTGCGCCGCTTCAAAGACGACGTCCGCGAGGTGGCGACCAGCTACGAGTGCGGCGTCTCGCTTGAAGGATTCAACGACTTCGAGGAAGGCGACATCATCGAGTCGCACCGCCAGCAGCGCGCATAAGCGCAGGCTCCGCACGAACATCGAGCTACGATGACCCGTAGGACGGAGCGCATAGCGGGACTGCTGCAGAGCGAGATAGGCAGGCTTACGACCGGCCGGTTGAAGGACCCGAGGCTGGCGCGTCTCGTAACCCTTGCGCACGTGAAGGTCAGCGCGGACCTGGCTCACGCCACGGTGGCGGTCACCGTCGCCGGGACCCTGGACGACGCCAGAGAGGCATTGGCAGGCCTGCGGTCGGCTTCCGGTTACATCAAGCGGGAGTTGCACCAGCGGCTGAACCTGAAACGCACGCCTGAGCTCCACTTCGTGCGCGACACCGCCATCGAGGAGGGCGACCGCGTACTGAGCCTGCTGGACGGGATCAAGGAACAGGAATGAACACCAGGACAAGGATTGAGGCTGACGGAGCGTTCGTCATCAACAAACCGAAGGCCGTCACCTCGATGGACGTCGTGCGCGCCGTCAGGCGCATCACTCGCGTGAAGCGCGTGGGGCACGCGGGCACGCTGGACCCCATTGCACAGGGTGTCCTGCCTGTCTGCCTGGGCCAGGCAACGCGCTTCATGGACTACCTCGTAGACAGCGGCAAGACCTATATCGGCGAAATCACCTTTGGCGCCGCTACGGACACCTACGACTCGGAAGGCGAGCAGACAGCAACCGGCGATTACGCATCGCTCTCCGCCGAGCAGATAGAGGAGCAACTCGCCGGATTCTCAGGCGTGGTGATGCAGCGGCCGCCCATGTACTCCGCCGTCAAGCACGAAGGGCAGCGCCTGTACGACCTCGCCCGGGCAGGTGTGCAGGTCGAACGCCCCGCCCGCGAGGTCGTTGTCCACAAGGCGACGCTGTTGGAATGCGTCCCACCGCGTGCCGTCGTGGAGGTGGACTGCGGCAAGGGGTTCTACATGCGCAGCCTCGCTCACGACCTGGGCGAGGCTGTCGGTTGCCCTGCGCACCTGAGCGCGCTAACCCGTACCCGCGTCGGGCCCTTCTCGCTGGACGATGCGCTGACCATTGAGCAACTGGAAACAGCGGAAGACTGGGAGGGACTGCTGGAGCCGCCGGACGCTGCGCTCCGGGGTATTCCCGGCCTCCTCGTACCGCCGGCAGGGGAGCGCCACCTTCGGAACGGGCAGCCCGTCAGTCTGCCGGGTTCCGCTCCGTACGCCAAACACCTGGAGCCTCGGCGCGCCTACGCGGAAGACGGACGCTTCCTCGGCCTCGTGCGGTTCAACAGGGCGGAGAGTTCGTGGAAGCCGGAGAAGATGCTGGCGAAGCCCGTCCTCTCCAGGTACGCGCCGGAGCCGTGACTCGTGCGCTGGGAGTACCGCGCTGTCGCGCTCCGGCCCCGGCTTGGTGAACGCGGGGACTCCATGAATGATACCGGCGACGTGACAAGCCTGCTGAACTTCCTCGGCGCTGAGGGGTGGGAACTCGCCGCCGTCGAATGGCTTGACAATGCAAGCGCCCCTGAGGGCAGAACGCTGACCGCCTTCCTGAAGCGTCCCTCCGGAACGTGACAAACGCCCATTGCCCGGTAGTGCTTCCACTCCCTAGCCTGCCTCAACCCCGCTATGCCGGGAGAACGTCCCGGCTTCCGGGTGCGAGCTGTGAGGACGGTGTGAGAGGCAGGCTACTGGCTGTAACCGGCCTGGGCTCGGTGGTGGGCATGCTGATGTGGGCCATGGGCGTGGATTCGCTCACCGGGGCTACGACGGCCTTCATCTTCGTCTTCCTGAGCGTCATCGCACTGTCGGCTGTTCATGAAGTCCATGCTCGGTGCCGCGGCGGGAAGAGGGGCAACACGGGCAGGCGTAGGCAGCCTGTTGGTGGAAGGTCATATACTTGTTCGTGTCGTCCAACAGGCTGCAGACGGAGGACGCACGAACATCTTGATAGACACAGCCACGCCCATTCAGTCGGCGCCTTCGCGCCAGGACAACCACGCGGCGTTGAAGATCGCGCTGGTCTCGCCGTACGACTTCGGCACGCCGGGAGGCGTGAACGACCACGTGAACAACCTGGCCCGGGAGCTGCGCGCGAAGGGCCACTCTGTGACCGTGGTCGGTCCGCTTGCGAACTCCCGCGAACGCGTGCTTGAGCCGGGATTCATTCCTATGGGCAGGCCGGTCCCCGTCCCGAGCGGAGGCGCCGTCGCTCGCATCACCTTCTCCGTATGGCTGGAGCCGAACGTCCGAAAGCTGCTGCAACAGGAGCGGTTCGACATCGTCCACCTGCACGAGCCGATGACGCCGGCGCTGCCGTTCGCCTTCCTCCACAACTCGACTGCCGTAAACGTCGGCACGTTCCACACGTTCAATGGCTCCCGTTTCTACCGCGCGTGGAGGTACCTCAGCCAGCGGTGGTTTCGCAAGTTGGATGGCCGCATCGCCGTCTCCAAGCCCGCCATGGACTTTGTAAGCAAGTTCTACCCTGGTGAGTACGAAATCATTCCCAACGGCGTGGACATCGACCGCTTCGAGAATGCTGGCCCCATCGACAGGCTCAACGATGGCAAGCTCAACATCCTCTTTCTCGGCAGGATGGAACGTCGCAAGGGACTCAAATATCTCGTCATGGCCTACAGCCGGCTCAAGTGGCGCTATCCCGACATCCGCCTCATCGTTGCGGGGGGTGGCAATCCGGGCGAGGAGGTTCTCTCGCTGATCGGCGAGCGCAATCTGCAGGACGTGGAGTTCATCGGCCTTCTCCCTTACCAGGACGTGCCGCGCTACTACCAGTCCGCCCACATCTACTGCGCGCCGAATACGGGTCGGGAGAGTTTCGGTATCGTGCTCCTGGAGGCGATGGCCGCCGGCAAACCCATCGCGGCATCCCGCATCGACGGGTTCAGCAGGGTGCTCTCCAACGGTGTAGAGGGACTGTTGGTGAAACCGAAGGACGATGCCGAGCTCGCGAACGCGCTGGAGCGGCTCATCGTGGACGAAGGCCTGAGGCGGGAGATGGGAGCGCGAGGTCGAATCACCGTCGAACAGTACCGCTGGGAGCGCGTAGCGGACCGCGTTCTCGCCCATTACCGCACCCTCCTCTGGCGCAGGGCACAGCGGGACGTGGGATGAAGGAGCTCGTTCCCAGGCTCCGCGCGCGCCACATGGCCGCGCGTTACTTCGCGCATCCCATCGCCCGCGTATTCATCGCGCTCAAGATCTCCGCCAACATGCTGACCCTTACCGGGTTCGGCGTTGCCGTGGTCGCGGCTTGGCTCCTTGCTGATGCACGACTCCTCCTGGGAGGCGTCGTGATGCTCGCCGGGGCAGTACTCGACATGTTCGACGGCGCGGTGGCCCGGCTCTCCGGCAAGGCGTCGACCTTCGGTGCGTTCTTCGATTCGGTGATGGACCGCCTCGGCGAGGCCGTGGTGCTGTTCGGACTCGCGGTCTTCTACATGCGTGACTCGCACGCGCTGGGCGTGTATCTGGCATTCGGTGCGCTCACGGCGTCGCTCATGGTGAGCTACCTCAGGGCTCGTGCGGAAGGGCTGAACATACCTGGCGACGTGGGCTTCCTCGGCAGACCCGAACGGATCGTCGTGCTGGGAGTTGCGCTGCTTGTGGGCTATCCGGCATATGGACTCGGCATCATCGCTGTCGTAGGTGCGCTCACAGTCCTGCAGCGCGCCTGGCACGTGCGGCGGGTGACGCGCGGCTCATAGTCCGGTCGGCGAACGGGGTGCAATCCCCACGCCGTACGGAGGTACCGAATTGCCCCGGTACTGGATATCCTGAGCCTCCCAAGGAGGCCCCTGTGCAGACCGAACGCATCTTCTCCGGCGTCTGGGAGTTCCGCACCGAGTACGGACGCGATACCGCCGAGCTGTTCACCGACGGCGCGATGCCCCACGCCGCGTGGTTCGTTGCGGGCGACCACCCCGCCATACTGGACCCCGGCCCCACGTCCATCGCCGAGGAGCTGCTCGATGCGATCCGCAAGCTCGGCCATGACACCGACACCATCGAGTGGATCGTGCCGTCGCACATCCACATAGACCACGCAGGCGGCAGCGGCTGGCTCGTGCGGGAACTCCCGCTCGCCAAGGCTGTCTTCCATACCCGCGGAGCGCCCTTCATGCGCGACCCTGCCCGCCTCATCGCCGGGACCGCAGACGTGTTCGGCGAGACATGGGAGGCCGTGTTCGGGGACATCCTTCCCGTGCCGGACGACCGCATGGCGACCGTTGAGGACGGCGACACGCTCGATTTCGGCAGCGGCGCGCCCTACCGCATCGTGTTCATGCCCGGCCACTCGCTCGACCATATCGGCGTCTACGACGAGGCGAACGAAGCCCTCTACTGCGGCCATGGCCTCGGCAACTATCGACCGCCGCGCTTCCTCCCCGATCCACCGATGACGCTCCCGTATTTCGACGTGGACGCCAGCGTCGCCTCCATCCGAAAGGCGCGGGAACTCGCGCCCCGGTATCTCCTGCCCGTCCACTCCGGCTTCCTTCCCTCGAACCCTGCCTTCGCTATCGACGCGGTCGAGCGCATCACCATCGAACTGGGTGAGCTCATCAAGGAGGGCATGGCTGCAGGAAAGAGCGAGGCGGAGATGGAGACCGCGGTCCGCACGCACCTCTTCGCCGACCCCGCGAGGGCCGACCGCTCCTACATGCCCGTTGTCGTTTCGTACGTGCGTTACTATGAGCGTCAGGCCCGCAGAGCAAAGAACGCCTGACACGGAGGGATGGAGATGCCGTCGTTCGATGTCGTATCCAAGGTCGACCTCACGGAGGTGGACAACGCTGTGAACGGCGTGAAGCGCGAGACCCAGCAGCGTTTCGACCTCAAGGGCACCCGTGCGGGTGTCGAACGCTCCGGCAGCGTGCTTACCGTCACCGCTGACAACGACCTTCAACTACGCCAGATGCACGACCTCATTCATACCTACTTCGCCCGCCGCGACGTCGACAGCCGCTCGCTCGTCTTCGAGACTCCGCAGAAGGCGACCGGCGACAGCCTCCGCCAGCAGGTCACCATCCGTCAGGGCCTCGACGGCGACCTGAGCCGGAAGATCGTCAAGGCCGTGAAGGGCACCAAGATCCGCGTGCAAATGGCCATCCAGGGCGACGAACTCCGCGTCTCCGGCAAGAAGCGCGACGATCTGCAGGAGGTTATCGCCTTCATCAAGGAGATGGGCATCGAACAGCCGCTGCAGTACGTCAACTACCGGGAATAGTCGTCGTCGGCCGGCTGTCGATTGCTCGGGTGGGCGCCGGGTGAGTCCGCCTAGTCCGACACCCACGTCAGGATGCGCTCGGGCGTCAGCCGCAGCAGCACTGAGTGTTTGTCGAGCACGTCGTCCAGGAATTGGTCGCCTCGCTCACCCATGTAGCGGCGCGCTATCGACAGACCAGCCTCCGCCACACCTTCGTGCGTAACCTCGACCGGCCCCTCCGCCGACACGTACATGTACGGCTCCTCGTGGTTCGAGACGGTGATCGCAGCGCGGTTGTCGCGCTGGAGGTTTCTTACGCGCACGAACGTGCTGCTCGTGAACACGACGAAGTCACCGTCCCGGTACTCGTACCAGATGGGGATGGCGTGCGGCGACCCGTTCGCGCGCAGCGTTACCATCACCGCGACTAGCGGCCGCTCCAGGAACTCGGCCATCTGCTCGGGAGTGAGGTCGCTCATTGCACCGTAATCGTCTGCCCGCCATCCACCACCAGCGCGTGGCCGGTGACGAAAGAAGACTCCTCGCTCGCCAGGAACAGCACGCAGTAGGCGACCTCCTCCGGCTGCCCCATGCGGTGCAGCGCCGCTACGCGCTGCCCGGCCTCGTAGCGCTGGTCGGCGTCGATGGGGCGCGGGCGCGGCGGAAACTCGCGGATGCGGTTGGTGTCGATCGGGCCGGGGCAGACGCAGTTCACGCGTATCTCAGGCCCGTAATCGACCGCGAGTTGCCGCGTCAGGTTCACCAGCGCCGCCTTCGTCGCGCTGTACGACGGATAGCGCGGGCTTGCCCGCAGCCCGAAGCTCGACGCGGTGATGACGATGTTCCCGCTTCCCTGCTCCATGAAGTGCGGCAGCGCTGCCCGCACGCCGTGGTAGACGCCATACAGGTTCAGGTTGATGACGTGGTCCCACGCCTCATCGGACATTTCGTGGATCTTCTGCCGCACGCCCGTGCCCGCGTTGAGATAGACGATGTCCAGCCCGCCGAACCGGTCGATGGCGGTGCTCACCATCTCCTCGCACACCGCCTTCTGCGAGACGTCGCCAAGCAGGAAGTAGGCCTCGCCGCCGTCGGCCTCGATGAGCCGGTCGGTGCGCGGGTCGCCGCGCTCCGCCATGTCGGCGCAGACGACCTTCGCGCCCTCGCGAGCGAACAGCCGGGACGTTGCTCTGCCGATGCCGCTCTCGGCCCCGGTCACGATCGCCACCTTCCCGTTCAGCCTTCCGAGGCCGGCCCTCATCCGCAGGTGCTCGGCAGCGTTGTTGGTCATCGGGGCTCTCCTCGTGCGTGATGCGCGGCCAAGTGTAGCGCAAGCGCGGAGAGGCGTGTGCCGTGGAGGACGAGGAGCGGTTTTCAGGAGTGAGACGATTGGCTGGGGATGATGGATTCGAACCATCGTTACCTGATCCAGAGTCAGGCGGCCTACCACTAGCCGAATCCCCAGCGAGAGGACTTCCATGATAGCAAACCTGCGCTGCAGGCGCCTCAGAGCGATGTCAGCGCGGCCCTCAGACGCGATACGCAGCGCTCCTTGCCCAACACGGATAGCGTATCGAACAGCGGCGGCGCGGCGGTGCGCCCCGTAACCGCAACGCGTATCGCCCCGAAGAGTTGCCCCGTCTTGACTTCGAGGCGCGCCGCTAGCGCGCGGTACGCCGTCTCCAGCGCGGCGACGCTCCAGTCTTCTGTGTCCGTCGCCGTCGCGAGCGCCGCATTGAGCGCGGCTTGCGTGCCGGCGGCGTCGAGCCCCTTGGGGACGAGTGCTGACGCATCGTAAGACAAGCGCTCCTCAAAGAAGAACGAGAGCATCTCAGGGGCTTCGGAGAGGCGCTTCAGCCGCTCGCGCTCCAGGGGCACGATGGATGCAAGGTAGTCCCGGTCCACCGGGACCGTGTCTGCGGGGAGCCCATGCGCGGGGTCCTCGAGCCACGGCAAGAGCGCGTCAGCCAGTTCGGCGTCGGCCATGCCCCGGATGTAGAGGCCGTTGAACCAGTCCAGCTTCTCGATGTTGAACACTGCGGGGTTGGCGAGGATGCGCTCCGGCGTGAAGTGCCGCACGAGGTCATTCTTCGAGAACACCTCGCTCGTCTCGTCGAGCGACCAGCCGAGGAGCGCGAGGAAGTTGACGAGGGCGTCCGGCAGGTAGCCCATCTCGCGGAACTCAAGGACGGAGGCTGCTCCATGGCGCTTGCTCAGCTTGGAGCGGTCCGGGCCCAGGATAAGCGGGAGATGGATGAGCCGTGGCATCTCGTATCCGAAGGCCTCGTAGAGCAGACGATGTCGCGGTGCGCTCGGCAGCCATTCCTCGGCCCGCATCACGTCCGTAATCTCCATCAGGTGGTCGTCGACCACGTTGGCGAGGTGGTAGGTGGGGTAGCCGTCCGACTTCAGCAGGACGAAGTCGTCCAGCAGCGAGACGTCGAAGGTGACCTCGCCGCGCACGAAGTCGTCGACGATGATGTTGCCCACGGTGGGCATCTTGAAGCGCACGACGGGCGGGTTGGGGTTCTCGTTCCGCGCCTGCGCGGCCCCTTCCGGCTCGCGGCAGCGGCGGTCGTAGCCCGTCGGCTGGCGGGCCTTCTGCCGCTCCTTCCGTACGGCATCCAACCGCTCCGGCGTGCAGTAGCAGTGGTACGCCTTTCCCTCAGCGATCAGCCGCTCTGCGTGCTCCGTATAGAGTTCGAGCCGCTCCGACTGCACGTACGGGCCATGCGGCGCGTCCGCGCCGGGCCCCTCGTCCCAGTCGAGGCCGAGCCACCTGAGCGCCTCGAGGATGGCGTCGAGGGAGCCGGGTACCAGGCGCGCCTGGTCGGTGTCTTCGATGCGCACGATGAACGTCCCGCCGGTGTGGCGGGCGTACAGCCAGTTGAAGAGCGCCGACCGGATGTTGCCGACGTGGGGGTCGCCGGTGGGGCTTGGAGCGTACCGGACGCGGACCGTCATAACTCAGCTCTTGGAGGACGGCAGGAACGGAGCGAGCTTGTCCATGAGCGAGGAGAGCGTGCGCGTCTGTATCCAGACGTCGCCGCTGCCCGTGAACTTCAGCACGAGCCCCTCTCCTCCGGCGATGAGCGAGCCAAGCCCGCCGACCTTGCCCACGGAGTACTGCACGTGGTCAGTGAAGGCGACGACGTGTCCGGTGTCCACGACCAGTTCGCTGCCCGGCTGGATGGAGAGTTTCTTGATGGCGCCGTACGAGTTGACATGCACGGTGCCCTGCCCGCCCTCGGCGTACGCCCGCAGGAAGAAGATCTTCTCCCCGCTGAACATGCCCTTCATGCCCTGGAACTTCGCGTCCGTGTAGACGTTCTCCGTGCACGCGAGGAACGAGCTGCCCTGGATGAACAGGTTCTGTCCGGGCAGCAGGTCATGGGAGATGATGTCGCCGGGCGTCGGCGGTGCGAGGCTGATCCAGCCCCCACCCGGTCCCGCAGTGAACGTGTTGAGGAAGAACGACTCCCCGCCCACCATCCGCTTGAGACCACCGAAGAGGCCTCCGCCTCCGCCCATGCCGGTCCGCATGTCCAACCCCTGCTGGGCCGCCATCGCGCCGGGTTCCGCCTTGAGCGACTCTCCGGGCGAGAGCTCCGCCGTGAGCATCGTGAAACTGGGGTCGAACTCGATCGTCGTCCTCATCCGGTCATCTCCTCCTGAGTTCCTGGCTGAAGGGGGACATCCTCCTCAAACCAGTCTATCACCCGTGCTCCGCAGGCCCGTGGTCTCCGCGCTCAGCAAGGTCAGATCAAGAATCCCATCAGGGCCGAGTCTTGAGTTTCTTGATCGACATCTCAGGAGTAAACCGGCAGGTCGTTGCTGAGATCCTCAATGGCCTTGGCCGGGGCGATTCTGAGGCCGTGGCCTGCTTCCCGCGATTGAGGCAATAACAATCTCAAACGACAGCGGCATCTCGTAAGAGGCGGATGTCACCAAACCCATGCGACGGCGAGCGTTGTTCCTGCTACCGGCAGTCCCTAACATAAGAACCCCCATACTGGCAGCGTTCGCTCCGCTACGGCTGCCGGGATGGTGCCCCTGCACCAGCAGCGTCCCGTACAGGAGCGCGTGTGGCTGAAGCCCCGGACCATCGAACAGAAGCCGCTGAACCCCCGTCCAGCGCCGGCAGGGTGCGGGCGTGGGGGTCGCTCGCCTACACGGACTTCCGGTGGGTGCTCGTCAGTTTCGTCGTCGGCTTCATGGGTTTCCAGATACGGCAGGTGACCAATCTCTGGGTCATCTGGGAGCTCACCAGCTCGACGTTGAGCATCGGCCTGCTGGGCATCTTCCAGTTCGCGCCGATGCTTCTCCTCGTTTTCATCGGTGGGTCGATAGCGGACATGGTGGACCGCCGGACGTTGCTCATCCTGACGCAGTCCGGCAACTTCATGCTCGCCGGCGTCCTTGCCACGCTCATGCTCACCGACAATATCCAGGTGTGGCACATCTACATGACGACCCTCGTGACGTCCGCGGTGAACACGTTCGAGGGACCCGCGCGAATGGCGATGCTGCCCCGTCTCGTTCCGCGCACGCACATGATGAACGCCATCACCATGAACCAGGCGGCCCGCCACGCCTCCATGCTCATCGGGCCGGCCATCGGAGGGCTGCTCATCGGTCTGGTGGGGCCGGGGTGGACATACGCGGCCGTATTCGTGGTGTTCATCCCGACGATAGGCGCGCTGTTCCTCGTAAGTCCCATGCCGCCCGATACTTCGGCCGGGCGGCGGCGCATGGACGTGAACTCGATGCTCGCGGGGTTCCGCTTCGTCTTCAGCACCCACGTAGTCCTCATAATGATGCTGCTGGACATCGTTGCGATGTTCTTTACGCACCACCGGGGCCTCATGCCCGCATTCGAAGAGATCCTGAACGCAGGCGAGTTCGGTTACGGTCTGCTGTTCTCGGCGCCGGCGGCGGGATTCCTGCTGGGGTCGAGCGCGCTCTTGCTCCTGGGAGACTTCAAGTACAAGGGTGCGATGGTGGTGGGCTCCTACGCGGCCTATCTCGCTTCCATGGCACTCTTCGCCCTGTCTACCAACTTCCTGCTGTCCCTGGCGGCGCTTGCGCTGGTGGGGGCCACGGACGGCATCGGCGCGATCATGCGGTCGACCATCGTGCAGATGGCGGTGCCGGACGACATACGAGGCCGCACAACCGCGGTGCTGCAGCTCTCCAACCGGGGCGGGCCGTCACTGGGGCAGGTGATCGTCGGCGCGATGGCGGCGGCCATCCTGGCCCCCAATGCACTCCTGGTAGGTTCAGCGATCGGCGCTGTGACGCTGGTCATCGCGCTGCTCGCGGTGCGGGACCTGGTGCGGTACCAGAGCTGAACCCCGGTCACACCGGCAGCCGACGGTCTGTGGTAGTACAATCGCTCATTGGCAGCGCGCGACCTCAAGCACAAGACCGGGAAAGGGGAACGATGGCCACAGCAACCTCAGTCTCCACCGAGCCCGAGCTACGCGACCACGTGGCGGCAGGCGCCGTCATCACCAGCCACACACTGCAGCACCTGTACGGCCACGCGTTCTGGGTGATCCTTCCGACGATCTACGCGGCGCTGGGGCTCAACCCGATAACGGCGGGACTGGTGGGGACCGTGCGACAGGTCGGCAGCGGGGTCTCCTCGACGGTGGGCGGCTTCCTGGTAGACCGCCTGCAGCACCGGCGCCTCTTGATCCTCTACCTGAGCCTTACCGCCATGGGTCTGGGGTACTTCCTGGTGGGAGCCGCGCCGACCTACGTGCTGATACTGGCCGCCCTGATGGTCGCTTCGATCGCCGGGTCGGTATGGCATCCAACCGCGCGCGGGCTGCTCTCCCAGATCTACCCGCGGCGCAGGGGGTTCATGATCACGGTCGACCGCTCGGCCGGGTCGATAGGGGACACCGCCGGCCCGCTCCTCGCGGGGTTCCTCCTGGCGTACCTGCTCTGGCAGCAGATTTTCCTCGCCGCGTTTCCACTGGCGCTCCTGATCATGTTCTTCCTCTGGACGCTCCTCCGGCGATCGGAAGCGTTCCAGAACGTTGGAGCCCGCTCACGGGGCCAGGCCCGTCCGGTCGGCGAGCAACTGCGCGAGATCAAGGGTCTCTTCAAGGAGAACAGCCGGATCCTCACATTGCTCATACTCATCAAGGCGGTCGCGGGGTTCGGGCAGGGCGGCCTCTTCCTGTGGCTACCGCTGTACCTGCGGAACACGTGGGACATGAGCGACGCCGGTATCGGGTTCCACCTCGCCCTGCTCACGGCGATGGGCACCGTTACCAATCCAGTTTTCGGATACCTGTCCGACCGCATCGGACGCATGCCCGTCATCGTCATCGCGCTGACCGCCAAGGTGGTGATAGCCGTGCTCCTCGCGCTCTCCGGCCAGGGCATCACGTTCACGGTGCTCGTCGGGGTGATGGGAGCGTTCAACTTCGTCGTCAATCCGCTGGTGCAGACGTGGGCTTTAGACATCGCTCACGGGCGCAAACTGGAAGGGTCGACGCTGGGCGTGCTGGACGGCGCGAACTTCATCTTCACGGGCATCGGGCCGCTGCTGGTCGGCGTCGTCGTGGCCGCGTGGGGGTTCCAGTCGCTGTTCTGGTATATCGCGGCGATCAGCGCGGCGGCGCTGTTGGTGGTGATGTTCACGCTGCCGTTCGCGCGCGCGGGCTGGCAGAACCGCATGTAAGTCGAGAAGGAGGCGCTCATGGCGACAGTTGCGAAGACCAGGGTCATCGACAGCGACGCCCACGTCATCGAGTCCGAGCATACGTGGGACTATCTCCTTCCGCACGAGGAACGGTTCCGTCCGACGCTGTTCGTCAACCCGGACAACCCGAACCAGGGGCACTGGGTGATAGGGGGGAAGGTGCGTGGGCACCGCAACGCGACGCCGACGCAGGAGCACCTGCGGAAGCTCTCAGCCCAGGTGGGACGCGACCTGGTCTCCAGCCAGGGCTCGCGTGAACTCTCCGACGTCTCCGTCCGGCTCCAGCACATGGACGAACTGGGCATAGACATCCAGGTGCTCCACAACACGATGTGGATAGAGCCGGTGACGGACGTGCCGGAGGCCGACGTCGCCCTCTGCGGCAGCTGGAACCGCTGGATGGCCGACGTTTGGCAGCAGGCGGGCGGGCGCCTGCGGTGGTGCGCCGTCATGCCGACGCTGGACATCGAGGCTGCGGTCGAGCAGGTCGGTTACGCGAAGGAGCACGGAGCAGCCGCGATCGCGCTGCGTCCCATGGAGCTCGGGCGCACGCTCGCCGACCCTTACTTCTACCCGCTCTACGCCGAGGCCGAGAAGCTCGGCCTTGCCGTGGCTATCCACATCTCCAACGGCAGCAGCGCGATGATCCAGACGCTGCGGTCCCCATACGACCGGAGCGGAGGGTTCACGCCGTTCCGCATCCCGACGGTGATGGAGTGCGGGATCATCATGGCGAGCGAGGCGCCGGAGCGGTTCCCCACGCTTCGATGGGGGTTCGTCGAGGCGTCGGCGAACTGGGTGCCGTGGGTGGTACGGGAGGTGCGCCAGCGGTTCGTCGCGCGGGACCTCGGCGCGCCGCCGGAGAACGTGCTCCAGCACTTCAACGTGTACGTGACGTGCGAGATATCCGACGACATCCCCTTCGTGCTGAAGCACGGCGGGGAGGACAACATCCTGATAGGGACCGACTACGGGCACACGGACACCTCCAGCGCGATGGACGCCATCCGCGTGTTCATGGAGATGGACGACGTGAGCGACGAAGCGAAGGCCAAGATCCTGTACGACAATCCCCGAGCGTTGTACGGGCTGTAGCATCAGGCGTGGCAAGGAGGAGAGCGATGCTGGAAGCGGCGGAGAGGTTCGTGAGCGAGGTCCGCGCGCTGTGCGCCCGGGAGATGAGCGACGAAGAGCGCTGGACCAGGACGGGTGAACTGTTGCGCGACTTCGCCTCAGACCCGGAAGTGCAGGAGCACGCGAAGAACTGGCCCGCGACCGACCGGACGAGCACCGGGCGCGACAGGACCGGCAACCTCATCTTCTACGAAGACCCGGACTACGGGTTCCTCGTCACCGCAATGGCGAAGGAGGACGGGCACCACACGACCATCCACGACCACGGAGAGATCTGGACGATGTACGGGCTCGTGCAGGGGGCCGAGGATATCAACCGCTTCCACCGCGACGGTGACGAGGTCGTCCACGACAGCACCTTTCGCATCGAGCCCGGCGACGTGGACGTGGTCCCGCCGCACCTGGCGCACCAGGAGATCACGATCGGGGAGCGCAGCGCCGCCATCATCATCCGCAGCGAGAAGCGGGCCCGCGGGGCGGAGCTGATCCCCTACGCGCTCGAAGCACCCGCACCGGCAACCGGCGGCTAGTTGCCCTTGGCCGCTTTCGGCGTCCAGTACAACGGGGCCTCGATGGCCAGCGTCGTCGGGCCGCTCGATTTCGCCGAGCGGATGGAGCGGCTGGGCTATCGCTCCTACTTCGTGCCGGAGCTGGAGACACTGCCGACGCTCGACGCTTTCATCCTGCTCGCGTCCGCCGCCCAGCGCACGCGGCACATGCGCCTGGGGACGGGTGTCGCCGTCCTGCCGTTCCGTACCCCATACCAGATAGCCAGGATCGCGACGTCGATCGACGTGCTCTCGGGAGGGCGGATGGTGCTGGGGCTGGGCACCGGCGGCGTCTATAACGGCGACTTCGCCGCCGAGGGCGTGCGCGTCGAGGACCGGTGGCGTATCACGGACGAGCGGCTCGCCCTCGTGCGCCGGCTGCTCTCCGAGACAGACGTGACGCACCACGGGACGTTCCACGACATGGAGCACGTGACCCTGGAGCCGCGTTCCGTTCAGCAGCCGCACCTGCCCATCTGGACAGGCGCGATGTGGAACGGGAGTTTCGCGCGGGGGCCGCTGGAACGGACGGCGCGCTGGGCCGACGGGTTCCATCCGAACGGGATGACGCCGAAGGGTTACGCCGAAGGCAAGGCCGCCATAGAAGAGATGGCCAGCGCGCACGGTCGGGACCCGGCGGTGTTCGAGTGGTCGTGCAACATGTACCTGTGCATGGGGCAGACGAAAGACGACGCCTACCGGGAGGTGCAGGCCGCCATGCGGCAGCGCTTCGGCGAGGATGCGTGGGAGATAGACCCGGCGACGCTGCCGCTGGGCACGCCCGCAGACTGCATCGAGACGCTCGAAGCGTTCGCCGACGCGGGTGTGACGCACTTCATCGTCAATGCGCTGTGCACGCCGGAGGCGCTGCTGCCGACCTATGAGCGGTTCGCCGCGGAGGTCATGCCGCACTTCGGGCAAGCGTAAGGGCACCCACAAGGGATGCCCCTACACCACACACCACTCCCTCTCCGCCCCGGTTCACCCTCACTCTAGCCCTCTCCCCTCGAGGGGACCAAGCAGCTAGTAGGTGGCGGCGATGGCCTCCTTGAGGTTTTCGTGCGTGGCCCAGTCCGCGTCTTTCGGAATCATCGTCTGACCGGGGCGGACGCGGAAGGCTTCGGCGTTGCGGGCGGTGGCGGGTTCGGCACCCTCCCGTATGGCGGCGGCGGAGTTGAGCAGCATGCGGCGCATGGCGATGATGCCGACGTCCGTGATGCCCAGGTGCTCGCGGGTACGGTCGGATATCTGCCCCATGCCCTCCTGTACGGAGAAGTCCTGCTCACCGGTGCCCTTGATGCCGGTGAAGGTGAGGTGCTTCTGCTCCTCCCGGTCTATGAGGTAGTCGTTACGCATGTTGCGCACCGGCCAGTGGGAGCCCGGGATGGTCTGCGCGTGAACGCCCTGACCCTTGCGGAGGTCGGCGATGTGTCTCGAGGACAGTGGCTTGCCGGTCGTGCTCCACGTAAAGCACCACCGGGCGGTGGTGACGTCATCCACGGGGACGAAGGCGTGCATCATCTTCTGGTCGCCCCCGCCCGGCGGGGCCGTGTAGAAGGGCATCCAGAAGAGGTTGAAGCGCCAGTAGTCCTGCGCCTCGTCGCCGGGGTACCTGCCGCCGATGATGAGCCCGAAGTCGGTCTCGAGCGCCTTGAGCTTGGGCGGGTTCTCGCGCGTGCGGTACATCTTGGTGACGTCGCCGGTGTCCTTGCCGACCTCCTGCCAGTCGCGGAGGCGTCGGTGGGAGTCCATCGCACTGTGCAGGTAGACGGAGTGGACGGTGTCGATGCCGCCCTCTATGGCCTGCGCGTAGTTGTTCTCCTGGAAGTTCCAGGAGACGTAGCGGTGGCCGTCCGGGACGCGCGCCCACTCGAACTCCGGCATCGGTTGCATGTGCTCCTTCGGACCCATGTACGTCCAGAGGACGCCGCCGCGCTCTTTGACGGGGTAGGCCCTGAGCTGGATCTTGTCCTTGAAGTTGCTGTCCGACGCCTCGGACGGCATGTCGGTGCACTTGCCTTCTATGTCGTACTTCCAACCGTGGTAGGTGCAGCGGATGCCGTTGTCTTCGTTCCGGCCGAAGAAGAGGTCCGCGTTCCGGTGAGCGCAGAGGCGGTCCACCAGGCCGACCTGCCCGACGCTGTTCCTGAAGGCTACGAGCCGCTCGCCGAGCAGGGTGACCCGGACGGGCTCGCCGTCGGCTTCGGGGATGTCCTCGGTCAGGAGGAACGGTATCCAGTAACGGCGCATCAGCGCGCCCATCTCCGTACCGGGACCGATGCGGGCCAATCGTTCGTTATCCGTTGCGCTCAGCATGGCGACCTCCCTTGGAAGTTCGGTGTTCTCTCGATGGCGGGAGATTAGGACGATATGGCGCGCCGGTCAACCGCAGCCGCTTCCTAGCGTCGGGCAGTGGAGTCGGGGCCCATGTAGATGCCGCGCTCCCAGGTGCGCTTGAGCGGGTCCGACACGTGCACGGTCATGCTGCCGATACCGGCAAGCTCGAACAGCACCGTCTCTCCGTCCTGCAGCGGACCGAGCCCCTCGTGGTTCGTCCCGCAACTGAGCACGTCGCCGGTGTTGAGAGTCATGATGCTGGTGGCGAATTCGATGAGTTCCGGGACGCGGTGCTCCATGTCGTCCGTGTTGTAGTCATGGCGGAGCTGGCCGTCGTTCCAGAAGCGCACGTGCACGTCGTTGGGGTCCGCGATCTCGTCCGCTGTCACGATGACCGGGCCAAGCGGCGCGAAGGTGTCGAATGACTTGCCCATCCAACTGCCCGACCGCCAGGTGCGCCGTCCTTCCCCGCGCGCCGAGACGTCGATCAGACCCGTGTAGCCGAACACCGCGCTCAGGAAGTCCTCCCTGCTCACGTCTTTTGCCGGGCCCCTGGCGACTATCGCCAGTTCGGCCTCGTGCTGGAAGACCCATGGATCGGTTGTCGGTGGCAGGACCACCGTGTCGCCGGGGCCGATGACGGCATCCGGGGACTTGAGGAACATGTTGAGGGGTCGTGGTTCCCGCTCGGCGTGCTCCCAGTAGTTGCCGATGCAGCAGAGGACCTTGCCGGGGCGCGGCAGGGGCGCGCGGAGTTGGAAGGAGCCGTCTGCGTGCGATGGTCCCTCCGCCGCGATGCGTTCGAACCCGGACCGCAGGCCATCGAAACCATCGATGACGGCTTCCATGCGGGCTTGCGGCGGCAGCGCTGCCGCATCGCCGAGAGCGGCGGTCAGGTCGGCGACCCCGCCGTCGACCACCGCACCGACGCGGCGCTCACCGGGTGCGTCACTCGTTTCGAACAGGCAAAGCTTCATGGGTGTTCCTCCTCCCTGGCGTTTCCGTGTCTGGGCGGTGGCAGGGCAGGGTACCAGACGCGCATCGCGCGGCGTAAGGGGAGGATGGTCATGGGGACAACTCCCTGCGCGGCGCGCCACGAGAGCCGCCGATGCGCATAGCAGAACGTTCAAGTACAATTACACTGGTGCATCGAGCAACTGACCACGCCGCTCCCCCTGACCGAGCAGATGGTTACAGCCGAGGTCCCCGCGAGTCCATCGCCCGGCGTCCCGGCTCCGGGCACCAGAGTAAGCAATGGTCCTCCTCTCCACCTTGAAGAAAGTGCTGACCGGCTGGTACGTCGTCGTGCCGGCCCTGGTCGTCCTGGGCATGGCGGCAGGCGCCTTGACGTTCGCCTATGCCTCCCCCGGAAGGCCCCAGGTCGGCGTCATCGACATACCCTTCACGGTCATCAGCGAGGACTCGGCGTTCGTGATCGGCGAGCTCCTCAACTACGCCCGCGAGGACGACTCCATCAAGGCCGTCGTCATCAGGCTGACCACCCCCGGTGGAAGCGCAGCCGCCAGCGAGCACCTCTATATCGAGACCCGCAAGGTCCGCGACGAGAAGCCGGTGGTCATGGTCATGAACGGGCTGGTCGCCAGCGGCGGGTACATGATGGCGATGGGGACCAACCATACCTTCGCCAAGCCGTCCTCCCTGGTGGGGAACGTGGGGGTAGTCTCCTCCGCCGACGCGCTGCTCCCTCCGGTGCCCGGCGAGGACGTGGTGTTCAGCGGTCCGCACAAGCTGGACGGGGCCTCGAGAAGGGATTGGATCGGGATGGTGGACCAGCTCAAGGCGGCCTTCGTGCAGACGGTCGTCACCGAGCGGGGCGACCGTCTGCGTATCTCCAGCGAGGAGGTGGCCGAAGCACGCCTCTACTCCGGGATAGACGCCGTGAGGCTGGGCCTGGCCGACGAGATCGGCAGCGACAGCGACGCCATCGAGAAGGCGGCGGAACTGGCAGGCATCTCCAACTACGGCCTCGTGGACGTCAACCTGGAGTTGCAGATAGAGATATACGAGGAACTCGCGCGCATCCTCGAACCGCTGGAAGGAGACGGCAGTTCCGGCCCGGTCGACGCTCTCGAGCTGCTGTTGACTGACGACGGACCGGGCGACCCCGGCCTGGAGGCATTCCTGGAAGAGAACGGCAACGGCGTGTCGGGTCTCCACACGCTCAGAGAGTTGGCGCTGGACCGTCAATTGAGCACGGACCAGGAAGACCCTCTGCCGGAATTCCCCCTCGGCTTCGGCTACCCGAACATCTATTACCTGTACGTGGGACATGGGTCGTAAGCTCGCGCTGCTCGCCCTGCTGCCGGCGTTTGCCGTAATCGCTTTCGGAGCAGCGTTCCTGCTGTTCTATCGCGGAGGCTACGAACCACCGCAGCAGGTGGAGGTCCCCTACGACCGGTTGACCGCGCCTGAACTCGCGCCTGGTGATTTCGTGGACAGTCCCGTGGTCCACGTGAAGCGAGGCCTCGTGCTCGTGGACGCCATGCACGACAACGCGTTCACAGAAGCAGAGCTCTTCAACCTGGGTTCACGTATCGCCAATCGAGGATACGACGTGGAGTTCGCAGGCGGCTTCACGCCTCCCCCCGAGGCGGTCCGCTTCCAGCTCCTGGAGGAGGGGCTGCGGCGCGCAGACAGCCTGGTGGTCATCCTGCCGGGGTTGGAGTACTCCGCAGCGGAGGCGGCCGTGGTGGAACGGTTCGTGAGCAAGGGGGGGAAGCTCCTGCTGATCTCCGATCCGGGCCGCCCGCAGCGGACCAACACGCTGGCCACGAGGTTCGGAGTGGAGTTCCGGCCGGACTACCTGTACGACGTGACCGAGTACGACCTGATATTCCAGAACATCATCGTGAGGGAGTTCCAGCCCGGGGAACTGACCGTGGGCGTAGATGCCATAACCCTCTATGCCGCCGGTTCCATCCGCTCTTCCGGCCCCGGACTGGCGTTCGCCGGCGAAGGGACCAGGTCTTCGGTCCTGGAGACCTCGGAAGAGCTCTATCCCATCGCAGGGGGGAACAGCCGCAACGTGCTGGCGATAGCCGACTTCACCTTCATGGTGCCTCCTCAGAACACCCTGCTGGACAACGACAGGCTGATATCCAACATCGCCGATTACCTCACATCCAGCGAACGAAAGTACGAACTGGCCGACTTCCCTCACTTCTACGAGAGCGGTGCGGAAAACGGCGCAGACATCCTGCTGGGGGACCCGTCGCTCTGGGACATCGGCATCGAGATGAAGAACGGTCTGTCCGATTACCGGATCCCTTCCGAGATCCGCGGGGTCGAGGACCTGAGCCGGGACACGGTGTTCCTGGGGCTCTACGAGAACGCCCTTCCGATGAGCCGATACCTTCAGGCTACAGGAGTACGCATCGGCGATACGCTCGGCACTCCTTTCGCCCAGGACCTGGACCCGGAGGAGACATCCGTTACGGTGCTCGACCAGAACCAGGACAGGCACGTGCTGATCGTCCTGGCAGACAGTCCGTGGACCCTGGCCGAAGCGGTCGACCGTTTGCTCGCCGGCGAGTTCAGAAATGACCTGGTGACTGATTACGTGGGAGTAGGCAGGTAGTTCATGAAAGTACGATTCGGCTCCCTTATCCCGCTCCTTCTGGGGCTGCTGTTGCTGGTTGCGTCAGCGGCCTGCAGCGAGTCCACCGATACACAACCGGCGACGGCGACCGCAGAACCGCCTGGCGACGAGACGGCCGAATCGCTGTCAGCCAGCGACCGGATGGCCCTGGATGCGTTTTCTGAACAGCGGCAGACCCTCGACCAGGGATGGAGTGCGTTCCACCGCGACTTCGATCAATGGCGCGCCGGCCTGACCTCCTGCGACAGGAGCTCGGTCCACGAGGCGCTGCAGGGCTTCGCCGCCGGCATCGCGGACGTGACGGCGCAGGCCGGAGACCTTCCCCGGACCAACGTGACAAGGGAGATCGCCGACACGGTCATCGCAGCCGCCGAGGATGAAGAATCGGCGTTCCGACAGCTTCGGGACCGCTGGCAGCCCGACAACCTGTCGCTCTTCGAGAGGGTTGAGCAGCGGCGTTCCGACGCAGGCCGGGCGCAGAGGAGCGCGGGAGACATGGCATCGGAGTTGCGGAAGCAGCTGGCGGCAGCTGCCGACCCCGATGAGCGAGCGGCGCTGACTGAATTCTCCGACGCACTCGGAGTCGTCACGAACGACTGGAAGGGGTTCCACGGGGACTACGCCAGTCTGCGGGAGGCCGCGGTCCACCTGGATGCCTTCTCCACCATCCTGCAACTCGATGATCTCATCGCGCAGTTCCGCCGGGTGGTCGAGGCCGTCACCGAACTGCCTTCGCAGGGCGCCCTGGAGATCTCGCACGAGACGCTGCGGGCAGCGGCGAACGCCGAGCTCGAGGCGCTGGTCGCGCTGCACGCCAGGTTGCAGGAGAACCTCACTCCTATCGAGGCCCAGAGCCCGCTGGTCTCTCCGCACCCGACGGGCGGGACAACCTCACCCTTGGATGAGATGGAGCCCATCTTCGAGGAGAGCGAAGCCACCCTGGAGCAGGTCAGACGGACGATCAGGCTGCTGATCGAGGACGACCCGGAGGAGAAACTCGCAGAGCTCGAGGAGTTCGACGCCTGGTATGAGCGTCTCCTCGCAAGGTGGGACGCTTTCCATCGGGACTACCTGGACTGGCGCGAGACCGACGGCGGATGCGACCGCACCGAGGTGCTCCAGGCTCTGGACGGGTTCATACTGCGCATGGGCGAGATCGGCCGCGAGGTGCGTGGGCTTCCCCAGTCCAGCTATCTGCTGCCCATGTACAACCTGCTGGTAGAGGCGGCGGAGCGAGAGGAGGGAGCCATACGCGCCCTGCGCAACTCCTGGCGTCCCTTCACCGTCGACGCCTTCAAGGTCGTTGACCAGGAGCGGGTGACGGCCGACAGGTTGCGCCGCCAGGCGGCCGTGGGTCTGCAGGAGCTCCGCGACCGGTCTTGACGAGGCTCATGCCTCGTGGGCGAAGGTGAGGGCGTAAACCCTTACGACACCGGCGGAGCGCAGGGCGTTTGCTGCGGCTGAGAGGGTCGCGCCAGTCGTAGTGACATCGTCGACGAGCACGGCAGTTTCGCCGTCCAGCGCGCCCACGGGAACGAATGCGTTGCGGACGTTCCGCAGGCGCTCGGGGCGGGTGGCGGCTGATACCTGCGACGACGTATCCACCTCGCGGCGCAGCACACCGGTCGCGATCGGGGCGTCGAGCACCCGGGCCACCTCCCGTGCGAGCAGGCCAGCCTGATTGAAGCCACGCTCGCGCAACCTCCGGGGATGCAATGGTACGGGTACGAGGACGAACGGCGGCGGGACGGCCAGCGCGAGCTCACGCGCCATGGGGCCCGCCATCTCCGGCGCAAGGGCGCGCAGTCCGCGGTACTTCAGATGCTGGACGGCGTCGCGGACGACACCCTCGTACGCGAACGGCGTCAGGACATCGGTCAGCGGCCCACTCTCAGGAGGCGGGTGAGGAGGAGGACGGCCGACAGCCGCAATGCATCGAGGGCAGAGGTAGGCGCCGCCCGCGCCGCACCCGACGCAGCGAGCGGGGAAGAGGACGCCGAGTGCGGAGCGGTAGAGGTCGGAGATGATGCTCATGGAAACGCACTCACCCTGACCCCTCCGAGAAGGAGAGGGGACTAAAGATGGTAGGCTGAACCGCATGATACGGGCCGTGTTCTTCGACTTCTATGGCACGCTGGCGGACTGGCCCGCAGCCGAGGACCTGCAGCAGGCGGCGGCAGCGGCTGAGGGCGTCGCCGTCGCGCGGTCAGCGATTGCGAGCGCGTACCGGACAGCGAATGCCTATCTGGACGGAGAGAACGCGAAGCGCCTCGTACGGGAGCGGACGCAGGAGGAGCGCGACGCGGTCTTCGCCGAGTACGAGCGGCGGCTGCTCGCGGACGCAGGCGCGCCGGACATGAGCCTGGAAGCCGCGGGCCGCATCTGGCAACGAGTCCGCAGCGCACCGGATGACCTGACGCTCTATCCCGATGCGAACTCCGTGCTTGCCGAGTTGCGTTCGGTTGGCTTCACCCTGGGCGTGATCTCCAACATGGGGCAGGAGCTGAACGGTCTGCTCGAACGGCTCGGCATCGGCGAATACCTTCAAGTGCGATCGACCTCGGGCAGCACGGGCGTGAGCAAGCCGCACCCGCGCATCTTCCGGTCCGCGCTCGCGGAGGCCGGAGCACGGCCCGCAGAAGCGGTCCACATCGGCGACAGCATCACCGCGGACGTGGAAGGGGCGCTCAACGCTGGGATGAGTGCGGTGCTCGTGCAGCGCGCGCCAGGGCCACGCGCGCCGGACGGCGTGTATGTTGCGGCGTCGCTGACGGAAGCTGCGGCGTACGTGCGGTCGCTGCGGGTGGGCGCGGGGTTGACGTGAACCGAATCGTGCTCGGCGACAACATGGACGTGCTGCCGTCCATCGAGGACGGCGCGGCGGCGCTCATCTATGTCGATCCACCGTTCAACACGGGGAAGGCGCAGCGACGCGAGCGCCTGCGGACGGTGCGCGACGATGAGCACGGCGACCGGACGGGGTTCCAGGGCAAGCGCTACCGGACGGTGCGGCTGGGCTCGCAGTCCTTCGACGACGTGTTCGACGATTTCCTCACGTTCCTGGAGCCCCGGTTGGCGGAGGCGCACCGCATCCTCTCGCCTACGGGGTCGTTCTTCCTGCATATCGACTACCGGGAGGCGCACTACTGCAAGGTGCTGCTGGACGCGCTGTTCGGGCGCGAGTGCTTCATGAACGAGATCATCTGGGCGTACGACTACGGCGGGAGGCCGAAGTACCGCTGGCCCGCGAAGCACGACACGCTGCTCTGGTACGTGAAGGACCCGATGCGGTACACGTTCCACCGGGACGCGATAGACCGCGTGCCGTATATGGCTCCCGGCCTCGCGGGGGCGGAGAAGGCTGCGCGGGGTAAGGTGCCAACGGACGTATGGTGGCAGACCATCGTTCCGACGGTCGGGCGGGAGCGCACCGGCTACCCCACGCAGAAGCCCATCGCCATCCTCAACCGCATCGTGCGGGTGCACTCCGATCCCGGCGACCTGGTGCTGGACTTCTTCGCAGGGTCAGGAACGACGGGGGAGGCCGCTGCGCGCAACGGGAGGCGCTACCTGCTCATCGACAGCAACCCGGAAGCCCTGCGTGTCATGGCGGAGCGGCTCGCGTTCAATGCGCCGGAGGTCGTGATACCTCCGTCTGCGGGGCGCACAACTGCTTTAGGATGATCGACCCCCAGTGGTCACGAAACGTTCGCGGCCGTTGTCAACGCAGACGAAACATGGCGGGCGCATCGCGCCCGCCATGTCGTTGTCCGGGCCGCGAGGTTCCTGCCTCCGCAGGAACGACGGGTCAGCACACCGTGGCTACGACGAGTGCTTCACGTTGTAGTGCAGCGCGGTGTGTTTCGCGTTGGCGCGGTCGCCGGAACGTTCCGCGAAAGCAACGCGCATGCTGACCACCATGACGTTCTGGCGCTTCTGGATGTCGCGCTCGGTCTCGATGAGGAGCTCGCGCTTGAAGCCCTTCCTCCACTGCGTACGGTTCACCAGCAGCAGACGGCCGGTGTCCGTTACGTTGCTGTCCGAGGTGACCTTGCCGTCCGCGTCAGCGGGGCGCATCTGCTCCGAGACGATGACGGGGACGCCCTCGACCGAGCCGAGCTGGCCGGTGAGCAGCGTGGCACGGGGGCCGAGCTTGTCCAGCGTCTGGAAGCTGTCCACGGCCTGCATGGCGATGTAGGTGCTTACGTCCGTGACGAACGCGAGTTCGGACGGGCGGACGCCGTACTTCCCGAGCATGCGCCGCAACTGGTTGCACATGTCAACGGTGGGCGTCGCGTTGAAGTTGTTACGCATCGCGGCGTTGTCCACCAGCGGCAGGTGCAGGAGGCCGTCGAACCCGAGCAGGTAGTGCGCCTTGCCCGCGGTGGCGACGCTGAGCGACGCGCCGTCGTGGTTGATGTTGTTCGTGGCAGTCGTGTCCGCGTTCAGCAGGACGTCGTCCAGCACCTGGGCGGCGTTGCGGAGCAACGTGGCGCGCACCTCCGCCATCATCGCGATGACGGCGTCCTCGTCCAGCTCGTACGCCCAGGGCACCATGCCGACGAGTTCGTGCGCTGTCAGCGTCTGCTTCGCGGTCTTGAGGTCCGTTGCGGTCGTGGCAGTGTTCGCCGTGCCGGGGTACCAGTTGACGTCTCCCAACTGCAACGGCACGTCGAACGGGTTGGACGGCATCGTGACGGTCTCGAAGAGCGACGCGACCGCCGTCTCGACGTTCACGTCGGCCCAGAGCTGGCGTGCCTCCTCCTGCGGAACGAGCTCGTCGCCCGTGCCCGCGGTCGTGGAGTCCATCGCCTTCGCCACGCTGTCCTGCCATGCCCGGAGCGAGCGCGGGTCGTAGTCCTGCGGACGGGCCTGCTGCGCCGCGAGCAGGCTGCGCATCACGGCGAGGTCCACGAGGTCGAAACCGTCGAGCTTCCCGCCGCGCACGCGGACGCGGTCGTTCGAGGCGCCGGCCAGCAGGGCCTCGCGCCGCCCTGAGCGGTCGCGCTCGAGGACGCTGCGCACCTCGGTCGCGAGCCGCTCCTGTTCCTCCCGCATGAGGGTCAGTTCCCTGGTTACGGGGCCGAGCCGCTCGCGCACGAACTCCTGGGTCTCGACGATCTCCTTCTGAATCTCATCTATCGCAGACATGTTCTCCTCCTGTTGTGGATCAGTTCTCCTGTTCGATAACCGGTGCGGCCTCGATGGCCTCAGCCAGCGCTTCGCCGAAACGTCGCGCCGAGGACGCCAGGGCGTCCCGCTCGACGCGGGTCAGGCCGTCCGGGGCCGCGCGGACCGACTCACGCATGAGCCGGGCCCCGCTCTCCAGTGCCTCGGCGGCATCCGGCGCAACCCGGCAGAGGCCGTCCACCAACCGCGCCGCCTGCAACGCCACGCGCACCACCTGTGCTATCCGCATAGCTCTCCTCCTTTCTCAGCCCACGAGAGGGCCGTTGTTGTCAGCATGTTTGGCGGGAGTACCACCTACGCGGAAACGAGGCTCCGCAAGCGCCGGAGGGCGCTCAGGACGCGGTTGGCGTCTTCCGGCGCGATGGATGCCGCCGGCAGGTCGAACCCGAAGAGGGGACGCAACCTGGGCGCTTCGAGTCCGCCCTCGAACGCTTTCGCCAGCGCGTGCGGGTTCGCGGGGACCGGCACCGCGCTCAGCTCCAGCAGCTCCTGCTTCGTGTACTCGATGCCGTCCACGGAGCCGTCCCGGCCCTTGCGGAACGAGAACGCCCTGGCGCGGAAGCCGACGCTTACGGCGCGTAGGAAGCGCTGGCGGTAGAGCGTCTCGACCTCCCGTGCGAAGTCGGTAGGAGCGAACTCCACGGTCGCCACCAGCCGGGAGCCTTCGACAGCCACCCACGAGCTGCGGCCGATGGGCGTGCGGGTGTAGTCGTGCGCCCACAGGAAGACCGGGTTGCGCTTGTAGGCGTCCAGGTCCCAGCCGTCGGCGCGCACGACGTCGCCCAGGCGGTCGGCGGACTCGTCCGATGCCACGACGGTCAGCGGTCGGTCGTCGTTGGGTGCGACGGCGCGGCAGAGCGAGAACCTCTGCACGACCGGTGCATCGGCCAGGCCCCTCCGGTACGCCTCCAACGACTCCAGCAACCGCTCGCGTTCCCAGCGCTCGCGGTCGGTCACCCCTGCGTTCAACTCATCCAGCGCCATGCTCGTACCTCCTCTGTTCGTCGCCGCGCGCGGACCCCGGACACGAAAAAAGCCCCGGCCCTCTAAAAGGCCGGGGCTTGTCCCCGTGCGTGCGTTCCTTACCGGCGAACTTCGATTGTGGGATCAGGTTACCGCAGGAGCGTCATCGGCGAAACCGGCTGGTGTCGCGAATCTGAAATAAGACAAGAGTCGAATCTCCGCGCCGTTGCGCAAGAGTCTCCGCGAGGCGAGAGGGAC
Organism: Dehalococcoidia bacterium; assembly: GCA_034423175.1. Classification (GTDB taxonomy): domain Bacteria; phylum Chloroflexota; class Dehalococcoidia; order Lucifugimonadales; family Australimonadaceae; genus Bin16. Next base: position 68,689 of record DAOUJA010000071.1, read on the forward strand.
TATCCCCTCAACCGGGCCGAGACAAGGCGCGTATAGACCGCGCCGGTGGGGAAGAGGTCGCTGTGGTACAGCCCGACTTCTTCGACCGGGAAGGGGATGGCGTGAACGTCCAGCGCCGCGACCGCTCCGCGCAGCGCCTCAGCTTCGTCCCGGGAGAGCCTGGCGTTGACGCGCGCCAGGGTGACGTGCGGCGCGAAGGCGCGGTCTTCGCACGGGATACCCGCCCAGGCGAGCGCACTCTCGACGCTGTCACGCAGCCCCGTCAGTACATCGAGCGCCCCGCCGACGCCGACCCACAGCACGCGGGGCCCGCCGCGCACGGGGAAGACGCCTGCACCCGACAGCGACAGCTCGAAGGGTCCGATGCCCTCGGCAGCGCGGGCAACCGCAGCACCGAGCGCACCGGCGGCATCGGGCGGCGTCGAGCCGATGAAGCGCAGCGTAAGGTGCGCGCCGTCCACGTTCGCCCATCGCGTGCCGCGTGGCGCGAACGTCCGCATCGCGCCGGCGATGCGGCGCAGCTCCGCCCGGACGTCGTCCGGGAAGGCGAGCGCGACGAAGAGGCGGAGGCTATGGTCAGACCGGGGCGCCGTGCCGTCAGCCATAGCGCTCTTCCCGGGCGAGCGCGATCAGGCCGGGGAGGCGGCCGAACCATTCCGCGATGTCGTACAGGGAGTAAGAGGCGTTCGCCGGGCTGGGGTTCGGCGCGACGAACACCCGGCTTTCGCCGAGCCTGTCCGGCTGCTCGCCGAGCGCAACGCCGACCTGCTTCCGTCCTTCCGCGTACTGCAGGAACCACTTGTAGCCAGTGATGCCGTTGAAGCAGACGACGAGCGGGGACGCGGCCAGCAGCTTCTCCCGCGTCAGCGGAGCCCAGGCGCGGAAGTCGGCGGCGCGCAGGCTGGACGCGCTGTTGCTCGCGCGCTTGACGACGTCCGTGAAGCCGACGGCGCGGTGCTCGAACAGCCACGCCTCGTCGCCGGGGCCGCATTCGCGTCCGCCGACGATCCCGGAGCGGTTGAACGCAGCCCAGAACCGGTTCTGCGGCGTCGCGAAGTATTTCCCCACAGACGCCGAGTACGCGCCAGGGTTGATGCCGACGAACACGAGGTCCAGGCCCGGACGCAGGTAGTCCGGCAGGGTAGGGGCGTCAGCCATCGGCCAAGCCCAGCAGGCGCGCGGCATTGCCGCCGAGTACGGCCTGCGCCGCAGGGGCGTCCAGCGCGCTTCGCGCCTGGTCCGCTACGCGCGAGGCCGGCAGCAGGGGGAAGTCCGAGCCGAACAGGACGTGCTCCACGCCCACGGCGCGCGAGGCAACGTCGAAGACGCGTTCCTCGTACAGGAAGGGGGATGCCGCGCTGTCGAAGTACGTGTTGGTCAGCGCGGCCTGCACCTCCGGCATGAGCGCGTAGAACGGCAACCCGCCTCCCCAGTGCGCGAACACCCAGCGCACGTCCGGGAACCGCTCCACGATCGCGATCAACCGCTCCGGGGTCGTCGAGCCCTTGCCGGGGTAGATGTGGCCTACCGGCTCCGAGCCGTGCACGTTGACGAGCAACCCGCGCTCCACGGCGAGGTGAGCGAGCGGCGCGACGGACTCGTCCCTTGCGAAGTCTATGCCCTGTGACGTGGGGTGCAGTTCGCCGATGCCCAGCGCTCCCGCATCCGCGCAGCGCTCCACCTCCCGGAGAGCCTCGTCGCCCCAGCCGGGGTGCACGGAGCAGAACGCGGCGATGCGTCCCGAATAGCGCGCGGCGGCGTCCAGCAGGCAGTCGTTCGCCTCGCGCGCGACCTCGGGGTCGCACCACCCGTAGCCGAGCACAACGGAGAGGTCGATGCCGCTCTCGTCCATGGCGGCGACCAGGTCCTCGGCGGTGGTCATCGGCCCGCCCGCCCCGAACAGGGCGCCGAACGTCGCGTCGCGCGCAGCGATCTCCGCGCGCCGCTCATGGAAGGAGGCGGGGAGCAGGTGCGTGTGGAAGTCAACGATCACGAAGGACCTCGCTCCGGTAGTCCGCTTGCAGGCATACTCCGTACAAGCATGTCTTCCGCCCCCTGTCGTGCGCTGGACCTGTTCCCGCCTCCGGCCCTGGACCGCGAGGTTCCTGCCTCCGCAGGAACGACGGGAAAGAGGGTTTCCCTAGTTCTCGGAGCCGGGCTCCTCACCCTCTTCGTACGCGCTGCCGGAGAACACGCCGACCTCCCGTCCCTGGTGGACGTGCACGACGAAGTCCTCGCGTTCCAGGCCGATGGCGTCCAACAGCTCGTCGTCGAGGTCGGCGATGAGGTCCTGTATCTCGTCGGTGGTGTAGCGCTCAGAGACGCAGAGTGTGGCATGGATGATGCGCCCGTAGAAGTGCACGTCGAAGCGGCCCTGCGGCTGGGGCTGGTCGTCCTCGTAGAGCGTGTACACCTCTGAGAACGGCGTACGACACTCGCGTTCGAAACGGATCATGGGTTCTCCTTTGATTCCGCCTGCCTTAGATGGGGGAGTGGGCGCTGTTCAGGGGCGCACCTGTCCGTCGCCCAGTGCGATCCACTTGTAGCTGGTCAGCTCGCGCAGGCCCATCGGCCCGCGCGCGTGCAGTTTGTTCGTGCTGATAGCGACCTCCGACCCCAGCCCGAGCTGGGCGCCGTCGTTGAAGCGGGTGCTCGCGTTCACGAGCACGACCGACGCCTCCACCTCGTCCGTGAAGCGCATCGCGGCGGTGTAGTCCTCGGTCACGATGGCCTCGGTGTGCCCGGACCCGTACTCCTCGATGTGTTCCATCGCGTCGTCCATGGAGTCCACCACCTTGACCGACATGGTGAGCGAGAGGAACTCCTGGCCGAAGTCGTCCGGCCCTGCGGCGCGCACCTGCGACTCCTCCACCGGCCCGATGAGCGACAGCGCGCGCTGGTCGCAGCGCAACTCGACGCCCGCCTGCGTCAACCGGGCTGCCGTTTCCGGCAGGAACGCCGGTGCGGCCGTGGCGTGCACGAGCAGGGTGTCCAAGGCGTTGCAGACGTCCGGCCGCTGTGTCTTGGCGTTGTAGACGATGCCCGACGCCTTTTCCGGGTCTGCAGCGGCGTCCACGTAGACGTGCACGACGCCGACGCCGCCGGTGATGGCGGGGACTGTCGCGTTGTCGCGGACGTACCTGATGAGCGCTTCGCCTCCGCGCGGGATGAACAGGTCCAGGTAGCCGTTGAGCCGGATCATCTGGTCGACGATTGCCCGGTCTGTGTCGGTGACGAACTGAACGGCCTCCGGCGCCGCGTCCGCGGACTCCAGCGCGTCCTTCACCAGTGCGGCGACCGCAGTGTTGGTGTGGACGGCTTCCTTGCCGCCGCGCAGCACGACGGCGTTACCGGACTTGAGGCAGAGCGAGACGATGTCCGTCGTGACGTTGGGACGGGCCTCGTATACGCAGCCGATCACGCCCAGCGGCACCCTTCGGCGCTCCACGCGTATGCCGTTGGGCAGCGTGCGCGAGTCGAAACACTCGCCGACCGGGTCGGGCAGCAGCGCGACGGCGCGGACGTCGTTCGCCATGCCGCTCACGCGCTGCTCATTCAGCAACAGCCGCCCCAGCAAGGCCTCGCTCAGACCGGCTTCGCGCCCGGCCTCGAGGTCGCGCGCGTTCGCTTCCAGGATGGCGGGGCAGTTCGCTTCGAGCGCGTCGGCGATGGCGCGGAGCGCGTTGTTCTTCTGTTCCGTGGAGAGCATCCGTACGCGCTTCGAGGCTTCGCGCGCGGCCTGCGCCTTCGCGATGAGTTCAGAGGTTGCGGTCTCGGTTGCCATGCCTGTCTCCCCTCGTGCTCAGACGACGACCATGTTGTTGCGGTGTACGGCTTCGTCGCCGTTGTGGTGTCCGAGCAGTTCCATGATGCGCTCGGAGCGCTCTCCCGCAATCTTCCGCATCTCCGAGGAGTCGTAGTTCGCGATGCCGTAGGCGAGGCGGGAGCCGCTCTCCGAACGGACCTCCACCACGTCCCCTCGCACGAACCGCCCCCTCACCTCGCGGATCCCGGCAGGCAGCAGGCTGCGGGACATCTCGCACAGCGCGCGCTCCGCACCGCCGTCCACCACCAACCCCGCGTCCTTCTTCGTCATGCCGCTCAGCAGCCAGCGTTTCCTGCTCTCGAGCGCCGACGCCTTCGCGGGGAAGAAGGTGCCGTTCGTCAGCTCCCCGCAGGCGGCTTCGCGCACCACGGAAGGGTCCCCGCCGAGTCCGAATATGACCGCCACGCCGATGGAGGTGGCGTGCTGCGCGGCCTGAAGCTTCGATGCCATGCCTCCGCGGGTCGAAGTGCTGGTGTGCACCTCCGCCAGCCCCATGACAGAGTCGTCTATCCGCTCCACCACGGGGACCAACGTGGCCGACGGGTCGCGGTTCGGGTCAGCGGTGAACAGGCCGCCGGTGTCGGTGAGCATGAGCAGGAGGTCGGCGTCGACCACGGTGGCGACGATGGCGGAGAGGGTGTCGTTGTCGCCGAAGCGCTGGCCGTTGATCTCCTTCGTGTCGACGACGTCATTCTCGTTGACGATGGGAACGATGCCGCGCTCCATGAGACCGTTGAGGGTGTTGCGCACGTTCAGGTAGCCAACGCGGTCGTCGACGTCGCGGGCGATGAGCAGCGTCTGGGCGACGACGATGCCGCGCCGCGAGAAGAGCTCCTGGTAGGCGTGCATGAGACGGCTCTGACCGATGGCGGCGAGCATCTGGCTGGCCGCGACGCTCTTGCCCTGCACCACGCCGGGGGCCGCTTCGTGCCCCGCCGCGATGGCGCCGGAGGTGACGAGAACGACCTGCGCGCCCCTCTCCATGACGTCGGCGACCTGGTTGACGAGGGACTCCATGACGGAGCGGTCCAGGTGCGCGGTCTTGCGGGTGAGGACGTTGGTGCCCGCCTTGACCACGATCCGCCGGTAGCGCAGCTGAGCGCCGCCCTGTCCGCCGGTATCCGATTGTGCCGTCCGGAGTGCCATGCTGCGTCTCGATGCAGTGAAAGGCTGAGAGCTGGAGGAACCATGCCCACGAGCATTGTACTGTATACCCCCGCTGCTCCAGAGCCGGGACGGTGCGCGCTACCTGACCTCCAGCGTCAGCTCCAGCAGCAGGCATGGCTCGCCCCACTGCTCCGCATCCTCGAGCGACCACGCCGCCAACGAGCCAGCCGGGCGGAGGCGGAGCCCCTCCTCGCCGCCGTACACGAGCACCGCGACGCCGTCGCCGGAGTCCGACACCTTCGCGGCCATCGCAGGCGACGGCCCTTCGCTCGACCAGCCGACGACGTCGCAGGGGCCCTCCCAGCCGTCCGGTCGGAACGCGGACTCGACCCACGTCACCTCATACGACGGCTCCAGCGCCTCGAACATGCGCGTTACGGAGAGGTCACAGTTCGCTCCGGCTTCCACGTCTACTTCGACGTACTCCATGCGCGCAGTCTACCGGCACTACTCATAGAGCGCATACGCAGCCGAGGACGGTCCGCCTCCAAGCCCCTGTTCCGCCGCCCTGCGCCACAGTGAGGCCGACGCTTCGTGCAAGGGCATGCGCAGCCCGTTGCGGCGCCACTCTTCCGGCAACGGCCCATAGCTCGCGACGCAGTCGTCGACCGTCGACCCCGACCCGTCGCGCGTGTCGCCGAGGACGACCGCTCCGGTGCGCTCCAACCGCGCCGACGCGCCGGACGCCGTCCGCATCACCTCGAACATGGCGCGGGCGTCCATACCGAGCTTCGATGTGAGCGCGAACGCTTCGAACACGCCGACCTCGTACATCGCGGCCGTGATGGCATCGAGGGCCTCGTAGGGGCCGCCGGGCGCAGCCACGTCAGCATCGCGGGGCAGCAGCTCTCCGGCGACTTCGACGCCGGCGACCCATTCGAGGGCCTTGATCGCCTCCGGCGGGTCGGCGCTCGCCAGCCCCTGCTCGGCGGCGTACAGCCACGAATCGCGTGCCGCGTTCCGGAGGGGCAGCACCAGCGCCGCCTGGTCGATCATCCACTCCATGAGGTCCTGGTCCTTGATGTTGGTGGAGACGTAGGACGTCTGCTCGAACGAGCGGTCCAGGATCTTCGGCAGGATGCGCTCCAACTGGCGGCTCGCTGACGCGCCGTTCCGCATGACGTGGAAGAGCAGCCCGCAGTCCAGCCCCTGCTTCGCCCCCAGCACGAACGTCTCCAGCACGCCGAGCTGGTTGATGTCCTTCACCATGTTGTTGACGAGCTTGGCCATGTTGCCGCTGCCGACCGGTCCCATGTGCCGGGCATTCGCCGACACCGCATCGAGCGCGGGTTGCGCACGGTCGAACGCGGCGACGTCGCCGCCCACCATCACCGTCAGCCTGCCGCCCCAGGCCACGTCGCCCGTCCCGGACACCGGGGCGTCGAGGTAGATGACGCCCCGCGCCGCGCAGGTCTCTTCCATCTGCTGCGCGAACTCGGGATGGACGGTCGAATGGTCCAGGACGATCGTTCCCGGGTTGGCTCCCGCCAGCACGCCGTTCTCGCCGCAGAGCACTTCTTCTACAACCGCGTCGCCGACGAGGCAGAGCCCGACGACGTCCGCGCCACGGGCAGCGTCGGCGGGCGACGCTCCAGGAGAAGCGCCCATCTCCGCGAGTTCGCGTACCTTGCCCTGGCTGCGGTTGACCACTGTGACGCTGTGCCCGGCCTTGAGCAGGTTCACTGCCATCGGCTTGCCCATCATGCCCAGGCCCACGAATCCGATTTCCATCCTCACACTCCTGCAGGCGTACGTTCTAGGAGTCGAAGTGCACGGTGTCGAGGTCTTCGATCTGGCCGTCGTCGGTGAACCGCCAGATGCCGACGTGTCCGCGCTTCAGGTCGCCGTTGGCGTCCCAGTCCATCGTGGTTGCGGCCCCGTCGTAGTCTACGGTTCCGCCTTCGCCGAGGATGCGCAGCGCCTCGGCGACTCCGGCGGCTGTCGGCGCTATCGCCGTCCCCGGCCCGCCGCCGATGCTGCGCAGTTGGTCGCGGATGGCGGCCCCGTCGACGCTTCCCGCGGCCTGCGCCGCCAAAGCGAGTGCGATCGTGGCGTCGTAGGTCTCCTGGACGTAGGCGTATTGAGGCGGACTGCCGTATGCAGCGATGAACGCGGCTTCCCATTCGCGCGAGACCGCACTCTCCGGGGCAGCCGCCCCTGCCGTGCCGTACGCCTCGCCCAACATGCCGGCGACAACGACGGCCAGAGCGGGGCTCTTCAGGGCGTCCCCCAGGATGAACCGGTCGTACAGACCGCTCTCTACGGCCTCGCGGATGACTACCGCGGCCTCAGTCTCGAAGGTGAGGACGACGAGGGCCTCCGCGCCACCACTCGCCGTCTCCCGCAACTCGGGAAGGAACGACGTTCGTCCCGCCGGAAGGACTACGGGTCGCAGCGCCCCTGCCCACGCCGCCTCGAACGACTCGTAGAGGCCGCGGCCCCAGGCGTCATTCCGGTAGACGAGGCCGACGTTCGTAAAGCCTCGGTCGCGCGTTACCTGCGCCAGCACCGGCCCCTGCGCGCTGTCGGAGAGAGCAGTGCGGAAGAAGAAGTCGCTGTCTGCAGCGTTGGTGAGGACGGGAGAAGTGGCCGAGGGGCTGATGACCGGAATGCCCGCCGGACCGGCCATCTGTTCCACCACGGGCAGCGAGTTCGCGCTGGAGTTGGGGCCCACCAGGGCGTGAACGCCTTCCTCCTCGATCATGCGCCGGGCTTCCTGCACTGCTACCAGGGGATTGCGGGTGGAGTCCCTGGTCACCGTCTCGACGGGGCGTCCCAACACTCCGCCGGCGGCATTCACGTGTGCCACTGCCAGGTCGAATGCCCGCTCCCGGTCGCGCGCCTTCTCCTCCGACCCCGCGCTGAAGTCCAGCAGCAGTCCGAGCTTCAGCGCGGGTGCGTCGTCCGGGCCCTGCGCGCCGTCGCCGCAGGCTGTAGCCGTCGCCAGCAAGAGTGCGCAGACGATAACCGCGCGGGCTGCGGTTGACCTGAACGTGACCATGCCACCTCGGGGGGCCGTCCTCAGCGACAGCCCACCGAGTATAGCAACCCATCCCGCTTCTCCCGGCGAACCAGTCCATCGGCTATCATCGTGAGCAGCGTCCTGGCGCAATCCCCACCGCATGATTCGGAGGAGCAGCATATGCAGTACCGCAGGCTCGGCGACACTGACCTCAACGTATCGATCATCGGACTCGGCACGAACAACTTCGGCAACCCGGCGCGCATCACAGACCACGCGGACAGCAAGCGCGTGCTCGACAAATGCCTGGACGTGGGGATCAACTTCATCGACACGGCCAACATCTACGGCAACGGTCAGAGCGAGCTGCACATCGGAGAGGCGCTGCGCGGCAAGCGGCACGAGGCCATCATCGCCACCAAGTTCAACCTGACCGACCTGAACGGCGAGTCGCCGCGGGACCGCATCATGAGGAACATCGAAGAGAGCCTCACCAAGCTCCAGACCGACGTGATCGACCTCTACCAGATCCACTTCATCCCGCACGGCGTCCCGCACGAGGAGTACCTGGAACCCCTCAACGACCTCGTCAAGGAAGGCAAGGTGCGGTACGTGGGGGAGTGCAACTACTCGGGGTGGCGTCATGCCGACGCAAACCGCGCAGCCGGCGAGCACGGCCTTGCTCCGTTCGTCTCCTCGCAGAACAACTACAGCCTCATGCACCGGCAGGTGGAACTTGAACTGCTGCCGTACTGCACGGAGCACAACATCGGCTTCCTCCCTTACTTCCCGCTCGCGGGCGGGTGGCTCACCGGCAAGTACGCGGCGGGCGCAGAGGTGCCCGGCAGCGCGCGGCGGATGGTGGGCCAGCTCCAGCGCGACGAGCGCTCCCGCGAGACACTCGCGCGCCTGGACGCCTTTGCGAACGAGCACGGGCACTCGGTCCTGGACCTCGCGTTCTCCTGGCTGCTCGCGCACCCCGCGGTGAGTTCCGTCATCGCGGGCGCGATGACCGAGGAGCAGGTGACGGCGAACGCCGCCGCCGCCGACTGGGTGCTCACACCCGAGGAGCGGGATGCCGTGGACGCTATCGCTGCGTGGGACGGCACCGACGAGGAGATCGAGCGGTTCGGTACGGGGCCGAACGTTCCGTCAGTTCCCGCGCGGTAGGCGGCTGTTCAGGACAGCCTGCGCAGGCGCAGGGAAGTCGTCATCACCCAGGTCATGGTAGTGACGAAGAGACTGCGCTGGAACAACCCGCGCTTGCGGAGCCATGTGCGGGAGTAGTACGGCAGCGTAAGGATGCACGTCGCGGCGAACATCGCGTAGGAGAACCACCGCCACCACCCGCACCACGCCGGGCGCTCCTTCAGCGCGCGCGGCGACACTGCCATGAGCAGGCCGATGCTCGCCAGCGTCATTCCGCCTGCGATGTTGTGGGCGCTGTTCTCCGTGACCCCCGGCAGCACCTGCCGCTCGCTGCGGGTGGGATACTTCGCCGCCAGCACGGCGCCCAGTCCGTAGATGGCCACCAGCCCCCAGAGGGTCCGTCCCCGCTTTCCTCCTCTGGCCTCGTGGTGCAGCAGCGGCCCGAGCCCCTGCACGAGCACGCCGTAGCCCGCGAACCCGGCGTTCATCAGCCGGGCGCTCGACGTGCCCCGCGCGGCGAGGCGGCTCATCGTGTGTTGTGTCGAGCTGTATCCGGGCGGGGCGCGTCGCATCGCACGCGCCGTAACCGACGTGTAGTAGAGGGGCGCCAACACGGCTATCGAGGCCAGCCGGCGCCGTAACGAACTGGACAGACTCACCCTGCCACCCCCGACGTGATCGCGATCACCGCAGCGATCAGTACGATACCCAACGCGATGCGCCGAAACACCGATGCCGGGACACGGCCGGAAAGCCATATCCCCACGGAGACACCCACAGCCCCGGCCGGCAACAGCACCGCGGCCAGCCGTAGTGCTTCAACCGTCAACACGCCAGCTACGAAGTAGCTCGGCAGCGCCGCGAAAGCCACCGCCTGCAGATAATAGATGATATCCGCACGGAATTCGCGCTGCGCCACGCCCTGGTTGGTGAAGAAGAGGATGATGGGCGCGCCTGCCAGGCCCGTGGCGCCCGTCAGCAACCCGCTCGCCGCTCCGACCGGGACCGACGCGAGGCGCTGGTTGCGCGCCGTGCGGTGGAACCCGAGCAGGAGCGCCGCAGCCACCGTGCCCGTCACCACTCCCAGCAGTATCTTGAGTTCCGGGGCATCGAGCCGCGCCAGGATCAGCGTTCCGACCGGCGTAAACGCGGCTCCCGCGACCATCATCGGCCATACGCGGCTGATTCGGAAGTCGCGCCGGGTGTGCACCATCAACGGGAGGTTCACCGCGATGCTGAGGAGCAGCAGCGCGGGCACCACGAGTTTCGGATCGAGGTAGACGGCCATGACAGGCAACGAGGTGATGACGAACCCGAAGCCGGTAGCGCCCTGGACAGTTGAGGCGAAGAGCACCGTGGCGGCGGAGGCGGCGACGAATGGCAGATCGGGCATGGACGGCTTGGCCAGCCCCTAGTCCACCGGGATGAAGGGGGCGGTCGAGCCGTCGAAGAGCAGGTTGCTCGGCAGCACCTTGTCGAGCTCCTCCATCGTCCACTTCCCCCTGGTGCGCCAGTCCTTGTTCGCCGTCCGTACCTCCGTGGGATGAGCGTAGAACCCGTACTTCCCGCTCCCTGCCCGGAAGACGCAGCCGTTCACGTGCGCGGCTGCGTCGCTCGCCAACCAGACGACGATGGGCGAGACGTGCTCGCCGCCCGGGCGGTTCGCCGCGAGTTCGTCGCCAGCCTTCTTCGCGGGGATGCCGGCCTCCGCAAGCACCTGCGGGTGGCGGTAGTTGATGAAGCCGCGCGTCTGCGCCATCGGCGCGATCGCGTTCACCGTGATGTTGTGGTAGCGCAGCTCGAACGCGAGGTTCCAGGTGAGACTGACGATGCCGCCCTTCGCCGCACCGTAGGCCGCGCGGCCCTCCGGGTTGCGCCACTGGCTGGACGCCGTGTTGATGATCCTCCCGGAGCCCTGCTCCATCAGGAGCGGGACGGCGTGGTGGCAGGTGTTGAACGTTCCCTTCAGGTGCGTGCCCACGACCGCCGCAAAGTCCTCCGGCGTGATCTGGTGGAAGAGGCCCTCGCGCGCGATGCCTGCGTTGTTCATCAGCACGTCCAGCTTCCCGTATGCGTCGAGCGCGGTCCGGATGATCTGCCCGGCCTCCTCGTAGTCCGCGACGGAGTTGTAGTTGGCGACGGCCTCGCCGCCGTTCTCCCTGATGAACGCGACGGTGTCGTCCGCCGGCCCTGCGTCCCCGCCCGCGCCCGTGCGTTCGACACCGGGATCGTTGACGACGACCTTCGCACCTTCGGCGGCGAGGGCGATGGCGTGCGCCCGCCCGATGCCGCGGCCCGAGCCGGTGACGATCGCGACCTTGCCCGCGAGCCGGTTCCCTCTCGGTGGAATGTACTCGTCTGCCATGTTGGTCCTTCCTAGCCGCGCACGGATGTGGGCGGGTTCCGTCGTTCCTGCGGAGGCAGGAACCTCGCACGGGGGACTTATGGTATGAACGGCGCCTTCGTCTCGCCCATGAGCACGGTTGACGGCAGCAGTTCGTCGAGCTCGTCGAGCGTCCACGGCTCGCCGTTACCTGCTTCGCGGTAGAGCGTCCGCACCTCGGTCGGGTGGCTGTAGCGCCCGATCTTGCCTGACCCCGCCCGGAAGACGATGCCGTTGACTCCGGCTGCGCGTTCCGACGCAAGCCAGACCACCAACGGCGAGACGAACTCCGGCCCCGCCCGGTTGTCGCCCTGCTCCGCCGGGTTCTTCTTCCGGTCCAGCCCGGCGTCGGCCAGCATGTTCCGGTAGGTGTCGTCGCCGAAGCTGCGCGTGGCGGCCATGGGCGCTATCGCGTTCACGGTGATGTTGTGGTTGCGCAGTTCGAATGCGAGCCCCCACGTGAGCGACACGATGGCGCCCTTGGCCGCGCCGTAGTTCCCGCGGCCTTCCGGGTTGCGCCACTGGCTGGAGGCCGTGTTGATGATGCGGCCGTAGCGCTGCTCCATCATCACCTTCACGGCGTGGTGGCAGGTGTTGAACGTCCCGAACAGGTGCACGTTCATCAGACCGTCCCACTCCTGCTCAGTCAACTGGTGGAAGAGCCGGTACTGGAACGTCCCCGCATTGTTCACCAGGATGTCCAGCCTCCCGAAGTTGTCCACCGCCGTCCTGATGAGGTTGCCCGCGGCCTCGTAGTCGGAGATGTCGTCGTAGCTGGCGACGGCTTCGCCGCCGTTCTCGCGTATCGCCGCGACAGCCTCGTCTGCCGGGGCGCGGGTCCCGCCGGAGCCGTCGCGCTCGACGCCGATGTCGTTCACGACAACGCTCGCCCCCTCCTCCGCGAGCGCCATCGCATGGGCGCGTCCGATACCCCGGCCCGAGCCGGTGACGACCGCCACTCTCCCTTGGAGCAGATTGCCCATTGCCACGCCTCCGTCCAGCCCTTGCGAGTTGGTGGAGAGTATAACGCGGGTTTGGCTCCAGCGGACCCGCATCCCCGCCGGGGCCCGGACTGCTGGCGGGGCGTGTCAATCGAGTTGAGCGGGGCTATCATCCCGCCATGGGATGCTGCATCGAAACCCTGATGGTCGCCTGGGACGAAAAAGCCCACCGGCTTGTTACGACGGGGAACGATACGCTCGGCTTCCGCGAGTTCGCGGCCCTCGCCGGTAT